>JARRNJ010000029.1:0-25504 GCA_037385045.1 Gammaproteobacteria bacterium | reverse complement strand
CCCGCCAACGTACTGCGGCAGTCCCAGCCGCACTGGAATGTGAAACACCTCTTCGGCCAGATCGATCAGGCCTTCCATCTTCGAGCTGCCGCCGGTCAGCACGATGCCGGCGGCGACCAGATCCTCGAAACCGCTGCGCCGCAGCTCCGCCTGCACCAGGGTCAGCAGCTCCTCGTAGCGCGGCTCCACCACCTCGGCCAGGGTCTGGCGGGCGAGGCGCCGCGCCGGACGGTCGCCGACGCTCGGCACTTCAATGGTTTCGTCGGAACTGGCCAGCTGCATCAGGGCGCACCCGTACTTGATCTTGATTTCCTCGGCATGCTGGGTCGGGGTGCGCAGCGCCACCGCGATATCGTTGGTGACCTGGTCGCCGGCGATGGGGATCACCGCCGTATGACGGATCGAACCTTCGGTGAACACCGCCAAGTCGGTGGTGCCGCCGCCGACGTCCACCAGGCACACGCCCAGCTCCTTCTCGTCGTCGCTGAGCACGGCGTAGGACGAAGCCAGCTGCTCCAGGATGATGTCGTCCACCTCCAGCCCGCAGCGGCGCACGCACTTGACGATGTTCTGGGCGGCGCTCACGGCGCCGGTGATCATGTGCACCTTGGCCTCCAGGCGCACGCCCGACATGCCCACGGGTTCCTGGATGCCTTCCTGGTTGTCGATAATGAATTCCTGGGGAATGATGTGCAGGATCTTCTGGTCGGCGGGTATGGCCACGGCCCGCGCGGCGTCGATCACCCGCTCCACATCCATCGAGGTCACCTCCTTGTCGCGGATCGCCACGATGCCGTGTGAGTTCAAGCTGCGGATGTGGCTGCCTGCGATGCCGGTGTACACCGAATTGATCTGGCAGCCGGCCATCAGCTCGGCCTCCTCCACCGCCCGCTGAATCGACTGGACCGTCGATTCAATGTTGACCACCACGCCCTTCTTCAGCCCCCGCGACGGGTGGGAACCGATGCCGATGATTTCAATATCGCCTTCGAGGTTGAGTTCGCCGACGATGGCAACCACCTTCGACGTGCCGATATCCAGCCCCACGATCAAGTTGCGTTCCGATTTCTTCGACATCGTTATTCAACTCCCTCTTGCATTCGGTTGGGGCTGTGGCTGGCCGGCTTTCCAGCTCACGGCGAACCCGTTCGTATAGCGCAGATCCACGGCGGCGATCTGTCCGGGACGCTGGCCGTTGACGATGGGATAGACGCGGATGAAGCGGCGCAGGCGGCGCTCGACGCTGCGCCGTCCCAGCCGCACCTCGATCCCACCGCTGAGCACCAGCCGCCAGGCGCGGCGTTCATTGACGTCCAACTGCCTGACCTGCAAACCGAGGGGCTGCAGCTCACGGGTGAACCTGTGATAGGCCTGGGCCAGCCGGGGCTGGAACCCGTCCGGCCCCGCCAGCTCGGGCAGCCCGGCGGTGGACTTGTCCTGGGCCGCCCCGAACCAGTCGCCGTGCACGTTCACCAGCCCGTGGTCGTCCCAACGCGCCAGCGGCACCTGCTCGGCGACGCGGATGCGCAGCGTGTCGGGCCAGACCCGGCGCACCTCGACGTGATCGATCCACGGCTCGTTGGCCAGGACTTTGTGAATGGCGCCGATATCGATATTGAAAAACCCTCCCGATATGTGCCGGGCAATGACCTTCTCCAGCTGCCGGGTGTGCAGGTGACGGAACGAACCCTCCACCTGGACCGAGCGGATCGGCAGCGTCCCCGGATCGGATACGATCACCCAGACCCAGGCTCCTGCGCCGCCGGCGAGCCCGATCACCAGCAGTACCGACACTGCCCGCAGGATCGGGTGCCCGCGCCCCGCCGCCGGTTCGCTCTGTTCCGCTTTTGCCTGTGCAGCCGCCATAGTCAGCCGTTACCGTTGCGCAAGACTGGTTGCCAGAATGCGAAGCACCAGTTGATCGAACTCCAAACCCGCAGCCCGCGCCGCCATCGGCACCAGGCTGTGGTCGGTCATGCCGGGCACCGTATTCACCTCGATCAACCAGGGACGACCGCTGTCATCGAGCATGAAATCAACCCGCCCCCAGCCGCCGGCCCCGACCGCGTCGAACGCCTGCAGCGCCATGGCGCCCAGCCGTTGCTCCTGCCCCGCGTCCAGGCCGCACGGGCAGATGTAGCGTGTGCTGTCGGCCTGGTACTTGGCTTCGTAGTCGTAAAACGCCCGCGGTGTCTCCAGGCGGATCAACGGCAGGGCCGTGCCATCCAGCACCGCAGCGGTGTATTCGGCGCCGTGGATCCACTGCTCGGCGATCACCTCATGGTCGTAACGCGCCGCCTGCTCCCAGGCCGGACGCAGCTGCTCGACGCGTTCGACCCGGGTCATGCCGATACTGGAACCTTCGTGCACCGGCTTGACCATCAACGGCAAACCCAGCTGCTGCACCACCCGCTCGAAATCGGTGTCCGCATGGAGCAGGGCATGATCCGGGGTCGGCAGGCCGGCCCCAACCCAGATCCGCTTGGTGCGCAGCTTGTCCATGCCCAACGCCGAACCGAGCACGCCGCTGCCGGTGTAGGCCAAGCCCAAGGTCTCCAGCGCCCCCTGAATCACACCGTCCTCGCCGCCCCGGCCGTGCAGCGCGACAAACGCCCGGGCAAAATTGCTGCCGGCCAGCCGCTCCAGCACGTCGGCGCCGGCGTCGACCTCGTGGGCGTCGACGCCCTGGCGGCGCAACGCCTCCAGGACCGCCGCGCCGCTCTTCAGCGAGATCTCACGCTCCGCCGAACGACCGCCCATCAACACGGCCACCTTGCCGAACCCTGATGGAGCGATGCCGTGGCCGGTCACTGTGGTGCCTCCATTGGCATAAAAATCTTCAGCGCAGAGGCGCAGAGGGCGCCAAGAACGCAGAGAAATGATGGAATGGTGGTGCGGCCGCATTGTTCGCCGGCGGCGGTCGGACGTCGGTGGAGCGGCCTTGTTTGATTCCTTCCGGCTGCTGCGTTGGCGGATTGCGGCAGCAGTGCGCCTGGCGCCCAACCGCCAGCGCAGCGCCGCCGGCTGCGGCTGCGACACCACCGATCCATCACAACGCTTCGCGTCCTCTGCGTCTTCTGCGTCTCTGCGCCGATCATGTCTTCTCCCCGACGATGCGCACTTCCGGCTGCAGCTCCACACCGAACTTTTCCTGCACCGTGCGCCGCACATGCTCGATCAGCGCCTCGATATCCG
This sequence comes from Gammaproteobacteria bacterium, assembly GCA_037385045.1. Taxonomy (GTDB): domain Bacteria; phylum Pseudomonadota; class Gammaproteobacteria; order JASBUN01; family JASBUN01; genus JARRNJ01. The sequence goes on along the minus strand of JARRNJ010000029.1, from coordinate 22,309 downwards.
CCGCTTTGGCGTCGCCGGTGTTGACGATGAAATTGGCATGCTTGTCCGATACACAGGCCGCGCCGATGCAGGCACCCTTGAGCCCGGCCGCGTCGATCAACCGCGCCGCGTGGTCGCCCTCGGGATTGCGGAACACGGACCCGCAGCTGGGCAGCCCGATGGGCTGGCTGCGGCCACGCTGATCCAGCAGTGTCTTGATGCGCGCCTGGATGGCGGCGCTGTCCCCGGCTTCGAGCCGCAAGTGGGCGGCCAGGAACCATTCGCCCGCGGGACCCTGCACGCTGCGGTAGCCGACTTGGTAGTCGTCGCGGCTGCGGGTGCGGCGCACGCCGTGGCGGTCGACGGTCTCCACCTCCACCACCCGCGCCCAGGTCTCGCCGCCGAAAGCGCCGGCGTTCATGGCCAGGGCGCCGCCCATGGTGCCGGGAATACCGGCCAGAAATTCCGCGCCGACGAGACCGAGGCGGGCGCAGAAGCGCGCCACCTTGGCGCAGGCGACTCCGGCCTCGGCCCGCACCGTACGGGCGTCGGTCTGTTCCAGATGGTCGAGGCCGCCCTGGGTGTAGATCACGGTGCCGCGGACGCCGCCGTCGCGCACCAGCAGATTGCTGCCAAGACCGAGCCACAACAGCGGCTCGTCGACCGGCAGCCCGCTGAGGAAGGCCGCCAGGTCGTCCAGGTCGGCCGGACGATAGAAACGCGCCGCCGCGCCGCCGGCGCGCCAACTGGTATGGCGGGCCATGGGCTCGTCGCGGCGCAGCTCGCCGCGCAGCCGTGGTTGTGAGCCGGTTGCCATCATTGGTGCGCTCTGCCCGCCTTGCGTATTCCGGGCCGCTTGCCCGCACGCGTCGGGCGCCGGGCCTCGCGGAACAGCTCCAGGGTTCCCAAAAGGCTGCTGCACAAGGCTTCGCCGCAGCCGAAATGCAGTTGCCGGGTTGCTGCGCGTTTCATCTGGTACCCTCCCCTTCGGCGGCGCCGCTCGACAGCATGTGCGGCAGCTCGCCCGCCACGGCGCCGATGTTGCCGGCGCCCAGAGTCAGCAGAATGTCGCCATCCTGCAGCAGCGCCGGCAGCACTTCGGCAAGCTCTTGCGGCTTGTTGATGAACACCGGCTCGACCTGTCCCCGCGAGCGGATGGCACGGGACAGGGTCCGTCCGTCGGCACCGGCCACCGGCTCTTCACCGGCGGCGTAGATTTCGGTCAGCACCAGTACGTCCGGCTCCGACAGCACCCGCACGAAATCCTCGAACAGATCCCGGGTGCGGGTGTAGCGGTGCGGCTGAAAGGCAACTACCAGCCGCCGGCCGGGCCAACCGGCGCGAATCGCCTCGATGGTGGCCTCGATCTCGTGGGGGTGATGGCCGTAGTCGTCGACCAGCAGCACCTTGCCGGCCGGCGTCTGCACCTCGCCCAGCATCTGGAACCGCCGCCCGATGCCCTGGAAGTTGCGCAGGCCGCGCAGGATATCGGTCTGTGCCACGCGCAGCTCCCAGGCCACGGCGATGGCCGCCAGGGCGTTGAGCACGTTGTGCCGGCCGGGCAGATTGAGCGTCACCTCCAACGGCTGCTCCCGGTCCGGCAGGCGCACGCCGAAACGGGTCTGGGCCCCGGCCTGCACAATATCAACGGCAACGATATCCGCGTCCTCGGCGATACCGTAGGTGATCACCGGCCGCGAGATCTGCGGCAGCAGCGCCCGCACATTGGCATCGTCCAGGCACAGCACCGCCTGGCCGTAAAAGGGCAGGTGATGCAGGAATTCGACAAAGGTCTGACGCAGACGGTCGAAGTCGCCGCCGTAGGTGGCCAAATGGTCGGCGTCGATATTGGTCACCACCGCGATCATCGGCTGCAGGTACAGAAACGAGGCATCGCTCTCGTCGGCTTCGGCCACCAGGTAGCGGCTGTCGCCCAGGCGCGCATTGGTCCCGGCGCTGATCAGCCGCCCGCCGATGACAAACGTCGGGTCCAGGCCGCCTTCGGCCAGGAGGCTGGCGATGAGGCTGGTGGTGGTGGTCTTGCCGTGGGTGCCCGCCACCGCGATGCCGTAGCGAAAGCGCATCAACTCGGCCAGCATCTCCGCCCGCGGCACCACTGGAATCCGCCCTTCACGCGCCGCTTCCACCTCGGGATTGGATTTGGGCACCGCGGTGGAAACCACCACCACGTCGCAACCGTGGACATGGGCCGCGGCATGGCCGATGTGCACTTTGGCGCCGAGCCCGGCCAGGTGGCGGGTCACGGGATTTTCCTGCACATCGGATCCCGACACCTCGTAGCCCAGATTCAGCAGCACTTCGGCGATGCCGCCCATACCGGCGCCGCCGATGCCGACGAAGTGGATGCGGCGAATCCGGCCCATGGGATTGTCCATGCGCCCGCCTGCGCGGATATTGCCTGTGTCCGCCATCGCTAGATCGCCCCCTCTCCCTCGGCCAGCATCCCCAGGCAGGTATCCGCCACCACGCGTGCGGCTTGCGGACGCGCCAGCGCCCGCGCCGCATCGGCCATCTCCAGCAACCGCTGACGGTCGCCGTCAAAGTCGCGCAGCAGCGCCGCGAGGCGCTCGGCACTGAGCTGGGATTGGGAAATGAGAATTCCGGCGCCGCCGTCCACCAGGAAACCGGCATTGTGGGTCTGATGATCGTCGACGGCATGGGGGTATGGGACCAGCACCGCCCCGACACCGGCCGCCGCCAGCTCCGAAACCGTCAGCGCCCCGGCCCGGCACAGCACCAGATCGGCCCAGCCGTACACGGCGGCCATGTCGTCCACGAACGGCAACAGCTCCGCCTCCACCCCCGCCGCCCGGTAGGCCGCCTGGGCCGACTCCAGGTTGCGCCGCCCGACCTGGTGGCGCACCAGCGGACGCTCCTGGGGCGCCAGCAAGGCCAACCCCGCCGGCACCGTTTCGTTGAGCGCCCGGGCGCCGAGGCTGCCGCCCAGGACCAGCAGCCGCGTGGGCCCCGACCTGCCTTCGAACCGCTCTCGCGGCGAGGGCAGCCGGACGATCTCTTCGCGTACCGGATTGCCCGTAACCAGCGCGTTTCGGGAAGCCGGAAAACTCTCTGGAAAGGCGGTCATCACCCGCCGCGCCAGGCGCGACAACACCCGGTTGGTGAACCCGGGGATGGCATTCTGCTCGTGGATGCACAGCGGCCGGCGCAACAGCCACGCCATCACGCCGCCGGGACCGGTGACGAAGCCGCCCATGCCCAGGACGGCGCGCGGGCGCAGGCGCCGCAACACCCGCATCGCCTGCCATGCGGCCACCGCCAGCATCGCCGGCGCCCGCACGATGCGGCCCAGGGTCTTGCCCCGCAACCCGGTTACGGAGATCCATTCGATCGGGATGCCGGCGGCGGGCACCACGGTCGCTTCCAACCCGCGCCGGGTGCCCAGCCACACCACCGGCACGCCGCGTCCCAACAATTCGCGCGCCACCGCCAGCGCCGGAAACACGTGCCCGCCCGTGCCACCGGCCATGATCAACACCGGGTTTTGACCGACTGGCACAGTCACAATTCGCGCCCCCCGTCCACGGCCACGCCCTCCTCCACCAGCCGGTTTTCCCGGCCGATCCGCAACAGCAGCGCAACCACCACGCAGGTGACCACCATGCTGCTGCCGCCGTAGCTCATCAGCGGCAGGGTCAACCCCTTGGTGGGCAGCACGCCCATGTTGACGCCGATGTTGGTGAAGGCCTGCAAGCCCAACCACAATCCCAGCCCGTAGGCCAGGTAGGCGGCGAAAAAGCGCTGGTTGCGCTCGGCCCGCGCGCCGATCAGGCAGGCGCGCCAGACCGCCACGCCGAACAGCACGATCACGGTGCCGGCGCCGACCAGGCCCAGTTCCTCAGCCAATACCGCGAACAGAAAATCGGTGTGGGCTTCGGGCAGGTAAAACAGCTTCTGGATGCTGCCGCCGAGCCCGACGCCGAACCATTCGCCGCGCCCGAACGCAATCAGCGACTGCACCAGCTGAAAGCCGCTGTTGAAGGGATCGTCCCAGGGGTTGAGGAACGACACCACCCGCGCCCAGCGGTAGGGCGACACGTAGGCCAGGGTCGCCAGGGCCGCCGCCGTCAGCAGCAGCAGCAGGGCGAACTGCCACAGGCGCACCCCGGCCAGGTACATCATGGCCAGGGCCGTGCCCAGCAGCACCACGGTGGCGCCGAAATCCGGCTCCAGCAGCAGCAGCACGCACGCCAGCGCCAGCAGCAGCATGGGTTTCAGAAATCCCTGCAGCGAAGTGCGCACTTCCTCACCGCGGCGCACCAGGTAGCCCGCCAGATAGATCAACAGGAACAGCTTGGCCAGCTCGGAGACCTGCAGATAAAAGACGCCCATCGGCAGCCAGCGGGTGCTGCCGTTGACCTGCCTGCCGACGCCAGGCACCAGCACCAGAGCGAGCATGGCGAATGCCAGCAACAGCAACACCGGTCCGGCCTTGCGCCAGTATTCCAGGCGCAGCCGCAGCACCGGCAGGCTGATCACGATGCCGATGGCGATGAACACGATCTGGCGCTCCAGGTAATAGAACGGATTGCCGGTCTGGCGGTCGGCAATGGTCACCGATGCCGAAGCCACCATCACCAGACCGATGCACATCAGCGCCAGCACCGACAGCGCCAGGGGCACATCCCAGCGCACGGACGCCGCCGTGGCGCGCCGGCGGCGGGCTTCACCGAGAGGAATCGCCTGGGTCGTGGTCATGCCAGCCGTCTCCTCACTGCGTCCATGAACCGCTCACCCCGTTCCTCGTAGCCGCTGAACATGTCGAAGCTGGCGCAGGCCGGCGACAGCAGCACGCTGTCGCCGGGGCGGGCCAGCTCCCGGGCGCGGGCCACGGCATCGTCCATGTCCGTGGCCGCCACGGTCTTTACGGCGCCGGCCAGCGCCTGGGCCAGCTGCGGCGCGTCACGCCCGATCAGCACCACAGCGCGGGCCTTTGCCGCCAGCACCGGGCGCAACGATGAAAAATCGGCACCCTTGGCCAAACCGCCGGCAATCAGCACCACCGGCCCCGGCATACCCTGGACCGCGGCCAGGGTCGCGCCGACATTGGTGCCTTTGGAATCGTTGTACCAAGCCACCCCGTCGCGCTCGGCAACCCACTGGGTCCGGTGCGCCAGGCCGGGAAAGCGGCGCGCCGCCCGCAGCATGGCCTCCCAGCCAAACCCGGCCGCGTCGCCCAGCGCCAGGGCGGCGAGAACATTGGCCAGGTTGTGCCGGCCTTGCAACCGAAGTTCGTCGGCGCGCAGCAAGCGGCGCTCGCCCTTGACCAGCCACAGCGCGCCGCCGTGCTCGCGCAGGCCGAAATCACCGTCGGCCGGTTGCGCCAGGCCGAAGCGGACGCAGCGGCGTCCGGGTTGGGCCATCGCCATCACCACCGGGTCGTCGCGGTTCAACACCATCACGCCGTCTCCGCGGAAGATGCGCTGTTTGGCGCCGGCATAGTCGCCCACCGTGCCATAGCGATCCATATGGTCGGGCGAAACGTTGAGCACCGTCGCCGCCCGGGCGTTGAGGCTGTAAACGGTTTCCAGCTGGAAGCTCGACAGCTCCAGCACGTAACAATCGGGCTCGTGGTCGCCCAGCAGCTCCAGCGCCGGGGTGCCGAGGTTGCCTCCCACGCGCACGTCGCGGCCGTCCTCGCGGGCCATGGCCCCGACCAGGCTGGTGACGGTGCTCTTGCCGTTGGAGCCGGTGATGGCGATGACCGGCGCCACAGCGGCGCGCGCGAACAACTCGATATCCCCGACCACGCGCGCCCCGCGAGCCATGGCGCGGGCGATGACGGGTTCCTTGAGGGAAACCCCCGGACTGATCACCAGATCCTCGGCCAGAGCGAACACCCGCTCGTCGAAGCCGCCCAGGAACACCGCCACGTCGGGCAATTCCGCGGTAAGGGCGTCGAGTCCCGGCGGCCGCTCGCGGCTGTCGGTGGCGGCGACCTCCACGCCCCGGGCGGCCAGGTAGCGCACACAGGCCAACCCGGTCTTGCCCAGGCCGACCACCAGCGCCTTTTTCATGTCCTCGGACCCGGTCCGCATTTGCACTGCTGCTCCCATATTCACCAACGCCTCAGCGAATCTTCAGCGTCGCCAGGCCAACCATCACCAGAATCACGGTGACGATCCAAAACCGTACGATCACCCGCGGCTCCGGCCAGCCCTTCAGCTCGAAGTGGTGATGCAGCGGCGCCATGCGAAAGATCCGCCGGCCCGTGAGCTTGAACGACACCACCTGCAGAATCACCGACACGGTTTCCATCACGAACACGCCGCCCATGATCATCAGCACCAGCTCCTGGCGCACCATCACCGCCAGCACGCCGAGGGCGGCGCCCAGGGCCAGGGCCCCGACGTCACCCATGAACACTTGCGCCGGATAGGCGTTGAACCACAGGAACCCCAGGCCGGCGCCCACCAGGGCGCCGCAGAACACCACCACTTCGCCGACACCTGGAATCGCCGGAATCGCCAGGTAACTGGCGAACTGGGCGTGCCCCGAGGCGTAGGCGAAAATGCCCAGGGCGCCGCCCACCAGCACCGCCGGCATGATGGCCAGCCCGTCCAGCCCGTCGGTGAGGTTGACGGCGTTGCTGGAACCGACGATGACGAAATAGGTCAGCGGGATGAACCACAACCCCAGCGCCGGAGAAATGTGTTTGAAGAACGGCACTGTGAGATGCGTTTCCACCGGATTGGTGGTATCGGCAGTCAGATACAGGGTCACCGCCACACCGAGCGCGGCCGCGGACTGCCAGAAGTACTTCTGCCGGGCACTGAGCCCCTTCGGATCACGCAGCACCAGCTTGCGGTAATCGTCCACCAGCCCGATGAGGCCGAACAGCAGCGTGGTGATCAGCACGATCCACACAAAGCGGTTCGCCAGGCTCGACCACAGCAGCGTGGTCACGGCGATGGCGACCAGTATCAGCGCGCCGCCCATGGTCGGCGTGCCGGCCTTCGCCAGATGGGTCTGCGGCCCGTCGTCGCGCACCGTCTGGCCGATGTGGTAACGGTTCAGGCGCCGGATCATGAACGGGCCGACGATGAAGGAAATGCCCAGTGCCGTGAGCACCGCCAACACCGCGCGCAGGGTGAGGTATTGGAAAACGTTGAATCCGGTGTAGTAGTGCTCGAGGTAGTGGGCGAGATACAGCAGCATCTATCGCTCCCCGTTGCCCGCCGTCGCGGGGCTGTCCGATTCCAGCAGCGCCTCAACCACCCGTTCCATGTGCATGCTGCGCGACCCCTTGACCAGCACCGCGCCCGGCGCCTGCCAGTCCGCCCGCACCGCCTCCGCCAGCGCCTGCCAGCGGTCGAAATGCCGAGCACCCCGGCCGAATGCCGATGCGGCCCGGCGGCTCAGTTCACCCAATGCGTACAACCGCTCCACGCCGGCCTCGCGCGCCAGTCGGCCGACCTGCTCATGCAGACTGGCAGCGTCCCCGCCGAGCTCGGCCATGTCACCGAGCACCAGCCATTTGCAGCCGTCGGCGGCGGCCAGCACCTGCAGCGCCGCGGCCAGAGAGGCCGGATTGGCGTTGTAGGTATCGTCATAGACCTGCATGCCGCCCGGAGCGGCCCGCACCTGCAGCCGGCCCGCCTCCGCCGCCAGGGTCGGCAGGCCCCGGGACACGTCCTCAAGGTCCGCGCCGGCGGCCAGTGCCGCGGCCACCGCCGCCAGCGCATTCATCACGTTGTGGCGCCCGGGCAGCGGCAGCTCGAGTTCCACTTCCCCGGCGCCCGTGTGCAGGCGCAGGTGCGACCCGCCGCCACGCGGTTCCCAGCGGGCCCGCACATCGGCCGCCTGCTGCAGGCCGAACGTGACCACGCGGGCCTGGGCGGCGCATTCGCACCAGACGCCGGCATAGGGGTCGTCGGCATTGATGACGGCTACCCCGTCGGCGCCAAGGCCGGAAAAAATCTCGCCCTTGGCCCGGGCCACGCCTTCGATGGATCCGAAGCCCTCGAGATGCGCGGCCGCGGCGTTGGTGATCACGGCCACGTCGGGCTTGGCCCAGCCGGTCAGGACGGCAATCTCACCGGCGTGATTGGCGCCCATCTCGACCACGGCGAACTGGTGCCGGTCCTGCAGCTCCAACAGGGTCAGCGGGACGCCGATCTCGTTGTTGAGGTTGCCGCGGGTGGCGAGCACCTGACCGCGCTGGCGCAGGATCGCCGCGATCATCTCCTTGGTGGTGGTTTTGCCGTTGCTGCCGGTCACCGCCACCAGCGGCACGGGGCATTGCCCACGCCACAAAGCCGCCAGACGCCCCAGGGCGGCGCGAGCGTCGCCCACTACCAGCTGCGGCAGGGCGGTGACCACCTCGTGCGCCACCATCACTGCACAGGCGCCGTTGCGCGCCGCCTGGGCGACGAACTGATGACCGTCGAAGCTCGGACCGCGCAGCGCCACGAACAGGTCGCCGGGGCGCAGGGTCCGGGTGTCGGTACTGACATGGCTGAAGCTGGCGTCGGCCCCTACCAGGCGGGCGCCCAGCGCATCCGCGGCCCGGGACAGGAGCATGGCAATCACGGCCGCGATTCCCCCACCAGGCGACTCACCTGCTCGCGGTCGCTGAACGGCAGCTTTCGGTCCCCCACCAGCTGCAAAGTCTCGTGACCTTTGCCGGCGATCAGCACCACGTCCTCCGGCGCCGCGGCCTCGAGAGCCGTGCGGATCGCCGCAGCCCGGTCGCGCAGCACCCGCGCCCGATCGGCGTCCTGCATGCCGGAAAGAATATCGGCGATAATGGCCTGCGGATCCTCGTGGCGAGGATTGTCGTCGGTAACCACCACTCGGTCCGCGAGCTGTTCGGCAACGGCGCCCATGAGCGGGCGCTTGCCGCGGTCCCGGTCGCCGCCGCAGCCGAACACGCACCAGAGCTTGCCGGCAACGTGGCCGCGCAGCGCCTCCAGCACGTGGCGCAGTGCTTCCGGGGTGTGGGCATAATCAACCACCACCGTCGGCCGGCCGTCGCCGCCGAAGCGTTCCATGCGCCCCGGCACCGTGGACAACGCCTGCACGGCGTTGCAGGCTTCATCGAACGGCAGTCCACCCACCAGCAGCACGGTCAGCACCGCCAGCACGTTGCTGGCATTGAATGCGCCGAGCAAGGTGCTCTGAATCGGCCGCGAACCCCACGGGCTGGACACCTGCAGCGAAAAACCGTCGTGACGCAGACGCAGTTCCGAGCCCAGCACCTGTGGCTCGGAGGCGTCGTCGAGCCCGCGGAAGCCGTAACCCGTGCGTGCCACCGACGGCGGCAACGTTCGCAGCAGCTCACGGCCGAACGCGTCGTCCAGGTTCAATACCGCCATGCGCAGCCCCGGCATTTCGAACAACCGCCGTTTGGCGCGCGCATAGGCGGCGGTGTCACCGTGGTAGTCGAGGTGGTCGCGGCTCAGGTTGGTGAGGACCGCGATATCGAACGCCACGCCGGCGACCCGGCCCTGCTCCAGGCCGTGAGAGGAAACCTCCATGACCACGTAGCGGGCGCCGCCGTCGGCCATCTCCGCCAGCAGCCGGTGCACACGAATGGCGTCAGGGGTGGTGTGCGTCGGGCTGGTCAGCTCGCCGTAGAGCCCGTAGCCGAGGGTGCCGATCACGCCGCAACGCCCGCGCCGGCCGTCCAGGCACTTGGCCAGGAACTGGCTGCAGGAAGTCTTGCCATCGGTACCGGTGACACCGATGACATGCAGCCGCTGCGAAGGATGCCCATAAAATCGATCGGCGATAACGCCGATCTGATTGCCGAGATCCTCGATTGCGAACGCGGGGACCCTTCCCCGGGCCTCGGCGAGGGGTGGCGGAAGTTCCGTGAAGCGCCTGGACGGCTCCCATGCCACCGCGGCAACACCGGCCTGCAACGCCTGTTCGATATACTGCAGCCCGTGGCCTTGGGAACCGCTGCAGGCAAGGAACAGGTCGCCGGCGCGGGCGCCGCGGCTATCCAGCGACAGGCCGGTGACGCCGCGATCCTCACCGCTGCCGACCTTCGCCAGCCCGGCCAACAAGGCGCTCAGCATGTGGGAACCGGAATCCTTGACCGCGGGCATCATGAGTGACTCCCGAGGGGCGCGGCGCTGGCCTGGGTCAGGGGCAGATCATCGGGTGCAATGTCGAGGATGCGCAGCGCCCCGGCCATTACCCGAGAGAACACCGGTGCCGCCACCTGGCCGCCGTAGTACTCACCGTCGCTGGGCTGGTTGATCATCACCACCATCACCAGGCGTGGGTCACTGGCCGGCGCCATGCCCGCGAACACCGACAGGTAGCGGTTCGGCGCATAGCCGCCTACCTCGGCCTTGTGCACGGTGCCCGTCTTGCCGGCCACCTGATAGCCCGGCACCGCCGCGCGCTGTGCAGTGCCCTCCTTGCTCACCACATGCTCGAGCATCGGCATGATCTGGTTCACGATCCGGCGCGGCAGGATCCGTTGACCCGCCGGCGCGTGGTCTACCCGCACGAATGAAATCGGACGACGTACTCCGCCGCTGGCGAGAATGGTGTAGGCCTGGGCCAATTGCAGCGGGGTCACCGAGACGCCGTAGCCGAACGCCAGAGTGGCGCGTTCAATCTCGTGCCAGCGCCCATAGTAGGTCAGCAATCCCGGCGCCTCGCCCGGGAAACCGCTGCCGGTCACCGAGCCGAAGCCGACACTGCGGTACATCTTCCACAACCGTTGCGGATTCATGGACAGGGAAATCTTGGCGGCGCCGATGTTGCTCGATTCGATGATCACGTGGGAAACGTCGATCAGACCGTGATCCTCGGTGTCGCGGATGGTGGCGTGGCCAATTCGCAGAGTCCCCGGCCGGGTGTCAATGGGTGTGCGAGGCGTGTAGCGACCGGTCTCCAACGCCGCGGCAATGACGAACGGCTTGACCGTGGAGCCCGGCTCGAACACGTCGGTGACCGCCCGGTTGCGGTAGAGCCGGCTCTTCAGCTGGGTGCGGTTATTGGGGTTGAACGAAGGCTGGTTGACCATGGCCAGCACCTCGCCGGTGCGCACATCCAGGATCACAATGGACCCGGAGCGCGCCCCGTGCTCCAGCACCGCGGCCTTCAACTCCCGATAGGCCAGGTACTGCAGGCGCCGGTCGATGCTCAGGGCAAGATTCTTACCCGGCTGGGCCGTGCGGATGCTTTCGACGTCCTCGACGATGCGCCCCAGGCGGTCCTTGATCACCCGCTTGCTCCCGGGGGTGCCGGTCAGCCACTTGTTATAGGCCAGCTCGATGCCTTCCTGGCCCTGGTCGTCAACGTTGGTGAAGCCGATGACATGGGCGGTGACTTCGCCGGTCGGATAGTAGCGCCGGTACTCGCGGCGCAGCGCCACGCCGGGCGCCCCGATACTCATGACCCGGCGGGCGACGTCGGGATTGACCTGACGCTTGAGGTACACGAACTCACGGTCGCCGCGACTCGCCATCAGCCGTTCGAGAGAATCCACGTCCAGGTCCAGCACCTTGGCCAGGCGCGGCAGGAACTGCCGGTGCAATGCCAGCTCCTGGGGATTGGCCCACACCGAGCTCACCGGAGTGCTGATCGCCAGGGGTTCGCCGTTGCGGTCGGTGATCATGCCGCGGTGGGCGGGCACGGATACCACGCGCAAATAGCGCTCGTCGCCCTGGTATTGCAGGAAATCCTTGCGGTACACCTGCAGGTAGACATCGCGCCACAGCAGCAGCACCGCCACCAGCGTCACCGCCGCCAACACCACGATGCGCCGTGCCGCGTAGCTGGGTATATTCCGGTCGTCGCTCATGGGCGGATGATCTCGATCTCGTCCGGTGACGGTGTGTGCATATGCAGCTTGGCCCGGGCGATCTTCTCGATGCGGCTATGGGTGGCCCAGGCACTCTGCTCCAGCTGCAGGCGGTCCCACTCCACGTCCATGTTGTCCTGGTCCTTCTGCAGCGCCTGCAATTCGACGAACAGCTTGCGGCTCTCGTGCTTGGCGTACACCACCACCAGCGCCGAGCCGAGCACGACGGCGAGCAGCGCGGCGAACACCAAACTGTCGCGTTTCATGCCAGCCGCTCCGCCACCCGCATGATGGCGCTCCGGGCCCGCGGATTGGTGGCCACCTCGGCGGCACCGGGGCGCAGCGGCTTGCCCACCAAGCGCAGCGTGCGCGGGATCTGCGCGTCGCGCACCGGCAGATCCGGCGGCAGCTTGTCGGCGCCGCTGGACTGCTCGCGCATGAAACGCTTCACGATCCGGTCCTCCAGGGAATGGAAACTGATCACCACCAGCCGCCCGCCGGCCGCCAATACCGCCAGCGACTGTTGCAGAGCGGCATCCAGATCCTCCAGTTCGCGGTTGATGTGGATGCGGATCGCCTGAAACGTCCGGGTGGCCGGGTGCTTGTGCTTCTCACGGGACGGCACGGCGGCGCCAACCAGCGCCGCCAGCTGTTTGGTCGTCATGATGGGCGTCCGGGCCCGTGCCGTGACCACCGCCCGGGCGATTCGGCGGTGATACCGCTCCTCACCCAGCACCCGCAACACCCGGTCCAACTCGCCTTCATCCACCGACGCCAGCCAATCCGCGGCGGATTGGCCCTGGCCGGGGTCCATGCGCATGTCCAGCGGGCCGTCGCTCATGAAACTGAAACCGCGCGCCGGATCCTCCAGCTGCGGCGAGGAGACACCGAGGTCGAGCAGGATGCCGTCGACATCACCGGTAACACTTCCGCTGCGCGCAATCTGCTCCAGCATGGCGAAGCTACCCTGTGCAATCGTGAACCGCCGATCGGATGCAAACTCTGCCCGGGCGGCCGCCACCGCCTCAGGATCCTTGTCTATAGCCAACAGGCGACCGTGACTGTCGAGCCGTGCCAGTATGGCCCTTGCGTGCCCGCCGCGGCCGAAGGTGCCGTCGATGTAGATGCCGCCGGCGTGGATATTGAGCGCTTCCACGGCCTCGTGCAGCAGAACGGACTGATGTTCATGCGAGGCCGGTTCCATGCCATGATTGTCAAAGGGACAAGGACTCGAGTTCCGGCGCCAGCGGCTGATCACCCTGCTGTGCGTCGTGGAGCCACTGGCCGCAGTTGTCGTTCCAGCGCTGTTCATCCCAAAGCTCCAGCTTGTGCCCCTGGCCGATCAGCACCACCCGCTTGTCCAGGCCGGCGAAGTCGCGCAACGGCGGTGCAATCAGGATCCTGCCGTTGCCGTCCATGTCGCATTCGGTCGCGTGTCCGATCAGCAGCCGCTGCAACGTGCGCGCCTGGCGGTTGAACGTCGGCAGGCGCATCAGTTTGCGCTCGATTTCCTGCCAGTCGGGGTAGGGATAAATCAGCAGGCAGTTGTCGGGGTCCACCGTGGTGACCAGCCTGCCGGAGCACAGCTCCTGCAAAGGCTCCCGGTACCGCGTCGGCAACGCGATACGGCCTTTGGCATCGAGACTGAGCACGTTCACTCCGCGAAACAAGCCGTCCTCCCAGGCGCGGGGTGTCCCCCACTATTTTCCACTTATTTCCACTATCACCCACTTTTCGACAATATTGGTCACCGCTATCCCCATTGTCAAGCGAATTGGCCCACAAATTGGGTCAAAGAGTGCTTTATTCACAGTAACTTAGCGCCTGATCGGCGAGGCGGGAGAGGTTAAGACGGCAGGTATAAACTTCAAAATCAGGAGGTTGATGGAACTATTTACGGTGGATTCTCGGGACGGGGCCGGCGCCGCCTGGCATCAAGGTGCGAGAGCCGGTCTATAAGCCGGGTTCTGTCGAGGACAGCCATTCATCTGGGACGCACGTCACCGTGCGCCTCGAGCGACCTACCCGGGAGCGATGCGGGCCGCATCCGGCAGTCGCAGGACCGCCTGCTCCCCTATTTGGTCTTGCTCCAGGTGGGGTTTACCATGCCGCGGCGTGTTACCACCCGCGCGGTGCGCTCTTACCGCACCTTTTCACCCTTGCCGGTCCGGGCAAACCCGGACGTAGGCGGTATGTTTTCTGTGGCACTTTCCGTAGGCTGGCGCCTCCCAGGCGTTACCTGGCACCTTGCCCGTTGGAGCCCGGACTTTCCTCCACGCCGGCAAGCGGCGCAGCGGCTGTCCGACCGACTCTCGCAGGTCTGATTATACTCGAAGTCGAAAAGCGCCAGGAGGCTATTTGCCGGCCAACTCGAGCGCCCGCCGGTACAGGTCGTTGCGACCGGCGCCGGTGATGCGTGCCGCCAGGGACGCCGCCTGTTTAACCGGCAGCTCTTCGAGCAGCAGCTCCAGCACCCGCTCCGATTCGCGATGGCCGTCGGCCGGCGCTTCCTCAGCCCCGTGGACCAGCAGTACCAGCTCGCCGCGGCGCTGGTTGGCATCATCGCACACCCAGTCCGCCAGCTGCTGCAGGGAGTCGCCGCGAACGGTCTCGAAGGCCTTGGTCAGCTCGCGCGCCAACACCGCCTGGCGCTGCGGTCCGAAAACGGCGACCATGTCCTCCAGCGCCGAACTGATCCGGTGCGGTGACTCAAAAAACACCAGGGTGCGGGTCTCCCGGGCCAGCGCCTGCAGCCGCCCCCGGCGCGCGGCCGCCTTGGACGGCAGAAAACCTTCGAACACGAACCGATCGGTGGGCAGGCCGGCCGCGGACAGGGCCGCCATCAACGCACTGGGCCCGGGTACCGGCACCACCGCGATGCCGCGAGCCCGCGCCATCCGCACCAAGTGGTAGCCGGGATCGCTGATCAGCGGCGTACCGGCATCCGAAATCAGGGCCACGGACTCGCCACCCTCCAGCGCCGTGAGCAAACGCGGGGCCTGTTCGCGCTCGTTGTGCTCGTGCAGCGCCGACATGGGCGTATGGATCCCGAAGTGCTGCAGCAACGGCCGACTGTGGCGGGTATCCTCAGCTGCGATGCGGTCAACCGAGGACAGGATACGGACCGCGCGCGGACTCATGTCATCGAGATTACCGATCGGCGTCGCAACGACGTACAATGTGCCCTGGTCGATTGACACTGCAATTTCCACCAAAGATACTGATCAGCCGTTGCTCGCGACACCTCAACAACCGCAGGTTGGCCCGGCAATGACGCCCGGTAGAGACGGTTCGCACATCGTGCCCCGGATATCCACACTATGCAACCCAGGTACCTAGGCTATTGGCGCAACGCCGTCCTGGCGCTTCTGCTGGCGGTGCTGGTCAGCGCCTGCGGCACCGTTCGCGAAGCCGGTGTCCCGTCGGGCATGCCCACCTTGCCCGCGAAAGCCACGCAGCTGGAGCAGTCGGGCGATTTCGCCGGCGCCGCCCAGGCCTACCTGGACGCGGCGCAAACGGCCCGAGCGCCGCGACTCCAACAGCTGCAACTGCATGCGGCGGCAGCCTGGATCCGCGCGGGGCGCAATGACCAGGCCAAGCGGATTCTGGACGCCGTGGATACCGGCAACCTGGCGCCCGTATGGACGGCGCGCAAACAAGTGGTGCAGGCGCAGCTGGCCCTGGCCGAAAACCAGCCCGAGCGCGCGCTGCAATTGCTGCCGGAACCGTCCGACCAGTTCCCGCCGGCGTTGCAGCGCCAGAACCTGCAACTGCGGGCCGAGGCCTTCCAGGCCGCCGGCAACCTGCTGGAAAGCGCCCGGGCGCGGGTGCAACTGGATCCGTTGCTGTCGGACCCGAGCGCCATCGAACAGAACCGGCGTGCGATCTGGGGCACCTTGAACGGCCTGTCGGCCAACGCCCTGCAGCAGCTTCGCACCGCGCCCCCGCCCGATGTATTGAGCGGCTGGATGGAATTGGCCTACATCATGAAGCAGGCCACTCTGCATCCGGAACAGTTGCAGTCGGATCTGGAGTCCTGGCGGGCCCGCTATCCGGACCACCCCGCCGATCAGCTGCTGGGCCA
Organism: Gammaproteobacteria bacterium; assembly: GCA_037385045.1. GTDB lineage: Bacteria > Pseudomonadota > Gammaproteobacteria > JASBUN01 > JASBUN01 > JARRNJ01. Next base: position 6,440 of record JARRNJ010000029.1, on the reverse strand, counting down.
GATCCTGGCGCAACACCGGCAGTTCCAGCAGCGCCCACAGCACATCGCGCTGCTGCTGCCGCTGAGCGGTTCCCTGGCCGACGCCGCCGCCACCATCCGCGACGGTTTCCTGGCCGCCTACTACAGCCACGGCGGTGACGCACGACGCACCTCGGTGCGTATCTACGACACCGCAGCGCCCGACGCCAATATCTGGAGCCTCTACAGCGAGGCGCTGCGAAACGGCGCGGATTTCATTGTCGGACCGCTGAACAAAACAGCCGTCACCACCCTGGCCAAGGCCGACCGGCTGCAGGTGCCGGTGCTGGCGCTGAATTTCACCGATGACCAGCCCGCCAACGCCACCGCGGTGAACCCAGGCGCGGGCTCCACTGCGCCGACGCCCGGCGTCGCGCCCGATCCGGACCAGGCAGCCGCCGAAGCCGGCGCTGCCGCATCGCCAAAGGCGCCGCCGGCGAACTTCTATCAGTTCAGCCTGGCGCCGGAAGACGAGGCACGCCAGGTTGCCGAACGGGCGTCGCTCGAAGGGATGATACGAGCGGTAGCGCTGGTGCCCGAGGGCGACTGGGGCGACCGGCTCCTCAATGCATTTTCCACCCGCTTCCAACAGCTCGGCGGCGAGGTGCTGGATGCCGAGCGCTACAACGTCAGCAACAGCGATTTCTCCCAACCCATCCGGCGCATGCTCAACCTGGACGAAAGCCGGGCCCGCTACAATATGTTGCGCCGCATCACCGGCAAGGACATCGAATTCCAGCCGCGCCGGCGCCAGGACGTGGATTTCGTGTTCGTGGCGGGTTTCCCGCGCCAAGCGCGACTGATCGTGCCGCAGCTGCGCTTCTACCACGCCGCCGGGCTGCCGGTTTACGCCACCTCCCACGTCTATTCCGGAACTCCCGATCCCCGCGACGACGAGGACATGGACGGGCTGGTGTTCTGCGACATGCCGTGGGTCCTGGAACAGAAGGGAGACCTTGATCCGCTGCATCAGCAGATCGCCTCCCTGTGGCCCCAGAATCTGGAACGCTTCGCGCGCTTGTATGCCTTCGGCATCGACGCTTTCAACGTCATACCGTACCTGCAGTGGCTTCATCAGGAGCCCTACGAACGGCTGGCGGGAGAAACCGGCAGCCTGTATATGGGCGCCGACAACCGCATTCACCGGTCGCTGGAGTGGGCGCGCTTCATCGACGGCCTGCCTGCCGTGATCCAGCAGGATACGGCGCCTGCAGCGGTACACGCGGGTCCAGCGGCTCCGGACGCCGGCAGCGGCAACCCGGGAACGGCTGAGCAACCGCCGGCACCAGCGGCGCCGGACGCGCCGACGGATCAACCCGACCAATAGTCCGTCGATAGGGATACAATCTGCGCCCCGAGCGCAGCGAGGATGACATGGCCAAGGACGACCATTTGCGGCGCGGCCGCAGCGCGGAAGCGTGGGCGTGCGAACAGTTGAGGCGCCGCGGATTGCGGCTGGTGGCGCGCAATTACCGCTGCAAAGGCGGCGAACTGGACCTGATCATGCGCGACCGCGACGTGCTGGTGTTCGTCGAGGTGCGCTACCGCCGCAGCGACCGCTATGGCAGCGCGGAGGAAACCGTGGGACGGCGCAAGCAGGCCAAGCTCGTGACCGCCGCCCTGCATTTTCTCCAGGCAACCGGTCGCAGCGATACGGCCTGCCGATTCGATGTGGTGTCAATCGGCGACAGCCCCGACGGCAGGCCGGACGTCCACTGGATCCAGGATGCATTCCAGGCGTGAAACGGTCCGCTCCGACCGGGTGGGCCTGAAGCGCCCGACCCCAGCGCGGACCCCGGGACATTTGTGCCGCGCGGCGCGCTGTGGCTAAATGACGCCCTGAATCGGCGCTCGGGCCGCGTCTCAGCCGTTGACGTGGTGCTGAATGTGCCGATGTTTCCGACCCCCCACGGCTGCGGAAACGCCTTACCATGCGGGAGTACCGGCGGTCCGTGCAGTCCCTACGAAGGAGAACCTGTCCATGAAGCGAGCAATCCTGGTCCTGCTGCTGAGCCTCGGTTTGATGGGTCTGTTGCAGGGATGCGCCGAACTCTTCCTGGCCGGCGGCGCAACGGCCGCCAATGTCGCGCACGACCGCCGCACCGCGGGCAGCTTCGTCGACGATGAAGGAATCGAGCTCAAGGCGCTCAAAGCCCTGCACTCCGACAAAGAGATCAACGATAAGACGCACATCAGCGTGACCAGCTTCAATCAGGTAGTCCTGATGACCGGTGAGGCGCCTACGCCGGAACTGCGCGATCGCGCCGAGGCTTTGGTGAAACAGATCCCCCGCGTGCGCCGGGTTCACGACGAGGTGGTGATCGCCTCGCCCAGTGCGCTCAGCTCGCGCACCAGCGACACGTGGATCACGGCCAAGGTGAAGACCAGCCTGTTCGGGGTCAAGCTGCCGAATTTCGATCCCACGCGGGTCAAGGTGGTCACCGAAAACGGCACTGTGTTCCTTATGGGCCTGCTGCGGCGCTCGGAGGCCGACGCCGTCGTCAACCGCGTGCGCCAGGTCGGCGGCGTGCAGCGGGTGGTCAAGGTTTTCGAGTACATCGACTGAGCCGGCGCACCGCCGGGCACTCGGGTCCGATGTCCTCACCGCGACGAAACTCCTGATGGCGGACCAGACCTCATCGGCAACAGTGCCGGCGGCCCTGATCGAGCAGTTGAGCGAAGCGCTGGGCGCCGAGCGGGTGCTCGTTGATCCCGCCGAACGCTGGCCCTACGGCTACGACAACAGCCGCCGCCATGCCCTGCCCGATGCGGTGGTTTACGCCACCAGCCACACCGACGTGGTCCGCGTGGTGACACTGTGCGGTCAGCACCGGGTACCGCTGATCGCGCGCGGGCGCGGCACCGGCACCACCGGCGCGACGGTACCGCTGCACGGCGGCGTGGTGCTGTCCCTGGAGCGCATGAATCGCATTGTGAAGGTCGATCCGGCCAACCGGGTCCTGGTGACCGAACCGGGAGTCACCAACCAGGAGATTCAGGCGGCAGCAGCGGACCACGGTTTCTTTTGGCCGCCCGACCCCAGCAGCGCCGCCTTCTGCACCGTCGGCGGCAACTTGGCCTATAACTCCGCCGGCCCGCGCGCGGTCAAGTACGGAACCCCCCGGGACAATACCCTCGGGCTGCGCGCGGTCACCGGCGCCGGCGAAGAAATTCGCACCGGCGTGTACACCACCAAGGGCGTGGTGGGCTACGACCTCACGCGCCTGATCATCGGGTCCGAAGGTACGCTGGCGGTGATCACCGAGGCGACGCTCAAGCTCACCCCGCTACCCACTGACAAACGCCTGTTGCAGGCGGTCTACGCAAACATCGGCGCCGCGGCGGCGGCGGTGTCGCGCATCATGGCTCAGCCGGTGACTCCCTGTGCGCTGGAATTCATCGACGCCAAAGCCATCGAGATGATCCGCAGCTACTCCGATGCGGACCTGCCCCAGGGCGCAGGCGCCCTGCTGATGATCGAAATCGACGGGCAGCCCGACTGCCTGGCCAGCAGTGTTGCCGCCGTCGAACACGCCGCAAGCGGCGAGGGACTGCTGTCGCTGGTGGCGGCCGACTCCGAGGAGGCGGCGCAGCGCTTATGGCAGACGCGTAAAGCACTGTCCCCGGCCCTGCGCAGTATCGCGCCGAAAAAAATCAACGAGGACGTGGTGGTGCCCGTCTCACGCATGGCCGAGCTGATCGAGGGGCTCGACGGCCTGAGCCGCGAATTCGGCATCACCATCGTCAATTTCGGCCACGCCGGCAACGGCAACATTCACGTCAATCTGCTGGTCGATCCGCACGACGCCGACCAGATGCGCGGCGCGGAACAGTGCCTGCGCCGGGTATTCAACCTGGTGCTGACCCTCGGCGGCACCCTGTCCGGCGAGCACGGGGTGGGGCTGGAGAAGCGCGATTTCGTCGGCCTGGAGATCGAGCCGGCGACGCTGGAGTTGATGCGCAGGATCAAGGAACAGTTCGACCCCAACGGCATCCTCAACCCGGACAAAATGCTGCCTCCGGCCGGACAGGAGTGAGCCGACGGCCGCACTTGCCGCGCTCAATCCGACAGGACGGCGCGGTAAATGGCCGCGTCTGCGTCGCCGAAGCAGCAGGCGATGATTTCCTCGAACCGCGGCTCGTAGTCGCGCATTGCCGACACGGCAATCTCGGCCGCCGGCTGCTTCGGAAAACCGTAGGCACCGGTGCTGATCGAGGGAAAGGCGATGCGCCGAACCCCGTGCGCCAGCGCCAGTTCCATAGAGTTGCGATAACACGCCGCGAGCAACGCCGGCTCGCCGCGCCCGCCACCACGCCACACCGGTCCCACGGTGTGAATCACCCATTTCGCCGGCAATCGGAATCCCGGCGTAATGCGCGCTTCCCCGGTCGCGCAGCCACCCAATCGGGCGCAGGCCTGTTTCAATCCGGGCCCGGCCGCACGATGGATGGCGCCGTCAACGCCCCCGCCACCCAGCAAGGTGGTATTGGCCGCGTTGACGATGGCGTCCACGGCCAGGCCGGTGATGTCGTCTTCGATGACCCGGATCAAGGCGTCACTCCACTGGCTGGCGCCGCGGTTGGCGGGTTTCAGGCACAAGTATGGAAGCTGCGGCGGGGCCTGCAAGGGACCCGGCCCGCACGCGGACGGTTACTTGACGACCTTCAGGGACGGACGGCCGTCGCCCTTGTCCGGGGGTGGCTCCGGCGGCGGCTCGTCGCCGCCTTCGGTGGCGAACACCATCCCCTGGCCGTTTTCCTGCGCGTAAATGGCCAGCACTGCCGGCACCGGCACCCAGACCTCGGTATCGACACCGCCGAAACGGGCATGGAACCGCACAGAGTCATTGGCGAGGTCCAGGCCGCGCACGGCGCGGGGTGCAACATTCAGGATGATTTTGCCGTCCTGAACGTACTGGAGGGGAACCTGCGCGCCGGCCACGGTGGCATCGACCAGCAGGTACGGGGTCATGTCATTGTCGACGATCCATTCGTACAGCGCACGGATCAGGTAGGGGCGACTGGATGTCATCGGCATGGGCAGCTCCAGCGCTGGCTACGCCCGGGCCGGGCATTCCCCCGGACGCGATGGGATTCGGGAAGCCGGGATCCGGCTATGTTCAGCGCATCTCGCGCTCGGCTTCCGACAGGCTGGCCTGAAAGGATTCGCGTTTGAACAAACGCCGGGCGTAATCTTCAACGGCCTTGGCCTGCGTAGGCAGCTCGACCCCGTACTGGGGCAGCCGCCACAGCAACGGCAAGATCGCGCAATCGACCAAGGATAGTTCGTCGCTGAGAAAGAACGGCATGGCCGCAAACACCTCGGCCCCTGCGGTAAGGCTGTCGCGCAGTATCTTTCGCGCTTTGGCCGCGCGCTTCTCATCCCCGGATTCCAGCTCGTCGACCTGACTGTACCAATCCACGTCAATTCGATACAGCGCCAGGCGCGCCTTGGCGCGGGAGACGGGATCCACCGGCATCAGCGGCGGATGCGGGAAACGCTCGTCGAGGTACTCGACGATGACGCGGGCGTCATACAGCACCAACTCGCGATCCACCAGCGTGGGCACGGAATTGTAGGGATTCAGATCGACCAGATCTTCCGGAAGTTTGTCGGGTTCGACGTTGGCGATCTCGTAGGTGATGCCCTTTTCGGCCAATACAATCCGGGTCCGGTGGCAATATGGATCAGTGGGCGACGAGAACAGCGTCATTACGGAACGTCGGTTGGCAATCAGCGCCATCGGGGAGACTCCGGAAATCTATCAGCAACAGTAAGGGCGCATTATACCTCACCGGACCCTCCAGCGGGGGGTGTCACGCCGATCTCACACCTGCGGCGCACGCCGAGCCGCAGATCGGTGCACCGCCTGCGGCCGGCGCACCCTACCGACTCGCTCGACCCGTCGTGTACGACGCTTTGCCGTAGGGTGCGTTCGCCGCCCAAGGCGGCAACGCACCGGCTGGGCGCCGCGGCGCCGACCTTACTAGTGAACGTCCTTCCAGTATTCCCTCTTCAGCGCGTAGGCGATGGCCGTGAAGATGATCAGGAACAAAATGACCCACACGCCGGTGCGGTGCAGTTGCTGTTTGCCCGGTTCTCCGACGTAGGCCAGGAAGGTCACCAGGTCGCGTACCGTCTGATCGAACTGGTCCGGCGTCATGGTGCCCTTGGTGGCCGGCTCGAAGCCCTCGAACACTTCCGCCTTGGTGCCGTTGGCGTCCACTTCCTTGAACTTGGCCTTCTGGAAGCCCTGCAGCTGCCACAACACGTCCGGCATGCCGACCTTGGGGAACACAACGTTGTTGACGCCTGTCGGACGCGAAGGATCCAGATAGAAGCTGCGCAGGTAAGTATACAGCCAGTCTACACCGCGGTTGCGTGACGCCAGGGTCAGATCCGGAGGTGCCTTGCCGAACCA
>JARRNJ010000028.1:0-26331 GCA_037385045.1 Gammaproteobacteria bacterium | reverse complement strand
TGGTAACCGGTGCAGCGGCACAGATTTCCTGACATCCCCGTGCGGATCTCGTCGTCGGACGGACTGGGATTTTCCTGCAGGAACCGGTAGGCGCGCATCAGCATGCCCGGCGTGCAGTAGCCGCACTGCAGACCGTGCTCCTGCATGAAGCCCTCCTGCAGCGGATGCAGGCTGCCGTTGGTGGCCAGACCCTCCACCGTCATCACTTCGCCGCCGTTGGCCTGCACCGCCAGCACTGTGCAGGACTTCACGGACCGGCCGTTGAAATCCACGGTACAGGCGCCGCAGTGACTGGTTTCGCAGCCGATGTGACTGCCGGTCTGGCCCAATTGTTCGCGCAGGACGTGAATCAACAACTCGCGCGGCTCCACCAGCGTCTCCACCGTCTGGCCGTTCAATGTGAAAGAAATGTGCTGTTTCGCCATGATCAGTTCCCCTTCGCCCGTTCCATCGCCAGACGGATCGCCCGTCGCGTCATCTCGCCCGCCATGTGAATCCGGTAGTCACGGTCGCCGCGCAGATCCTCGGCCGGATCGCAGATGTCCATGGCTTTCTGCGCCGCCTGCTCGATCAGCGTGTCATCGATCTTCTGGCCCTGCAGCACCGCCTCGGCATCGGCGGCTCTCAAAGCCGTGGGACCAACGTTGGTGAGCCCGATTCCCGCCTTGACGCACTTCCCGCCGGCCATCTCCAGCTGCACGGCGGCTGCGGCAGTGGCGAAGTCGCCGGTCTTGCGCTTGAGCTTGCAGTAGGCGTGGCCGCCGCCGGCGGCGACCACCGGGATGCGGATTTCGGTGAGGATTTGATCCGCTTCCAGCTGCGTGTAATAAGTGCCGAGGAAGAACCCGTCGGCGGGCAGGACATGCTCGCCGTCACCGCCGCGCACTACAAATGATGCACCCAGCGCCAACATCACCGCCGGATGGTCGTTCCCCGGATCACCGTGCGCGATGTCGCCGCCGATGGTGCCGCAATAGCGCACCTGTGGATCGGCGATCCAGGCGGCTGCCTCCACCACCAGCGGACACTTCTCGCGCAGCAGATCGGAGGCGATCAGCTCGTGCTCGGTGGTCATGGCGCCGATGCGGATGGTGCCGCCCTCTTCGCGCACGCCGCGCAGCTCCGCCACCTGGTTGAGATCGATCAGGTGCCCGGGTTCCGCGAAACGCAGTTTCATCATGGGTAGCAGGCTGTGGCCGCCCGCCAGCACCTTGGCCTCGTCACCGTACTGTCCGAGCAGGCGCACCGCCTCCTCCAGGCTCGACGGCGAATGGTAATCGAACGTTCCCGTTATCATTGCTTCATGCCCCCTTGTCCGCCTTGTCGTACCGGCAGTCGCCCGCAGCGCGTGCCGTTGCGATGTGGTCTGTTGGTATAGTGAACGCGCCCGCGTGCCTCAACCGGCAGTTCACCAAGGTCCGGTATCGGCACATGGATGGCAGCCGGCGCGCCTAAATGGCTGGCGCCCCGGAACGGTCACCAACGTGCGCGCATTAGCATATCGGCGAGTGCTAATGGCGGCGGCCGCAGCCGCCGGCGGCGTGTGCGATCAGCAGCATTGGACAGCCGGAAGGAAGACCGCGCTGGGTATCATCTTTCGGCAGGCAGTTTGCGCAGAGGTACACTGGACAGTTGCCGCCGCGAGCCGTCGGAGGGGGCGAGGTTCCGAATACACAAGACGGCCACATCCGCGTATTGGGCTGCGGTGCGGCTGGCGCAGCACGCCCCACGTCCGCCGTTTCGTTGTGAGGCCATCCTGGGTCGGTCAAGGCCCGAGGCGCGAAGAGACGTCGGCGCTGCTTTGGCGCGCTGCATGCGCCGCGCCAGTCCACTCTGCGTTCATTAGTGGGCAGTGGCGAGGGAAGCCCTCGCGACCGCGCCACTCGCCACGGGCTAGTGTCCGCTAAGTTGCCAGACCAAACATCAGCTTGAGTCTGTGCACATTGCTGCGGCTGACCGGAATGTGCACTTCGTCATCGCCCATCATGACGATGGAGCACTGGTCGTCGACTTTTTCGAAGGCGAACGCGAACTGCAGGTTGATCATGTGGCTGCGGTGCACGCGCACGAACTTGGTTTCGTCCAGACGGGTCTCGAGGTCGGAGAGCGACAGGTTGCACAAGTAACGTTCCCGTTCAGTGAACACGCCCGTGTAATGCCCGTCAGCCTTGAAGTGCACCACCTCATCCAGATCGAGCAGCACCACCTTGTCCTTGCGGAATACGGGCAGCTTCAGCAGCTGGCGCAGCCGCGCCGGTTTGCTGTGCTCGTCGATGGGGCTCGTAGTGACGTCGGTCAGGTCATAGAACACCATGCAGGTGCCGGTAATGCCGCCGTCGCCCCACATCTTGGAGACTTTTATCAGCAACACCCGGTCGGGGATGTTGATCATCATGGTCATGGGCGGCGGGGATTCCACCGGACAGCCTGAGGAGGCCAGCACGAACTGCACCTTATCCCGGCTCTTCTCCGGATGCAGTTGCACGATTTCAGTGCCGATAACTTCGCCGACGTTGGCACTAAGCACGCGGCTGGCGACCCCGTTCATGGCGACGACGCGGTTGTTGCCGTCGAGCCAGACGATCCCGGGGTCGAATTTCTGAAGCTTGTGTTGAAACGATTCCAAAGGAATGTACGACGGCCCGCGCTATATGTGGAGTGACGGTGATTTCCCCTCGTGCCGGGGGAATTGCCGCAGTCCAATATAGTATAGCCAAAGGTCCGAGCGGAAATGGTGGCAGCAATATTAGAACGTCGTAATAAACTGAATCTTTGTCGCGGCCGCTGTCGAACGCTCAGTTCATTTGTACCGCCGCCAGTGGAATGTGCATGACGTCACCCGCCCGCAGCGCAGACGGCAGACGGGGATTGGCTGTCCTCAACGCATCCATGCTCACCGCGTAACGCCGCGCCAGTGCGCGCAGGCTGCCGCCGGTGCCTGCGATGTGAATGATACGACGGGGCACTTGGTCCCGACGGCGATAGGCGTCCACATATTGGCGTACACCGGCGGCGATCGCGTCGGCCAACTGCTGCTGATGACGGGACTCGGTCAGCTCCGCCTCATCCTGCGCATCGGAAATGAAGCCGGTTTCCACCAGCACCGACGGAATATTCGACGACAGCACCGTGAAATGCCGCCGCAGCACCTTGCTGCGCAGCAAGTCGGTGGCGGCGCCCAGCCGGTGCAGAATCAGCGATGCGGCTACGTAACTGGGCGCCTTGCGCTCTGCCGCGATCAGCGCCGACTCGCCGTCGACACCCGTGGCCGACACCGCCATCAGTCCGGGCGCCGCGCCGTAGTGGGGATACACATACACCGACGCACCGCGGATCGTCGTATGGGGCAGGGAGTCGGTATGAACCGAAACCAGGAGGCCTGCCGCGCAGGCCTGCGCACGACGGTACCGTTCTCTGAGCGGGATATACGTATCGCCGGCACGTGTGAGCACGGGATGAATGCCCGGCATGTCGCGCAACACCTGCCGCAGGCGATAGGCGATCTGCAGGGCGATGTCCTTTTCGCGCGCCCCGCCGACGCCGATGGCGCCCGTATCCCGGCCACCGTGCCCGGCATCGATCGCCACCACGAACTGGCCCGGTCGTCCGGGATTGGCACAAGACGGCTCAGCGGCGGCATCCCTCACCGGATGCGTGCCCTGCGGTCCGGCGGCAGGGCCCTCGTCGTCATCGTCGAATCGCACCGCAATGTAATACTTGCCATGGCGGTCGTCGTAGCTGTCGAGCCGGGCATGCACGGCCCGCCGCAGATCGAAAACCACACGCTGGTCGGTTTGATGCCGCGGGGCGCTGCGGATCCGCAACAGGGGACCGGTCACAGCGTCAACCGACAGCAGTCCCTGTCGCAGACGGGCGTTGTCGATGTCCAGCACCAGCCGGTCGGGGTGACGCATGGAAAAGGCATGGTAATGGACCGGTCCATCCAGTTCGATCACCGCCCCGTTCCAATTGGCGTCAATCCCGACGATCCGCTGCTGCGCAAAGGCCGCCGGCGGCATGACCCACAAACAGGACGCCACCAGCCATCCGTAAATTCGCCTAGCCTTCATGGTGCTCAAGGAACTCGCTGTCGTTTCCACCAGCATTGTCAACAACTTGACGCCGGCAATCGTTGCTCCCCGCAGTCATGCAGATTTCGCGCCATTGTTTGATCAACGGCGAGCGGGCGACCGGCCCGTCCCGGCGTTGTAGGGCGAATTCGAGACCCCACCCCCAACCCGGCATGCCCGCATTGCCGGGCGGCCACTCCAGTGCCTCGCCGAAGCCCATGCGAACGCCGGACCAGTGTCTAGACTGAAGATACGGGCCGAGTCCGGTCCGTAGCGTCCGGCGGAAATTCCGGGCATTGCCGGCGACTCAAATCCGGAAGATACGTCCCCAGCGGAGAGTGCCTATGCCAGCGGTTGAATCGGGCGCCGACAAGGCCAATGGTAACCAATTTGCAGTCAAGGACTGCGCCCTGATCGCCATCGCCACCGGCAAGAAGGCCTCGACCCTGCCGGAGTTGCGTGACGGGCTGCAGATGGTTGATCCGGGATGCATTTATTACCATTTCTGGGGCGGCTTGCTCCAGGCCCGCTTCGAGGAGCGCGAATACAACAATGATTTCGCCTCCTGGGCCCGCCACGGCCTGCACGACGCGCCACTGGCCGAACGCCTGGCCGTGATCGACCCCACCGATTTTCATGAGCTGGAGGCGCTGCGCAGGGAGGTGGTGGACATCGTCGAAGAGCGTCTGGACGAGAGCGAAACCCTCGCATGGAACCGGGCCGTGCCGGCGTTCGAATTCATCCACTCCCAGATCGTGGTGTTCGACACCCACAGGCGGCTCGACCACCCGCGGGAACTGGCGGAACTGGTCCGCCACCTGTCCACCAGCAGCATTTTCTATCACTTCATCGACGCGCGCCGGCGCATGGACGGCGGCCGCAACGATTTCAGCGCCTGGTTGGCATCGTTGGACGGCCGGTACACGTCACTGCTGGAACGGCTTGGCGCCATCGATCCCTATTTCGGCAACCTGGCCGAGCTGAGGGAGCAGATCGCCGCGGCGTTCAGCGACTGCTTTCCGGAGAACGCTTGATGACCATGCTCGACGAATACGCCGAGGTTGCCGGCGCGGACGTCATTGACCATCTGCGCCAGCTCGCGGAACCGCTGCGGCAAAAGCGCGTGGTGCATGTCAACTCCACCCGCGTCGGGGGTGGCGTGGCGGAAATCCTCACCAAACTGGTGCCGCTCATGAATGAGCTCGGCATCGATACCCAGTGGGAAGTGGTGACCGGTACCGCCGAGTTCTATGACTGCACGAAAAGCATGCACAACGCGCTGCAGGGCAACCGCGCGCCGATCAGCGACAGTCTGCTCCGGGTGTATGAGCAGACCAACGCCGACAACGCCGAACGCCTGCGTCCGATGCTGCAGGATGCCGACTTCGTGGTCATCCACGACCCGCAACCGGCGGCGCTGCTGAGTTTATGCGACCAGCGGCGGGGCAAGTGGATCTGGCGCTGCCATATCGACGCGAGCCACCCCTACCGTCCGGTATGGAAGTATCTGCGCAACTTCGTCGCCGGCTACGATGCCAGCGTGTTCTCGCTCGCCACGTTCGCCCAGGCGCTGCCGCATCGGGAATACATCATTCCGCCGAGCATCGATCCCCTGAGCGAGAAGAACATGGAGTTGCCGGATGAGGAGGTCCAGGCCGTGTTCAACCGCTTCGGCATCGACCCGGAGCGGCCGTTGATCGTCCAGGTGTCGCGTTTTGACCGCTTCAAGGACCCGGTCGGCGTGATTCGCGCATTCCAGATGACCCGGCGATTCGTTCCGGCCCTGCAGTTGGTGCTCGCCGGCGGCGGTGCCACCGACGACCCCGAAGGCGAGACGGTGTTGCAGGAGGTGCACGCCGCCGCGGCCGAAAGCCCGGACGTGCATGTGCTGCAGCTGCCGCCCGACGCTCATCGCACCATCAACGCCCTGCAACGGGCCGCCGACATTGTGATACAGAAGTCCCTGCGTGAGGGGTTCGGGTTGACTGTCACCGAGGCCATGTGGAAAGGCAAACCGGTCATCGGCGGCGACGTCGGCGGCATCCGCCTGCAGGTGGTGGACCACCATACCGGGTTTCTGGTCAACACGCCCGAGGGGGCGGCGCTGCGCACGCGCTACCTGCTGCACCAGCCGGAACTGGTGGGTGAAATGGGTACCAAAGCCAGGGATTTCGTTCGTGACAACTTCCTTGTTACGCGCCAGCTGCGCGAGTATATGACGCTCATGGTCGGGCTGCTGCACGGCGCCAGGGATCGAATCGAATTGGGATAAGTCCGCCGACTTCCTGCCGCCCTGCGCCCGTGTTCCCGACCGTAACCACAAAGCGCTGCGGCGTGCCGGATTCGGCATAATCTGTCGAGAGATACTATGGAGCACAAGAAATCGGCTGTCTGGACCGGCGACCCCTATCCGCTGGGCGCCACCTGGGACGGCGAAGGCGTCAATTTCGCCCTGTTTTCCGAAAACGCCGAACACGTGGAGTTGTGCCTGTTCGATGCGCGCGGCAAACGCGAGCTGGAACGCATCCCGATGCCGGAGCAGACCGACCAGGTATGGCACTGCTACCTGCCCGAGGCGCGCCCGGGACTGCTTTACGGCTACCGGGTGTATGGGCCCTACCAGCCGCAGCTCGGTCACCGATTCAACCCCAACAAGCTGCTGCTCGATCCCTACACCAAGGCCGTTGATGGCACCCTTCGCTGGAGTGACATCCAGTTCGGTTACCGCGTAGACCACAAGAAGGGGGATCTATCCATGGATCGGCGCAACAGCGCCCCCGGCATGCCCAAATCGCGCGTGATCGACCCGGCCTTCACTTGGGGCGATGACCGCCCGCCGCGCATTCCGGCGCATGAAACCATCATCTACGAGCTGCACGTCAAGGGCTTCACCAACCGCCACCCCGACGTGCCGCCTGCGCTTCGCGGCACCTACGCCGGGCTCGCGACCGAGCCGGTGATCGACCACTTGCGAACCCTGGGCGTGAACGCCGTCGAGCTGTTGCCGGTGCACGCCTTCGTCGACGACCGCCACCTGACCGAAAAGGGCCTGCACAACTACTGGGGTTACAACTCCATCGGCTTCTTCGCCCCCGACCTGCGCTATTCGGCCACCGGCGTGATCAGCGAATTCAAGACCATGGTCAAGACGCTGCACTCGGCCGGCATCGAGGTCATCCTCGACGTGGTCTACAACCACACCGCCGAGGGCAACCATCTGGGACCGACCCTGTCGTTCCGCGGCATCGACAACGCCGCCTACTACCGCCTGGTGCCCGACGACCCGCGTTTTTATCAGGACTACACCGGCTGCGGCAATACCTTGAACATGATGCACCCCAAAGTGCTGCAGCTGATCATGGACAGCCTGCGCTACTGGGTGCAGGAAATGCACGTCGACGGCTTCCGCTTCGACCTGGCCTCGGCGTTGGCGCGCGAGCTCCACGAAGTCGACCGTCTGGGCGCGTTCTTCGACATCATCCATCAGGATCCGATCCTCTCCCAGGTGAAGCTGATCGCCGAACCCTGGGATCTCGGCGAAGGCGGCTATCAGGTTGGGAACTTTCCGGTCGGCTGGATGGAGTGGAACGGCAAATACCGTGACGCGGTTCGTGCCTACTGGAAGGGCGACGGCGGGCTCATCGGCGAACTGGCCTACCGGTTGACCGGCTCGAGTGATCTGTATGAGCACGGCGGGCGGCAGCCGTTCGCCAGCGTTAACTTCATTACCGCCCACGACGGCTTCACCCTGCACGACCTGACCAGTTACAACCGCAAACACAACGATGCAAACCAGGAACAGAATCGCGACGGCGAAAACAACAATCTGAGCTGGAACAGCGGGGTCGAAGGACCCACCGACGATCCCGAGCTTCGTGCGTTGCGCGAACAACGCAAGCGGAATTTTCTCGCCACTCTGCTACTGTCCCAGGGCATTCCCATGCTGCTTGCGGGCGATGAAATGGGCCGCACCCAGCGCGGCAACAACAATGCCTACTGCCAGGACAACAAGCTCAGCTGGGTGAACTGGAATCTCGGCGCCGAGCAGCGGGACCTGATGGCTTTCGTCTCGAGGCTGATTCAGCTGCGGCGCGCCCATCCGGTGTTCCGGCGCCGCAACTTCTTTCAGGGACGGCCCATCAAGGGCAACCACGTCAAGGACATCACCTGGCTGCACCCGTCCGGCAACGAAATGACCGATGCCACCTGGAACCACGAGCAGGCCTGGTGTCTCGGCGTTTACTACTGCGGCGAGGTCCTTGACGAGTACGACGCCCGCGGACGGCAGCTGCTGGACGATAATTTCCTGCTGCTGCTCAACGCCTATCACGAACCGGTGCGTTTCCACATTCCCTCGTTCTCCGGACGGCCGTCGTGGCAGGTGATCCTCGATACCACCCACCCCCGCGGACTGGGCGACCCCGGCGAGCACCTGGCCGGCGGTGTATACGAGCTGAACGGGCGCTCGCTGGTGATGCTGATCCAGTCCGACCGCGGTGAAACCACGGAGGCGTCGTGACCCGGCGCCGGCACCGCATGCCGTTCGGCACCGAGATTCTCGCCGACGGACGCATTCGCTTCCGGCTTTGGGCCCCGGGAGCCAGCGAGGTCGACGTGTGCATCGGGGTCGGCGCCAGCGAGGCCACGGTCGCCATGGCAGCCGAGCCGGAAGGCTGGTTCGGGTTGGTAACGGAGCTGGCCAGCGTCGGCTCGTACTACCGCTTCCAGGTCAATGGCCTCCAGGTGCCCGACCCCGCCGCCCGCTCCCAGCCCACCGGCGTGCACGGGCACAGCCAAGTCATCGACCCGCAGGCGTGGCTCTGGACCGACGGCCAGTGGCAGACACCTCCGTGGGAAGGTGCCGTTGTCTACGAACTGCATGTGGGCACGTTCACCCCCGAGGGCACGTTTGGCGCGGCAGTCGACCGCCTCGATCATCTCGCGGACCTGGGCGCCACTGCCATTGAGCTGATGCCCGTTGCGGAATTTCCGGGAAGCCGCAACTGGGGATATGACGGCGTGCTGCCCTTCGCGCCGGCACGCCGATACGGCACGCCGGAGGACCTCAAGCGATTCGTGCAGGCGGCCCACCGGCGCGGACTGATGGTGTTCCTGGACGTGGTGTACAACCATTTCGGCCCCGAAGGCAATTATCTGCACACCTATGCCGAAGCGTTCTTCAGCCAGCGCCATCATACTCCCTGGGGCGCCGCCATCAATTTCGACGGGGACGACAGCACCTGGGTCCGCCAGTTCTTCATCCACAATGCGTTGTACTGGCTGGAGGAGTTCAACATCGACGGTTTGCGCCTGGACGCGGTGCACGCCATCGCCGACGACTCGCAGCCGGACATCGTCACGGCCATCGCCGAAGCGGTGCAGCGCAATCTGCGCCGGGAACGACGGGTGCATCTGGTGTTGGAAAACGATCACAATGCCGCCCATTTCCTGGCGCGCCAGCCCAACGGCGACGCACGCTGGTATACCGCGCAGTGGAACGACGACATACACCATGCACTGCACGTGCTGCTGACCGGGGAACAACGCGGCTACTACATGGACTACGCCGATGCACCCTTACGCCACCTGGGCCGCTGCCTTGCCGAAGGGTTCGCCTACCAGGGGGAAGCTTCCGCCTACCGGGATCACCAGGCGCGCGGCGAGCCGAGCGCGCACCTGCCGGCGTCGGCCTTCGTCAGCTTTCTCCAGAATCACGACCAGATCGGCAACCGCGCCTTCGGCGAGCGGATCACCCGACTGACCGACGGCCGGGCGGTACGTGCGGCGACCGCAGTACTGTTGCTGGCGCCGGCGCCGCCGCTGCTGTTCATGGGCCAGGAATGGGCGGCTGCCAGCCCGTTTCCCTTTTTCTGTGATTTCGGCCCGGACCTGGCCGACCAAGTCACCGAAGGCCGGCGACGGGAATTTACCCGCTTTCCCGAGTTCAGTGACCCTGACGCACTACAGCGGATACCCGACCCCAATGCCACCACCACCTTCAAGGCGGCCCGGCTCGACTGGAGCGAACTGGACCAAACATCCCATGCCGAATGGCTGCGGTTCCACCAACGCCTGTTGCAGATCCGCCGCCAGTCGATTGTACCGCTGTTGCCCGTGCTTCGGTGCGGGGAGGCGCAGTGGAGCACCCACGCCGGCAGCGGCCTTCGCGTGGACTGGCCAATAGATCCCGAAGGGTGCCTGACGTTGGTTGCCAACCTAGGTCCCGAGGCCGTTGACACCGGCGAGGCGCCAGCGGGCCGCGTCCTGGTCGCCGAGCCGGACTCAATCCCGCCGCCGGGCGCCGGCGTGTCGATGCCGCCGTGGTCGGCAATGTGGCTGTTGGCAGCACCCGGCCCGGGCACATGAAGGATCGCCCGGAACTGCGCTGCACCTACCGGTTGCAGTTCAACCGGGACTTCACCTTTGCCGACGCCACGGCGCTGATCCCCTACCTTCACGCCCTCGGCATCAGCCACATCTACGCCTCTCCATACCTGAAAGCGCGTACCGGCAGCCTGCATGGTTACGACATCGTCGACCACGGAGCGTTGAACCCGGAAATTGGCGACGCCGAATCCTATCGGGCAATGATCGAGGCCCTGCACCGCCATGGAATGGGACAGATACTCGATATCGTGCCCAACCACATGGGGGTGGGCGGTGACGACAACCAATGGTGGCTGAGCGTTCTCGAACACGGCCAGGCGTCGCCCTTCGCGGCCTACTTCGACATCGACTGGAAACCGGAAAAGCCGGAACTGACGGGCAAGGTGCTGCTGCCGTTCCTGGGCGACCACTACGGCAAGGTCCTGGAAGCCGCCGACCTGAAGCTGCGTTTCGACCCGGACTGCGGCGAATTCAGCGTTTATTATCATGAGCACCGGTTTCCCATCGATCCGGCCACCTATCCGGTGATCCTGAGCCGGCTGCCTGACAGCGCATCCGCCGACACGATGCCACACCACGCGAAGGAGGAATTCCAACGCCTGACCGACGCACTGACAAAGCTCCCCTCCCGGGCACCAGGCCACGACGCACGCCCGACAGCCGCCGGCGAATACAAGCAGCGTCTGGCCCAGTTGGCGGACACGGTCCACGGAGTGGCCGAGCATATCCGCCGGCGTGTGGCCGCCGTCAACGGTGCCGCCGGCGACCCGGCGAGCTTCGATGACCTGCACTGGTTGCTCGAGCAACAAGCCTACCGCCTGTCCTACTGGCAGGTGGCGCGCGATGAGATCAACTACCGGCGCTTTTTCGACATCAACGAGCTCGCGGCCCTGCGCATGGAGAACCCGCAGGCCCTGCGCGCCACCCATGGCCTGATCGCCCGTCTGGTGCGCGAAGGCCAGGTCGACGGGCTGCGCGTCGACCATCCCGACGGCCTGTACGACCCGCGACAATATCTGGTGGACTTGCAGGCGCTGCTCGCCGACGCCCCGGCAGAGGCCGCCGGCAAACCGAGCGAGACCTACGTCGTGGTGGAGAAGATTCTGGCGACCCACGAACGCCTCCCTGAAACCTGGCCGGTGTCGGGAACTACCGGCTACGACTTCTCCCACGCCGTTAACGGTCTGTTTGTCGACCCCGCCGGCCAGCGCGCTCTGACCGCGCTTTACGCCCGTTTCACCGGAAACCGGGCACCGTTCGAGGAAATCATCTATCACTGCAAGAAGCTGATCATGCGCACCCAGCTGTCCGGCGAGCTGTCGGTGCTGGCCAATCTGCTCAACGCCATCGCCCAGGCCGACCGCCACACCCGCGATTTCACCCTCATGGGTCTGCGCAATGCCCTGACCGAAGTGGTGGCGTGCTTTCCCGTGTATCGCACTTATGTCAGCCCGCGCGACGGCAGCGCCGTGGACCGCGACTACATCCGTTGGGCGCTGGCCCAGGCTCGCAAACGCAGCCCCGCCGCGGATCGTTTCACGTTTGACTTCATCCACCGCATTCTCAGTCTGGAGAACCTCGATGAATACCCAGCCGAACTCTGCGCGAAAGTGGTTCAGTTTGCAGGCAGTTTTCAGCAGTACACGTCGCCGGTGATGGCCAAGGGGCTCGAAGACACGGCGTTCTATCGTTACAACCGTCTGGTCTCCCTCAACGAGGTGGGCGGCGACCCCGATACGTTCGGCGTTTCACTGCAGGCCTTCCACTACATCAACAGCGAGCGGGCCCGCCGCTGGCCGCTGGCCATGCTCAGCACCTCCACCCACGACAGCAAGCGCGGCGAAGACGTGCGCGCCCGTCTCAACGTGTTGAGCGAAATGCCGGACCTCTGGCGCCGCCATCTGGCGCGCTGGAGCCGGTTGAACCGCACCCGCCGCCGCAATCTGGATGGACGGACGGCCCCGTCGCGCAATGACGAATATCTCTTCTACCAAACGCTGCTGGGACTCTGGCCCCTGGACCCGCCGACCGAAGCCGGCCTCGCACAGCTGCGCCAGCGTATCGACGACTACATGCTCAAGGCACTGCGCGAGGCCAAGATCCATACCTCGTGGATCACACCCGATGAAGCCTACGAGGATGCGACGCGCGCATTCGTCGGCGCAACCCTGGGACGGCTGCACCGCAACCGGTTCCTGGATGATTTCGTGGCGTTCCAGCAGCAGGTCGCCTGGTTCGGCATGCTCAATTCCCTTTCCCAGCTGGCGCTCAAACTGACCTCACCCGGGGTCCCGGATCTGTATCAGGGCAGCGAGCTTTGGCGTTTCACTCTGGTCGATCCGGATAACCGCCGCTCCGTGGATTATGCCCGGCGCCAGCGTGTGCTGCAGGAGCTGCAGCAGCAGCTTGGTGCGGCGGTTCCGCTGGCTCCCGCCGTGCGCGGCCTGCTCAATCGTCTTGCCGACGGGCGCGCCAAGCTCTACCTCGCCTGGAAGGGGCTGGCCTTGCGCAAGGCCCACCCGGAACTGTTTACGGCCGGTGACTATCTCCCGGTTACGGCCGACGGAGCCAGATCGGAACACGTCTGCGCCTTCATCCGGCGCCGGGACGACCATGCGGCACTGGTGGCGGCGCCGCGCTGGTGTATGAACCTCACCGATGGGGCCGTGGAACCGCCGCTGGGAGCGGACGTCTGGGGCGACACGCACCTGGGGCTGCCCGAATGGATGCGGGGATACTGCTACAACGTATTGACCGGCGAGACCATCGCCATAGGCAGTAACGGGACGTTGGAAATGGCGAAGATACTGACGAGTTTTCCGGTGGCCTTACTGCAGTGGCAACTCACTTGACCGAATTCCCACTGCCGCCGCTTGACATTTTCCTGCCGATGGAACGCCCCAACTCCGCCAACTCCTGCAGGCGACGTTCACGCGCGGCTTCCCGATCCTGCAGCCGCCGCAACTCCAGGCATGACGGCAACCGCATGGCGAGTTCCGCAGCCTGGAACGGCTTGGTGATATAGTCGTCGGCACCCAACTGCATGCAGCGTTCGATGGCTGCGACGTCATCGACGGCGGAAATCATGACCACCGCAGGCTCGCCGTACTGCTCGGCGCTGCGGATTTGCCCCAACAGTTCGAATCCGTCCATTTCCGGCATCATGATATCGAGGGCCAGCAGGTCGGCGTGCTCGCTTTGCAGCCATTCCAGCGTCTCGGGGCCGCTGGCGACGCTGTCGACCCGGTATCCCATGTGCGACAAGTGCATGGACAACACCTTTCGGTTCAAGCGGTTGTCGTCCACGATCAGCACGCGGCTGTCGCCCGCCCGGGCGTCTGGATCCACCGCGCCCAACCGGCGACGCAGGCGCCGATTCTCCAGGCAGCGCCAAATCCGGGTCTTGACCGCCAGAAGATCGTAGGGCTTGAGGATATAGTCTTCGACACCCAGGTGGGCGCATCGCCAAACGTTGTCGCGGTCACCGGCCGCGCTCACCACGATCACCGGCACATCCGCCGAGGCGGGATTGGCGCGCAGTGCGCCCAGAATCCGGTAGCCGTCGGCCTCGGGCAGCAACGGATCCAACAACACCAGGTCGTACTGCTCCACTGCCAGCAGCGCTTCGACCGACGCCTGATCGGCAGCCGGAGTAACCGCATAACCTTCCCGTGTCAATCCGCGCAACAGCTCCCCGCCGCGGGTCTCGGCGCTATCGATCAGCAGCAGCGATGGAGGGGCCGATGCCATAGTACTTGCAATCCCTTTCCCCGGTGCAGCGCCTGGCTTCGAGAACAGCGCGTTGCAACGGGCTGCCGCCCGATCCCGCCTCGTGGTCCGGCGATGGATCCGGCGTCCGTGCGCTTCGTACCACGCGGCCGAACTGCTATGCTTGTTCGTAGCCGATATTGGCCGCGAGTGGCATCTATATCGGCCGCCGTTAACCGGCCTTGAGCCCATCTGCCGCCAGAAGCTGCCCATGCGCACGCGCATCCCAAGACCATCGATGGAAAGCCGATGAAACACATCTTTGCCGCCCCGATCCTCTGCGCAACCGTATTCCTCGGAGTCAACGCCTGCGGAAACGACGGGACATCGTCTTCTCCCAAGGTTACCGCCGACCAGGTGCAACACAAGGCCCGGGAAACCGCTGACGCCGCAGCCCAATACGCGCGTCAGCAGCGGGACGAATACGTCCGCAAGGCGCAGCAGGAACTCGACGACCTGCACGCCAAGATCGAAGCCCTGCGGGCGCAGGCGGCCCAAGCCGGGGCCGACGCCCGCGACAGACTTGACCAGCAGGTTGCCGCCCTCCAGGAACAGTGGAACCGCTCCCGCGACCGGCTCGACAAGTTGAAGCAGGCCAGTGGCGAGGCGTGGCAGGAGGTCAAGACCGGAGTCGGCAATGCTCTGGAAGAGCTGAAGAAATCCTACGAAAAAGCCAAGGCGAAGTTCGATTGAGCGCCGTCGTCGCGCGTCACTGGCGGTTCGGCGCGCCGTGCTTGAGGTAGGCGGCAAGCCCGGCGATCTCCGCGTCGCTCAGCGGATTGTGCAATCCCACCGCGGGCGTCCCGCGAATACCGCCCACCAGCCGTGCGATGAACTCCCGCTCCGGAAGCCGCTTCGCCATCCGGAACAGATCCCGCGCCGGGTTGGGCCGGGTCGGATCCGGGTGCTCGTGGCAGCCCATGCACAATCGTTGGTAGAGGCGCCGGCCTGCGCGCACGTCAGCGGGTCGGGCCTGATCGGGGCGCAATCCGTCGGTATCGAGGGGATACTGCCGCGCCAGCGCCGCCGCTTGGCGGGCCAGTTGCCGGTAGTCAGCGGCTGCGAACGCCCGGCGCAGGACGGCCACTTGCTCCAACAGGGATGGAGACCGGACGTTGCGCGCCGCCAGGTAGTTCCGGGCCAGCCATCTCAGCGTGCTGAGGGAGCTCTTGATCCGGGCTTCGAGGCCCTGGCGGTGAATACTGCTGCGCTCGGAGTGCACAAGGGCTTGGGCGTCACCGGCGAGGATGGACAGCTCGACCGTAAAGCGGCGAACCGGCTCAGCGCCGACGGCGGAAGAAATGACCGCGGCGGCCAGTACCGCCGCGGTCAAATTTGACACACCGGAAAGCAAGGACTACTGCACCTTGACCTTGTCTTCCATGGGCAGCGACTTGTCCGCCGACCACTCGACCATGGAGCCGTCGTAGAGCTTGACGTGCTTGTCGCCCAACAGCTCGGCGCTGGCGAACCAGCCCAGGGACGCCCAGTGGCCGGTGTTGCAGAACGTGATCTGCTTGCCCTGCGTCGGCACGTGGGCCACTGCGTAGAGCTTCTTCAGCTCGGCTGCCGTACGGAACTTGCCCCCGTTGTTGTCCGTCAGCCAACTCTCCGGGAGGTTGACCGCACCCGGAATCGTGCCGTTGCGCTTGGCCTTGGGATGGCGGTTGATCCCCATGTATTGGTCGTGGGGGCGGTTGTCCACCAGCAGGAAGCCGTCCTGTTTGGCCTTCTCCACGTCAGCCTTGGTGGCGATCATGTCCTTGCGCAGATGTGCAGTGAAGGTCGTGGGATTCGGCTTGTTGTTGCCCCGCTGGATCTTGTTCTTCTTGTCCGCGGCATAGGCGGCATAACCCCCGTTGAGGATCGACACGTTGTCGTGGCCGAGCACCTTGAAGGTCCAGAACACGCGGGTCGCGCTGCCCATGTCGAGGGCGTTCTTGCCCGCCGAGTAAATCACCACGTGGGTGTTGTTGCCGATGCCCAGGCCGCCGATGAGCTTTTCGAGCTTGGGAACCGGTGACAGCTGCCCGACTACTCCATCCACCTTACTGCGCCATCCGGCCTTCAGGTAGTCACTGTATACCGCGCACGGGATGTGGCCCCGCAGATAGTCGGTACGGCTGTGGCCATCCAGCTTGTTGCGGATGTCCAGCACCACGACACCGGGTTTGCATGAGTTTGCCTTGATCCAGTCCACACTGACCAGCGGCGAGGCCGACGCGGCCGCATGCGCGACTCCGAAGGCCAGCAGCATTGCCAGCGATGCAATCACCTTTTTCATGTTGACTCCTCTCTCTGTTGCTCCACCCAAGGCTTGCCGGGCCGGGTTCGACCCGCCGCGCCAAAGTTGACCGTTTGCTCTGCTCACACCGTAAATACGCGATCCGATGCCAATACCTCGTCCAGCATCTGGTCCCACTCCTCGTCCGAACGATCCTGGTCACTAAGATCGTAGCGGTAGACGTTGTGCACCGGCAGCAGGTGCGTGACCGCCTGCTCGACGGTTTCCCGGTCGGGAAACAGCCCCGTTTCCAAAATAGCGATATTCACTCCGCCCCCTCTCTTATATGTTGATCACCGCATCAGCCTCGACCATTGCCATGGCCAACTCAGCGGGATTCACGTGATCAAGTTCGGTATTGGGCACGGTGGTCTGCGGCGTGATATCCGACAGTTCCAGCAGTTCCGCCTGTTCGGCGTTTTCGGCGCTCTCCTCCACCGGGCCGGTCATGAACACCAGGCGTACGCTATGACCGAAGATGGTCAACCCGGCAGCAACGCGCATGGCTTCGGTGTGGTTGCGGCGCCCCAATACCAGCAGGTTCTTCACTTCGCTCAACGCGCTTCTCCTATAGACTCACGATGTGCTTGGCCTCGGCCGCCATCGCACTGTGGTTGGTCTGACTGCCCATTTCCACCGGGCACTGGTGGCCCTGCCGGAACCGGTCCCAGGAGAATTCACAGGCCACCGCCCTGGCCGCGCACGGCATGAGACCGCGGATGTCGGCGTCGTCCAGCACCTCGACGCCGGTGTCGGTGAAAAAACATCCCCAGGTGGTGCCCCGCCGCCGGCTGGCCCGCAACAGCGGCAGCAGCACGCGCGAAGCCTCGCGATTGGAAACCACATACATCACATCCATCGTTTACCTCTTTTCGTCCACATGCCCATCAGCAGCAGCAACGCCGCCACGATCAATGCAATCACTCCCGCCGTACGCACGCCTGCGGCTGAAACCAGCCCTCTGTATGCCGTGCCGGCGGCATTCCCGTCCGCGGCCGCCCGCGACCGCGCTGCGGCGATCCATGCGCGCCAACCGCCGATCAACACCCGGACGCCGGGCACTCCGCCGGCCCGCAGGCGGGTGAACAGCGCAATGGAATCCATGGGTCCGTAGCCGTAAACGACCACGCCATCATCACCGCCGCTGTTCACCCCCACCGTTTCCGGGTGACGATACAACGCAACCAACGGCTGATTGATCGCCTGCGGGATGTGGTTCATCAACCCACCGTCGTGCGCCCTTGCGTGGAAATCCCCCGCCCGGCGGCCGTCGATCACCGCCGGCGCCGCGCTGCCGCTAAGCGCCTCGCGCAAGTCTCCGGGCAGGTCAATCAGACGGTCGCGCATCTGCGCGGTGTAGATCGGGTCCCGCAGCATGCCGCGGCCCCGACCCGGCCCGGCGGGGAAACGGCCTTCCTTCAGGGCGTGCGCGATCGGCATGGTCAGTATCTGAACCCGCGCTTGGCCGCTGAGGTAAAGCAGGCCGGCGACGAAATCCCGGTTGCCGGCGCGGGCCCCAGCCACCAGCACCGTCTCCTCACCCGACAGGCCCGCCGTGCCGAACGCCCACAGCAGATCCGGAAAACTCGGTAACCCGCCGCGCGGTCCGATCAAGTCGGCCGCCGGCAGGCAATGCGCACCCCGGATCGAGTGGTGCATGCAGCGTTGCTCGGGGCGGGTGTCCACTACCAGCGCGTGCGGATCCGCCTGCGCCGGGGTGACGTACTGTAGATCCGCCGCGACTGCCGTGTTGGCAATCAGCAACGTGCAGACGGCGACAAGACGTGGGTTCAACATCGCGAGGTCAGCAGCCGCCGAACTTCTCTTCGCGCTTGACCACGCCGTTCTTGGGCGGCGGATGATCCAGGTAATACCCCACCAACTCGGTCACCGGCACCGGCCCAAAATTGGGCCCCAGGTCGACATCCGGCAGGTCTTCCATCGGCTGCGGCGTCGTCGCCATCTCCAGGGTATGCTGCGGCACTGCAGCGTAGGGGAACAACAGCGCGGCGCCGCCGAGAAAGAGCAGCAGACAAGCGCCGCAATACAGCATGATTTGTGCTCTGTTCATGTGCGTGCGCTCTCAGAACGGGTCTTTGGTGAAGCTGACGTACATGACGTAGAACGCCACGACGAACATGACCAGCTGCACAATGGTTTCGAAATCCAGGCTCATTGGTCCTCCCCCTTGTAGTGCCGCGCCAACATGTCCATGTTCAGTGGTTTCCCCCCGTTGGGATTGACCACCGGCGGCGTGAAATACGGCACGCCGTTGCGGCTGGCATGCAGGTAGCTTGGCTGGGCGACGAAGATGTAGACCAGGCCGCCGATCCCGATCAGGCCGATCAGAATCGAATAAATCATCATTTGCAGTTGGCCGAATTTCACAACGCCTCCTCAGTTCTTCTGAATGATCACCCGCCAGTAGCGGTCGGTCTTCAGCGTGCCCAGGTGGATTCCGCTGAGTTCCGGCATCATCGGAGGAATGGCCTCCATGGAGGTGGGGTTGTCGATCTTCACCTCGATCACATCGCCGGCCGCAGCCTTGGACATTGCCTTCTTGGTCATCAGCTGCGGGCGCGGACACGAGTCGCCCAGGCAGTCCACCACCTGACTGATATTGACCGCGGCGCCGTCCTCCAGTGTTACGCTCTCGCCGGCGGTGGTGGTGGCGGCCTTGTCTTTGTTACGGCTGAACAAACCCATGGTTTCGTCTCCTTCCAATCAAATCCACGAAAGAAATTCAGGTTGTCTGTTGGGCGGTGGCCCCTGCGGGCTCGCCGAGCGGCGCGGGTGCGCCGGCGGCCGCCGGCTTTTGCTGGGCCGCGGCCGGTGGATGCTGCGCAGCGGCCGTTGCCGCCTGTTCCCGTTCCCGCGCCATGCGCGCCTCTTTACGCAGGATGGCGCGGTAGATGGCGAACAGAACGCCGAACTGTACCAGCCCGAACACAATGGCCGGAATCCCCGTCTTGGCCTGCAGCGTGGCCGCATTGGCATAACCGAATTGCAGGGCAACGAGGTGCGGTTGGTGATCCATGGAAGTGGGGGCCGGCGGCCAGTATATGAACGACCACACGAGCGAAAAGAGGAACATGCCCACAAAGGTGAACAGCAGCGCCCAGATGGCGCCAACGTTGCCCTCCCCGGCCTTGACCCAGGTTGACACCGTGCACGCGCCGGCCAGCACCATGCCGATACCGAACAGGAACAGCCCCAGCACCTGGTTGATGCCCACGTCAAAATGCATGGTGTGGCCTTCACCGACGCTGATGAAAGCCGTAAAGCCGATGGTGAGGATCATCATGCAGACCAGCAGCGCCTTGGTGTTGCGGTAGGTGCGGAACAACATGGCATCCCGCAGCGCGGCGGTGTTGCAGAAGCGCGAGCGCTGTACCAGCAGCCCCGCCACCGAGCCGAACAGGAACGCCGCCAGACATTGACCGACTGCAGACATATCAACCCTCCAGAACTTTCTTGTAAATCAGGGAACCGACCCAGGCGCCGGCGATAATGCCGCTCACCGAGAGATAGCCGCCAAGGTTCATCTCCGGCGTAAGGCCGAAAAAGGTGCTGACGTTGCAGACGAAGGCCAGGCGGATGCCGATCCCCATGAGCAGGCCGCCCACGGTGATCATGATCCACTCCGAAAGGTGGCGCGGAACCCGCCAGTAGAACTCCTTGCTCAGCACCGCGCCGATGATGGCGCCGAACAGCATGCCGAGGCTGATGTAGATCTTCCAGTAGGTGGGGTTGGGTTTGAAAACGATATCCCAGAACGGGATGCGTCCCAGTTGATCGCCGAGGAAGAACTTGGCGATCAGTCCGGTCATCATGGTCTCACCGCCGCCGACGGTCCATGCCCCTACCACCAGGAACAGGAAAACATCCAGCAGCGCGATGATCGATAGTGCGACGATGGGATCCAGGGTCTTCTTGAACAACTCCATCCAGCGCCCTCCGCAATGAGCCTTCTGTGATAAATTTTGGAGGGACAGTGAGCAAGACCGGTGCCAAAAGGAAAAACGACCGACAACTCATTTGGTTGCCGATCATATTTCGAAGTCGTTGGAATATTGGCTGTACGATTTTGGAACAGGCCTGATTCAAACTGAATCAGGTGCGCTGTTCCAATTTGCGCCTCAGGGTTGAGCGGCTGATGCCCAGGGTCCGCGCCGCCGCCACCTGATTGTTGTCGCAGGCGGCGAGCACGCGGCGGATATGCCGGGTCTCGATTTCCTCGAGCGTCAGGAGTTCGATCTCTTCGGGCGGCCGCTGTGCCTGGGTCGGCGCAGGCGCATTGATGGCGATCTCCGGCGCGTCGAGCACCGGGCCCGGATACAGGGCAAAGCTGCGCTCGATGACATTTTCCAGCTGCCGGACATTGCCCGGCCAGTCGTACATGATCAGCTTGCGCCGCGCCGTCGGGGTAATGTCCAGGTTGTCGCGCTCGGTCCGTGCACGCACGCGCCGCAGAAAATGATCGATCAGCGGCGCGATATCCTCGCGCCTCTCACGCAACGGAGGAATCGACAGCGGCAGGACGTTGAGCCGGAACAGCAGATCGCTACGGAAGTTGCCGGCCTCCACCATCTGATCGAGGTCACGATTGGTGGCAGCCACCACCCGCACGTCCACCTTGATCGGCGTACCGCCGCCCACCGGCCGCACCTCGCCCTCCTGCAGCACGCGCAGCAGCTTCGCCTGCAACCGCGGACTGATGTCGCCGATTTCGTCGAGAAACAGCGTGCCACCGTTCGCCTCGCGGAACAGTCCCGGCTTGTTGGCGGTGGCGCCGGTAAAAGCGCCCTTGATGTGTCCGAACAGTTCCGAGTCCAGCAGGTCTTCGGGCAGCGTACAGCAGTTGATGGGCACGAACGGCCCTCTGGCGCGGCCGCTGGTATTGTGCACCGTACGCGCAATGACCTCCTTGCCGACACCGGTTTCGCCGGTGATCAACACGGGAATATCCTGGTCGCGGATGCGTTCGATCACCTGCAATACGCGGCGCATGGTTTCGCTCTGGGCCACCACGCCCTGGAACTGCTGGCGCCCGCTCAGTTGCTCGCGCAGCCGGTGCACCTCTTCACGCAGGGATTTCTTCTCCAGCACCTTGTTGATGCGCAACAGCAGTTCGTCGGGGTTGATGGGCTTGGTGAGATAATCGTACGCCCCCAGCTTCATTGCCTTGACCGCGTTCTCGATGGAACCGTAGGCGGTCATGATGACGCTCTCAATCTCACTGCCGTTGGTACGCAGCCACGACAACAACTCCATGCCGTCCTGCTCGCCCAGGCGCAGATCGGTGATTACCAGGTCCACGGACTCGCTTTCCAGCGTCTGTTTCGCCTGCCCCAGATCGGCCGCCTCGAGCGCCCGGTACCCTTCGGACTTGAGCAGCATGCTCAACGTCTTGCGGATGGAGAATTCGTCGTCGACGATCAGTATCGTGGCCATTACCGCTACACCGTCTCCAGATCGAAACTCATCTCGGTTCCCACATTCCTGAGACTGACGATATTCAATTTGCTGCCGTGCTGCATGAGGATACGCTGCACAATGGACAGGCCCAGGCCCGTGCCGTTCTGGCGCCCGGTGACGAACGGATGCGTAACCTTGTCGATCAGCTCATCGGGAATGCCGGGGCCGGTATCGATTACCCGCACACCGACCCGCCCCCGGTCGGCCGTCACCTCCACTGTCAGCTTGCCGCCGGCGGCCATGGCCTGCACGCCGTTCATGATCAGGTTCATCAGCACCTGCCGGATCTGGTCCGGATCCACGCGCGCCAGGCACGGACCGCTACGGAAGCGCGTTTCAATTTCCACATTCTTCGGCAATGCGGGATCATTGCTCATCAGCGTCACTGTATCGCGAACCAACTGGCACAGGTCCACGTCCCCGATCTTGGATTCGGGAATGCGCGAGAAGGTGAGGAAATCGTTGAGAATCCGCTGCAGGCGCTGGGACTCAACGTTCATGATATCCACAACCTGGTCCCGATCCTTGCCGGTCAGATCCCCCCGCGCCATCAGGTTGACCGAATTGATGATCGCCGCCAGCGGATTACGGATCTCATGGGCGATGCTGGCCGACAGCTCGCCAACGCAGGCCAGGCGCTCGGCATCGGTACGCTTTTCGTGCTCCAGCTTCACCTGTTCCGAGGTATGCTGCAGCGACTCCACCATCGCGTTGAAGGCGCGTGCCAGCAGGCCCACTTCATCCCTGCTGTGGGTGTTGACCCGCACGGTCAGGTCACCACCGGTGATGCGCCGCACGGCCGTGGTCATGGCATGCAGGTTGCGGGTTGTGGCGAACGACAGCGCCCAGGCGGCGAAACTACCGACCACCAGCGCCACCAGAATAAACAACAACCCCTCGTTGCGGGTTGCCGCCAGTGCCCGGTGCAGGTCGTCGGTGGACATGCCGACGAATACGGCGCCCACGTCCCGCCCGGCTACGTGGATGTCCTCGCGCAGGTCCAGCACCCGGTCGCCGGGGTCCAGCGGCATTTTTTCGCTCACTTTGATCCGTGGCCGGACACGCTGGCCGACGCGGCTCGGGTCGGTGCTGGCCAGCACGTTGCCCTCGGCGTCCACCACCTCGCCGTAGCTGACATCCGGTTGGCTGCGGATCCGGTCAATCACTTCGGCCAGCGATGCCAGATCCTCGGCCAGCAGCGCGTTGGTGGTGGCCACCGCCATAAGACTGGAAAGCGCATGCCCGCGATTCTGCAGCTCGGCGCGAATGCTGTCGGACTGCTCCGAGACCGCGTCCCAGATGAACGCGCCCATGAGCACCGCGTGCACCAGTGCGACCGAAAGGATCAGGCGGAAACGCAGAGTGGAGAACCACGGCAGCCTGCGCTGTTCGCGGGTCTGGCGGGCGAGAACCTGGGTCGGAACCTCTTCGATGACTGCGTTCATGGACGTACTCCGCGGTATTCGGCGTCAGTGGCGCGTACGAATCCGTCTTGAAATCCCAGCGCCTTGAGCACTGCACGGCCTTGGGTTGTCTTGGTAAGCGCCAGCAGCTGTGCCGTGATGCGCTCCACATCCTTCTTTGGCATGTCGCTGCGCACCGCAATGGGCATTTGTGGCTGGGGTGGCGTCTCGGCGATGATGCGCAGCTCTTTGCGTACATCTGCCGGCATCGAGCGCAGCGACGGCCGCCAGGTACCGGTGATATCCACCAGGCCCGAATACAGGGCCATTAATGCCGAGTCCTGGGAGCCGAAGTAATGGATCTTGAATTTCCGCTCAACATCGATGCCGAGGCTTTCCATATACTGGCGGGTCATGACCGTGGCGGCGAAAGCATTGGGATCGGGAAAGCCGATGCGCAGTCCATCCGGCAGATGCTTGGGGTCCAGCTTCTGGACCGGGCCGTCCTTGCGCACCACCAGAATGCCGGTGAATGGTTCCTGAGCCACCTTGGCCACGGCACGGTAGCCCGCCTGGCGCGCCTCGGTATACAGCAGCGGATTGAGGTAAATGATATCGTACTCGCGCTTTTTCACCCGCCGCATGTACTGGCTGAAGCTGGGCGCGGTAACGAACTGCACCGGGCGGCCCACCACCTGCTGCAGATCCTCGGTCAGAGGCATGAACATGGCCGCAAGCTTGGTGGGGCTCTGCAGCGGCAGCACACCGAACCGGTAGTAACCGGGCAGCGGCTGGGCGCCCACGCCCGCCGTCGTCGCCAACAGCACGGCGGCCGCCAACATCATTAGCCATCGCGGAAACATGCAGGTAGTCTCGTTCGGGGTCGCGGCGACCGCCGGCAGCGGAAAACAGCCTACTGTTACCACCCCCCGCTCAATCTCGTCAACCGCTTGACACCCGCACGGATCTTGGCCAAGGTCTTTATCCGCCGACAAGCAAACGAATCTGCGTTGCATGCACTTTGCGGGCAAGTCGCTGCTGGCGCTGGCGTTTCAGCTCACCATCCGGTAGTTGCTTGGCAAGTTCGAGCGCCCGACGGTAGTCGCGGCGCACATGCTCGTGGTATTTGGCCAGCCGTTCGACGGCCTCGGTGCTGCCGCCGGCAGCCAATCGCTCCCAGATCGCGCACGCCCCGTTCCAGTCGCGCCGCCGCCGCAGGAGACGCGCCAGTTCCAGCAGCCCGTCCTCGTCCAGGGCGTCAGCCCCTTCGCGCAGCACCGCCTGCGCCCGCCCTTCGTCGCCGCGGGTCAGAAAAGCGCGGGCGACTCCCAGCACGTCGGCGCCCATGGCCGCCGGAGAACCGTGGACTTGGGCCAATGCCGGCAGCAACGCGGCCAGGGACACCAGGTCCCAATAGTTGTGGCGCGCCACTTCCGGCAGCAGACCGGCGTCGCCGCGCTTCAGGTAGTTGAACCAAGCCATGGGCGCTTCGGAACCCGGCAGGTCGTGCAGGCGCCGGAAACCGACCAGTTCGCGCTCCGCCGTCGCCAGCCGGCAGTCCGGCCAGACACGGGCAAAAGCACGGCGGGTCGGATGCAAAAGGTCGACGTGCGCCATGTGGGCGCAAGGATCAGGCATGCGCGCCAGGCGCGCCCGGGCACTCAACAGCGGTGCATCAAAGCATTTGCCGTTGAAGGTCACCAGGGTCCCGGCCTCCCGCAGCCAAGCCGCTGCATCTTCCAGCATGGAAGCCTCGCCGGCGAAGCCGGTGAGCTGATATTGGCGTACCACCAACGCCTCAACCTCGATGCGCGCCAAGCCCAGCATGAAGGCGATGGTGCCGCTGCCGCCGGCCAGCCCGGAGGTTTCGGTATCGAGAAACACCAGCGAACGCGGATCGAGTCCGGCCGTCTCCGGCATCCCGTCGTGCCCATCGAGCAGCCGGTCGAGCGCAACTCTCCCATGGCGCTCATCCAAGGCGATGCGCTGCTCGATACGGACCACCCCGGCGTCGATCAGCTCCCCGCCCATCCGTGCAGCCAGTTCCTTCGGCGCGTTACGCGAACTGGTGCCGGGCGCCGACCGGCGCTCAACACGGTAGCGCTGAAGGCGCTCGGCAACGGATGGATTCGTTGGTGGCGCCCCGGTGTAAGTGGCGCCGTTGCAGGTGTTGGATCTGTTGGGGTGACGAAGATTGCCACAGAGGGCACAGAGGACGCCGAACAATGAGATATGGGCCTCGCGCAAAGACGCAGAGGTGGAAAGCAAGACGAGAATGGGTTTTCAAAGCATGAAAATGGCTTTCTCTCTGCGTCTTTGCGCGAGGCCCATATCTCATTTTTCGGCGTCCTCTGTGCCCTCTGTGGCAATCTTCGTCACCCCAACAGATCCAACACCTGCAACGCGGCCTGCTTCGGCGAGTAGCCGCGCGCTTCATCCGAGGACAGGATCGGGCCGACACAGGCCGGGCAGCCGTAGCGGCACTCGCAGGCGGCGATCATGGCGCGGGCTCCCGCCACCACCTCCCGGCGCTGGTCGAACAACGGCGCCGACAGTCCGACGCCCCCGGGGTAGTTGTCGTACAGGAACACGGCGGGGCGAAAACGCCCCTGGGCGTCCGGGTGCAGTTCGCCCTGATCGAAACTGCGCATCTGTCCGCGGCCGTTGGCGCCCACGGTCGCAAACCAGGTGGCATCACCGTCGCCCACTGCCCGCCCCAGGTCGTGGGGTTCCGACATGGTCTGTAGGGCCGCCACATGATGCATGGCGTAGCCCGCTCCCAGGAAACCGTCCAGTGCCTGCTGGCGACTGGCGAACGCGGGTTCCAGCGCATCGGGGTTCACCTGCCACCACACCGCCGTGGTGTGCATCTCCTGATCCGGAAGATTGATATTGCCGTAGCCGACATTCTCGTGGGTGTAATAGCGGATCTTCTTGTAGC
>JARRNJ010000027.1:0-29919 GCA_037385045.1 Gammaproteobacteria bacterium | reverse complement strand
GGCGGGCGCGAAAACCTCGGCGCCATTGACTTCCTCAGGCAACTGAACGAGGTCACCCACGGCCAGCATCCCGGCACGCTGATCATTGCCGAGGAGTCCACCGCCTGGCCGCAGGTGACACGGCCGGTGTGGGTCGGCGGACTGGGATTCAGCATGAAATGGAACATGGGCTGGATGCATGACACGCTGCAATACCTGCAGTTCGACCCCGTGCACCGGCACTATCACCACGATCAGCTGACCTTCGGCCTGCTGTACGCTTTCTCCGAGAATTTCGTGCTGCCGTTTTCCCATGACGAAGTGGTCCATGGCAAGGCATCCATGGTCAGCAAAATGCCCGGCGACGAATGGCAGCGCTTCGCCAACCTGCGCGCGCTGTATACCTACATGTTCACCTATCCGGGCAAGAAGCTGTTGTTCATGGGCTGCGAATACGGGCAGGGCAATGAGTGGGATCACACCCGGGAACTGGATTGGTGGGTGCTGCAGTATCCGGTGCATTCCGGCGTCCAGGCGCTGGTGCGCGACCTCAACCGCCTGTACCGGGAACACAGCGCCCTGTTCCGGCACGATTTCGAGCAGGAAGGCTTCGAGTGGATCGACTGTCACGACGCGTCCCAGTCAGTGCTGAGCTACCTGCGCCGCGACGGGGACCGGTATCTCTTGGTGGTGCTGAACTTCACGCCGGTGCCGCGCGAGCACTACCGTATCGGCGTACCTGCGCCCGGGAGTTATCGGGTGATCGTCAATTCCGATTCGTCCTATTACGGCGGGAGCAATCTGGGCGACGACGTACTCACCAGCGAAGCGATCCCGTGGATGGACCGGCCCCACTCGATCCAGCTGACGCTGCCGCCCCTGGCCGGGCTGGTGATCGAGCCGACCGCCTGAGCCCGGCTGCAACTTCTCAGGCGGTTGTTCACCGGACGACTCATCGGACGCAGGCAGGTGCGAGCGGCCCCGGGAGTCGGCGTTGGGCCGAAGCAGATGGCCCTATCGGGGCGATGGGGTTGCCGTGCGGGGCGCCAAATGCGCCCGGGCGCCGGCGATTTGGCCCTGAGGCGCTGCCGGTCGGGCCGAGGCCGCAGGCGGGCGGCGACGCCGGCCGCGTTGTTGCCTGGTGGATACGCTGCGCGTATCCACCGTACGATAATCCTCGGTTTTGAAAAAGGGCGGGGTGGATAAGCGCAGCGCATCCACCGCTTGCACAATCCTTCCGTGAACAACCGCGTGGAATTGCACAGCTAAGCGTACGAGCGCAGCCGCACCGGCAGGCGCTTGGCGCCCCAATCGCCGGGAGCGGCCTCGAAGTGCCCGGCGCAGGCAGTGCCGCAGGATTTGCAGCGGCCCTGTTGGTCCAGGTTCCACTCGGAAATCACATACCAGTCGCGGCCGATGAGTTTGGCGCCGCAGTGATGGCAGTAGGTGCTGCCGCCGGCTTCGTCGTGGACGTTGCCTGTGTAGGCGTAGCGCACGCCGTTGTCCATGGCGATCTTCCGCGCCCGGGTCAGGGTGGCCGGCGGCGTCGATGGCCGGTCGGTCATTTTCCAGTCCGGATGGAAGGCGGTGAAATGCCACGGCACCTCGGGGCCCAGGTTCTCCACCCCCCAGCGGGTCATCGCGTCGATCTCCTGGTCCGAATCGTTGAGCCCCGGAATCAGCAGCGTCGTGATCTCGAACCAGACCTCGGTCTCATGCTTGAGGTACACCAGCGTGTCGAGCACCGGCTGCAGGTGCCCACCGGTGAGCTTCCAGTAGAAGTCCTCCGTGAACCCCTTCAAGTCGACGTTGGCCGCGTCCATGTGAGCAAAGAATTCCTTGCGCGGCGCCTCGCAGATGTAACCGGCGGTCACCGCCACCGACTGGATGCCGAGCTCGCGGCAGGCCTTGGCCACGTCCACGGCGTACTCGAGGAAGATCACCGGGTCGTTGTAGGTGTAGGCGACGCTGCGGCAGCCCAACTGCTTCGCCACCCGGGCAATCTTGTCCGGCGAAGCCTGGTCGGCGAGGATGTCCATCTCGCGGGATTTGCTCATGTCCCAGTTCTGGCAGAACTTGCAGGCCAAATTGCAGCCCGCCGTGCCGAACGACAGCACCGGCGTCCCCGGAAGATAGTGGTTGAGGGGCTTCTTCTCGATCGGGTCGACGCAAAAGCCGCTGGACCGCCCATAAGTGGTCAATACCACCTGATCGCCCTGCCGCGCGCGCACAAAGCACAGCCCCCGTTGGCCCTCATGGAGTTTGCACTCACGGGGACAAACATCACACTGGATGCGCCCGTCGTCCAATCGATGCCAATAGACCGTGGGCACCGTATCTTTAGCGGCTTCGTTCATGGATGGCTCCCGGGTGCATGCCGGCCCCTGCGACTGGGAAAATTGGATGCATGACAAATTAAATATAGCCGCTGCATCACGCTTTCAATGGCCCCGGGACGCCTTGAACGGACCTCTTGCCGACTATACTTTGCATACAGATCATTATTCGGAGCGTGTGTGAAAACATGGCAATTGTCCGCTACCCGGCCGTGGCCGGTATGTTCTATCCTGAAGATCCCGCCGCCTTGCGCCGCATGGTGCGCGAATTTCTGGACGCCGCGCCGACCTCGGCGCCGGTCCCCAAGGCGCTGATCGTCCCCCATGCCGGATATGTCTACTCCGGCCCCATCGCCGCCAGCGCCTACGCCTGCCTGCAACCGGCCCGCGACACCATCCGCCGCGTGGTGCTGCTGGGCCCTTCGCATCGCGTACCCTTTCACGGACTCGCCGCCAGCAGCGCCGAGCAGTTCGTGACCCCCCTGGGACCGGTGCCGCTGGACCGCGAGGCGATCGACGTGCTGCTGGAGCTGCCCCAGGTGCACTTGCTCGATGAAGCCCACGAGCTGGAGCATAGTCTGGAGGTCCATTTGCCGTTCCTGCAGGAAGTATTGGCGGCGTTCACCCTGGTGCCGCTGGTGGTGGGCGAGGCCTCGGCCGAGGAAGTCGATGGCGTGCTGGAGCGCCTCTGGGGCGGGCCGGAGACACTGATCGTGGTCAGCTCGGACCTAAGCCACTACCACGACTACGCCACCGCCCGCGGCATGGATACCCGCACGTCACGGGCGATCGAGCAGCTGCACGACGGGGACATCGGCTACGACGACGCCTGCGGGCGCAATCCCGTCCGCGGCCTGCTCCACGCCGCCCGCACCCACGGGCTGCATGCCAGCACCCTGGACTTGCGCAGTTCGGGCGATACCGCCGGACCACGCGACCAGGTGGTGGGTTACGGCGCCTATGTCTTCCAATAACGGACCGCCCGCGGGCCACGCGGCGTACCGGGACCTGCTGCTGCAACTGGCGCGGCAGGCCATTCAGCATGGCCTGACTCACAGCGAACCGATGGCGGTGGAGCCGCAGGACTATCCGGCGCCCTTACGGGAACCGCGCGCCTGCTTCGTGACCCTGCAACTGGACGGACAGCTGCGCGGCTGTATCGGCTCCCTGGAGGCATTTCAGCCGCTGGTGGCGGACCTGGCGGCCAACGCCCATGCCGCGGCCTTTCACGATCCCCGGTTCCCGCCGCTCACGTCCCCGGAATTCGACCGGCTGTCGATTCACATCTCCATTCTTTCACCGCCGGAGCCCCTGGCCTTCGCGGCAGTTCGTGAACCAACTCAAACGCAAGGCAGGGCTGCCTCCCGATTATTGGTCGGATCAAATGCAGGTCTGGAGGTATACGACGGAAACAATTGGGTAGGAGAACAGAGCAAACGGGAAAGAGAAAAGGGTAAATAAACCGATCTTTGTTCCTTTTCCCCCTGGCTCTTTACCCTGGCGCGCGCCTTCAGCGGGCGGCCTCGACGCAACGGCCGACCGAGCCGGCGGCACAAACACGGCCGTCAATCCAGATGGCCTTGTCGAGCTTGGCGCCATCCCATACGGCTCCGGTGATGCGGGCGCCGCGCAGGTCAGCGTAGGAAAGATCGGCGCCGTTGAAATGGGCGTAACTCAGGTCGCTGTTGCGCAGCCCGGTGCCGAGCAGACGGGCATTGGCCAGATTGGCGTAACGCAGATCGGCCGTGCTGACGTTGCTGTAGGCCAAGTCCGACTCGGCCAGCATTGCGCCATGCAGATCGGCGCCGCGCAGGTCGGCATTGTCCAAATGGGCGCCGGTCAAATCGGCCCCCGCCGCCTGCAGCCCTTCGAGTCCGCAGTTGCTCCAGCTGACGCCCGGCGCAGGCGATCCGCCACAGACGGTGGCGGACGCGGTATGAGCAGGCAGCGCCCGGTAAACGAACACGCCGGCGGCAAACAACACGATCAGGCCCAGCGCCGTGATGATGCCCGGCACCAGGTAGTTGGGTCTTCCCGCCGCGGACTGCAACAACTCCTGGCGCACTTCCCGGTGTCTGACCATGGCGGCCGGTTCGGGGGCCCGCCGGTCGCTGCCGCGGCGCCTTGGGTGCGCCACCTGCCGATCGTCGCAGCGGCGCTCCCGCAGCCGTTCGTCCTCCCGCATGCGGGCCGCCAGCAGCCGTTGGTAGCCTTCCTCGGTGTCCGCGTCGCGCACTTCGTCCGGGATCATCTCCGGCAATTCGCGCAATACCCGCCAATGCTTACGATCCTGGCTGACTTCGTCGTCTTGCGTCATGCGCCCCAGGAGCAGGAAGCAGGAAATCGAGCGCGCCGGGAACGGGCCCTTGACCTCGCCGGCCTTGCGGGTATACCAGAGGTGGGCCGCGATCTTGTCACTTTCCTCCGCCATACAGGAACTTATGCACAAAGTATGCCGTCTGCCGGTCGATCCGTTATGGTATGGTAGAAATCGTGGCCGAATATCGACTTGGCCCCGTCGGCGTCGCCCCGGAAACCATTTGCGGCACCGAGTCCCGTCGCCGCGGAGAGTGTCACGGGCCGTCCATGACGTTTTTTCGACACTGCGAGCCAGCATGGAAATCAACCTCAATCCTGCCAATACGACCCTGACGGTCACCACGCCGCCCGCCGGGATCCGCAACTGGCAGGTGGGGCAGGTGTTGAAGGCAGTGGCGACCGGCACGTCCGAGGGAGGGCAGGCGACCCTGCGTTCGGGCAGCACCACCTTCAATGCCCAGCTGTCGTTCCCGGTCAAACCGGGGCAGACCTTCATGCTCGAGGTAGTGAGCATCGGCAGCCGTCCGTTGCTGCGTATTCTGTCGGGCGCCCCCGCACCGGCACCGTTGGAGGCGATCGTGCGCCAGGCGCTGCCGCGCCAGTCGGGGCTGGCTCCGTTGCTGGCGAACCTGGGCAGCCTGGTGATGAACGAATCGGCGGACCCGCCACTGCCGGGCCCGCTGCAACAGCTGCTGCGCAACCTGTGGGGGGCGCTGCCGCGCAAAAGCACGGTCACCACGGCGGCGGGCCTGCGACGGGCGGTGCAGGACGCCGGCACGTTCATGGAGGCCAAGTTGGCGCGGGCCGCGGCCGAGGGCCGGCCCGCGCCCATTGCGTCGGACTTCAAGGCTGCGCTGCTGCGGCTGCACGCAGCACTGCGCCAGCAGGCCGACGCCGAGCCGTCGCCACCCAGGGCGCCGGCCCAGCCGACGCCGGAAACGCCCGCCGGCGCTGCATCCCGCGCGACCGCTCGGGACCACGGCAATGACACACCGCTGCCGCAATCCGCGGCGGGACGGGATGCGGCGCGGGAGCCGATGCCGGCCGCGCCCCGGGCAGAGCCGCCGGCGTCCCGCCCGGCCCCGGACGCCCAACCCGAGCGCGCGCCACCAAGGCCGACGCCCGCCGCGGCGCCGGTCAAACCGCTGCTGCCGCCGTTGCAGGAAGCGCTACCGCAAGCCCAGGCCCGTGTGGCACCGAGCCTGCTCCGACTGAATTCCCCCCAGCAGTTGGCGCGGGCTCTGTTGACCCAGACCGACGGCGCCCTCGCCCGCCTGCATCTCAGTCAGGTGGCCTCCCATACAACGGGGACCGACAGCCGCCACGTATGGCTACTGGAGGTTCCGGTCCGCCGCCAGGACGCCGCCGACGTGCTGCATCTGCGCATTGCCCGCGACGACGCCGCCGATACTCCGGCCGCGTCGGCACGGCACCGCTGGACCGTGGAGCTTGCCCTGGACCTGCCCGGCCTGGGACCGGTGAAGGCGCGCGTCGGGGTCGCCGGCGAACAGGTCGCCACGACTTTCTGGGCCGCACACGAAAGGACCGCACAGCTGTTTCGCGGCAGTCTCAGCGAGCTGCGCCGGCAACTGCAGGATGCCGGGCTCGAGGTCGCCGCACTGGATTGCCATACGGGCCTGCCGCAACCGTCCGACGGGCCAGCGGACGGACCGGACTCGGGGCTGCTGGACGAACGGGTATAAGACGATGACAAAAAAGGACCAAACGCCGCCGCCAATCGCCGTGGCGCTGCGCTATGACGGCAAGAACGCGCCGCGGGTCACGGCCAAGGGCGAAGCCGACATCGCCGAACAGATCTGCCGCATCGCCCGCGAGCACGACGTGCCCTTGTACGAAAACACCGCCATGGCACGGGTACTGTCGCAAATTGACTTGGGTGACGAGATACCGGAAAACCTGTATCGGGCCGTGGCGGAGATCATCGCCTTCGCCTACATCCTGTCGGGCCGGGTGTGTGGGGTGCCGGAGCCGGCGACCGAGGCGGACGATACGCTGCCGCAACTTCCGGATCCGGGAAACTAGTCTGGCCGAGAGGAAAGGGCAAAGGGAAAAGAGTAAAGCGAAAAAACCTTTTCCCTTTTCCCTTTTCCCTTTTCCCTGCCTCAACCTACGCCGTCTGCTCCAAACCCCGCATGCGCACCATGAGTTCGGCCTCGCCGCGGCTCAGGCCACACACAGAAACCAGTTCGTCGACGCCGGCGCCCTTCTCCACCATGCGCACAGCCTGGGCATAAAGGCGGTCGCCGCTGTCACGCAACTCAATCTGCTCCTGGCGCTCCGTCAACCGCCGCGCCCGTTGCTCCAGGCGCGCCATGCGCTCATCAACGCCGACCGCGCCGGCACACAAGGCACGTACATCCTCCTGCAGCGCTTCCAGACGTTGGTCCTGCTCACGCAAACGGCGGTTGGCCCGGCGGGCGGCGGCAACGGCCAGCCATGCGCCGAGCAGCGAGGCAGCGGCCAGTGCGGCAAACGCGAGATCAATGGTAGCTAGGTCGAGGGGCATGTGCTTCAAGCGTATTCGTCAATGTGTCCGTCATCGGAAGAGCGATCATCATCGTCGCGCTGGCGGCGCTTCTCCGGTTGCTCCGCATCCGGCTGCGGCTGTTGTTTGGGCGAGCGCCTGCGCTCGTCGGGCCGCACCGGCCAGATCGGCTTGCTGGGCGTGATGTCGGGTATGTCCGCCATTGTTCACCACGGCGTCAGATATCCGCCAGCTCCAGCCACTCGTCCTGAGACAGCAGTTTGTTGATGTCCACGAGAATCAGGAGATCCCCGTCGTGATTGGCGACCCCCTCGATGTACTTCGAACTCTCGTCATTGCCCACACTGGGCGACGACTCTATGGCGGAACGGCGCAGCTCCACCACTTCGGCGACGCTGTCGACGAGAATGCCTACCACGGTGTGATCCGCCTCAATTACCACGACACGGCTGGATTCGTCCGGCTCTTGGGGCATCAAACCAAACCGGGTGCGGGTATCGAGCACCGTCACCACGTTGCCCCGCAGGTTGATGATGCCCAGAACGTAATCGGGCGCTCCGGGGACCGGAGCAATCTCCGTCACCCGCAGCACTTCCTGGACCTGCATCACGTTGATGCCGTAGGTCTCGTTATCCAGCTTGAACGTAACCCACTGCACCACCGGGTCCGTCGTCGTATCCAACGCTTGCTGCGCCATGTAGCTGTCCTCTCGATCGACGTACGGGAACCAACGCCCGGACCACTCCGTTTTGCGTCAAATTCCAGGCGAAGCCGTAACCTGTCCGAAAAAAAGCATTTTCCGTGCCACACTTTCGGCTCCGGGACCGGCCCGGGCTCCGCGGTCTGTGGCTATGTAATTGAATTAGCGGCTGCGGAGCTTGCCACTTTAGTCCGCCTGTAACGCCGGCTTGCGGGATGCTGGTGCCGAACAGGCGCACAAGGCCGCCGCGGAGCGGTTTTGCCCGTCACGGCACAAAACCAAAGCCGCCGCGATGTCTGGAGTGACAAATCTGCCGGGAGCCCATTTGGCCATCACGATCGCATTGGCCGCGTCCCGGGGCCAGGACGGTGCACGAACCGGGCAACCCGGCGGGCCCAGGCGTGCCTGGCCCCCAAGGTGCGCTGCGCGGGCTAGCCGCCGGCCGGGGGC
Organism: Gammaproteobacteria bacterium; assembly: GCA_037385045.1. Classification (GTDB taxonomy): domain Bacteria; phylum Pseudomonadota; class Gammaproteobacteria; order JASBUN01; family JASBUN01; genus JARRNJ01. The sequence continues at coordinate 21,629 of JARRNJ010000027.1, read as the reverse complement.
TGAGCCTCGCCGGTGGCCAGCAGTCGTTCCAGTGCCCGCGGCTCGATGAGCGCACACATGTGCTGGAGCACCGTTCCCGCGAGCCACGGCCGTTTTCCTTTGGTCGTGCGCCAACGCACGTCCGCCGGGTCCAGGGCCAGGACGTCGCCGATCCGGTCGCAGGCGAGCCCCCACCGCCCGCCGCCCATGAGAATGATATGGCGGGCACGTTCGGTCGCCGGCGCCAATTCGTGGCGCTGAACCCGCTCCGGCATCACCACCAGCGCCGTGTCCACAACCTTGACGCTCTGCCCCTGGTAACGCACCAGGCCGAGGAACTGCGACGAGCGGTTCGGCAGCGGCGTCACCTCCTGCCAGGGGATCACCCCATTCAGCAGGGCCAACGGCATGGCCAGGGTCAGGCCACCGACGCCGAACAGCAGGCACTGGAACCGGTCGCTGGCCCACGCCGCCGCGCTCTCCTGCGGGTCGACGACGGCCGCCGGCGTCGATTCGGGCTCCGGTGGAGGCCCCGCGCCGGCCTGGACCTCGGGCGCGGCATCACCCGCCTCGTCCCCATCCGGGACTTCGCCCAGCAGTGCTTCCAGATAACTGCGCAGCGCCAGGTGCTGCTCCAGCAGCTCCGTGGGCGCGGGCTTCCGGCCGCCGCTCATGAGGCCACCGCCTTGGCGCCATGGCCGATCGCCCCAAAGAGATAGTCCAACAACTCACCATAGGCCTTTGCGCCCCGTGAACCCGGCATGAACTGCCCCAGGGGGACACCGGCGCGGCTGGCGTCGCGGAAACGCGTGTCCACCGGCACCACGCCCTCCCACAACTGCTTCCCAAAGCGCTCGCGCAGAACCCTCAGGCTGTCAATGGAGGCACGTGTGCGGCGGTCGAACATGGTCGGAACGATGGTGTGCGGGACCCGCAGACTCTTGGCCCGTTCGATCATCGACAGGGTGTGCAACATGCGCTCCAGGCCCTTGATGGCCAGGAACTCGGTCTGCACCGGGACGATCAGACGGTCGCAGGCCGCCAGCGCATTGACCATGAGGACACCCAGCATGGGCGGGCAGTCGATGAACGCATGATCGAACTCTTGGGCCACCTGCTCCAGAGCCCGCGCCGCCACCAGCCCCATACCGTCGCGTGCGCCCAGCTGCCGGTCCAGCGTGGCCAGAGCGGTCGAGGCCGGCAACAATGACAGGTTGGCCTGCTTCGTCTCGCGCAGCAGCGCCCGCACCTGCGCGGCGCTTTCGGGCGGCGCCTGGAACAGCGTGTACAAGCCCGACTCGAGGGTTTCGGGGTCATGGCCGAAATAGGCGGTGAGGGAGCCATGGGGATCCATGTCCAGCAACAGGGTTCTATAACCCTGTCCGGCACACAGACCCGCCAGGGTCACGGCGGTGGTGGTCTTTCCCACCCCGCCCTTCTGATTGGCAATGCTCCAGATGTGCATCACTTCACGCCCGCCACCGGCGCCTGTCCCGCAGGCGGGGCAATGTCGATCGGATGCCCCAGCCCCCGTCCCGCCGGTATGAACGGCAGCCGGATCGGCGGTGCAATCACCGTGAACTCGCCGGGCTGTTGCGCCGCCGCCCGCAATACCGCGGAGCGGGATGAGTCGTGCGCCGTTGCAGCCGACGCGGGCGGCGACGCGCCGGCCGCGCTCGGCTGGTTGTTACCCCCGCCAGGGGCGGCCGGCTGTGCCTGGTCCGTCGCGGCGGCATCGTCGTTCGGCGGCGGCGCCAAGCGCTCGAGACTGCTTGCCACCTTCTGCTCGGCGCCCTTGACCGCTTCGATCACCAGCACTACACGCCGGTTCTGCCTGCGCCCTTCCGGTGTGTTGTTGTCGGCCACCGGCCGGTATTCGCCGTAACCGACGGCGACCATGCGTTCGGGCGAGACGCCGTGCTCGCCGAGCAACTGCACGACCATGGCCGCGCGGCTGGCCGACAGCTCCCAGTTGGAACGGAAGAACAGATTGTGGATGGGAACGTTGTCGGTGAATCCCTCGACGTGAATCGGATTGGGAAAGCCGTGCAGCACCTTCGCAAGTTTGGTCAGGGTCGGCACCGCGGCCGCCGCCGGCGTCGCGCTTCCGCTCGGGAACAGCACGCTGGCGTTGATCTGCACCTGCACCCAATTCTTGGTGCGCCGCACCGATATCAATTTCTGCTTGATCAGATCCGCCATGGCGGCAACGATCTTGTCGGAAATCTGTTTCAGCTGCCGCTCACTGCCGTCGCTGCCGTGCCGAGGCTTGGGCGGCGGCGGACGATGCTGGGGCCGGGGAGCGGGCATGTCGGGTAGTTGAATCACCGGTGGGAGCGGGATTTTCCGGAAGTCCAGTTGCTCGGTGGCGGGCGCCTTGGCCGTCCGCCCCACCTGGATCGGCGAAATGGACTTCATCGGCGACCGGAACGCCGCCACCAGGGATTCGGACAACACGCGGTACTTGCCTTCGTTGACCGAAGACACGGCGTACATCACGACGAAGAACGCGAACAGCAGGGTGATGAAATCCGCATAGGACACCAGCCACCGCTCGTGGTTTTCGTGCTCTTCAGGTTTCTTCTTGCGCGCCATGGCAAACGGCTCGGTAGTGACCCTCTATCGACGAGTTGCAAAGTCCATGCCACTGCGGACAATTCCCGTTGGCACGGAACAGGACCGGGATGGATCGGAGCGTGCCGCTATTGCACGTATCCCTGCAGCTTGCTCTCGATGTTGCGGGGATTTTCGCCCTCGGCGATGGAAATGATGCCCTCGATCACCATTTCCCGGAATTGAGTCTGATCGTGAATCACCGACTTCAACTTGTTCGACATGGGCAGAAAGAACAGGTTGGCACTGCCCACACCGTATATCGTGGCGACGAACGCCACGGCGATACCGCCGCCCAGCTTGCTGGGGTCCGCCAGGTTGTTCATGACATGGATGAGACCCATGACCGCGCCGAGGATGCCGATGGTCGGCGAATAGCCGCCCATGGATTCGAATACCTTGGCTGATTGGGTGTCACCGTGCTCCTTGGTCGCGAGTTCCACTTCCAGAATTCCCCGAATGGTCTCCGGCTCGCTGCCGTCCACCAGCAACTGCAGACCCTTGCGCGCGAACGCGTCCTCTTCGGTCTCGGTAATGCTCTCCAGTCCCAGCAGCCCCTCTTTACGGGCGATATTGCTCCAGCTGACGATCTTCTCTATTGCTTCCTGGGCCTTCAGTTTGGGGGGGAATACCAGCCACAGGAGAATGCGCAGTGCGCGAAAGAAAACTGACATCGGCGTCTGCACCAGGATCGCGCCAAGTGTGCCCCCCAACACGATGATGAAGGCGGTAAGCTGCATCAGCGACTCGACATGGCCGCCTTCCAGCATGTTGCCGCCGATAATCGCGCCGATAGCAACAACGACGCCGACGATCGTCAGGATATCCATGATCTAGACGGTCTCCACCAACCGCGTTCCGATCTCCGGCAGCGGCAGGATCTGGTCGGCCAGGCCCGCCCGCGCAATCGCCATGGGCATTCCGTAGATCACACTGGTGTTCTCGTCCTGAGCCCAGACAGTGGATCCACCTTCCTTGAGCAGCTTCGCCCCTTCGCGCCCATCGGCGCCCATGCCGGTCAACACCACCGCCAGGGTCTTGCCTCTGGCCGCCTTGGCCAGGGAACTGAACGTGACGTCGACACACGGGCGGTAGTTCTGCTCCGGCGTGCTCTCGCGGATGGCCACCCGCAGGCGCTCTCCCCGCACCTCCACCACCATCTGCTTGCCGCCCGGCGCCAACAGCGCCGTGCCCGGCTCCAGCCAATCGCCGTCGGCTGCTTCACGAACCTGGATCGCGCAAATCTGATCGAGCCGACGCGCAAACGCCGGAGTGAACGTTCCCGGCATGTGTTGGATCAGCAGGATCGGCAGCGGAAAGCTGGCGGGCAGTTTCGTCAACACCTCCTGCAGCGCCACCGGTCCGCCGGTCGAGGTGCCGATGGCGACGACCCCGTAGTCGCCGCGACGTGCCGGGGCATGCGGCGCCGCGCGTGCGGGGGCGGCCGCCGCGCGACCGGGGCCTGCCGCCGACGCCCGGCTCGCCGCCGGCAGGCCGCGAATGCCGAGGGTCCACACCCGCGAGCGCAAGATGCGCGTCGCTTCGTCCCGATTCCGGGAAATGTCGTCGAAATTCTTCGGCAGATAATCCAGCGCACCGGCGTCCAGCGCGTCGAACGTCGCCTGCGCGCCTTCATGGGTCAGGGAGGAAAACATCAGGATGGGTACCGGATGCATGGCCATAATACGGCGCACGGCCGTGATTCCATCCATCACGGGCATCTCGATGTCCATGGTAATGACATTCGGGTTGAGTTCGCGCCGCTTTGCGATCGCCTCGCGGCCGTCGGCCGCGGTCCCGACCACCTCCAGACGCGGGTCGGCATCGAGCATTTGCGTCACCCGACGGCGGAAAAACCCCGAATCGTCGACCACCAGTACCCTGACTGTCATCAGAAATGCTCCTACCGCTCCTTACGCGATCACACGGTGAGTGTCGGCGCCGCGCCCAGCGGGGCCCGAGCACGACTCCGCTTGACTACCCTCTGCGTGCGTACGCCTTCATAAGCCCCGGCAGGTCCAGAATCAGTGCGATCCGCCCGTCGCCGGTGATGGTTGCCCCGGCAAATCCGGCCATCCCATGCAGCAGCGCGCCGAGCGGCTTGATCACCACTTCTTCCTGCCCGAGTACCTGGTTGACCACCAGCCCGACGCGCTGATTGGCCACGTGCGCAACAATGACCTGGTCGTTATCCGATTCGACCCTGTCGCCCGGGTTGCGTACCAGCCATTCGCGCAGATAGAACAGCGGCAGCGCTTTGCCCCGCACCATGACACACAGCTGTCCGTCCACCACATTGGTCCGCCCGTTTTCCAGATGGAATATCTCGCTTACGTTCGACAGCGGCATGGCGAATGGCCGTTTGCCCACTTTCACCATCAGCGTGGGCAGGATAGCCAGGGTCAACGGCAGCTTGATACTGAGGCGGCTGCCTTTGCCGAGCTGGGAATCGATCTCGACGGTGCCATTGAGTTGGGCAATGCGGGTTTTGACGACGTCCATGCCCACGCCGCGGCCGGAAACGTCCGAGATTTCCGCCTTGGTGGAAAAGCCGGGCGCGAAGATCAGGTTGTAGCAGTCCTTGTCGTCCAGACGTGCGGCCGAGTCGACGTCCATCACGCCCTTTTCGACAGCGACGCGCCGGAGCACTTCCGGGTCCATGCCGGCTCCGTCGTCCTTGATGGTCAACAGAATATGATCGCCTTCCTGAGCCGCTTGCAGCACGACGCGTCCCACGCGCGGCTTGCCGGCGGCTTCACGAACATCCGGCGCCTCGACACCGTGGTCAACGGCATTGCGCACCAGGTGCACCAGGGGATCGGCGAGCGCCTCGACCAGATTCTTGTCCAGATCGGTTTCCTCGCCCACCATCTCCAGTTCCACTTCCTTTTTGAGACTGCGCGCCAGGTCGCGCACCACGCGGGGAAACCGCCCAAAAACCTTCTTGATCGGCTGCATGCGGGTCTTCATCACCGCCGCCTGCAAATCCGCGGTCACCAGATCCAGATTGGCAACGGCCTTGGACACCGCTTCGTTCTCCATGCTCGCCTTGAGCGTGGACAAGCGGTTGCGGACCAGCACCAGCTCGCCGACCATATTCATGATGTCGTCCAACCGGCGGGTATCGACCCGTACCGTCGGCTCCGCTGCCGGGCGTGCCGGATGTTTGGCCGGCGCGCTGGATGCCGTGGCATGCTCCACCGGTTTCGGGGCTGCGGCATGCGCCGGCTCCGGTTGTGGCGCCGCCGCTGCCGCCTGCGGCTGCGCTGCGGGCGTTCCGCCGTGCTGTCCGTTCCCATGAAGCTCGTCCAGCAGCTGCTCGAATTCTTCGTCGGTGATCTCGTCCGATGCGGCTGCACCCCGGGGGGCGGCGGCCGGCGCTTCGTGCGGGTGGGGCGTACCGCTGTGACGGCCGGTACCGTGCAAATCGTCCAGTAGCTGCTCGAATTCCTCCTCGGAGATGTCGTCACCGCCTCCGCCCGCACCCGCTGCCGTCGGCGGCGCAGTACCGGCCTGGGAGTTGCCGGCGGCAGCGGCGTCCAGGAGCGTTTCGAACTCGTCGTCGGCGGCGTCACCTTCACCACCCGTCGCCGGCGTCGCAGCGGATGCGTTCGCCTGCGCGCCAGTGTCCGGCGCTTCGCCGCCCGGCACGGCCAGGGCTTCGAGCCGCTTCAGCAGCTCGTCCGGTGCCGCAGTCGGCTCTTCGCCCGAGGAAATCTGGTTGAACTGCTCATTGACGATATCGAGCACCTGGAGCACCGCGTCCATCAACCCGGTATCGACGTGGCGCTCGCCTTGGCGCAGCACATTGAACACGTCCTCGGCGCGGTGGCAGACCTCGACCATCGGCGTAAGCCCGAGAAACCCGGCGCCGCCCTTGACGGTGTGAAACCCACGAAACACGGCGTTGAGCAGATCCGCGTCCTGCGGACTCTGTTCGAGCTCCACCAATTGCTCGCCCAACTGCTCGAGGATCTCGCCAGCCTCGACCAGAAAGTCCTGAAGAATGTCGTCGTCGGCCTCCAATGTCATCGCCGGTCTCCTTAAAAGCCGAGGCTGGACAATAGATCGTCCACTGCATCCTGGCCTTGCATCATGTTGTCGGCGTCGTCCACGCCCGGCACCTGCGGGCCCTGCGCCTTGATCTTGTCCTGTTGCTCCTCGGCTTCCGTCACCGCACCCCGTTCTCCGCCGGAAAGGCGAATAAGGTCCACGAGGCTCTCCTCCACGTCCTGAACCAGGCGAATCACTCTACGGATGATCTGCCCGGTGAGATCCTGGAAGCCCTGGGCCATCAACACCTCGGAGAGATTGCTCTGCACCAGCTGGGTGCTCTGTTCCACGAACGGGAAAAAGTCGTCCAGGGCGCGGCTGAGTTCGCGGAACTGGTCCACTGACAGCTCCCGCTTGCGGAATAGTGCCCAGCGCTGCGACAGGTCGGCTGACCGTTCCTGTAGTTGCTCCGATACCGGAATCGATTCCTCCACTGCACCGAGCGTCTTGTTGGCGGCCTCTTCGGTCATGTTGATCACGTAGTTCAAGCGTTCCCTCGCGTCCGGTATCTCCTGTTCGGCCAAACCCGCAATGCGTGAATCCAAGCGGAAATTGGACAAGGCGTCGTGCAATTCGCGCGTCAGCTTGCCCAGCTCGCGGTACAGATCCGCCTCGCGGAGCCGGGTCAGGCCGTCCAGCACCCGGCGCGCCTCGGTTTCGTTTCCCGCCTCCAGCTCGCGCACCAGCTGCCGTGCCTGGTTGAGCGCTTCCTCTCCCATCATTTCGCCTTCCCCCATGCGCCGCGAGCTCAGGCCGAAGTGGCTGCCAAGCGTTCGTAGATCTTGTCGATTTTCTCCTTCAGCGTCGCTGCGGTGAACGGTTTGACGATGTAACCGTTGACGCCGGCCTGTGCGGCTTCGATGATCTGGTCGCGTTTTGACTCGGCCGTCACCATCAACACCGGCAAGGATGCCAATTTGGAATCCGCACGCACGGCTTTGAGAAGGTCCAGCCCGCTCATGCCCGGCATGTTCCAGTCCGTGATCACAAAATCGAAGGCCCCGCTCTGCAGCACGGGCAACGCCGTCTTGCCGTCGTCCGCTTCAGCGGTGTTGTTGTAGCCGAGATCGCGCAGCAGGTTCTTGATGATGCGCCGCATCGTGGAGAAGTCGTCCACGATGAGAATCTTCATGTTCTTGTCCAAAACAGCCTCCTACCGTACAGGCTTCAGTTTCGCGCCGCAGTTCAGTCGAGAGTCTTCAGTCCGCATCCGAAACCCACTCCGTCATACGCGCGCGCAGGCGGATCAACGCCTGCCCGTGGATCTGGCATACGCGCGACTCACTCACGCCGAGCACGTCGCCGATCTCCCTGAGATTCAACTCTTCGTCGTAGTACAGCGACATCACCAGGCGTTCGCGCTCGGGCAAACCGGCAATCGCCTCGGCCAGGCCGGCTTGAAAGTCCTCGTGCTGCAACAATTCCAGCGGGCCGCTTTGGCCCGACGGCAGTCTCACCTCGTAGTCTTCGCCCAGGACCGACGGATCGTCGAAGCTGAATACCCGGCAGCCGGCGGCATCTTTCAGTATCTGGTGGTACTCATCGAGGGACATCTCCAGCGCTTCCGCCACCTCGTTGTCGCGGGCGTCACGGCCCACTTCGTTCTCGATCGTACGCACCGCCTCGGCTACCATCCGCACCTTGCGGTGTACCGAGCGCGGCGTCCAGTCCGAACGGCGAATCTCGTCCAGCATTGCACCGCGGATGCGAATTCCGGCGTAAGTCTCAAAGCTTGCGCCCTGGGACGCGTTATAGTTTCGCGCCGCTTCCAGGAGGCCGATCATGCCGGCCTGGATCAGGTCTTCGACCTGCACGCTTGGCGGCAGCCGGCTGACCAGGTGATAGGCAATGCGCTTGACCAGCGAGACATTACGTGTAACCAGATCGTCCTGACACGACCGTTCGGGGGCTTCTGCATACATGGCGTATCCATTCATGACAAGGACTCCGCTTCACTGAATCCGGAGCGGATTAGACGCTCCACGAAGAACTCAAGGTGTCCCGCAGCCATGGATGGTTTCGGCCATTTATCGGCCTTTTGGGCCAGGTTCTTGAATGCCATGGCAGAGCGGCTGCGGGGGTAGGCGTCGACAACCGGGCGCTGTTTCTTGACCGCTTTGATCAAATATTCGTCGTAGGGCACCGTGCCCATGTAGTTCAGGGTCACGTCGAGAAAGCGGTCGGCGACGCCGACCAGCTTCGCAAACATTTCGCGCCCTTCCTGGGCGCTGTGGCTCATGTTGGACAGCACGTGAAACCGCCGCACCCCGTGGTCCCGGTTGAGCACCTTCATCAAGGCATATGCGTCGGTCAGTGACGCGGGTTCATCGCAGACCACCACCACCACCTCCTGGGCGGCGCGGGAAAAGCTGACGACGCTGTCGGAAATTCCGGCGGCGGTGTCAACGATCAGCGCATCGAGATCGAAGCTCAGATCGCTGAACGCACGTATCACGCCGGCGTGCTCGGCGGCGCTCAGCTCCGACATCATCTGGATGCCGGACGCGGCGGGTATGATCTTAAGACCACCCGGCCCTTCCACCAGCACTTCCTCAAGGGTGTGCTGGCCGCTGATCACGTGGGAAAGGTTGTAGGCGGGCTTCAGGCCCAGCAGCACGTCGACGTTGGCCAGCCCAAGATCCGCGTCCATGAGCATGACTTCCTTGCCCTCGCCGACCATGGCCAGCGCCAGATTCACGGATATGTTGGTCTTGCCGACCCCTCCTTTGCCGCCGGTTACGGCAATCACCTGTACAGGCTTGGGATTGAGCATCCGGCGCAGCCCCGCGGCTTGATCCGTTTGTTTCTCAGACATGAGCATTAGCCATTTTCCCGTAGCTTTCATCGATGGTTGAGAGGACCGAGCACGACTCGGCCTGCTGCATCAGAGCCACCGCACGACTGACCAGGCTGTGGGCGCGGGCCGGATGTACGTCTTCCGGAACCCGCTGCCCGTCGCCGACATAGGCCACCGGCAGACGGTAGCGAATCACCGCCGAAAGGGGGCCACCAAGGCAGGCGGACTCATCGAGCTTGGTCAGGATGCATCCGTGCAAGGGCACCCGGCGGAAGGTGCGTACGACTTCGTCGGCCGTCGAGCCGTGTATGTTCGCGGACAACACCAGGTAGGTAAGAATCTCGCGGTCCACATGCTGCAGAGTCGCCAACTGCTCGCTCAGCCGGATGTCACGCTGGCTCATACCGGCCGTATCAATCAGCACCAGGTGTTTGTCCGCCAGGTCGGTGAGCACCTTGCTCAGCGAATCGCTGTCCGGGGCCGAATACACGGACACGCCGAGCAACTGGCCGAACGTCTGCAGTTGTTCATGAGCGCCGATCCGGAAGCTGTCCGTGGACACCAGCGCCACGTGGCGTTTGCCGTGGCGCAACGCATAGCGGGCGGCCAGCTTGGCGACCATAGTGGTCTTGCCGACACCCGTCGGCCCGACCAGGCTCACCACACCGCCGCGGGTCAGAATGTCGTCGTCGGTCACGTCGATCCGATGGGCGAGCCGTGCCAGGGCCTGGCGCCAGGCGTGCTCAAGATCGTCGGCTTCGTGGACCTGTTCAGCCAACTGCTGGCTGAGGTCGGAGCCCAGGCTCATGTCCCGGAACCGCTGCAGCACCCCGGCGCGCAGCGGATTGCTGCGCGCCAAGTCTCCCCACGCCAAATGAGACAATTGGTTTTCCAACAACCCGCGCAGGCTGCGGATCTCCTGGCGCATTTCCATCAGCACCGGATCCTGTGCCCACTCGACCCCGGCGGACGCTGCAGGCGCCGGCGTATTCTCTCGCTCCACCCCATCGTCGGCGGCCGGCTCGGGAGCAGCGACCGCAGGCGCACGGTCCTGGGCCACTTGCCCGAACAACGACTCGTCGTAGTCGACCGCCGCGATGATCTCGATGCCGCCGTTGACGCGGCGGTTCGAAAGAATGACCGCATCGGGCCCCTGTTCCTCGCGCACCTTGCGAATGGCCTGGCGCATATCCGGCGCAAAATATCTTTTGATCTTCATGCGCTATACCCTTACCGGTTCGGCGTCCCGGCCCGTTGGCTTGCGTGTCACAGGTGGTTGCCTCACGCTCATCAGGCGGCTCCCTGGGCCTCGAGTTGTTGTCCGACGGTCGCCACCACTTTGATCTGCTTGTCGTCCGGCACTTCGTTGTAGGACAGCACGTGCAACCCGGGGATCGAGTGCCGCACCAACCGCGCCAGCCAGTTGCGCAGCATCGGCGCCACCAGCAACACCGCCGGCTGGTTCGCCGCCTCCTGGCGCTGCGCATTGCCGGCCAATGCCTGGTGCAGCTGGTCCGCCAGTCCCGGTTCCAGACCGGCGCCTCCCTCCGAAGCTGCCTGGAGCGACTGGTGCAATATCTGTTCCAGCGTCGGGTCCAGCGTGATCACCGGCAGCTCTGGCGCCATCCCGTTGATATGCTGGACAATTGAACGGCTCAGCGCGGCCCTCGCGTAGGCCGTGAGCACGTCGGGCGCTTGACTCTGCGGCGCGTGCTCCGCCAACGTTTCGGCGATCGTGCGCAGGTCGCGAATCGGGATCTGCTCTTCGAGCAGATTCTGCAGGACCTTCAACACCGCGGTCAGCGGCAATGCCTTGGGCACCAGATCCTCGACCAGCTTGGGCGCGCTGGCCGCCAACACGTCGAGCAGCTTCTGTACCTCCTCGTGGCCAAGCAGCTCGTGGGCGTGGGTCTGCAGGATCTGGCTCAGCTGGGTGGCAATCACGGTGCTCGGGTCGACCACCGTGTAGCCCATGGTCTGGGCCTGGTCCCGTTGGCCGGGCTCGATCCAGACGGCGTCGAGGCCGAATGCCGGATCCTTGGTGGCGATGCCCTGGATGGTGCCGAACACGCGGCCCGGATTGATGGCCAGCTCGCGGTCCGGATAAACCTCGGCTTCAGCCACGGGCACGCCCAGCAGCGAGATTCGGTAGGCACTGGGCGCCAGGTCGAGGTTGTCGCGGATGTGCACCGGCTGAACCAGGAAGCCCAGCTCCTGGGACAGCTTCTTGCGCACCCCGCGGATCTTGGCCATCAACTCGCCGCCCTGGCTGCGGTCCACCAGCGGAATCAGCCGGTAGCCCACCTCCAGGCCGATAATGTCGACGGTATGCACGTCCTCCCAGCCCAAATCCTCCGCGTCACGTTCCTGCGGTGTGTCGTCCTCCGCCTCCTGCGGCTCGGTCGGCTGCTGACGACGCCACGTCAGGAGATAAGCGATGCCGCCGGACAGCGCGGCCAGGCTCAGGAACGCCACATTGGGCATACCGGGAATGATGCCCATGAGGCCGAGGATACCCGCGGTGATCCACAGCACCCGCGGATTGGCGAGCAGTTGCGACATGATCTGCTGGCCCATGTCCTGGCTGCTGGAGGACACCCGGGTGACGACGATGGCCGCCGCAGTGGAGATCAGCAGCGATGGAATCTGGGCCACCAGGCCGTCACCGATCGTAAGCAGGGTGTAGTTGCGCAGCGCGTCGGACAACGCCATGTGATGCTGCAGGATGCCGACCGTGAGGCCGCCGATGATGTTGATGAACAGAATCAGGATGCCGGCAATGGCGTCGCCGCGGACGAATTTGCTGGCGCCGTCCATGGAACCGTAGAAATCCGCCTCCTGGCGTACGCTTTCCCGGCGCCGGGCCGCTTCTTCCTGGCTCAGCAGACCGGCGTTCAGGTCTGCGTCGATGGCCATCTGTTTGCCCGGCAGAGCATCCAGGGTGAAGCGGGCGCTTACCTCGGCAACGCGGGTGGCACCCTTGGTCACCACCACGAAGTTGATGATGACCAGGATGGCGAACACCACCAGGCCCACGGCGTAGTTGCCGCCGATCACGAACTCACCGAACGACTCGATCACCTTGCCGGCGGCGGCGGGGCCGCTGTGGCCGTGCAGGAGCACCACCCGGGTGGAGGCGACGTTCAACGCCAGGCGCAGCAAGGTGGTGAGCAGCAATACCGATGGAAAAATGGAAAAGTCCAGGGGCCGCATGACATACACCGCCGCCAACAGCACCACCAGCGACAGGGAAATATTGAAGCTGAACAGGGCGTCGAGGGCGAACGGCGGCAACGGCACCACGATCATCGCCAGCAGCATCAGCAGCAGAATCGGCGCCCCCATGCCGTTGCGGAGCGCCTGTTGCAGGTTGGTCAAGATTCCGGTCTGTTCCATATGCGGCGTCAAGAATGTGACGAATTCAGCGATTTCCCTCTGGGGTGCAAGTTTCGTACCCTATTGCGGGCGCTTCGCGCGGCATTGGGTGGAGATTTTATCTTTTTGTTTTAACGGACTTTTTCCGGGCATGAAGCAGCGCCGGCTGCCAGCCGGCGAGGCGCCGGGTGCACGGCGGTCAGAACCCGCGGAGGAACTCGTCAGGGACGTCCAGATCGGACGGTGGCGGCGGCGCCTCGGCGTCGCCATAGATGGAACGGCGCAACTGATACACGTAGGCCAGCACCTGGGCCACGGCCAGGTAGAGCCCGGCGGGAATCTCCCGGTTGAGCTCGGTGCTGAAGTACAATGCCCGGGCCAGTGGCGGCGCCTCGAACACCGGCACCCGGTTCTGCCGCGCCAGGGTACGGATCCGCATCGCGACCATGTCGGCGCCTTTGGCCACCACCCGCGGCGCCCCCATGGCCTTGTCGTCGTACTTCAACGCCACGGCGAAGTGGGTCGGGTTGGTGACAATGACGTCAGCCTTCGGCACTTCCTCCATCATGCGCCGCATGGCCATCTCCTGCTGGACGCGGCGAACCCGGCCCTTGGTTTCCGGGTTGCCCTCGGTCTCCTTGGAATCATCCTTGACTTCCTGCTTGGTCATGCGCAGTTCGCGCTTGTGGTTCCAGAGCTGGAACGGTACGTCCACCGCCGCAATCAGAATCATCACCGAGCTCAGACCGAACAGCGTCCAGCCGACGATATGGAACGAGCGCGCGATGGCCGAGCGGATGTCGAGGTTGCCCAACCCCATCAGGTCGTCGGAAAGATGCCAGATCAGCAGCGCCGCCACACCGCCGATGAGAGTCACCTTGGCCAGGGACTTGAGCAGCTCCACCAGTCCTTGCGCCGAGACAATCTTCTTGACGCCCTGAACCGGATTGAGCTTGTTCAGGTCCAGTGCCAACTTCTCGGCGGAGAAACTCCAGCCCCCCATCAATGCGGGGGTCATAAGCACCGCCACCAGCGCAATCAGCAGGAACGGCGCCACCGCGCCCAGGGCCGCCAGCAGCTTCTCGCCCAACATCTTGGTGACCACGCCGGAGTCGAACGCTGCATGGCGGTTCAGAAGCAGGCAGCTCTGCATCAGGTCGACCAGGTTCCGGCCCAGGCGTCCGCCCAGCAGCAACAGGCTCCCGGCGGACACCAACAGCACCACGGTGGTGTCCAATTCCTTGGAGCGCGGGACCTGACCCTTCTCGCGGGCCTGCTGCAGGCGTCGCCCGGTAGGTTGTTCGGTTTTCTCCTGCCCGTCCTGGTTTTCGGCCATCTCAGCCTCCGGCCGGCGCCAAGTGCTGCATGATGCCGAACGCGCCCATCAGCACATGGGTGAAGCGCGGCAGCAGATTGGGCAGCGTAAACCACATGATCAGGAACCCGCTGGCAATGGTGGTCGGCAACCCGACGGCGAAAATGTTGAACTGCGGCGCCGCGCGGGTTACGACGCCGAACGACACATTGATCAGGGTGATGGTTACCAGGGCCGGCAGCGCGATCAGCGCCGCCCCGACGAACATCTGCCCGCCCCAGGCGACCAGTTGGATCATGCCCGCCGCCGACAGCCCCACGGGCGCCACGGGTATGGTCTGAAAACTGGCGGCCAGTACCTGGATGGCGACCAAGTGCCCGTTGATGGAGAGAAACAGCAGCGTGCCGACGATGGTGTAGAACTTGCTCATCACCGGCACGCTGACGCCGTTGGTCGGGTCGATGAAAGTGGCGAATCCCAGTCCCATGGTCATGGCGATGCTCTGTCCCGCCACCACCAGGGCGCTGAAAGCCAGCTGCAGGATGAACCCCATGGCGATGCCCAGCAACAGCTGCTGCGCGGTGACCAACAACCCCATTGCGCTCATGGGCTGCACCGCCGGCGCCGCTGCGAGGGTTGGCGCTACGGCCCAGGTCAAGGCGATCGCCAGGGCCAGGCGCACGCGCACCGGAACGATCTGCTGCGAACCGAACACCGGCGCCACCATCAGCATCGCGCCGATGCGCATGAACGGCCAGTAGTAGGTACCGATGAACGCGGTGATCTGTCCGGTGGTGATGGTCATCGGCCGGGAACCCCTAGCCGATGAGCTGAGGAATCATGTTGAAGATGTGGCGCATGAAGCTCATCATGAGCTGCAGCATCCACGAACCGGTCAGCATGAGCACTACCGCCAGGACGATCAGCTTGGGGATGAAGCTCAGCGTCATCTCGTTGATGGATGTCACGGCCTGAAACACACCGACTAGCAGGCCCACGGCGAGCACCGAGAGCAGCATTGGCGCCGAAAGCAAGGTGGTAATCTTCAGCGCCTCCTCACCCAGCGTGATAATGGTATCCGGAGTCATGTCGCTATCCTGCTCGGTCCGACGGTCGCGAAACGCCCGTCATGTAATATGGAAACTTGCGGTAAGCGTGCTGAGCACCATGGTCCAGCCGTCCACCAGCACGAACAGCATCAGTTTGAACGGCAGCGAGATCATCATCGGCGACAACATCATCATACCCATGGACATCAGCAGGCTGGCCACCACCAGGTCGATGACCACAAACGGGATGAAGATGAGGAATCCGATCTGGAATGCGGTCTTCAGCTCGCTGGTGACGAACGCGGGCACCAGCACCGAGAACGGTACGTCGTCGGGCGACTCGATGTGGTCCTTCTTGGCCAATCCGGCGAACAGAGCCAGGTCGCTTTCCCGGGTTTGGGCCAGCATGAATTTGCGAAACGGCACCTGCGCCCGTTGCACTGCCACCTGGCCGGAAATCTGGTCCTTGAGATAGGGCTGCAGCGCGTCGGTGTTCACCCGGCTGAACACCGGCATCATCACGAACACGGTCAGGAACAACCCCAGCCCGATAATGATCTGGCTCGACGGCGTTTGCGGGGTTCCCAGCGCCTGGCGCAGAATCGACAGGACGATGACGATACGGGTGAAGGAAGTCATCATCATTACCGCTGACGGCAGCAGCGTCAGTGCTGTCATCAACAGCAGAATCTGAATAGTCACCGAATAGGACTGACCACCGCCGGCGGTCGGCGTCGAATTGACTATGGTGATTCCCGGCTGCGCGACCGCGACCCCGATGGGCAGCAGCGCCATCACCAGCAACAGTATCCAGCGCGCAGCTTTCATGACCCGCCCCCGCGTGCCATGGCCTGTCGCAGCCGCTGGGCGAAGCCGCCGCCCTCGTCGCTGCCGGCTGCGGGCTCGATGGGTTTATCAAGCACGTGCAGCGTCTGGACCCTTCCCGGCGCCACACCCACCAACAGCTGCGTTTCACCGGCCTGGATCAACACCACCCGCTCCCGGGTGCCCATGGAAAGTGCGCCCACCACACGCAGTGACCGGTTGCCCACGACGCTCAAGCGGCCGAAGCGGCGCATCGCCCAGGCGAGCAGAAACACCAGCGCGAGCACCACGGCCAGGCCAACAAACATCTGCACCATGCTGCCTGTGCTCAGCGGATCGGCCGCAGGAACCGCCGGCGCGATGGTCTTGTCGCTGGACTGCGGACCTGCCCACGCCGGCGCATACGGCAACAGCACCGTTGCGGCAGCGACCAGTGCAGAAGCACTGTGGCGCCTAAGCCGAGTCCGGGTCTTGCTACGCGTATCCATCGGTGGGGATGTCCTGTCGGTTGTCAACTGGCGAGCACGCCGTGAAAGCGAGCCGCCCGTAAATGGTTACTTGAGCTTCTTCACCCGCTCCGCCGGACTGACGACGTCGGTCAGACGGATGCCGAACTTCTCGTTGACCACCACCACTTCGCCGTGGGCGATCAGCGTTCCGTTGACGAGCACGTCCATGGGCTCGCCAGCCAGGCGGTCGAGCTCAACCACCGAGCCCTGGTTCAGCTGCAACAGGTTGCGTATCGGAACCCGCGTGCGCCCGATTTCCATCGAAAGGTTCACCGGAATATCGAGAATCACGTCGAGGTTGACGTCCTCGGCGGATCCGCTGTGCGCATCGGGCTGCAGGTCATCAAACTGCGCAGTCTGATATGCCTCGCTCTCGGCCAGTTGTGGCGACGCCGGCGCCGCTGGGTTATCCGCCCCCTGTGCGCCGGCCTGCTGTTCGCCCTCCGCCTGCTCGGCCATCGCTGCGGCCCAGTCGTCGGTGGACTCCCCAGCCTGTTCCGTGTCAGTCGTGTCGTTCATGCGCGTCTCCTCGCCACGCGGTTACCGCTTAACCGTCGGCAGTGTGTGTTGAATCTTTTCGGCGATCTTTACGGCCGCCATCCCCCGCGAAACCCCGACGCGTCCGTGGAACACGGGGATGTCCTCGGCGCGCACAGTCACCTTTTCCGGCAGCTCCACCCGAATCACATCGCCGGGTTCCAGCTTGAGCACATCGCGCAGCGGCAACGTGGTCTCGAGCAGCGTGCTGCTCAGTTCCACTTCCGCACCCTTCATCTCCTCCTGCAGCGACAGGATCCAGCGGTCGTCGCGTTCGGACCGATCGCTTTGAAGGCCGGTGTCGAGCTGCTCCCGGATAGGCTCGACCATCGAATAGGGCATGGTCACGTGAAGATCACCGCCCCCGCCGTCGAGTTCTATATGAAACGAACTGACGACGATGACCTCGGTCGGACTGACGATGTTGGCAAACTGGGGGTTGACCTCCGAGCTCATGTATTCGAACTCGACCGGCATCACCGGTGACCACGCTTCGCGCAGGTCGTTGAACGCCTGGGTCAGCATCATCTGGATCACGCGCAGCTCCGTCGGTGTGAACTCCCGCCCCTCGATCTTGGCGTGGAAGCGCCCGTCACCGCCGAAAAAGTTATCGACCACGGTAAACACCAGCCGCGGCTCGATCACGAACAGCGCCGTGCCGCGCAACGGATGAATGCGCACCAGGCTCAGACTCGTAGGCACATACAGGGTGTGCACGTACTCGGCGAACTTGAGCATCTGCACGCCGCCCACCGAAATCTCCGCGGAACGCCGCAGCATGCTGAAGAGGCTGATGCGAAAGTGGCGGGCGAAGCGCTCGTTGATCATCTCCAGGGTCGGCAAACGCCCGCGGACGATACGGTCCTGGCTGGTGAAGTCGTACGTGTGAGCTTCGCCGTCCGGTACCGGCGTATCGGTTTCGGTGTCGACGTCGCCGTTGCCGACCCCGTGCAACAGCGCGTCGATTTCGTCCTGGGAAAGAAGGTCGTTGGCCGCCATGACCGTTACTGCCCCACGATGCCCGGCAGGTAGACCGCGTCAACGAGCGTCTTGCCGGTGACCTTCTTGAGCGCCTTCTGCACCACTTTGAGCGCCTCGGCCTGCAGCTTGAGCTTGCCCTCGCGGGTTTTGATGTCGGCGAACTTCTGGCTGCTGAACAGAAGCATCAGGTCACTGCGCACCACCGGCATGTTTGCCTTCACCTTCTCCAGGTTGTCCTTGTTGTAGGACATCACCGCAACGGAAACCTGCAGGAACCGCACGCCGCTGTTATCGTCCAGGTTGACCACGAACGGCGGATTCAATTCCAGGTAATGGGGCGTATGCCCGGCCGCCTCGGGTGAAACGTTCGTCGTATCGGCCTTGGCTCCGGCCTTTGCCGGCGCTTTGTTCGGTTGCGCGGTGCTGGCCGCGGCGCTGTCGGCGGTGCCACCGTCACTCCCGCGCATCAACAGCAGCGTGGTGGTGACGCTGAGTCCGACCAGCAACACACCCACCAATGAAAACAAGGCGATCTTCTTCCAATGTCCGGCTCCCGGCTTCTTTTCAGACGCTTCCACGTCCAGATCCAGGTCGTCGTCTCTTTGTGCCATCAATTCAACCCTTCGTCGTTCAGTCGGTTCGGCTACTTCGCCACGGACGAAGCAAGACACATGCCAGTGGTCAGAGCGCAACCAGGTTGTTTCGTTTCAATTACTTACGGGGACACTTTGACGCGTGCCGGTAGATTGACTCGATCACGGGTAAGGGGGGTGCCGGAAACTTGGCAGTTTTGCCTGACGACTTGCCGCCCGGAACCGCCGGCTGTGCGGCTCGCAAGGCCCACCCGGCACCCGGCGTTTTGCCGTTTCGGGCAGTGCGCATTGGGCCAGGACCGAAGGTGCCCGGCAGCGTCGGTACGACCCTTGCGCGGTGGATGCGTTGCGCTTATCCACCCTACGATAACCGTGAGCGCAGGTCGCGAAGCTAATCCGGCAGTAGCGAGTCGCCAGTAGCGAGGCCGACATTGGCGCCCTCGCCACCCGCTACTCGGAACCCGCGACCGGCGTCGAACCGGTCGGGCGTGGCGGAACCGTTAAGGATGCCCGGGTGGCAGGGGCGGCATGATCAAGCGGCTCAGGCGAAATAGTCGACCATGCCCAGGGACGGCGCCTGGAGCGCGGTGGCCTTGATGGCCTCCACTTCGTCGCCATCGGGGAAGTCCGAGCCGCGGTTTTCGGCCGCGGTACCGCCGTTGGACGTTCCCGGGTTCTGCTGGTGGCCGGACGCCGCCTGGCCGGAAACGCTGACACTGGTCTGGCTGAAGCCGTTTTCGCCCATCATTTCCCGCAGGCGTGGAATCGCCGCTTCGATGGCGTCGCGGGCGTGCACATGGTGCGCGACGAACGACACGGTGGCGGCGTCGTGGTGCACCGACACCCGCACTTCCACCGGACCCAGGTGCGGCGGATTGATGCGCAGCTGCGCCGCCTGGACGTTTTCCCGGGTCATCCACAGGATCCGGTTACCCAGCTCCTGGCTCCAGTCGGCTTTGTGCATCGGCTGGTCCATCTGCAGGACCACCGGCGCCGATGCCCGCACCTGGGATCCGGCATCGGATTTCGGGGCCACATGGTGCAGCCCCGGGTTGACCGCCGACGCCGCGTCCTGCGCACCCTTGGCGTGCTGCGCGCCGGTATGATCGTGGCCCGCATCCGTGACCGAGGTAAGCTGATCGATGGCGGCCTGAACCAACCGCGCTGCGCCCCGGTCGGTCGCCAGACCGGCGATTTTGGACATATCGGCCGCCAGGGTTTGATCCAGGGCGGCAGCGCCGTCCGTTTGGACACCGGCATCCTGAATGTTGGGTAGGAATGGAAACGCTGCCAGGGTTGCGGCGACCGCCGCCCCGGTAGCCGACTTTTTGTCCGCACCGCCCGCCCGATCACCATGGGTACTGCCGGAACCCTGAAGGCCGGCGGCCTCAGCGAGCGCCGCCGAAGCGTCGGAGCCGCGTCCTGCCAGAAGGGCGGCAAACAGCTCGGCCAACGGCAAGGTATTGCCGTCGGCGGGCAAGTCCTGACCCTGCGCGGAATCCGGCTGCAGCGCCGACCCGGGCGATGCTGCGTCAGCCGCATTCTGAAGCTGGCCGGCCTGCAGGCCTGCCTGTCCCTGCAATCCGGGCGCCAACGACTTCACCTGCCCGGAAAGCAGGAGGGAAAACAGCCGCTTGGCCTGGGCCGAATGGGGGTCCTGGACCGCACTCGATCCCGAGCCATTGAGAAGCGCCGCGATGCCGCCGCTACCGGACTTGCTGGCCGTGCCGGCGTTGGCACCGGTTTTCGGGTCGGTGGCAATGGTAAGGGTCGGAGGTAGGTTCATGCTGGCTTTCCGGTGTCCGTTGCACTCACCCGGAATAAGCAATTGGCGTGCCAGCCTGAATCTGCCCGCATCGGCGGGCCCCGGCCAAGCCCGCTGAACCGGGCTCTCAGTTGCGCCGGCACCGGTGCAGAGCCCGCTCGTCCTGCTCTTTCTGTTCGCGGCGTTCCGCGTCCTTCAGTTCCTCGCGCTGGTAGCGGTCCATGACCTTGTCCAGGGCCTTGGCCCGGGTCCGGCTGGCCAGCCAATGCTGGCGCTTCTGGTCGCAATCACGGCGCGCCTGTTCCACCTGCACCTGTTGCTGGCGGATGGCCTGATCCAGCCGGGAGAGGAAAATCCGATACTCGTTCAGCCGCATGGCGCCGATGCCGCCGCCGCACGACTCGCTGTAGCGCCGCGAATATTCCTCCCGGTAACTGATCAGCTCGTGCAGCCGCATTTCCTGATGCTCCAGCTGCTTGCGGCTCTGTCCCAGCAACCGGGCGGCATCCAGGTGCCGATTCTCAGCCAGTTCGACCACGGGGCGGATGCGTTTTGAACGTGTCATGGAACGGGTCGGTCCCTTCGGATTGTCGGTTGTTACAAGTTACCCTCGGGCCGGGAACGGTACTGCCTGACCGTTCACGGCTCAATCAAATCCTGCAGCTGCCGCAGGCTCTGCTCCAGCGGCACGCGCTCATACATGTCCTGCTGGAGAAACTCCATCAGACTCGGCTCCATGGCGATGGCCTCGTCGATGCGCGGGTCCCCACCCTGCTGGTAGGCGCCGACGCTGATGAGATCACGGTTCTGTTGATAGGTGGAGAAGATCTTCTTGAACCGTTGCGCCGCCTGCTGGTGTGTCTCCTGCGTAATCTCGGTCATAGCGCGGCTGACGGAAGCCTCGATGTCGATGGCCGGGTAATGGCCCGCCTCGGCATAGCGCCGGGTCAAGACGATGTGCCCGTCGAGAATCGCCCTTGCGGCGTCGGCAATGGGGTCGTTGTGATCGTCCCCCTCCACCAGCACCGTGTAAAAGGCGGTAATCGACCCGCCGCCGGTATCACCGTTGCCGGCGCGTTCGACCAGCTGGGGAATCTTGGCAAACACCGACGGCGGATAACCCTTGGTCGCCGGCGGCTCGCCGATGGCCAGCGCAATCTCGCGCTGGGCCTGGGCGAAGCGGGTGAGCGAATCCATCAGCAGCAGCACATGCTTGCCTTGATCGCGGAAATACTCCG
>JARRNJ010000026.1:0-33269 GCA_037385045.1 Gammaproteobacteria bacterium | reverse complement strand
TAGGACCCGCGCCGGCTTTCCAACAGCAACGAAAACAGAGTGTTAGGCAGGCAAATTATCAATCCGAGGCAACGCGCTGCTGCTGTTCGCTGCCGTCGTAAATCACATAGGGCTTCGCCTCGCCGTTGATCACGGCGTCGTCGATCACGACCTTGCTGACATTCTCCATGGACGGCAAATCGTACATGATATCCAACAGCACATGCTCCAGGATGGTGCGCAGACCGCGGGCACCGGTCTTGCGGTCCATCGCCTTGCGTGCGATCGCGCGCAGCGCATCCTCACGGAATTCGATCTCGCAGCCTTCCATTTCAAACAGCTTCGAGTACTGCTTCGTCAAGGCGTTCTTGGGTTCAGTGAGGATGGTAATCAACGCATCCTCGTCCAACTCTTCGAGGGTGGCCACAACCGGAAGACGGCCGACAAATTCGGGAATGAGCCCGTAACGGATCAGGTCTTCGGGCTCCACTTCGTACAGAGTCTCACCGATGCTGCGGGCGTCTTCCTTGCTCTTGATCTCGGCGAAGAAACCGATACCGCCTTTGCTGGAGCGGTCACGAATGATCTTCTCCAGACCGGCAAAAGCCCCGCCGACGATGAACAGAATGTTGCCGGTGTCCACCTGCAGGAACTCCTGCTGCGGGTGTTTGCGGCCGCCCTGCGGCGGCACCGACGCGATGGTGCCTTCAATCAGCTTCAACAGCGCCTGCTGCACGCCTTCACCCGAAACGTCCCGGGTGATCGACGGATTTTCGGACTTGCGCGAGATCTTGTCGATCTCGTCAATATAAACGATACCGGTTTGCGCTTTCTCGACGTCGTAGTCGCATTTCTGCAGCAACTTCTGGATGATGTTCTCCACGTCCTCGCCGACGTAGCCCGCCTCGGTGAGGGTGGTCGCATCGGCAATGGTGAACGGGACATTCAGCAGCCGGGCGAGCGTCTCCGCCAACAGGGTCTTGCCGGAACCGGTGGGGCCGATCAGGAGGATGTTGCTCTTGGCAATCTCGACGTCATCCTGCTTCTGCCGGATTTCCAGGCGCTTGTAGTGATTGTAAACGGCCACCGACAGCACCTTCTTGGCGCGCTCCTGGCCGATCACATATTCATCCAGAACCTCCCGGATCTCCTGCGGCTTCGGCAGCGTGTTGCCTTCGGTCGAAGCCTTTTCCTGCATCTCCTCGCGGATGATGTAGAAAGAACAATACAGCAGCTTGCCGCCGTCATCCCCTTTGCTGTGCTTATCGTCACTCATAAAACGAACCCTCGTGTTTCGGTCCAGCAGGCCTTTCTGACAACCATGCAACAGCTATTCGCCCATTGCAAGCACGTTGCAATTAGGGTGCCAAAACCGTCATCCTTTCGCCCGGTACACCCGTGGCGCGTACATTCCTCTGGCAATTCAAGTACGTTCCCCGCCGCCTCGCAAGCAAAGTCCCCAGGGTCCATGCGGGTTTGATCCGGCTTTGTGGCGGATGCCTGACGCCAGTCAAATTTTCACCCCAATCGTGGGGGTCCGTAACGTACCCGCCTACTCCGCCACAGGTGCCTGACGGCGTTCGAGCACCTGGTCGATCAGGCCGTATTTCACCGACTCCTCGCCGCTCATGAAGTTGTCCCGATCGGTATCGGTCTGGATCTTTTCGATCGGCTGGCCCGTATGCTCGGAAAGGATCCGGTTGAGGCGCTGGCGGATCAACAGGATCTCTCGAGCATGGATATCGAAATCCGAAGCCTGGCCCTGGAATCCCCCCATGGGCTGATGAATCATCATGCGCGAGTGTGGCAGACAGTAGCGTTTTCCCTTACTGCCGCCGGCCAACAGCACGGCGCCCATACTGGCGGCCTGACCGATGCACATGGTGCTGACGTCAGGTTTGATGAACTGCATGGTGTCGTAGATCGCCAAACCTGCCGTAACCGAACCGCCGGGCGAATTGATATACACGTGGATGTCCTTATCCGGATTCTCGGACTCGAGGAACAGCAGCTGGGCCACCACCAGGTTGGCCATGTGATCCTCGACCGGACCGACGATGAAAATCACCCGCTCCTTCAGCAGGCGTGAATAAATGTCGTATGCCCGTTCGCCCCGGGGTGTCTGCTCGATCACCATCGGGACGAGACCCAATGCCTGCATGGTATCTGCTCCGCCTTTTGCCATCATATCGGTCATGTGTGAGCTTCCTTTAGTTGCTTTCCGCGGGGCACCAGTGCCGGAAATCCCCGATCTCAACCGCGGCCAGAATCCGGTCGGTGGAGCCGCTTCCCGCCGGGCCGCGGGCCCGCTCAGGCCCGCGCGTCCTCGGCGTTGGCCAGCTCCTCAAAACTGGCGGGTTGGTCGACCACCTGCGCCTGTTCGAGCACGAAATCCACGATCTGCTCCTCCAGCACGTGGCCCTCGAGTTCCTGCATCAGGGAACGGTTTTTGCGGTACGCGTCGATCACTTCCTGCGGATTGTCGTAAGTACCGGCGAGGGATTCCAGCGTCGTGCGCACCCGGTCCGCATCGACCTTGATGTCATTGGCGCGCAGGACCTCGCCCAGCATCAGTCCCAGCTTCACGCGACGCCGCGCGCTTTCCTCGAACAACTCACGCGGCAGCTGCATGTTGCGCATGGTTTCCGGCTGCTGTTGTTTGGCCTGCTCCATGGCACGATCGACTTCCTGGTCGACCAACGCCGCCGGAACCTCGAGCTCGTTCTTGTCCAGGATCGCGTCCATGACCTGCTGCTTGAGCTTGGCGCGGATCTTGTCGTGCAGCTCGCGCTCCATGTTGCCGCGGACTTCCTTGCGCAGTGCATCCATGCCGCCCTCGGCGATGCCGAAGGTGCGCGCGAACTCGTCGTCCGCCTCCGGCAGTTTGGCTTCGGACACGGTCGCCACGTCGACCTCGAAGCGGGCCTCCTTGCCGGCGAGTTCCTCGCGCGGATAATCCTCAGGGAAGGTCACCTCGACCGTCCGGTGCTCGCCGCTCTTGGCGCCAGTCAATTGATCCTCGAAACCGGGGATCATGTTGCCCGATCCCAGCACCAACGGCACGTTCTCGGCCTTGCCGCCGCTGAAAGGCTCGCCGTCGACGGTACCCTCGAAGCTGATCGTCACCTGGTCACCGTCGGCCGCCTCACGCTCGACCGGGTCCCAGGTGGTGCGCTGCTTGCGCAGCTTTTCGATCATCGCCTCGACGTCCGCGTCGGTAACCTCCGCGACCGGCCGCTGGATGCTCACGTCGTCGAAAGCCGCCAGTACGATTTCGGGATACACCTCGAACGTGGCACTGTATTCCAGCGCTTCACCCGGCTGGGTATTCACGGGCTCGATCGTTGGGCCGCCGGCCGGATGCAGCTTCTCCTGAATCACGGCCTCCTGGAAGCTCTGTTGCATAACTTCGCTGAGCACTTCACCGCGCACTTGGTTGTGGTACTGCTGCTTCACGACCTTGAGCGGGACCTTGCCGGGGCGAAAGCCGTGCAGCCGGACCCGGCGTGCCAGATCACGCAACCGTGAATTGACTTCGTCCTCGATACGTTCGGCCGGAACCTGCACAGTCATCTTGCGCTCCAGGCCGCTGGTGGTTTCCACGGAAACTTGCATTGATCTACCTCGGTTTCAGAAATTCGACCGCCCGTCGCGACGGATTACCCCTTGCCCCGGTGGCACCGCCGGGCAGCTGACCAACCGTGCCCAGTGCCGGTCGGGCCAGCTAAGGTTCCCGATGCCCTGAGCAGTTGGTGCGAAAGGAGAGACTCGAACTCTCACGGGTTTCCCCACTGGCACCTAAAGCCAGCGCGTCTACCAATTCCGCCACTTTCGCGGTGCACATAGTCTAAAACCCGTCCTTCACGCGGGCTAAGCCCTTGTAAAAGGCCGGGTTTGGAAACGAGCTATTATACATTTTTGAAACCTGAAGGCGTAGCCCCGCGCAGCCCGCCGACGGGGCCGGACGGGCACCGCCACCTGCCCGGCAGGAATTACGTAACAGATTGTATTAAAGGATTTTATTGGCCAGGAATCAACTCGCGCTCGAGTTCCATATGGGGCTCAAACAGCGTGAACCGGTCACGTCCCGCCGCCTTGCTGGCGTACAGCGCACCGTCGGCCTCCCGCAGCAGGCGCTCCAGCATCTGTTCCCGAGACTCGGCGGCGTCACCGTCCCAGACGGCGATGCCGATGCTCGCAGTCACCAGCCCCTCCTCGTCCAGCTCCCAGTCGCGGGTCCGCAGCTCATTGAGAATGCGCTCGGCCAGCATCTTGGCGCCCGCGGCATCGGTTTCGGGAAGCGCCAGCACGAATTCCTCGCCGCCGAAGCGGGCCAGTATGTCGCCGATACGCACCTGCTCCCGAAGCAGCGGTCCGGAAATCTGAAGAATGCGGTCGCCGACGGCATGGCCGTAGCGATCATTGATGCGCTTGAAATGATCCAGGTCCAGAATCATCACGCTGAACGGACGCTCATGGCGCAAAGCCCGCGCCAGCGCCGCCTCGGCCTCGGGGAAGAAGAAACGCCGGTTATGCAGTTGGGTCAGCTCGTCAATGATTGAGAGCTGCTCAAAGCGGTCCTTCAGCTCCGCGGTCTTGTGCAGCGCCTCCTCCAACTTCCGCGTCCGTTGCTGGATGTCCCATTCCAGGCGCTGCAGGTGCCTCGCGGTCACCAGGGTGCGGCCGACGAAATCGGCAAACAGCATCAGGAACGATTCATGATTGTAATCGAAGTGGTCCGGCTCGGAGTGATAGGCGCACAGGACACCGAGCACGGTGTCGGAGGCCCTGACCGGCAGGCACATCAATGAACCCGATGCCAACGTCACGGCGGCGTCATTCTTGATCACCAGGCGCGGATCGCTGCTGCAGTCCTTGCAGTATTCGATGGCTCCGGACTGGGCAGCCCGCCCCGCCAGCCCCTCGCCCAGGCGAAACACCGCGCCGGTGGCCACGGATGGAGACCCGTCCATATCGTGCCAATCCACACCGCTGGCATTCACCAGCAGATCATCCTGCAGCAACAGCAGCGAGCAGCGCTCCACCGGCTGGTACTCGATCAGCGTACGCAGCACCGCCCGCAACAAGGTCCGTTCGTCGTGTTCGTGCAGATCGACCCGGGACGCGGCCGACAATGCCGAAAGGGAATCCAGCAGCGCCACCACCCGTTCACTGGTTTCCCGATAGATCTGCAGAAAAGGTTTGGAGTCCATTGCGGGATCAGTCCGGGGACAAAACCCGGGCGGCGCTTCGAATCTGCTCCTCCTGGGAGGTCAATGCCTCGCACGCGGCAGCGACGGCATCCTCGGGCAGACCCAACGCGGCCAACACGTCGGGCTCCAGATCCCGTTCCTGGCGGTGAAAATCACGTGACGCCAGCCGCGCCGCAAGCCCCACCAGCACCACCGGTTGCCAATAGCGGCCGCGGTAGGCCGGATCTGCATGGTGTTCCATGACCGCCACCGCCGCTTCGGGAATATGCCACCGGTGCCCCAGGATGGCGCCGACATCGGCCCGCGTCAGGCCCACCCGTTGCTCTTCCTGGGGCGCCATCAGCACGGCGTCCGCCAGCTGCGGCTCGGCACACAGGGGCGCCATCTGTTCGGGAAAGCAGTGGACCATCACCAGCAAGCCGAAGTTGTGCAACAGCCCGCACAGGTGAGCGTTGTCCTCCAGCCCCGGCTCGGCTTCGGGAGCATCGTGACTCAGCCGCCGCGCCAGATTGGCCGTCACCATGGCCAGGTACCAATATTCGTCGAGCCGGAAGCCCGGGCAGTCGCGGGTGGACAATGGCCCGCTCATCACGATGCTGAACGCCAGACTGCGGACCAGATTGAGCCCCAATACCTTGACGATGGCGTCCGCCACCGTAAAGATGCGGTCGCTGCAGCCGTAGAAGGCCGAATTCGCCATACCGATGATACGCGCGGTAAGGCCCGGATCCTGTTCGATGACCTGGGCCAGACGCTCGATTTCCACCTCCTCGCGGCTGAGCTCGGCCAACACCATGCGGCCGGTGGTGGGAAGCGGCGGCAAATGCCGGGAAGGCTGTATTTCCGCTTCCTCACTCGGGAGAGAGGGACGGCCGAGTTCGGAACATGACCAGACGCCCATTTACCCCCGTCATACACTTCCTTTTCCGCACGAACTATGTCCCTGATTCGCATACCGAAAGCTTACTGCTTGCGGCTGCTTTGTCAAGTACACAATTGCTAAAAAAGCCCGCACCCGGGTGCAGGCTTCAATGTGTTGGTGGGCCGTCAGGGACTCGAACCCCGGACCTAGTGATTAAGAGTCACCTGCTCTACCAACTGAGCTAACGGCCCGAATGACGTCGATTATCGACGCGCTGGCTACTTTACCAACTCGTGTGCAGTTTGTATACGCCAGCACTGCTACCGCACCGAGCCGCCCGGCGGCGCTGTCGGGAACCACGACGCTGCGCCGGTCCCGTTGTCGCCACTGGCATTGTTGGGGTGGACGATGGGACTCGAACCCACGACGACCGGATCCACAATCCGGGGCTCTACCAACTGAGCTACGTCCACCATTGCCGCATTCACCGCGGGCTCCGGCGAACCAATGGCTGGCGCGCCCGGCAGGACTCGAACCTGCAACCCTCGGCTTAGAAGGCCGATGCTCTATCCGGTTGAGCTACGGGCGCATGACGAGTGGCCGCATCCGGCCGCCGGGCTTCCATGCTTCGGGTCGGGTATGGTCGGGGTAGAGGGATTCGAACCCCCGCCATCCTGCTCCCAAAGCAGGCGCGCTACCAGGCTGCGCTATACCCCGCGATCCTCTGGGCGCCGGGCCCCGCCGGGGTACCCTCCCCGGTAAGGGGCGCGATTCTACGCGCAGTCCCCTGTGGCGTCAAATCACCAACACGCGCCCGGCGGCGCCATGGGAACCGCAAGTATACCAGCCGCCCTGGGGCTTGCACACTCCGCGCGCGCTGGTGCGGCGCCCTTCGCACGTGCTTGTACGTGCCGCTTCGCACGTGCTTGTACGTGCCGCTTCGCACGTGAGAGAATACCGGCCTTCACTTCGTATCACCGCTGGCAACCGTTCCGACATGGCAGCACAACTCATCGACGGCAAAGCCATTGCCGCGGAAATTCGCCTTTCCGTTAAGAAACAGGTCACGCATAGGATTTCCGAGGGTCTTCGTCCGCCGGGATTGGCGGTGGTGCTCATCGGCAACGATCCCGCCTCTGAGGTATATGTCCGCAACAAACGCATGGCCTGCGACTTCTGCGGGATCCAATCCAAGGCGTTCCACCTGGCCGAGGACACCCCCCAGGAACGCCTGCTGACACTGATCGACGACTTGAACGCGGATGCCGAGATTGACGGTATCCTGGTCCAGACTCCGTTGCCCGGACACATCGACAACGAAACGGTGGTGGAGCGCATTCGGCCGGACAAGGACGTGGACGGCTTCCATCCCTACAACATCGGACGCTTGGCGGTGCGCCTGCCGACCCTGCGCTCGTGCACACCGTTCGGCGTCCTCGAATTGCTCAAGAGCACCGGCGAAACGTTCCACGGCCGCCACGCGGTGGTGGTGGGAGCGTCCAACCATGTCGGCCGTCCCATGGGCCTGGAGCTGCTGCTCGCCGGCTGCACCGTCGTCACCTGCCATCGGTTCACGCACGACCTCCGGGCGTGGGTGGAACTGGCCGAAATCCTGGTGGTGGCAGTGGGCAAACCGGGGCTGGTGCCGGGCGAATGGGTCCGTCCCGGCGCGACCGTGATCGACGTCGGGATCAATCGTCAAGCCGACGGCAAGCTGGTGGGCGACGTCGGCTTCGAGGCCGCGCGGGAACGGGCGGCCTGGATAACCCCCGTGCCCGGCGGCGTCGGTCCCATGACCGTCGCCATGCTGATGCAGAATACCCTCGCCGCCACCGTCGCCCGCGAGCGACCCAGCGCCTGAACCCGGTCACTGCGGCGTAAGATATTTGCCCGGCGCCGCCGGCACACCCTCGAAACAAGCCTTGTATTGCGGCGAAGCCATCAGCGCCTCGGTGGCGGGATCGCTGCCGTACAGGTCGTCCTCGAACAGGCGGATCTGAACCGGCTTACCGTGATAGCTGCCCTCGCAGTATTCGTAGGTGGGCTCGCCGCTGGCGTCGAACTGGCGGAAACCGTGCAGCTGGCCGTTGTATCCGTGCAGATTGATCAACGTCTGCACCGGCGCATTGCGATACGCCGGCAGGTAGGCGGCGGCAAAATCGCGCTGCACCCGGCCGCCGGCATCGCGCACATAGACCTCGATGGAATGCAGGCGATCAGGGTGCTCGCGCTCCCATTGGATGCGGCTGAGCAACTTGCCGCTGGCCCGGTCATAGTAGCTGATCTCTTTGTAGAATTTCGGGTTGCGGTCGTAGCCGCCGATCCGGGTAGTCTCCCGCACCTCGTGCTGCTGCAGCAGTCGCTTGTGCAGCGTCAGGCAGTCCCGGGCGAACTGGTTCCACACCCGCACGCGCTCGTTGTCCACGCGCATCCTGCGTTCGCTCGGATCGCCGCGAACCGCCTGCAGACCGGCCACGGCCACCAACGCCAAGGAACAGATGATCCAGCGGTGCCTGGTCATAAGAATCCCCTCGCATCAACATCGTTGTCATTATTGTATTGGCAAGCGGAGCGATGCGAACCGGTACCGGTCCCCACCATCGCCGGGCGGACGGGGCCGCCCGCCCTCCGGCGGCCGCTTCACTCGCGGCGCCAAGTGGTCCCCCCGGGACCGTCCTCCAACACCACGCCGTCGGCCTTCAGAGTATCACGGATCCGGTCGGCTTCGACCCAGTTCTTGTCCGCCCGCGCCCGGTTGCGCTGGTCAATCAGGTCGGCGATCGCTGCGGGGCTCAGACCGCCACCATCCCCGCCGGCCTGGACCTCACCCTGCAGGTGCTCGGCCGGATCCGACTGCAACAGGCCCAGGATACCGCCCAAGCGGCGCGCCAGCGCGCCCAGCGCCGCCGCGCGTTCGGGTTGCGACGCGCGCAAACGGTTGATCTCGTGGACCAGCCTGAACAGCACCGACAACGCCTCGGGCGTGTTGAAGTCGTCGTCCATGGCTTCATGGAACGCGGCCGTATAGGGCTCGTCGGACGGCGCCTCCGCCCCCGGCAGTCCGCGCAAAGCGGTATACAGCCGTCCCAGCGCGCCCCGCGCCTGATCGAGATTGTCGTCAGTATAATTGAGCGGACTGCGATAGTGGCTGGCAAGAATGAAATAGCGCACTTCCTCGGGGCGATAACGCTGGATGATTTCCCGCACGGTGAAAAAATTGCCCAGTGACTTGGACATCTTCTCTTCGTCCACTTGCACGAAGCCGTTGTGCATCCAGACATTGACGAACTTGTGCCCGGTGGCCGCCTCCGACTGGGCGATCTCGTTTTCGTGGTGCGGAAACTTGAGGTCCATGCCGCCGCCGTGAATGTCGAAGTGGTCACCCAGGCAATGGGTGGACATGGCCGAGCACTCGATGTGCCAACCAGGCCTGCCCGCACCCCAGGGCGAATCCCAGCTCGGTTCACCGGGCTTGGCCGCTTTCCACAGCACAAAGTCCAGCGGATCGTCCTTGGACTCGTCCACCTCCACCCGCGCACCGGCGCGCAGATCCTCCAGGCGCTTGCCCGAGAGCACGCCGTAGTCGGCGAAGCTGCTGACATCGTAGTAAACGTCGCCGTTGGCGGCGGCATAGGCATGACCGCTGCGCACAAGCTGCTCGACCATAGCCACGATCTCGTCCATGGAGCGCGTCGCCCGCGGCTCCACGTCAGGCCGCTGCACGCCGAGGCCGTCCGCGTCCTGATGCATGGCTTCAATGAAGCGGCCGGTCAAGTGATCAATGTCTTCACCGTTTTCATTGGCGCGCTGGATGATCTTGTCGTCGACATCGGTGATGTTGCGCACATAGGTCACTTCGTAACCCAAGGCCCGCAGATAACGCACGACCACGTCGAACACCACCAGCACCCGGGCATGGCCCAGGTGGCAGTAGTCGTACACCGTCATGCCGCACACATACATGCGCACCTTGCCCGGTTCGATCGGCTGGAACCGTTGCTTGCGCCGGGTCAGGCTGTTGTAGATCTCAAGCATCGCGTCACTCGTTCAGGCGGCGCACAACTGGCGCGCTGACTCCAGCCGCCGGCGGACGCGTACGGCGCCCATCAACGGCCAGATATGGGCCATTTCCGGCCCATGGGATTCGCCGGTAAGCGCGGCGCGCAGCGGCATGAACAACTGTTTGCCTTTGACGCCGGCGCAGGCGCTCACGGCCTTCGCGAAGGCCTTGAACGTCCCGCCCTCGGTTTCCAGTGCGTCGAGGGCGCAGGCGAAAAAGCCGTCGCCCGCGGCCCGTATCGCACCTTCCGCTTCGCCGGAGTATACCAACCGCTGGGCATATAGATTACCGGCCCAGACAAAAGCGTCCAGCGGCAAGGTGACGTTGTCACGCACCACGCGGGCGAATTCGAGCTCTTCGCCGCCGGGCACGAAGTCTTCGATGCGTCCGCCTTCAACGTAGGTACGGCCACGGACCCAATCCCAGAAGCCCCGGTCGGAGATGCGCCGCACGGCCTCTTTCTGCCAGTGCATCAGCTGCGACGGCTCGAACCGGGCGGGCGAACGCCCCAGCTGGGACACCGCGAACTGCTCGGCCAGCTGATCGGACCCCAGCCAGCCCTCGTGCTCGTAGTGGTGGCCGAGGCGCGCCAGGTAGTTGACCACCGCCCCGGGCAGAAACCCCTCCTCACGCAACTCCTCCACGCTGCGGCTGCCGTGGCGCTTGGACAACGGCGCGCCGTCATCGCCTACCAACATCGAGGTATGGCCGTACTCTGGCACCGGCAGGTCCAGCGCCTGGAGCAACAGAATCTGCCGCGGCGTGTTGGCCAGATGATCCTCGCCCCGCAGCACGTGGGTGATGCCCATCAGCGCGTCGTCGACCGCATTGCTGAAAAAGAACGCCGGTGTAGCGTCAGAACGGCGCACGATGAAATCGCCGATGTCATTGCACTCGAAGCGCTGGCGTCCACGCACCAGGTCGTCAAACTCGACGCCGCGATCCACCGGCACGCGGAACCGCAGCGTAGGTTGCAATCCCTGCTCGAGCCTGGCCTGAACCTCCTCGCCGCTGAGGTGCGCGCAGGTGCCCGGGTAGCGCGGCGGGCGGCCCGACGCCAGCTGCGCCTTGCGCGCCAGCTTCAGCTCCTGCTGGGTGCAGAAACACGGATACACCAGGCCGCGGGACTCCAGCCGATCGAAGTACTCCTGATACAAATGCAGTCGCTGGGACTGCCGGTACGGCCCGCAATCACCGCCGGCGCCGGGACCTTCCTGCCAGTCCAGCCCCAGCCAGTGCAGATCCTGCTGCATGCCCGGCTCGAACGCCGCGGCACTGCGTTCCAGATCCGTGTCTTCGAACCGCAGCAGGAACACGCCCTGGTCGCGGCGCGCCAGCAGCCAGTTGAAGAGCGCGGTGCGAATATTGCCCAGATGCAGGCGTCCGGTCGGACTGGGCGCAAAACGGGTCTTGGTAGCGGTCATAGCGCTGCAATGGTAACGGAAAGCCGACACAGCGACAAAACCCCCGGACGTGGAGGCGCCGGGACAAAACCGATATCATTGCCCCAACCCAGCCATGCCATTGCATCCGGAGCCTGCATACCTTCATGAGATACCTGAGCCTCGCCATCACGGCGGCAGCCGTCATTTTGGTCGGTGTATTCGTCTACCAACAGACCCGCACCCCATCGCCGGCCGGCACCCCTGCCACCCCAACCCGACAACCGACTGGAGAATCCACCGTGACCGTCGAAATGAAAACCAACCACGGAACCATCGTGCTGGAGCTGTACGCGGACAAGGCGCCCGAGACCGTGGCCAACTTCGTGCAATACGCCAAAGACGGCTTCTACAACGGCACCATTTTTCATCGCGTCATCCCCGGCTTCATGATCCAGGGCGGCGGCTTCGAGCCGGGAATGCACCAGAAGCAGACCCGCGCGCCGATCAAGAACGAGGCCGACAACGGGCTCAAGAACGACGCCGGCACCATCGCCATGGCCCGGACGCCGGATCCCAATTCGGCCACCGCCCAGTTCTTTATCAACGTCAAGGACAACGAGTTTCTCAATTACCGCTCCCCGACGCCGCAGGGCTGGGGCTACTGCGTATTCGGCAAAGTCGTCGCGGGTATGGATGTGGTACATGACATCGAACATGTGGCGACCGGCAACCGCGCGGGGCACCAGGATGTTCCGGTCGACGACGTCGTCATCGAGAGCGTCACCGTCAAGGAGAACGGCGAGCCTTGAGCGGGGAAACCCTGTTCATCTCCGACCTGCACCTCGACGCCGAACGGCCGGCCATTACCGAACTGTTCCTGCAGTTCCTGCGTGGCCCCGCTGCCGGCGCCGATGCGCTGTATATACTGGGCGACCTGTTCGAGGCGTGGGTCGGGGATGACGACCTATCACCCCACCACCAGCGGGTGATCGACGGCCTGCACGAGTTGACGGGGCGCGGCGTGCCGCTCCATGTCATGCACGGCAACCGCGATTTCCTGCTCGGCGCCGCCTTCGCGGATGCCAGCGGCGCCACGTTGTTGGCCGAGCCGGCGGTGATCGATCTCTACGGCACCCCGACCCTGCTCCTGCACGGCGATATCCTGTGCACCGACGATCGCGACTACATGCAATTCCGTGCCATGGTCCGGGACAGCGCCTGGCAGCAGAAATTTCTGGCCAGGCCGCTGGCCGAACGGCACGAGATGGCGCGCCAGGCCCGCGAGCAAAGCCGCCGCAGCGCATCGGGAAAGGGCGAACAGATCATGGACGTCAACCCCGAAGCGGTGACGGCGGCGTTGCGCCGCCACGGCGTAGGCCGGCTGATCCATGGCCACACACACCGGCCGGCGATTCACCGGCTGGCCGCGGACCACGCGCCGGCCACGAGAATCGTGCTGGGCGACTGGTATGAGCAGGGAAGCGTATTGCACTGCGATGCCACAGGCTGCCGCCTGCAGCAGCTGCCGCCGCCCCGGGTCTGAGCCGGCTCAGGCGTTGGGCGCCGCAGTCACGCCGTGGGGTCCCATTTCCTCGATGCGAAACCCCTTGGGCAGCCGGAACAGGACGGGATCGGCCTTGAAGTCGGTGTTGTAGTCCACCAGGGTCCGCTTCTTGCCGTTGGCGTCCCACTGGCGGATGGGAAAGCCGTATTGCAGCACCCTGACCGGCGCGAACACCGCATCGGCAACGAAACAGGGATCCAGCATATCCACGGGCGTCTTGCTGAGATTTGCGGCATGCTGACCCGCGAGGGTGCGGCGAAACTCGCGCATGGCTTTCAGTGCGCCCTGCAGCAGCCCGGGTACCGCCACCAACTTGGTGCAGGACTTGCCGTTCACCAGCAGATCGTATTGCACCGGCTTCAATCCATCCACCAGCGGCGCATCGGGATGCGCCACTTTGCGTGCATCGATGGTAAGCGGAATCGGGGAATCGACCTTGATCGGCTTGTGATGGATCACCAGCGTGGCGCGATTGTCGTAACTGACGCTGTAGATGGTCCGATGGCGGCGGTCGAACAGCACAAAATCGCGGGCGCCCTTGCCGTCGTCCATGCGCATATAGTGGTCGGTAACGATAACGCGCGTGGTATATGGGTCCACGTCGGGCTCCTGCTCCTGGAACAGCAGCATGAGGTGGGTCGACGGCGATGCCGCCGGCGCGTTGCCTTCCTCGCCGGAACAGGCCGCCAGGAACAACACTGTCATCAGCGTCCCGGAAAACACGCCCAGCAACCAGACCCGCCTGCTTCTATTCACGGTCGACCCCCGCCTGTCGTTTGAGCTCGGTGAGCTCAGTGTCAGTGAAACCGGCGGCGCTGCGGGCCGCCTCGTGGAAAGGCCCTTTGATGCGTCCTTTCATGTAGCGCTGCAACAGATCCAGGAAAGTCGGCTCGGGATCCAGGCCGCGCTGCCGGCAGGCAAAGCGAAACCAGCGGCTGCCGACCGCCACGTGGCCCACCTCTTCGCGCAGGATCAGCTCCAAAATCGAAACGGTGCGCGGGTCGCCGGCCTGGCGCAAGCGCTCCATCATGCCCGGCGTCACATCGAGGCCCCGTGCCTCGAGCACCCGCGGCACCAGCGCCATGCGCACCAGGACATCGCGACTCGTGTTGCGCGCCATCTCCCACAGGCCGTCGTGGGCGTCGAAATCACCATACTCGTGGCCCAGCTCGGCCAAGCGCCGGCGCAACAACCCGAAATGGTTCGCCTCCTCGGCCGCCACCCCGACCCAGTCATCGTAATACGCCCGGGGCATGGCGCGGAAGCGGTAGACCGCATCCCAGGCCAGATTAATGGCGTTGAATTCGATATGGGTAATGGCGTGGATCAATGCCGCCCGCCCCTCGGCACTGCGGGCGCTGCGCCGCGGCACCGCCCCCGGAGCCACCAGCCGCGGGCGCGGGGGGCGCCCCGGCTCGGCGATGGGCGCGGGCGCCAGATCGGACTCCAGCGCCAAGCGCCCGGCCTCCCAGGCCTCGGCGGTGGTGAAAGTCAGCGACACCTTGGCGTCCGGCGCCGCGGCGTCGAGGCAGCGGCGTGCGGCAGCGAACAGATCTTCGGTCACGGCTGGATACGGCGTTCGAACATGGGCCCATGTTAACCAATAATCGCGGCGTGTCGGGCGCCAATCCTCACCCCGGGGCAAATCCGATGATCAGGTCCATGACGTTGGTCCCCGTGGGACCGGTCTGGATCAGGTCCCCGCTGGCCTCCAGGTAGGTTCCGGCGTCGGCCCGATCCAAAGAGGCTTGGTCGTCCAATCCTTCCGCTGCACCGCGATCCACGGTGGCGCCGTCGACCAGCGCCCCGGCATCCTCTCCCGGCCCGTCGCTGCCGTCGCTCCCCGCCGCCAGGAGTACCACCTCCGGGTGCCCGCGCAATACCTGCGCCGCCGCCAAGGCCAGCGTCTGGCAGCGGCCCCCGCGGCCCGGAGTCGCCGGCAACGTGACGGTGGTCTCCCCGCCCCAGACGTGGATTCCGCGTGCACCGGCGAGCAGTTGCCGGGCCAGCTCGGCGCCCGCCACGCTCGCCTCTCCGTCCACGAATCCGGTATGCCGATGCACTGCAAGGCCCAGGTCGCGCCCGCGGCGGGCCGCCGCCTCCAGGGCATCGGCAAGCCGGGCGACCAACACGGTGTCGAGCTGCAGCGACGCCAACTGGCGCGCGGACGGCGTCGCCGGCGCACGGCCGAGCAGCGTTGCCAGCCAATCCGGCAGCCGCTGCGCGTCCAGCGTCGCCGGCGCGGGGTCGGCGACCAGCAGGCCGGAACCGATGGCCGCCGGGTCGTCGCCCCGCACGTCGGAAATGAGCAACAGCCGTGCCGGGCGCCCGCCCAGGCGCAACGCCAACCGCCCGCCCTTGATGCAGGACAGGGCCTTGCGCACGCCGTTCATGCGGGCGATGTCCAGGCCGCTGCCCAGCAGCCAGCGGTTGACGCGCTCCAGGTCCTGCGCGGTGACGCCCTTCGGAAGCACCTCCACCAGGCTCGAGCTGCCCCCGGAAATCAGGAACAGCAGCTGTGCGCCGGGCGGCACCGCATCAATGAAGCCAAGCAGGGCGCCGCCGGCGTCGATGCTCCCCTGATCGGGCACCGGGTGGCCGGCCTCGCGGCAATCCAGACGCGGATCCCGGCCCACGACCGGATCCAGATAACCATGGCGGGTAATCACCAGACCGCGTACGAGAGCGTCCGCGCAAGCATCCATGGCCCCCCGCGCCATGGAAGCCGCGGCCTTGCCGATGGCCACCATATAGACCGGGCCCGGCAGGGGATGGGCGGAAAGATGGGCGGCGACGCACTGGCGCCCGGCGACGGCTTCCACCGCACTCTGGTAGATATCCAGCAACTGCGAACGTCGGCAGATCCGCACCGGTCACCTGCGCCATCGCCAATGGATCGAGGGACTAGTGTAGAGTGTGGCCACGGCAGCGGCCAAGCCCGGGTAACGGAGGACCAGCCGTCGGCGTCCCGTCTTTACATCGTCGCCCCCCAGGGCGCGTTATGCCGGACGGTTTGCCGGATCTCGTCAGTGCGGCGCGAACAGGCCGATGGAACTATGACGACGCGGATATCACATGCCGCGCTGCAGGTCCGCCTTGATGTCCTCGATGTCCTCCAGCCCCACCGCCACGCGCAGCAGACCGTCGCTGATGCCCGCCTCGGCGCGGGCTTCGGCGCTGAGGCGGCCATGGGTGGTGCTGGCCGGGTGGGTGATGGTGGTCTTGGTGTCGCCCAGGTTGGCGGTAATGGACAGCATCCGGGTCCCGTCCACGACCCGCCAGGCGGCGTCCTGGCCGCCCTTGACTTCGAACGCGACGATGCCGCCGAAGTCGGCCATCTGGCGGCACGCCAGTTCGTGCTGGGGATGCGACGGCAGGCCGGGATACAACACCCGCTCCACCGCCGGTTGTTCCTCCAACCAACGGGCCAGAGTCAGTGCGTTGGCGGAGTGGGCTTCCATGCGCAGGCGCAGGGTCTCCAGGCCCTTGAGAAACACCCAGGCGTTGAACGGGCTCATGCTCGGCCCGGCCGTGCGCAGGAATCCGAACACATCGCCGCCCACCACCTCCTGGCTGCCCACCACGGCGCCGCCCACACAGCGGCCCTGGCCGTCCAGGTACTTGGTCGCCGAGTGCACCACGATGTCCGCCCCGAGGCTCAGGGGACGCTGCAGGGCCGGCGTGCAGAAGCAGTTGTCCACCACCAACAGGCAGCCATGGCGGTGGGCGATGTCAGCGATGGCTTCGATATCGGCCAGTTCGGTGAGCGGATTGGACGGCGTCTCCAGGAACAGCAGCCGGGTCTCGGGGCGGATCGCCGCCTCCCAGGCGGAGAGATCGTTCTGGGGCACGAAGGTTGTGCCCACGCCCAGGCGCGCCAGGTAGTTGTCGAACAACACCACCGTGCTGCCGAAGATGCTGCGCGAGGACACCAGGTGTTCACCGGTGCGCAACAACCCCAGGCAGGTGGCCAGAATGGCCGACATGCCCGAAGCGGTGGCAACGCCGCGCTCGCCTCCCTCCAACGCCGCCAGGCGCTGCTCGAACGTTCGCACCGTCGGATTGGTGAAACGCGAATAAATGTTGCCCGGTTCGCTTCCGGAAAAACGCGCCGCGGCCTCCGCGGCGCTGGCGAATACATAACTGGAAGTGGCGAAGATCGGCTCGGAGTGCTCGCCCTCGTCGGTGCGCACCTGGCCGGCGCGCACCGCCAGGGTGTCAAACCGGTAGCGGTCGTGATCGGATTCGGACATACCCGCCCCCTTTGGCAAAAGATGAATGTCTGACCTGGGGCGGGCACAAAAAAACCCGCTTCAGGCAAATGCTAAAGCAGGCTTACCTCGCTTTAGCTGCATTTGTAATGCGCCCGCAAGCTGAAGCTCAAATCGGCGCCTGTACCGCAGAGTAAGAAACCATCCACGAAATGTCAACTGCGCTGCGCGTCCGCCCGGGCGCCGCGGCTCAGCGGGTATTGTGGATATCGATCAGGGCTTCCTCGGCCATGTCGGAGAGCTGCTCCTCTGTGACCTGCCGCTGCTTGGCCGCATCGTTGCGCAGCTGCTCGATGTAGTCGAGATAGGTCTGGCTGATGTCGCCGGTCACATAGTCCCCCGTGAACACCGACGCGTCGAACTGCGTGAGGCGCTTGTTGCCACGGCTGATAGTCGCCATGAGATCCGCCAGATCCTGAAACACCAGCCAGTCGGCGCCGATGGCCTCCGCCACCTCCTGTTCGGTGCGGCCGTGGGCCACCAACTCCTCGGCCGAGGGCATATCGATGCCGTAGACGTTGGGATAGCGCACCGGCGGGGCGGCGGACGCGAAGTACACCTTGGCGGCACCGGCCTCCCGCGCCATCTGGATGATTTGTTGCGACGTGGTACCGCGCACGATCGAGTCGTCCACCAGCAGCACGTTCTTGCCACGGAACTCAAGGTCGATGGCGTTGAGCTTCTGGCGCACTGATTTCTTGCGCTGCTTCTGCCCCGGCATGATGAAGGTGCGGCCGATATAGCGGTTCTTGATGAAGCCTTCCCGGTACTTGACGCCAAGCTTGTAGGCCAGCTGCAGCGCTGCTGTACGGCTGGTGTCGGGAATGGGTATCACCACGTCGATGTCGTGGTTGGGGAATTCGCGCATGATCTTGTCGGCAAGCCGCTCGCCCATGCGCAGGCGCGCCTTGTACACCGATACGTTGTCGATGATGGAATCGGGTCGCGCGAGATAGACGAACTCGAACAGGCAGGGGGAGTTCACCGCGCCGGCGGCGCAGGCGCGGGTGTGCAGGTTGCCTTGCACGTCCATGTATACCGCCTCACCGGGGGCCAGATCGCGGATCAACTCGAATCCGAGGGCGTCGAGGGCCACGCTCTCCGAAGCGATCATGTATTCCATGCCCTGGTCGGTCTGGCGCCTGCCGAAAACGATGGGGCGGATGCCGTACGGGTCGCGGAAACCCACCACGCCGTAGCCGCTGATCATGGCAACCACGGCGTAGGCGCCGCGGCAACGGCGGTGCACACCGGCCACCGCCTTGAACACATCGTCCTCGTTGACCCGCAGCTTGCCCTGGCGCTGCAGTTCGTGGGCGAACACGTTGAGCAGGATCTCCGAGTCCGAGTCTGTATTGATGTGGCGCAGGTCTTCCAGATAGAGATCGCGCTTGAGCTCCTCGGCATTGGTCAGGTTGCCGTTGTGGGCCAGAGCGATCCCATAGGGGGAATTGACGTAGAACGGCTGGGCCTCGGCGGAGCTGGAACAGCCCGCGGTCGGATAGCGCACGTGGCCAATCCCCATGTTCCCGCGCAGCTTGATCATGTGGCGGGTATGGAACACGTCCCGCACCAGGCCGTTGTCCTTGCGCAGGTACATGCGGTTGCCGTCGCTGGTCATGATCCCGGCGGCGTCCTGGCCGCGGTGCTGGAGCACCGTCAGCGCCTCGTAAATCGCCTGGTTGACGGGATTATAGGAAACGATCCCGGCGATACCGCACATGACTCACTCCTCTGCCCGGCGCCATGGCGGCTGACCGGACCAATGAACCCGGACCGTTCGCACCGGCGCGAACGGTTCCCCGCCTAAAAGACGAAATTATTCTGCACATCGGCGGGAAGAAAATGCTTCATCCACACGGCCAATGTCTCGAAATACTTCAGTAACAGAGAATCGTGCCACCAGGTTTCCTGCGGCAGCTGGGTCAGGCCGGCGAGCAGCACCAGTATCCCCACCAGGGCGATGCCTCTCCCGATGCCGAACACCATACCCAGCATACGGTCGGTTCCGCTGAGGCCGCTTTTGCGGACCAGCTGCCCCACCAAGTAGTTGATCAACGCGCCCGCCAAGAGGGTAAGCAGGAACAATATCGCAAACGCCACGATCAAGCGAGCACTCGGCGAGTGAATCAGGTCCGACAACCAGGTCAGTGCGGCCAGCCGGTGGGCAAAACTGATGGCGATCCAGAACGCCAGCACCCACGCCGCCAACGACAGCGCTTCGCGCACGAACCCCCGCATCAGACTGATGACCGCTGACAACGCGATCATCACCAGGATCGCCGCGTCAACCCAACTCATCGGCCCGCACGATCCGCATGGGGACTGTAGGTGGACGCAGCCCGGCTACCCTTTGAATTCCGCATCGGACAATTTTATCAGACGCCCGGGGGGACGGGAATCCACCGCCCAACCACACTGCCAGTCAGGAATGCTGGGTCACGAAGCCTTTGAGCTTTTGTTCTTTCTGCAAACGCTTTTGCAGCGCCTCGGCCTTGGCCCGGTCCAGTTCCGGGCCGACACGCACCCGGTACATGGATCCTTTGGCGCCGTTGTCGAAACGGTCGACGAAGGCGTTGAAATGCGCTTTGCGCAGCCGGTCGCGCAGCGCCATGGCCTTGCCTTCGTCACCGAAGCTGCCGACCTGCACCACCCAGGTCTTGAGATCCTTGGGAACCGCGGCCGTCGACGGCGGCTTGGCAGGTGCCGGCTCCGGCGCCTTGGCCTGTGCCGGCGCCGGCGCACTTGCTTGTACTGGCGCCTGGGCTTGGGTCGGCGACGACGCCGATGGTCCAGCCGGCGACACCGGCTGCGGCGCCGGTGCCTGCGCCGAAGTGGTCGCCGGGGCCTGCGCGGACGGCGCGGCAGGCGCAGTCGGTCCGGTCACGACCGTGGCCTGGGATTCGTCGGGTGGAAGTGGAATGGCGTGTTCGCCGATGGTGCCTTGGTCAGACGCAGTCGTCTGCTTTGGCGCCGGCGGGATGCCGCGCACGCCGTCGTTGCCGGAGCCGTCCAGGAGAATGGGGATGATGATCACGGCCAGTGCGACGATCACCGCCGCTCCCACCAGTCGTTGCTTCAGCGAAATCTCCATCGTCGGCACCTCGGTCGGGTTGAGCGCTCGCGGCCCATTATACGCACTCGCGCAATGCCTCTGCCACGGTATAGAACGAGCCGAAGATTACGATCCGGTCGCCCGTGCGCGCCGCCGCGCGTGCCTCGCCGCAGGCCGCCGCGATGGATTCACACACCGTCACCGGCGCCCGCACACCGGCGGCGGCCAGGCGTTGCGCCAGCTCCGAAGCCGGTAACCCCCGCGGCGTGCCCGCCAGCCCCGCCGCGTACCAGTGGGCGACAGCGGCGTCGAGTACCCGCGCAACGCCGGTCGCGTCCTTGTCCTGCAGCATGCCGAGGACGGCATAGGTACGCCCGCCCGCCGGCATGGCGCGCAGGTTGTCGGCCAGCACCTGCACCCCGTCGACATTGTGGCTGACGTCCAGCACCAGATCGACATCCCCGGGGACCACCTGAAAGCGTCCCGGCAGGTGCGCTTCCAGCAGGCCGCGGCGGATCGCGCCCTGCTCCACGGGCAAACGGCCGCGCAGCAATTCCAGCGTCATGAGCACCGCCGCGGCATTCTGCAGTTGCACCGCGCCGCGCAACGCCGGAGCCGGAAGCGCGTTGCGCCGGCGCCGGGGCCCGAACCAGGACCATCCGGTCGGTGCCGGCCGGTACCCGAACTCGCTCCCGAAACGGTACAGGGGCGCGCCGAGGCCGTGCGCGTGATCGAGCAATGCCTGCGGCGGCCGCGGATCACCGCAGACCGCGGGACGCCCGGGGCGGAAAATGCCGGCCTTTTCCCTGCCGATGGACTCGCGGTCGGGACCCAGCCATTCCACGTGGTCGACTCCGATCGAGCTGACCAGGGCCACGTCGGCATCGACCACGTTCACGGCGTCCAGCCGTCCCCCCAGCCCCACCTCGAGTACCACCGCGTCCAGGGCGGCATCCTGAAACAGCACCAACGCCGCCAGGGTGCCGAATTCGAAATAGGTCAGGGGCGTGTCCCCGCGGGCCCGTTCAACCTGTTCGAAAGCCTTCATCAGCGCCCGGTCGTCGGCTTCCGCGCCACCGATACGTATGCGCTCGTTGTAGCGCAACAGATGAGGCGAGGTATAGGCGCCGACCCGGTAGCCCGCCGCCAGCAGGATCGCCTCCAGCATCGCCACGCAGGATCCCTTGCCATTGGTGCCGGCCACGCTGACCACGGCGAAGGGAAGCGTCGGTTGCGCCAGGCGTTCCCAGACCGCGGCCACCCGCTCCAGGCCCAGGTCGATGTCGCGGGGATTCAGGGTCTCCTGCCAGGCGAGCCATTGATCAAGGGTGGTGAAACGCATGGACCTCGGCACCGGCGCCGCCCGGTGTGCAATTGGCTACGGGGTGGCCTTGTGGGTCAGGATGGCCAGCAGGCTGGCGAGCTTGTCGCGCATGTCGCGGCGGTCGACGATCAGGTCCACAGCACCATGTTCGAGCAGGAATTCGCTACGTTGGAATCCCTCCGGCAAGGTCTCGCGCACCGTTTGTTCGATCACCCGCGGCCCGGCAAAGCCGATCAGCGCGTTGGGCTCGGCCACGTTGACATCGCCGAGCATCGCCAGGCTCGCCGACACGCCACCCATGGTCGGATCGGTGAGCACCGATATAAACGGGATGCCCCGCTTCGACAGGCGCGCCAGCGCCGCGCTGGTCTTGGCCATCTGCATCAGCGACAGCAGCGCCTCCTGCATGCGCGCACCGCCACTGGCCGAGAAACACACCAGGGGAATGTCCTTTTCCAGACACGTATTCACCGCCCGCACGAATCGTTCGCCCACCACCGAACCCATCGAGCCGCCCATGAACGCGAACTCGAATGCCGACGCAACCACGGGCATCCCCTTGAGCGCGCCCTCGGTCGCCACCAGGGCGTCCTTTTCGCCGGTCAGTTTCTGCGCCTGGGAGATGCGATCACGGTACTTCTTGCTGTCGCGGAACTTGAGCACGTCCACGGGTTCCAGCTCGGCACCGATGTCAACGCGCGGCTCCGGGTCCAGAAACACGTCCAGGCGACGGCGCGCACCAATGCGCTGGTGATGATCGCACTTGGGGCACACTTCCAGGTTGCGTTCCAGCTCGGCGCGATAGAGGATGGCGCCGCAGGCATCGCACTTGGTCCACAGGCCTTCGGGAATGCTGCGTTTTGCGGCGCCCGGCTCCGTGCGGATCCGGGACGGCATCAGTTTCTTGAACCAACTCATGGGATGCTGTCGTTCTCGTTATCTGAAAAATGTACCGAAAGGCACGCTACCGCGGTCAATCAATCACCGCCGGCGGCGCGCCGACCCTGCCCGTCCATTGCCGCGCGCATCTCGCGCAGCACCGCGGCGACCCGCTCCGGAATCGTTTCCGGCTGCTGTGCGTGCTCACCCACCAACCGCACCA
Organism: Gammaproteobacteria bacterium; assembly: GCA_037385045.1. Taxonomy (GTDB): domain Bacteria; phylum Pseudomonadota; class Gammaproteobacteria; order JASBUN01; family JASBUN01; genus JARRNJ01. The sequence goes on along the minus strand of JARRNJ010000026.1, from coordinate 10,454 downwards.
GCGCGCTACCGACAATCACGGCATCGCCGACGGCGGCAATGCGAGCAGCGCTGGGCGCGTCCTTGATTCCGAAACCGATGCCGATGGGCAGATCGGTCAATGCCCGGATCTCCGCCACTTTGCGCTCCACCGCCGCGGCGTCCAGCGTTGCGGCACCGGTGACGCCCTTGAGGGACACATAATAGACGAAACCGCCAGCGGCCGCGCAGATGCGGGCAATGCGCTCCGGCGTGCTGGTGGGCGCCACCAGGAAGATCGAATCCAGATGGTGGGCGCGCAGCCGCTGCAGCAGGTCGTGGGACTCCTCGGGCGGCAGATCCACGGTCAGTATGCCATCGACGCCGGCATCGGCGGCGGCCTGGGCGAAGGCTTCGTAACCCATGGCTTCGATGGGATTCAGGTACCCCATCAGAACGACCGGTGTGCGCGCATCCACCGCCCGAAAGGCGCGCACCATTTCCAGCACCTGACGCAGGCTCACATGATGCGCCAGCGCCCGCTCGCTGGCGGCCTGAATCACCGGCCCATCGGCCATGGGATCGGAAAACGGCACCCCCAGCTCGATGATATCGGCGCCGGCCTCCACCATGGCCTGCATCAGCGGCAAGGTCACCTCGGGCGAAGGATCACCGGCGGTAACGTAACCGATCAGCGCCTTGCGGCCTTCACCGCGCAGTCGTCGAAAAGTGGCGTCAATGCGTGTCATTTACGGTCTTTCCTGCCTGGCAAAAAGGGCTGCGCCTCACACGACGATACCTTCGTGGTCGGCCACTGTATGGATGTCCTTGTCACCGCGCCCCGACAGGTTGACGATCACGATTTCGTCGTTCCCCATCCCGGGCGCCAGCTTGGCGGTATAGGCCAGAGCGTGGCTGGACTCCAGCGCCGGAATGATGCCTTCGGTCCGTGTCAGGGCGTGGAAGGCCGCCAGCGCCTCGTCGTCGGTCACCGAATCGTAGCGGGCCCGGCCACTGTCTTTCAGCCACGCATGCTCGGGACCGACGCCGGGATAATCCAGTCCGGCGGAAATGGAATGGGTCTCCGTGATCTGCCCGTCGGTGTCTTCCATCAGATAGGTCCGGTTGCCGTGCAGCACCCCGGGCCGGCCCGCGCACAGGGGCGCGGCGTGGCGCCCGCTCGGCAGCCCGTCGCCGGCAGCCTCGACCCCGTAGAGGGCGACGGAGGCATCGTCCAGGAACGGGTGAAACAGTCCGATGGCATTGGAGCCGCCGCCGACGCAGGCCACCAGGGCGTCGGGCAGGCGCCCGGCCTGGTCGAGAATCTGCGCCCGGGCTTCGCGGCCGATGATGGCCTGGAAATCACGCACCATGGCCGGATACGGGTGCGGACCCGCCACCGTACCGATGATGTAGAACGTGTTGTCGACGTTCGTGACCCAGTCGCGCATGGCTTCGTTCAAGGCGTCCTTGAGCGTGCGCGAGCCGGACTTCACCGCCACCACGTCGGCACCCAGCAGGCGCATGCGGTAAACATTGATCGCCTGGCGGCGGATGTCCTCCTCGCCCATATAGACCACGCACTCCATGCCCATGCGTGCCGCCACCGTGGCCGTTGCCACCCCATGCTGGCCGGCGCCGGTCTCGGCGATGATCCGCGTCTTGCCCATGCGACGGGCAAGCAGTCCCTGGCCCACGGTGTTATTGATCTTGTGGGCCCCGGTGTGGTTGAGGTCCTCCCGTTTGAGAAAGATGCGCGCCCCGCCCAGTTGGTCGCTCCAGCGCTCGGCGTGGTACAGAGGCGACGGGCGCCCGACGAATTGCGCCAGGTCCCGGTCGAGCTCCGCCTGGAACTCGGCATCGTTGCGGTAATGCTCGTAGGCCTGGCGCAGCTCTTCGAGCGGCTGCATCAGGGTCTCGGCCACGAACATACCGCCATACGGACCGAAGTGGCCGTGCGCGTCGGGCAAGTCCCCATAGTGGGTCGCGGCGCCGGTACTAGTCGAATTGGACACTGAACACACCTCGCATGAATGCTTCGATCTTATCGCCGTCCTTGATGCCCTTGCCGCTTTCAACGCCGCTGCTCACGTCCACCGCGTAGGGGCGCACCGCGCGAATGGCCTGCGCCACATTCCCGGGGGAAAGTCCGCCGGCCAGGATCAGGGGCTGCTCCAGCCCCGCCGGCACCTGCGCCCAGTCGAACACCGCGCCACTGCCGCCCGGCACCTGGGCGCTGTAGGTGTCGAGCAACAGGCCCGCGGCATCCCGGTAGCGCCGGCTCGCGGCTGTCACATCGACGCCGTCGTGCATGGAAACCGCCTTGATATAGCGCCGCGCGAATGCACCGCAATACTCCGGGGCCTCCTTGCCGTGAAACTGCAACAGGTCCACGGGCACCGCTTCCAGCACCGCCCTGACCTGCTCTGGCTCAGCGTCGACGAACAGGCCCACCACGGTGACGAACGGCGGCAGCGCGCGAACCACCGCCCGGGCCCGTTCCACGTCCACCGCGCGCGGGCTTTGCGGATAAAACACCAGCCCAATACCGTCAGCCCCGCTGCGTGCGGCAGCCAAACCGTCTTCGGGGCAGGTGATGCCGCAGATTTTGACACGCGTGCGCACGACGGTGGCGTCGATTCCGACTTGAGGCAAAGAATTGAAAGGGTAACAGAAATTGTCAGGCGCCATAAGCACCGCGACCCCGCGCCGGGCAGGCGCGCTGTTCAGGAAAACGTCGGCAGCGCAGGCCCTGGCGGCAGATCGTGGCTGCGGGGATAGGTCACCGAGACCAGGTACAGCCCTCCGGGCGGCGCCGTCACGCCGCCCACCGTGCGATCGCGCGCTTCCAGCAACTGCCGCGTCCACCGCGGCGGTCGCTCACCCGCGCCCACCGCCATCAGGACGCCGGCGATATTGCGCACCATATGATGTAAAAAGGCGTTGGCGGTAACATCGATATACACGAAATCGCCCGCGCGTTTCACTGACAGGCTGTAGATGGTCCGCACCGGATGCCTGGCCTGGCAGCTGAGGGCGCGGAACGAGGAAAAATCGTGCTCCCCCTCCAGGTGCGCGCCGGCAAGGGCCATGGGCGCGACATCGAGGGGTTGATGATGCCAGCACACCCGGTCGCGCAGCACCGCCGGGCGCGTCATGCGATTGAGGATCGCGTAGCGGTAGCTACGCCGCACGGCACCGAAACGGGCATGAAAGTCCTCCGCCACCGGCCGCGCCCAAAGCACGGTGACGTCCCGTGGCAGATTGACGTTGCAGCCGAGCGCCCAGGAACGGGGGCGGCGTTCGGCATGGGTGTCGAAGTGAATCACCTGGCCGACGGCGTGCACGCCGCTATCGGTGCGTCCGGCGCACACCACGCCCACCGGGTGATTCGCCACCGTTGAAACCGCCTGTTCCACCACGCCCTGCACCGTGCGGCTGCCCGGCTGCGCCTGCCAGCCGCGGAAACCGGTGCCATCGTATTCGATACCCAGTGCAATTCGCATCGCTCGGGAGATCCGCCGCAAAGCCCGACATTATAAATAACGAATCGCCTGGCGCCACAAGTGGCCAGAACTGTGGTCATGGATAACCCGCGAGCCGGAATCCAACCGCCAGTAGCGCGGGCAGCAACCACTGGCACAGGGGCGGCGCCCCGCTGTCGGGCACCGCAACCCGACGCTCACCGCCCTGGCGACGCGCGCCACGCGTGGCGACGGCGCCCGCCCGCCGGCATGCGGCGCAACGGCTGGATCTTCGGCGCCGTCGCCAGCACCAGAACCAGAACCAGACGCAATGCAAACCGCTCGCCGGCCAAACCGATCTGGTCGACCGGAGCGGTCAGCCGGTCGCTGGCCGCCACCGACTACTCCCGCGCGGCAGCCTGTAACAGCACGTTGGCCCCGGCCGCCAGCATCATCAACACGCCCACGGGCAGACCCGCCGCCTGCAAACCCGCCAGGGTCGGTGCAACCGAATGTCCTATCCTATCCGCCCGGAGCCGGACACCGCGACGGCAACAAACGAAGGCCCGGCTGGCATGCTGGTGCCGGCCGGGCCCGTGTCGCGTCAAACGGGGAACTGCAGGGTCAGGAGATCTGGCGCATCAGCTCGTGGGCTTCCCCGCGCTGTGCCTCGCTGCCTTCCTCCAGTACTTCATCCAGGATACTGCGGGCGCCTTCCGGGTCACCCATGTCGATGTAGGCCTTGGCCAGATCCAGCTTCGTACCCACTTCGTCGACGTCGGCCAGCAAACCGCCTTCCGACGCCTCGGACGCCTGCTGTTCGGATCCTTCGCCCGCCGGCGCGACGGTGTCGAATTCCATCTCGTTGGATGGCTGCTGCTCTGCGCCTTCCGGCGCCATCGGCTCGGCGAGTTCGCTCAGCTCGTCGGCCAGTTCCGAGGCGAAGGTGTCGGTATCGATGTCCGCGGGTCCCTCGGCGGAAGAGGGCTTTTCGCCTTCTTCGCCCAGATCGAAATCGAGGTCAAATTCCTCGCCGGGAATGGATTCCTCAGCGCTGCCGGTTTCCGCCGCCTCGGCAACGGGTTCTTCGGCGATCTCGCCCAAGTCGAAGTCGATGAGGTTGTCGTCACTGTGCTGTTCGGCCGCCGTCTCCAGCTCGTCTTCGAGTTCCAGATCGAAGCCTTCCTCACCCAACTCCTCCGCCGGCGCTTCGGCCGCAGCCTCTCCGCCCTCCTCCGCAGCGGGAGCCGCGGTCTCCTCCTTGAACAGGGGACTGTCCGGACACAGGTCGCTGCCCATCTCCACCACCTTGGCCCAGACCGGGCCGCCGTGGTCCTCCACCTGGCCGTGCAGCGCCTGTGCCTCGCGCTCGAAAGCGTCGGCGTTGCGGGCGGCATGGTAAACCTCCAGCAGTTTGAGCTTGAGATCCATGCGCTCGGGGTCGGTTTCGATCGCCTCGCGAATCATGGATTCCGCCGCCTGGAACCGACCGTAGGCCAGGAACACATCGGCCTCGGTCAGAGGGTCGGCTTCGCCCACCTCGCTCTGGATGGAGTCCATTCCGCTGACCGAAAAATCGCTCATGTAAGAAGACGCGGCACCGGCTTGGACTTCCTGGCTTGGCTGCTCCTCCGGCTGTTCTCCGGGAGCGGCTTCAGCGCCCGCTTCCGCGGCGCCTGCCGCGGCGGCAAGCTCCGGAGTCGGCTCCGGCTCCTGCAGAATGCTCTCCTCGAACCCGGCCGCCGCCCGCCGCCGCTGGCGCGCCACCAGGAGCAGCAGCAACAGCAGCAGCACCACGACACCGGCTCCTCCCGCAAGCATGGGATTGGCCTGGGCCATGGCCAGGGCCTGATCCAGGTAGGAGGCCGGGGCCGGCGGAGCCTTCGGCGCCTGGGGCTGAGCGAAGCTCTTGAACGGCTGTTTCGGTTCGGTCTTGGGCAGCGTGGCCGGATTCACGGGCTTATAACCCGAAACCGCGTAGTTGTTGATCGGGTAATCCGGCGGCGCCGGACGCGCCTCAACCGGCGGCTGCTTGGCCGCCCCCTGGGGCGGCGCTTTGGCGGCCGGCTGCCCGGTGGTGGCCGCCGATTGCGAGGTGCCGGCAGCGGCAGCCGGTTGCGGGGGCGCCGTCGGCTTCTCGCCGGTTGCAGGCTGCTCGGGGGGCGCCGGTTGGCCGGCCGCCGGCTGTTGGCTGCCCGACTTGAGCGCGGCCAACTGCTGCTGCAGGGCTGCCAGCTTGTCGTCCTTGAGCTGGGACAGCCGTTTCATGTCCTGCACCTGCTGTTCCAACTCGCTGATGCGTGATTTCAGATCGGCGTTTTGCTGACTCTGGGCCTCGGCGGTTTCCTTGGCCGCCGCCAGTTGCTGCGCCAGTCCGCCCGCAGCAGCGCCCGCTCCGGGCTTGCCGCCCGCGGCACCGGCACCCTCGGCGGTGGCTTTACCCGAGGCGCTGGGGGCCAGCAGTTCCAGTTTGCCCTTCGGTTCGGCTGCCGAGGTGGTCGAGCCACCGGCTGCCTTTGATGTGGGCGCCATCTTTGCGGTGGCGCCAGTGCGCCAGACCTGATTCTGCCGGCGCACCTCGGCGCGCGCCTTGGCGGCGCTGATGGAAGTCATTTCCTCGCGGCTCGGCACCTTCAGTACATAGCCGGCCTTCATGCGATTGACGTTGCCGTCGAAAAAGGCATCGGGGTTGGCGCGCACCAGACCCAGCATGGTCTGGTTCATGGTCACCGAAGCATCCGGCCGGACCTTCCCGGCGATGCTCCACAAGGTGTCGGAACGTTTGGTGGGACCGTATTCGCCCGGAGCGGCCGCGGCAGCGACCCGCGCCGAAGGCGCCGCGCTCGAGGGGCGGGATGTAGCGGCCGGTTTGGACGCCGGTTTAACCGCGGCCGGTGCGGCCGGGCCCTGTATGGCGCCGGGTTTGACCGGCATGGTAACCGGCGGATCCACCAGAGCGGTGTACTCCCGTACGATACGTCCCTGGCTCCAGGTAGCCTCCAGCAGGAAGTTGAGAAACGGCTCGCGATAGTTGTTGCGGGTGGTGACCTTGATGCGGGCCTCGCCGTTGGCGTCGCGCTGCACGGAAAAGCGCAGCTCGCGCAGCTCCGGCAGATATTCCACGCCGGCGCGTTCGAATGCGTCCGGCGACGCCAACGTCACTTTGAGGCTTTCGAGGTCAGCGCGGGTGGCGCCGATCAGTTGGATGTCGGCATCCAACGGCTGATTCAGGTAGGAATGGAGATTCATCGCGCCCAGTCCGAGGGCAAATACCCATCCCGGTGTCAGTCCCGCCAGCCAGGCCAAGGTTAGGGCCAGTTTCCGCACCATGCTGTCTCCCTATAGTGGTTTAGACACCCTCGGATCCCGAGCAAACCCGACGGGCATCCAGGCGGTTCACGCCTGTTTCCGGACTCCACCGTCGCTGCGCCGAGGCCCCGCCCGGGCTGCCCGAGAATGGCACCCGTCGCGGCGGCCCCGCCGACTTGCCGCGAACTCCGCCGCGTCGACGGACTTCGAGACTTACCCAACCTGCACATGTAATTGGGTACGTATTATAGAATGCTCTTTATATTGGCGAACTAAGCCCGGTTCACAAATATTCTTTTACCAAAAATTCCGCAATCTGAACACAGTTAAGTGCACCGCCTTTGCGGACGTTATCGGCCACGATCCACAGATCCAAACCCCGTCGATGGGAAACGTCTTCGCGGATGCGGCCCACATGGACAAAGTCATTGCCGACGGCTTCGCTGACCGGGGTCGGGTAGCCGCCTGGCTGGTGCTTGTCCAAAACTTTGACGCCCGGGGCCTTGTTTAGCAATTTCCGTGCCTCAGCAGCCGTGATTTTGTGACCGGTTTCAACATTCACCACTGCGGAGTGGCCGAAAAACACCGGCACCCGTACCGTAGTGGCGTTGACCCGGATGCGATCGTCCCCCAGCACCTTGCGGGTCTCCCACAGGATCTTCATCTCCTCCCGCGTGTAGCCGTTGTCCAAGAACACGTCGATATGGGGAATCAGGTTGAAGGCGATCTGCTTCGGATAGACCCCGGTTTCCACCGGGCGCCCGTTGAGCAGCTGGGCGGTCTGCCGGGCCAGCTCCTCGACCGCCTCCCGTCCGGTGCCGGATACCGCCTGATAGGTGGCGATGTTGATACGGTCGATGCCCACGGCATCGTAGATCGGCTTCAAGGCCACCAGCATGGCGATGGTCGAGCCATTGGGATTGGCGACGATGTTGCGCCCGCGGAAACCCGCCAGTGCTTCGGGGTTGACCTCCGGCACCACCAGCGGCACGTCGGGTTCGTTGCGAAAACAGGCGGTATCATCAATCACCAGGCAGCCGGCGGCGGCGGCCCGAGGTGCGTATTCGGCCGAAACTTCACTGCCGGCGGAGAAAAAGGCGATCTGGACCCGGGAGAAATCAAACGGCCCCAGGAATTCGACTTTCAGTTCCCGGCCGCCCAGCCGGACCCGCTCGCCCACGGATTCCTCGTCGCCCAGCACGTGGACGGTGCCGATTGGGAACCGACGCTCGTCCAGCAGCTCCAGCAGGGTCTCGCCTTCCAGGCCGGTGGCGCCGACCACGGCGACATCAAATGTACGGTCCACGACGGCTCCCTGCGTTCATCAAGGCCATGGCCAGGGCGTCTCAATGCTCCAGCACGATGCGCAGCACGCGGCGCAGCGGCTCGGCCGCACCCCAAAGCAGCTGGTCCCCGACGGTAAAGGCGCCCAGGTATTCGCTGCCCATGTTGAGCTTGCGCAACCGGCCCACGGGTACGCTGAGGGTGCCGGTGACCCGGGCCGGGGTAAGTTCGCGCATGGTCAGCTCGCGGTCGTTGGGCACCACCTTGACCCAGTCGTTGGCGGCAGCCAGCATGTCGTGGATCTCATCCAACGGCACATCGCGGGCCAGCTTTACCGTCATCGCCTGACTGTGACAGCGCATGGCCCCGACGCGCACGCAGATGCCGTCGACAGGCACGGGATCGTCGCTGCGCCCGAGGATCTTGTTGGTTTCCGCCTGGCCTTTCCATTCCTCGCGGCTCTGCCCGTTTTCCAGCTGCTTGTCGATCCAGGGGATCAGGCTCCCGGCCAGGGGCACGCCGAAATGCTCGGTAGGATACACGTCCGAGCGGATCGTCTCGGCCACCACCCGGTCGATATCGAGAATGGCTGCGGCCGGATCGTCCAGCAGCGGCCGCGCCGCGCCATGGATGGCGCCCATCTGACGCACCAGCTCGCGCATGTTCTGGGCCCCGGCACCCGACGCCGCCTGGTAGGTCATGGCGCTGATCCACTCCACTACGCCGTGCTGAAACAGGCCGCCGAGCGCCATCAGCATCAGGCTCACGGTGCAGTTGCCGCCGATCAGGTTGCGGGTGCCCGCCCGCAGCGCATCGTCGATCAGGCTGCGGTTCACCGGATCGAGGACAATCAGGCTCGACGGATCCATGCGCAGCGTGGAAGCCGCATCGATCCAGTACCCGTCCCAGCCGGCGTCGCGCAACTGCGGGAATACCTCGCTGGTGTAGTCGCCGCCCTGGCAGGACACAATGATGTCCATTGCCCGCAGCGCGTCGATATCCCGCGCATCCTTCAGCGGCGGAATCTCGCGGCCGATGTCCGGCCCCTTGCCGCCGACCTGCGAGGTGGTAAAGAACGCCGGCTCGACCTGGTCGAAATCCTGCTCGGCGCGCATGCGCTGCATCAGCACCGAACCCACCATGCCGCGCCAACCGACGAAACCTACGCGGTTCATTGTTGCCCCACTCCGATTACTGAAGAACACTTGGCCACAGAGAGCACAGAGAAAAAGGAGAAACCGATCTCGCGCAAAGCCGCAAAGTCGCCAAAAAAGGAAATATTTCGAGGAATCGAGACCATCATTTATCTCTCTTGGCGCCTTTGCGCGAGACCGGATCTATCTCTGCGCCCTCTGTGCCCTCTGCGGCAATTCGATTGTTACAACGCCGCCACCACAGCGTCACCCATTTCCACCGTGCCCACCCTGGTGCAGCCTTCAGCATAAATGTCCGCCGTGCGCAGCCCCTGATCCAGCACCCGGAGCACCGCCGCCTCGATGCGCTCGGCCGTGGCCGCATCGCCGAGCGAATAGCGCAGCATCATCGCCACCGACAGAATCATCGCCAGGGGATTGGCCACGCCTTGGCCGGCAATGTCCGGTGCCGAGCCGTGGATGGGCTCGTACATACCCTTGCCGTGGGCGTCCAGGGACGCCGACGGCAGCATGCCGATGGAACCGGTGAGCATGGACGCCTCGTCGGACAGAATATCGCCGAACATGTTGGTGGTGACGATCACGTCGAACTGTTTCGGGTCGCGCACCAGCTGCATGGCGGCATTGTCCACGTACATGTGGGACAGCTCCACCTCCGGGTAGTCTTTGCCCAGCCGCGTCATCACTTCGCGCCAGAATTCGGTGCATTCCAGCACATTGGCCTTGTCCACCGAGCACAGACGCTTGCCGCGCTTCATGGCGATCTCGAAGGCGGCGCGGCCGATACGCTCGATCTCCGATTCGCGATAGACCAGGGTATTGAATCCCTCCCGCTCGCCGTCGTCACGGGTGCGCATGCCCCGCGGCTGACCGAAATAGATGCCGCCCGTCAGTTCACGCACGATCATCACATCCAGCCCGGCCACCACCTCCGGGCGCAGGGCCGAAGCCGAAGCCAGCTGCGGGTAGAGCATCGCCGGGCGCAGGTTGGCGAACAGCTCGAGCTCGGAACGCAGCCGCAGCAGGCCCTTCTCCGGACGCACGGCGATGTCGAGCGGCTCCCACTTGGGCCCGCCGACTGCACCCAGCAGCACCGCGTCGGCCTCGCGGGCCAGCTTCAGGGCTTCGTCGGGCAGCGGCGTACCCGCGGCGTCATAGGCGGTACCACCCACGGGCGCCTGCTCCAGCTCCACGCCAAGGCCTTCGCCGCGCAGATGCTCCAGCACCTTCACCGCCTCGGCGGAAATCTCCTGTCCAATCCCGTCACCGGGCAATAGTAATATCTT
>JARRNJ010000025.1:0-69193 GCA_037385045.1 Gammaproteobacteria bacterium | reverse complement strand
AAAGTGGTCATCGGCGGCGACGGCCAGGTGTCCATGGGCAACACCATCATGAAGGGCAACGCCCGCAAGGTGCGGCGCCTGCACCACGGCAAGGTGCTGGCCGGCTTCGCCGGCGGCACCGCCGATGCGTTCACGTTGTTCGAGCGCTTCGAGGGCAAGCTGGAGAAGCACGGCGGCAACCTCACCCGGGCGGCCGTGGAGCTGGCCAAGGACTGGCGCACGGACCGCATGCTGCGGCGCCTGGAGGCCCTGCTGACGGTCGCCGACGGCCAAGCTTCGCTGATCATCTCCGGCAATGGCGATGTGATCGAGCCGGAGCAGGACCTCATGGCCATCGGCTCCGGCGGTCCCTATGCGCAGGCGGCCGCCCGCGCGCTGCTGGAGAACACCGACCTCGATGCCCGCGCCATCGTCGAAAAAAGCCTGCAGATAGCCGCCGAGATCTGCATCTACACCAACAGCAACCTCACCATCGAGGAGCTGGAAAGCGCCGCGGGCGATGCCGCGGTGGCGCAGTAGATAACCATAGGACCGTACCGCCATGTCTGAGATGACGCCCCGCGAAATCGTCCAGGAGCTGGACAAGCACATCGTCGGCCAGAGTGCGGCCAAGCGGGCCGTGGCCATCGCGCTGCGCAACCGCTGGCGGCGCATGCAGCTCGACGAGGCGTTGCGCAACGAGATCACGCCCAAGAACATTCTGATGATCGGCCCCACCGGGGTTGGCAAAACCGAGATCGCGCGGCGCCTGGCGCGGCTGGCCAATGCACCGTTCATCAAAGTGGAGGCTACCAAGTTCACCGAAGTGGGCTACGTCGGCCGCGACGTCGAGTCCATTATCCGCGACTTGGTGGACGCGGCGGTGAAAATGACCCGCGAGAGCGAAATGGCCAAGGTGCGGCACCGGGCCGAGGACGCCGCCGAAGAGCGCGTTCTCGATGCCTTGCTGCCCGCACCGCAGCACATCGGGTTCGAGCCGGAACCCCGTCAGGCCGATGAATCGGGCACCCGGCAAAAGTTGCGCAAGAAGCTGCGCGAGGGCGAGCTCGACGAGCGCGAGATCGAGATCGAGGTCTCCGCCGCGCCGGTAGGGGTCGAGATCATGGCACCGCCGGGCATGGAGGAAATGACCAGCCAGCTCCAGAGCCTGTTTCAGAACCTGGGCGGCGGCCGCACCCAATCGCGCAAGATCAAGGTCAAGGACGCGTTCAAGCTGCTGCGCGAGGAAGAGGCGGCCAAGATGATCAACGAGGAGGACCTCAAGCACGAGGCGCTGCGACTGGTGGAGCAGCACGGCATCGTGTTCGTGGACGAAATCGACAAGGTGGCCAAGCGTTCGGACTACGGCGGTCCCGACGTGTCGCGGGAAGGCGTGCAGCGGGATCTGTTGCCTTTGGTGGAGGGGTGCACCATTTCCACCAAGTACGGCATGGTGCGGACCGATCACATTCTGTTTATTGCCTCGGGCGCATTCCACCTGTCCAAGCCCTCGGATCTGATACCCGAGCTGCAAGGGCGGCTGCCGATCCGGGTCGAACTCGAAGCCCTGAATGCCGAGGACTTCGAGCGCATACTGCGCGAACCCGATGCCTCGCTCACCCAGCAGTACACGGCGTTGATGGGCACCGAGGGCGTGCGGCTGTCATTCGACGACGACGGCGTAAGACGCATCGCCGAAATCGCCTGGGAGGTGAACGAGCGCACCGAGAACATCGGCGCCAGGCGCTTGCACACCGTGCTCGAGCGCCTGCTGGAGGCGATTTCCTACGATGCGCCCGACAGCAGCAACGAAACCATCACCGTCGATGGCGCCTATGTCGACGCGCACCTCGCCGACCTGGCCAAGAACGAGGACCTCAGCCGCTACATCCTGTGACACAGGCGGCCCGCAACCCAACCGGAGAAACCATCACCATGGCGTCACCCAAGCCCACGGAAATCAGTGTCCACACCAAGTCAAAGACCCTGGAGGTCGCCTTCGATGACGGCGAGCGCTTCGTGATGCCGGCCGAATACCTGCGCTGCTTCTCGCCTTCGGCCGAGGTGCAGGGCCACGGCCCCGGCCAGGAGGTGCTGCAGGTGGGCAAGGAAAACGTCAACATCGAACAGGTGGAACAGGTCGGCAACTATGCCATCGGCATTCACTTCGATGACGGCCACAACACCGGCATCTATTCCTGGGACACGCTCTACCGGCTCGGCAAGGACCAGGAGCGGAACTGGGCCGAGTACCTGAAGCGCCTGCAGGCGGCCGGCTACACGCGCGCCTGAGCAACCGGCCGGAGCCGTAACCACGCGGGCGGTGCAATACGGGGGCGCGTTGCAACGCTGCGCCCGTGGTTCATGATTGGTTACAATAGGGCACTCGGGGCGCCCGGACGGGGCCGACAAGCAGGCGGACAGCACCATGGACCCAAAACACCAGCAATCCGGTTCCACCCATTTCGGCTACCAGCAGGTTCCGCTGGAGGAAAAGGCGAAACGCGTCGCCGATGTATTCCACTCCGTAGCCGACCGCTACGACCTCATGAACGATCTGATGTCGCTCGGGATCCACCGGCTGTGGAAACGCTATACCATCGAGCTCAGCGGCGTGAAATCCGGCCAACGGGTGCTGGACCTGGCGGGCGGCACCGGCGATCTGGCGGCCCGCTTCGCCCGCATGGCCGGCGCCGAGGGCCAGGTGGTATTGTCGGACATCAATGCGTCCATGCTGGACCGGGGCCGCAGCCGCCTGGTGGACGAAGGCCTGGTGGGCAACATCGAGTTCGTCCAGGCCGACGCCGAACAGCTGCCGTTTCCCGACAGTTACTTCGACTGCATCACCATCGGCTTCGGCCTGCGCAACGTCACCGACAAGGACGCGGCGCTGCGCTCCATGTTCCGCACCTTGAAACCGGGAGGAAGGGCGCTGGTACTGGAATTCTCCAAACCCACAGCGCCGGGGCTGAAACCACTCTACGACCTGTACTCCTTCAAGGTACTGCCCCTGCTGGGCAAGCTCATCGCCCGGGACGAGGGCAGCTACCGCTACCTGGCCGAGTCCATCCGCATGCATCCGGACCAGGAGACGCTCAAGGCCATGATGGAGGCGGCCGGCTTCGAGCGCTGCGAGTACTTCAATCTCAGCGGCGGCATCGTCGCGGTGCACCGGGGTTTCAAATTTTGACGGCGGCGCCGTGCGGGCTGCTGTGGTGAACGCCCCGGTCCCGGCGCTGGCGGCGCTGGAAAATGCGGCCAACCAATACCTGGCGCTGGACCCGTCCGGGTCGGCGCGCCTGGCCGAGCTGCAGGGCCGGGTCATTGCCCTGGAGCTGCGCGGTTTCGACCTTGGGCTGTTCGTGCTGCCGGGCGCCGGCCGCCTGCAGCTGCTGGGCAGCTATGAGGGCGAGCCCGATGCAACCCTGATCGGCACGCCACTGGCATTTTTGCGCCTGGGCGTGCGCGGCGGCGCAGCCGAGGCCTTGTTTTCGGGCGAGGTGGAAATCCGCGGCGACACCGAGTTGGGGCAGCGCTTCAAAACCATTCTCGACGGCATCGATATTGACTGGGAAGAGCACCTGTCGCACCTCACCGGCGACGTCATCGCCCACCAGCTGGGACGCGGGGCGCGGGCGTTACGCGCCTGGACCGCCCGGTCGCTGGACAGCCTGGCTCTGGATGCCGCCGAGTACCTGGAGGAGGAGGGGCGCTGGCTGGCGCCCGGCGCCGAAGTACAGCGGTTCGTGGACGAGGTCGACCGCCTGCGCTCGGACGTGGACCGGGCCGAGGCGCGGCTCGGGCGCCTGCGCAAACCATCGTGAGGTCACGACGCGGGATATTATTTGGTCTGCCATGTTGTTTTTGACAGAGCTACGATTTTCAACTTGACTACAAAAAATAACAAGCCATTGAACCAGAAGGACAATCCTACCGGATGCGGTGCGCCCGACCCAATGGGGGCGGCGCTATGATCCGCCCCGGGCAGCTGCTGCGCCTGGTGTACATCAATCTGGTGCTGGTGCGCCACGGGCTCGATGAGCTGATTATCGCCACCCATTTGTTCCGCCCGGTGCGTTTTCTCATCTACCTGGCCCCATGGTATTGGCTGCGAGGCAAACGGGCGCCCCGGGGCGAGCGCATCCGCCGCGCCCTGGAGGACCTGGGGCCGATTTTCGTCAAGTTCGGCCAGATCCTCTCCACCCGCCGCGATCTGCTGCCCGATGACATCGCCGCCGAGCTGGCGGGCCTCCAGGACCGGGTGCCGCCGTTCCCCGGCCGGCGGGCCCGGCAGATCATCGAAACCACTTACGGCCGCAGCATCGGCGAGCTGTTCCAGGAATTCGATGAACAGCCGCTGGCCTCGGCGTCCATCGCCCAGGTGCATGCGGCACGGCTGCACGACGGACGCGAGGTCGTGGTCAAGGTGCTGCGCCCCAACATCGAGCCCGTCATCCGCCGCGACGTGGGGCTGATGTACTACGTCGCCGGCCTGGCCGAGCGCTACTGGCGCGAAGGCCGGCGGCTGCGGCCGCGGGAAGTGGTGCAGGAATTCGAGAAGGTCATCTTCGACGAACTCGACCTGGTGCGTGAAGCCGCCAATGCGGCGCAGCTGCGGCGCAATTTCGAGGGTTCGCCGCGCCTCTACGTGCCCGACGTCTATTGGCCCTATGCACGGCGCAACGTCATGGTCATGGAGCGCATCTCGGGCATGCCGATCAGCAATACCGACCAGTTGCGCGCCGCCGGCATCGACCTCAAGATGTTGGCCGAACATGGCGTGGAAATCTTCTACACCCAGGTGTTCAAACACAACTTCTTCCACGCCGACATGCATCCCGGCAACATTTTCGTGTCACCGACAGGACGCTATATCGCCGTCGATTTCGGCATCATGGGAACACTGACGCCGGAGGACAAACGCTACCTGGCGGAGAACTTCATCGCCTTCTTCAACCGCGACTACCAGCGGGTTGCGGAGCTGCACCTGGAGTCGGGCTGGGTTCCGCCCGACACCCGGGTGGACGAGTTCGAATCGGCGATCCGGGCGGTGTGCGAACCCAACTTCAACCGCCCCCTGAAAGATATTTCCTTCGGCCAGGTGTTGTTGCGGCTGTTCCAGACCGCGCGGCGCTTCAACATGGAGGTGCAGCCGCAGCTGGTGCTGCTGCAAAAGACCCTGCTCAACATCGAGGGCCTCGGCCGGCAGCTGTACCCGGACCTTGACCTGTGGACCACCGCCAAACCATTCCTGGAGCGCTGGATGAGCGAACAGGTGGGCACCCGCGCCTTCGCCCGCCGCCTGCGCGAGAACCTGCCGGTGTGGTCGGAAAAGCTGCCCGAGCTGCCGGCGCTGCTGCACACCTATCTGACCAAGGCGGTGCAGGGCAAACTGCAGGAGCAGGACACGTCCCGCGAGCTGGACAAGCTGCGCCGGGAGATCCGCCAGGCCAACCGCCGCTCGGTGGCGGCCATCGCCGGCGCCGCCCTGATCGTCGGGGCCGCGGTGAACCTGGGGCTGGACAACTACGGCGCCCGCATGTTCGCCGACATGCCCGTGAGCAGCTGGATCCTGGGCACCCTGGGCGCCGGCCTGCTGCTCAGCGCCCTGTGGCGGCGTTAACCCGGCTACTGCGCCAGCCAGGGCCCGGATAGGGCGCAAACGGGAACAAACGGCACCCTCAACGTTCCGGCAACCGGTGACCGATTGCTCGCTACGTACGGTCACTTCCAAGCCGGGCGGCGGCCGCCTGGTGCGACAGGCAGGTTAGCTGTAACCGCCCGGCGGGCTGTGGACCCGGGCGCCTCTGGGCAGCCGCGCGCCGGACCGCCGCGAGGGCCCGGGGCTGCGGATCATCTGCGCCGCCGCACCGCATTCCGCACACGGTGGCCTTGGCGCGTGGCGGCAAAGGGGAAAAAAGGCGGAATCGTAGGGTGGATAAGCGCAGCGCATCCACCGGGCAAGGGCGGGGCAGGAGCCATCGCCGGGGTCCCGAACCCCTGGCCAACGGCCGTGCTGCCGCCGACAAACCGGCGGTGGTGCGCCGGCCTCACCGCGGCGGACGCTGCAGCGCCGCCTCCACTTCGTCCCGCTTCGCCCGGCCCCGCAGCAACTCAAGCAGGTGCAGGGCGAAATCCATAGCGGTCCCCGGGCCGCGTGAAGTGACCACCCGCCCGTCGGTGACCACCGGTTGCTCGCGGTAGGTCAGGTTCTCCACCGCCCGGTCGTCGAGGGCGCCGGGGAAGCTGGTCGCCTGCCGCCCGTGCAGCAGGCCGGCATCCGCCAGCACCCGCGGTGCGGCGCAGATGGCGGCGGTATAGGCACCGCGCCCGGCGGTATGCTGCAGCAGCCGCTGCAGCCGCTCGTCGGCGGCCAGGTTGTCCGCCCCCGGCTGTCCTCCGGGCAGCGCAATCATGTCGAAGTCCCGCTCGAGCACCTGCTCGAGGGTGGTATCCGGCACCAGCACGGTGCCGCGCGAAGCCCTGACCGGCCGCTCATCGAGCCCGGCGGTCACCACCTCCACGCCGCCGCGGCGCAGCAGGTCGACTATGGTGACGGCTTCGATTTCCTCGCAGCCTTGGGCGAGGGGGACAAGGACGCTTGCCATGACTCCCTCCGTTGTTGTCGCAGTCGGATCATGGCCCTGACCGGGATCAGCCGGATCCCTTCGTCGGCCAGCTGCGGAAGCATCTCCCGCAGCACCCGCAAAGTATGGGG
This sequence comes from Gammaproteobacteria bacterium, assembly GCA_037385045.1. Classification (GTDB taxonomy): domain Bacteria; phylum Pseudomonadota; class Gammaproteobacteria; order JASBUN01; family JASBUN01; genus JARRNJ01. The sequence goes on along the minus strand of JARRNJ010000025.1, from coordinate 62,496 downwards.
ATGGGGATGGCCGATTGCCACCGCACTGCCGTGGGCGCGGGCGAGCGCCAGCAAACGCTGGAATTGAGCGCGGATCGCCGGGATGGAGCGGTCGTCGTCCAGGAACACGTCGCGCTCGGTGGTGGGCACGTGGGTTTCCATGGCCACCTGCATGGCGACCGTGGCCTTGGTGGTGCGGCTGTCGACGAAAAACAGGTCGCCGCGGTGATGGATGGCACGCATCAGCCACAGCATGTCGCCGGCGTGCTGGGTCAGCAGGCTGCCCATATGGTTGTTGATTCCCACCAGGTGGGGTACGGCGGCGATGTCGGCGGCCAGAGTGCGCAGGAACTCCCGGTGGGTCATGTGCATGGTCAGCCCGCCCGCATCCAGCCGCCGGTTGCCGACGGTCTGCATCGGCAGGTGCAGCATCACTTCCTTGTGATTGGCATAGGCGAGCTCGGCCAGCTGGCGGGTGTATTCGTCGTGGGGCAGGAACGCGCAGGCCACGGGCCCGGGCAGGCGGACCGCCTCCAGGTCGGCATCGAAGCGCCCGCCAAGATCGTCGATGATGATGCTGATGGCAGGCTCGTCGGCGCCGGCGACCGCGGGTGCCGGCGAAACGCCGGCCAGCACCGCTGCCAGCAGCAGCGTGGCCCCGAGGCTCCGGAATCCCTGTCGGTCGCCCGCCCTATTGCGCCTGCCGCGCAATATTCAGCCCTTTCAGCAGCGTCAGCGCCTCGAACAGCTGGTAGTCGGTACGCATGAGGTGGTCATCGGTCTTGGCGTCCTGCGCTTCGATTTTCTGCTTCGCGGCTTCCTTGGCTTTTTCCGCCTCACCGTTGATCAGGTGGCGGCTGAGATCCTTTTCCTTGAGCAGCCCCACCGAGGGCTGCTGAACGCTGGTAACCTTGACGTTCTTCACTTCCACGTCGGGAACAATGCCTTCGGCCTGGATCGAGCGGCCCGAGGGAGTGTAGTAGCGCGCCGTGGTCAATTTGACCGCCGTGCCGCCGCGCGACGGCATGATGGTCTGCACCGAGCCCTTGCCGAAGGTGCGCTGGCCCATGATGATGGCGCGGTGGTGGTCCTGCAGCGCGCCGGAAACGATCTCCGAGGCGGAAGCCGAACCGCCGTTAACCAGCACGATCAGCGGCGCGCCGTTGAGCACGTCGCCGGGATTGGCGGTAAAACGCAGGCGCGAATCGGGCACCCGCCCCTCGGTGTAGACAATCAGGCCGGAATTGAGAAACGCGTCGGAAACCGCCACTGCGGCACCGAGCACGCCGCCCGGGTTGTTGCGCAGATCCAGCACCATGCCCTTGAGCTTGCCGCCGCTTTCCTTTTTCAGCTTCGCCACCGCCTTGACCAGCGAGTCACCGGTTTTGGACTGGAACTGGGTGATGCGCACGTAGCCGTAGCCAGGCTCCAGCATGCGGCTCTTGACGCTCTTGACCTTGATAATGGCGCGGGTGATGGTGATGGTAAGGGGTTTGTCCACCCCTTCGCGCACGATGGTGAGCGTGATCTTGCTCCCGGGCTTGCCGCGCATGTGCTTGACGGCGTCGGCGAGCGTCATGCCTTTGACCGGAGTGTCGTCCAGGCGGATGATCAGATCGCCCGCGTGCACGCCGGCGCGCTGGGCCGGGGTGTCGTCGATGGGGGCGATGACCTTGACGAATCCGTTCTCCATGCCCACCTCGATGCCGAGGCCGCCGAATTCGCCGGTGGTGCCGATCTGCAGGTCCTTGAACTGCTCGGCGTCGAGGTAGGCCGAATGGGGATCGAGGCCCGAGAGCATGCCGCGGATGGCGTTTTCCAACAGCGTCTTGTCATCCACCTTTTCGACATAGTCGTTCTTGATGCGCGCGAACACATCGGCGAAGGCTCGCAGCTCCTCGACCGGGATCTGGGTCTGCACTTGGGGCTCGCTGCGCTTGGCCAGCACCCCGGACCCGAAGGTCAGGCCGCCGCCCAGCATCATGCCGAGGAGTAAAACCAGGATGACGCGTGTCTTGGATTGCATGCTCATGCTCCCGCTGGCGGCCACTGCCGGGACCCCAGCTGAATTCCCATCAGTAAAGTTAAGCGCAACATAGCACAGACCGGCGAGTTCTGGAATTCCCTCAAGGGTTTACACCCACCAGCGTGCCGCGTGCGGAGCGGCACCAGCGCACCGGGTTGACCGGCTGTCCCTTGCGCCGAATGGCGAAATACAGGCCGGTTTCCGGCTGGCCGCCGCTGCTGCCGACGCTGGCCACCAGCTCACCGGCCTGCACCCATTCGCCGACGTCCTTGTAGAGACTCTGATTGTGCCCGTACAGGGTCATGAAACCGTTACCGTGGTCGATAATCAGCAACAAACCGTAACCCCGCAGCCAGTCGGCGAACGCCACGCGCCCATGCGAGATCGCGCGCACCGGCGCGCCTGCCGGCGCCTTGATGAGCACCCCGCGCCAACGCAGCCGGCCCACACCCCTTGGAGTGCCGTAATGGACCACGATGCGGCCCTGCACCGGCCACGGCAGCCGGCCCTTGAGAGTGGCAAAGGGCTGCACCAACTGCTGGTCCATGGGGATGTCGGACAGCGCCTGCTGCAGCGCCTTGATCACCTTCTCCAGCCGCTGCTCGTTGGCAAGCATGCCCTGGAGGCGCTGACCCTTGGTCTGCGCCTCGGCATTAAGCGCCGCCAGCACCTGTTTGCGCTCGGCGCGGCTGGTCTCCAGGGCTTCGCGCTGAGCCTGGTAGCGGGCCCGGATCTTTTGCAGCTGGGCGCGCTTGACCGCGATGGCGGTTTCCACCTGGTGCAGATCCTCGAGTTTGGCCATGGAGGTGCGGATGCGCCGGGTGCGGGCGCGGTTGAGGTAGTCGTAATACACCAGCGCGCGCTCGACGCGGCTGGGGTCGGTCTGGTTGAGCAGCAGCTTGAGCTGTTCCTGGCGCCCCATGATGTAGCTGGCGCGCAACTGCTGCGCCAAGCGCTGGCGGTCCTTGCCCAGCCGCTGGCGCAGGAGCTGGCGCTGGCGCTCGAGATCCGCCAGCCGCTGCTGCGTCTGATCCATGTCCGACTGAACTTGGCGCAGCGACTGCAGCACGTGGCCGATGGTTTCCTCCACGCGCCGCAGGTCTTGGCGCACCTTGTCCTGGCGCCCCCGCGTGGCCTGCAGCGACTTGCGCAGCTCGCCGATGCGGGCCCGGAGCTGTTGCAGCTCGGCGGTCTTGGCCTGCGTCTCGGCGGTAGCCGCCGCCTGCACCGGGCGCAGCGCCGCCGCTGCCAACGCCGTCAGCGCCAGGCACAGCAGACACCCGCCGCGCCAGTGCCACCGGCGTCGGCGGTATCCCGCGGCTGCGGTCATTCCTGCTCCAGGTGAATCAGGGAGTGGCCGGTCATCTCGCCGGGGACCTCGAAACCCATGAGATGGATCATGCTCGGTGCAACATCGGCCAAGGCGCCGGTGGTGTCAAGGGTCGCCGGGCGGCCCACGTACACCAACGGCACCAGATTGGTGGTGTGGGCGGTGTGCGGCTGGCCGGTGTCTTCGCCGCGCATCTGCTCGGCGTTGCCGTGGTCGGCGGTGATCAGCATCTCGCCATCAGCCCGCTCCAGCGCCGCGTGGATGCGTCCGAGGCACTGGTCCAGGGCCTCGATGGCCTTCACAGCGGCGTCGAAGTTGCCGGTATGGCCGACCATGTCCGGATTGGCGAAGTTGCAGACGATCACGTCGTAATTGCCCGATTCGATGGCCTCCACCATGTGGTCGGTGACTTCGGGCGCGCTCATTTCGGGCTGCAGGTCGTAGGTGGACACGTGCGGCGAGGGGACCAGGATCCGGTCCTCGCCCGGAAACGGCGTTTCCTCGCCGCCGTTGAAGAAAAAGGTGACGTGGGCGTACTTTTCCGTCTCGGCGATACGCAGCTGATGCAGTCCGAGCGAGGACAGGTACTCGCCGAGGACGTTGCCCATGCGCTCGGGCGGGAAAGCCACCGGAATACCGAATTCCTTCTTGTATTCGGTAAGGCTCACCACGGATCCGGGCTTGGGTGCAGCGGCCCGCTCGAAGCCGTCAAAATCGGGCTCGATGAATGGGCGGGTAATCTGGCGCGCACGGTCGGAACGGTAGTTCATGAATACCAGGCTGTCGCCGTCCTCGAACCGCACGGGCGCTGCGCCGGCCGGAACGATGCGGGTGGCGGACACGAACTCGTCCGTCTCGCCGCGCTCGTAGGCCATGCGCAGGGCGGTGAGGGCATCGGCGGCCTCGTAGTCGGCCTTGGCCTGGGTGATCAGATCATAAGCGGCCTGAATCCGGGGCCAGCGGTGATCCCGGTCCATGGCGTAATAGCGGCCGATGATCGAAGCGATGCGGCCGGTCCCGTATTCGGCGAACTTTTCCTCCATGGCCCGAATCGAGCTCTCGGCGCTCCGCGGCGGGGTATCGCGCCCGTCCAGGAAAGCGTGCAGGTAAACCCGCTCGGCGCCACGCTCGGCGGCCAGCTTGGCCATGGCATGAATATGGCACTCATGGCTGTGGACACCGCCGGGCGATAGCAGGCCGAGGATGTGCACCGCCTTGCCGTGCTCCACCGCGTGGTCGACGGCACCGGTGAGGGTGGCGTTGGTGAAGAACGAGCCGGTGCGCACCGCGCGGCTGACCCGGGTGAACTCCTGGTAGACGACGCGCCCGGCGCCCAGGTTGAGATGCCCCACCTCGGAATTGCCCATCTGTTCGCCGGGCAGGCCGACGGCGGCACCCGAGGTGCGGATCAGGGTATGGGGATAGCGCGCCCAGAGCCTGTCCCACACCGGTTTCCGGGCGCTGTGGATGGCATTGAATTCAGTTGCTTCGCTGTACCCCCACCCATCGAGGATCAGCAGAACCAGGGGCTTGGGTCTCGGTGACATGGTCGTTACAGGGGCCCGTTACTTCGAATACAGGAAAAGGTGTGGAAAAAATTGGACGCAGTCTAACGCGAATCGGCCGGTATTGCTAACGTCCTGGCCGGCACCCGGCTCCCGGCCCGAATGGGTCGCGGCAGGTGAAAATATTTCACTTTTTGGCCTTTCGTGCTTGGTAGTTGCCGCAAACCGTATTATTGTATAATTTCTTTCTTATAAAATAAGGCGTCGACCTTACTATCCCTATGGATACCACACGCGAAGCAAGGGGCAGCTCGTGCGCCCCTTTTGGTTATACGGACTCCGCCATGACGACTGCTGATGCCGAACTGCTCATCACCCGCGATGACGATATCGACCGTGCGTCCCGCTCCCTGAAAGCGATGTCGCACCCGTTGCGGTTGAAGATTCTCTGCACGCTGGGTGACCGCGAAGTCAGCGTCCAGGACATCGTCGAGCACGTCGGCACATCGCAGAGCAATATCTCCCAGCACCTTGCCATCCTGCGCGACAAAGGTATCCTGGCCTCGCGCAAGGATGCCAACCGCGTGTATTATCGCGTCGGTGATCCGCGCACGCTGCGTTTGATCGGCATGATGCGGGAAGTGTTCTGCAGCGCAGAGCAGTAGCGCCGACCGAGTCCCCTTCAGGACCCACGCATAACCCCATGGCCGTCGCCTGGTGGTTGCAGGCGGGCGGCCTTCTCCATTGTCCGGCCCGCCGCGCTTGGGCGTGATTGTTTTGTTGCGGCTGAAGCCCTGAACCGTTTCCGACAGATTTGATCCTATGCACCAGCTCCCTGAGTTCATTGGTAACCACCTCGCCCTGTCCATTGCCTTCGTGGTTCTGCTGATCGCGGTTGTCGTCACCGAGATCCGCTTTCGCACCGGCGGCTCAAACGATCTCTCGCCACTGCAGACCACGCAGCTGATGAATCACCAGAATGCGGTGCTGGTCGACGTGCGCGAGCACAAGGAGTTCCAGGAAGGCCATATCGCCAACGCCATCCACATTCCATTGTCACAGATCAACGATCAGGCCAAGAAGCTCGAGAAATACAAGAAACGGCCGATCATTGCCTATTGCCGCACCGGGTCGCGTTCCGGCTCGGCCTGCAACCGCCTGCAGAAGCACGGTTTCGAGTCTGTCTATAATCTGCGGGGCGGACTCATGGCCTGGCAGAAGGACAATCTTCCCGTAACGCGCAAGTAGCACACGCCGGCTCGCCGGCAGACCGCGGTGCTCAAGCGGGGGCGGCGAACTTGACGGGCATTGCGGCCCGGGTGCGACAATAGCGCGATGCCGCGTCGGCGCAGCAGGACCAACCACAGGAAGCAGCCATGAGCGAAGAACAAGCCACGCCCCAGCAACAGGTCGCCATCCACAACGTCTATCTCAAGGACGCATCGTTCGAGTCGCCCAACTCGCCGGCGGTGTTTCAACAGAACGCGCAGCCGACCATCGAGGTCAACCTGGGCATCAACACCGCGCCGGTGGCCGAGGACACCCACGAGGTCACGTTGTCGGTCACCGTGACGGCGAAAACCGAACAGCACACTGCGTTCCTGGTGGAGGTCCAGCAGGCGGGCATTTTCACCGTGCGCGGTTTCGACGAGGGCGACGCCGGCGCCGTGCTGGGCATCTATTGCCCCAATGCGCTGTTTCCCTATGCCCGCGAAGCGGTGTCGAGTCTGGTGACCAAAGGTGGTTTCCCGCCGCTGCTGCTGGAACCGGTCAACTTCGAGGCGCTGTACGCCCAGCACCTGCAATCCCAGGCGCAGCAGCCGCAGCCCGAGTCGGTGCAGTGAGCCGGCCGACGCTCGGCACTGACTGACCCGCGGCCATGCAGCCGTCCGAAGCCAGGTGTATCACCGTCATCGGGGCCGGCTCCTGGGGCACCGCCCTGGCAACGCTGCTGGCGCGCAAGGGGCTGCGCACGCTGTTGTGGGGCCATGAACCGGAGCATGTGGCACGGCTGCGGCGCGAGCGCTGCAATAGCGAATTCCTGCCCGACATCCCGTTTCCCGACGGCCTCGAGCCGGTGACTGATTTGCCGGCGGCGCTGGCACCGGCACGCGACGTGCTGGTCGCCGTTCCCAGTCACGCCTTTCGCGAAGTGCTGACGCGCCTGCGCCCGCATCTGGCGCCCGCAGCCCGGGTTTTGTGGGCGACCAAGGGGCTGGAGCTCGGCAGCGGTAAGCTCATGCATCAGGTGGTCGCCGAAGTGCTGGGCGAGCGGCGGCCCTGTGGCGTCATTTCCGGACCCACCTTCGCGCGCGAAGTGGCCAAAGGTCTGCCGACGGCCGCCACCATCGCTTCGGCCGATCCGGCGTTCGCCGCCGACATGGCCGAGATCCTGCACACCGACAGCTTCCGCAGCTACACCAGCGACGACGTTGTGGGGGTGCAGCTGGGCGGGGCGGTGAAAAATGTGCTGGCCATCGCCGCCGGCATCTCCGACGGGCTTGGCTTCGGGGCCAACGCCCGCGCCGCACTGATCACCCGCGGCTTGGCCGAGATCTTCCGGCTCGGACAGGCCATGGGCGGGCGCCAGGAAACCTTCATGGGTCTGGCCGGGCTCGGCGACCTGGTGCTGACCTGCACCGACGACCAATCGCGCAATCGCCGATTCGGCCTGGCGCTGGCGCGCGGCCAGAGCCAGGAGCAGGCGCACACCGCCATCGGCCAGGTGGTGGAAGGCGTGCAGACCGCGCGGGTGGTGGTGGACCTGGCGCGGGAGCACACTGTGGAAATGCCGATCACCGAGCAGGTGTTCAAGGTGCTCTACCAGGCCCTCGACCCGCGCGATGCGGTTGCGGCGTTGTTTGCGCGCGAGCTCAAGGCGGAATTCGGCTGATCCGCCGCTCAATTCCCGCCGGCGAAATCCTGCTGCGCCCAGGCCTGATACACCACCACGGCCACGGCGTTGGAAAGGTTAAGGCTGCGGTTGCCCGGCGCCATGGGAATGCGCAACCGGCGCGCCGCGGGCAGGGTCTCGAGCACGAAGTCCGGCAGGCCGCGGGTTTCTGGGCCGAACAGCAGTGCATCCCCGGGGTGGAACGCGGCCTCCGTGTAGCGCCGCCCGCCGCGGGTGGAGCAGGCGAACACCCGCGGACCTGCCAGCGCCTCGAGGCACTGCGCCAGGCCGCGATGCACGCGCACCGGCGCGTACTCGTGGTAGTCCAGCCCCGCGCGGCGCAGCTTGCTGTCCTCGAGACGGAATCCCAATGGCTCGATCAGGTGCAATTGACTGCCGGTGTTGGCGCAAAGCCGGATGACGTTGCCGGTGTTGGGCGGGATCTCCGGCTCGTAGAGAATAACGTGGAACACGGTGGAGGCGGCCTGTCCGTTGTCTGTGGCTGGCGAATGTATCATATGCGAAACTTCGGGGGGCACGCCCGATAAACTGTGGAGGCAGCGTTGAACGCCGAGGATCGAGAGATGCTGCAGACGCAGCTCTGCGGCATGAGCATGCAGAGCCCGTTGGTGCTGCTGTCGGGCTGCGTCGGATTCGGCGAAGAGTATACGCGGGTCAAGGGCTTCTCCAACCGGGATGTCGGCGCGGTCTGCCTCAAGGGCACCACCGGCAACCCGCGCCTGGGCAATCCTCCGCACCGGGTGTTCGAGACCCCGGCCGGCATGCTCAACGCCATCGGCCTGCAGAACCCCGGCGTTGATCATGTGGTGCGCGAAATCCTGCCGCAACTGCCCTTCGACGAAACCCGCTTCATCGCCAACGTGTCCGGCTCGACGGTGGATGAATACTACGAGGTCACCCGGCGCTTCGACGACTCTCCCATCGACGCGATCGAGATCAACATCTCCTGCCCCAACGTGAAGGAAGGCGGCGTCGCTTTCGGCAACGATCCGGACATGTCTGCTCGCGTGGTGGAGGCGTGCCGCCGGGCCACCGACAAGCCGTTGATCACCAAGCTTTCGCCCAACCAGACGGACATCGCAGACAACGCCCGGCGCTGCATCGAGGCGGGCACGGACGCATTTGCCGTCATCAACACGCTGATGGGCATGGCCATTGACAGCGAAAGCCGCAGCACCGTTATCGGCAACAATCAGGGCGGCCTGTCAGGACCGGCCATCAAGCCCATTGCCCTGCTCAAGGTGCACCAGGTCTACCAGGTCTGCCGCGACCACGCCGTTCCGATCATCGGCCAGGGTGGTGTGGCAAGCGGTGAGGACGCGCTGGAGTTCATCATCGCCGGGGCCAGTGCGGTGGGTGTGGGAACGGCGCTGTTTTACGATCCGCTCATCTGCTCGACCATCAACCGCACGATTGTCGACTATCTGCGCCGTCACGGCATCGGCGCCGTGGAGCAGCTGGTCGGATCGCTGCTGTTGAATGAACCCGAGTCGGGCTGTTCCGCCTGAGTGGACGCTGAATCAGCGGGCCGCGCCGGTGGAAGGGGCGGCTTTGAGGGTGAAAACGCCCTTGAGGGTATCCTGCATTTCCTTCACGGTCAGATAATCGCCCTCGGATGGCGTTGCCCAGATGGTGCAGGTGAGGCGCTCGACGTCGGGCTGGCGCGGCGAGTGCAGGCGCATCACGCTCTGGAACGGGACGTCGCCCATATCGCCCTCGGCGTCGCCGTTGCCGCCCCCCATGGCCACCAGCCGCAGATTGGGCGCCGTGCGCATGGACGATTGCGTGTAGTCGATCTGCTGGTGAAAGCGGGTAACGGTGAACGTGTCCGGCTTGATCACGCGCGGGGTGTCGGACAAGGTCTTCAGCACCAGCTCGCAATAACCGTCGTAAATGTTGAGGTTCCGGTAACGGGTGACTTCGCCGTGCTGGACGTGCAGGCTGCGGCGGCCCACCGGCATCTTCAGCGCACGATCCAGCACGACGCGGGAGCCTGCGGGCAGATCGTGGCTGCGGCTGTAGGCAGCGTCGTTTCTCGCCAGGGCCTGACAGCCGCCCAGCAACACCGGGACCAAAAACAAGGCAATCCGTTTCATCCGTGTCCCCTGACAGTCGGCGTTCAGCGCATACACGGGGCGGAGACGAACGGTCCTCGCGACCCGGCGTTTCATTCGGTACAGATGGGTATAGCTGAGGCGCGGGTCATTTCAAGCCCCCGTCCGGTGCGGTGTTGCGGTGACAGCAGGCCATGCTGTCACCGGCCGGCGCGCAAGCGTCAGTCAGGGTCCATGTTCAGTTCCTTGATCTTGCGCGTCAGGGTATTGCGGCCCCAGCCCAGCAGCCGGGCCGCGTCCTGGCGGCGGCCCCCGGTGTGCTTGAGGGCGGTTTCGATCATGATTCGTTCAAACACCGGATTGGCCTTGTCCAGCAACGCGCTTTCGCCCTGGGCGAAGCGGTGGTCGGCCCAGCGCTTGAGCGCGCCCTGCCAGTCGTCAGCACCCTCGCCGCCGGTCGCCGATCCGGCCAGCAACTCGGGCGGCAGATCGGCCATGTGGATTTCGCGCCCGGAGGCCATCACCGTGAGCCAACGGCAGGTGTTTTCCAACTGCCGCACATTGCCCGGCCAGTCGAGCTGCGCCAGATAGTCCATCACATCGGGGCGCAACAGCTTCGGCTCCATGGTGAGTTCCTTCGACGCCTGGGCCAGGAAGTATTCCGCCAGGCGCGGGATGTCCTCGCGCCGTTCACGCAGGGATGGAATGTGGATGCGGATGACGTTGAGTCGGTGAAACAGGTCCTCGCGGAACTTGCCGTCGCGTACCCGCTGTTCCAGGTTCTGGTGGGTGGCGGCGATGATGCGCACGTCGACCTTGATCGGGGTGTGACCGCCGACGCGGTAGAACTCGCCGTCGGCCAACACCCGCAACAGACGAGTCTGCATCTCCGCCGGCATGTCCCCGATTTCGTCCAGGAACAGGGTGCCGCCATCGGCCTGCTCGAAACGTCCCCGGCGCATGGTCTGGGCGCCGGTAAAGGCGCCGCGCTCGTGGCCGAACAGTTCCGATTCCAGCAGGTCATGGGGTATCGCCGCCATGTTCAAGGCGATGAAGGGCCCGTCGGCCCGCGGACTGTGACGGTGCAGGGCGCGCGCCACCAGTTCCTTGCCGGTGCCGGATTCGCCGTTGATCAGCACTGTGATGTTGGAGCGCGACAGCCGGCCGATGGCGCGGAATACCTCCTGCATGGCTGGCGCCTCGCCGATGATGTCGGGCGTTTCCGGTATTGCGGGGGCTGCCAGCTCCTCCTGCTCGCGGCGTCGGTGCTGCACGGCACGCTGCGCCAGGTCAACGGCCTCATCGACATCAAACGGTTTCGGGAGGTATTCAAAGGCGCCGCCCTGATAGGCGGACAAGGCGCTGTCGAGGTCCGAGTGAGCGGTGATGATGATGACCGGTATCCCAGGGTGACGGTCGTTGATCTCGCCCAGCAGCTCGATCCCGTCGATGCCGGGCATGCGGATGTCGCTGATGATGACGTCCGGGGCGTCGAGCTCCAGTTTGCGCAGTACCTGCGCGCCGTCGGCAAATGTGGTGACCTGGAAGCCGGCGTTGCTCAGCGCCTTTTCCAGCACCCAACGAATGGAACGATCGTCGTCAATGACCCAAATTTTGTCCATGCTAGTCATGCTGTGTCTCCAGGGGCAACAGGATTCTGAATGCGGTGTTGCCCGGCTCGCTGCTGCACTCGATAAGGCCGCCGTGTCGGTTCACCAGGGATTGCGCGATCGATAAACCCAGGCCGGTTCCGTTCGCGTGGCCGGTCACCAGCGGGTAGAAAATCTTCTCCAGTATCTCTTTCGGGATGCCCGGTCCGTTGTCGATCACCTCGACCGTCAACACCAGCTTGTGCCGTTCGTGGCCGATGGTGATCTGGCGTTGAGCGCGCGTGCGCAGGGTGATCTGCCCATTGCTTCCGAGTGCTTGTACCGGATCGGCCTGCAACAGCGGAATACTCGGGTCGTAGTCGCGGATGATTTCCACGCCCGTGGGTGTCTCAGCCATCACGAGGTTGCGAACCCGCTCCAGCACGTGATGAATATTCACCGTCTGGCGGTGAGGCAGGCTGTTGGGGCCGAGCATGCGGTTCAGCAGATTCTGCAGGCGGTCCGCCTCTTCGATGATGATGTGGGTATATTCCTGCAGGGATTCGTTGGGCAGCTCGCGCTGCAGCAGCTGGGCCGCGCCGCGCAGGCCGCCGAGCGGATTCTTGATCTCATGGGCCAGGCCGCGGATCACCGCGCGCGCGGCCTCGTGCTGGGCCAGCAGATTCTCCTCGCGCGAAATCCGCAGGTGACGGTCCATGCCCACCAGCTCCACCAGCAGCTCCTGGCCGACGTTGGGTTCCAGCAACGGCGTCGCGGTGCAGTCGACGGTGAGCGTGCGGCCGCCCGCGAGGGTCACCGTCACTTCCCGCTCCGTGAACGGGTGACCGTCGCGCAGACTCTCGGCGCAGTGCTCGCACAGTTCCGGCGCCCCGAACAAGAGTTTGCGCAGCGGGGTCCCCGTTGCCTTGCGGGCGCTGACACCGAACAGCATTTCGCAGGCAGGGTTGACGTAGATCACCACCAGGTCGCGGTCCAAAACCAGCACCGCGGTGGTGAGGTTCTCCAGCGCCCGCTGCTGAATTCGCTGTCGGTTGTGCCCTTCGGCTGCCATGGTTCCAACCCTGCAAAAACCAAACCAGCCGGGACGGCCCGCCGCCTGCGCCAGCATCGGTGCCACGCCGATCAGCTGATCTATAAAAAGATTCGAAAAAACAACAGTATATCGCTCAGCCCCAAGGCCGCCGCCGAGGTCATGGCGCAGCAGGGGCGGACCGCGCCGGTCCGTGTAGGTGCATGGCCCGAGGTGAGTGCACCATAATAGTGCATATAGGCTCGAACAGGCATATTCAAGGGCTTGATTACGCACCACGACGACGCCTTCGCGCCAGACAACGGTGCGCCGGGGGTCGGCGGCAGCCTTCCTAGGGTTTGTAATTGGGTGTGTAGCTGGGCTTGTAGCTGTTGCCGCCCGCCGGCGGCTTGTAGGCGCCGCCGTTAGCGGGGGGCGTGTAGGCGCCGGTGCTCGAAGGCGGCGTATAGGCGCCAGTGCTCGAAGGCGGGGTATAGGGGCTGCCGTTGCCATTGCCGTTCGAAGGCGGCGTCGTCTGTGGCTTGACGATGGCCCGATGCATGAAGAAGGTGATGGTGGACTTGGGGCTCAATTCCTGACCGTCGGCGCCCACCACCCATACGTGCAGTGCGTGGGTACCGCGGTCCACGTTGCGCAGCTGGAATTGGGTGGAGGTGGCGGTGGAATGACCCGAGTCGCTGTCGAGGCTAACCGCCAGGCGCTGGCCGGCCTGCCAGTTCAGGGGCGGTTCCACCGTGACCTGAATGTCGACGTCGCCGTTGTCGTTGCGCACCGTACCGTTGTCGGCGGGCTTGACGATGGTCACGCCGTAGTCGGAGGCGGCCTGATTCGCTTGTTTGTTGGCATTGGCGCCGCGGGCCGTCGCGCCCCCGGATGCCGAGGCGGGCGACTGGTAGGTGGTGATGCCGGGCAGCTGCACCTTGGTGGCGCCCTGATGGGGCTGGTCGGAATAAACGACGTTGCCGGCACCGTCGACCCAGCGGTAGATTTCCGCGTGCGCCGTCAACGGCACCAGCAGACACAGCAGCAGCCACTTTTTCATGGTTCACAAGATAGCCAACCCCGGCCCCAGAGGCAACACGGATTGTCGGGCTGGCGCCACCGCCCGTCGCGCTGCGGTCACCGGGCGCCGGAAACACAAACGCCCCCGGCCGGGGGCGTCTGCGCAACCGTTGGCCGCGAGCGCGGCTCAGAGGCTGAAGTAGAGGTCGAACTCCACCGGATGGGTGGTCATGCGCAGGCGCGTGACCTCGTCCATCTTCAGGGCGATGTAGCCGTCGATCATGTCGTCGGTAAACACGCCGCCGGCGGTGAGGAACTTGCGGTCCTTGTCGAGCTCGTCCAGGGCCTGGTCGAAGGCATGGCAGACCTGGGGAATCGCCTTCTCTTCTTCGGGCGGCAGGTCGTAGAGATCCTTGTCCATGGCGTCGCCGGGATGGATCTTGTTCTGAATGCCGTCGAGGCCGGCCATCATCATGGCCGAGAAGGCCAGGTAGGGGTTGGCGGTCGAATCGGGGAACCGCACCTCGATGCGGCGCGCTTTCGGGCTCGACACCCAAGGCACCCGGATCGAAGCGGAACGGTTGCGCGCCGAGTAGGCGAGCATCACCGGCGCCTCGAATCCCGGCACCAGGCGCTTGTAGCTGTTGGTCGAAGCGTTGGCGAAGGCGTTCAGGGCCCGGGCGTGCTTGATGATGCCGCCGATGTAGTACAAGGCCAGTTCGGACAGGCCGCCGTACTTGTTGCCCGCGAACAGGTTCTTGCCCGCCTTGGACAACGACTGGTGCACGTGCATGCCGTTGCCATTGTCACCGACGATGGGCTTGGGCATGAACGTGGCGGTCTTGCCGTAGGCGTGGGCGACGTTCTGCACCACGTATTTGAGGACCTGCACCTCGTCGGCCTTCTTCACCAGGGTGTTGAACGCCACACCGATTTCGCACTGCCCGGCGGTGGCCACCTCATGGTGGTGCACCTCGGTGACCAGCCCCATGTCGTCCAGCGCCAGGCACATGGCCGAGCGAATGTCCTGCAGGGAGTCAACAGGGGGCACCGGGAAGTAGCCGCCCTTGACCGTGGGGCGGTGGCCCATGTTGCCGTCCTGGTAGACCTTTTCCGTGTTCCACGACGCTTCTTCGGAGTCGATTTTCACGAACGAACCGGACAGATCGCCGCCCCAACGCACGTCATCGAGGACGAAGAACTCGTTTTCGGGCCCGAAGTAGGCCGTGTCCGCGACCTTGGTGGACTTGAGGTAGGCCTCGGCGCGCTTGGCCACGGAGCGCGGGTCGCGCTCATAGCCTTTCATGGTGGTGGGCTCCAGGATGTCGCAGCGCAGGTTCACGGTCGGCTCGTCGAAAAACGGATCCAGGACTGCGGTGTCGGCGTCCGGCATCAGGATCATGTCCGACTCCTGAATGCCCTTCCAGCCGGCGATGGACGAGCCGTCAAACATCTTGCCTTCCTTGAAAAAACCGGCGCTCACTTCGCGACTGGGGATGGTGACGTGTTGTTCCTTGCCTTTGGTGTCGGTGAAGCGCAGGTCAACGAAAGCAACTTCGTTGTCCTTGATCATTTTGAGTACTTTTGCGGACATTGACTTACTCCTGCAGTGCATTGGTGAGTTTCGATCTGGAACCGGCCACGCGCAGACCGCCGAATACGGTTGGCTGTCCTGTTAGCACGATCCATGCCATACGAAAAACGCTAAAAAAACAAACACATATTGAAAATCACGGGCCGCCGCACCAAATGTGTGCACGCATTTGGTGCGGCGACGACCCCGCAAGCACCAGAATAGTGCATCAGTGGAAAGTGACGCGCACCTTCCCGACCTCCCGGAATTGCCGGCTGCGCCGCTGCAGCTCGCTGCGCACCACGCGGGCCTGTTCCAGGTCGCCGACCGCGGACAGCGGTAGCCCCAGCTCCACGTCGACCTTGCCGTGGAGGTAGTGCAGGGTGACCCGGTCGATCAGCCGCGCGGCATCCAGGTCACCCCAGCCGGCGCGCAGCTTGCTCATCAATTCATCGCGCAGCGGCAGCGAACAGCAGGGCGAAGCGCTGCGGTCGTCTTCCGGGTCGATATGCACCAGCACATCGCTGACTTCGTCAATGCGGTCCACCACCCGCTGCCGGACCATCTCGCTGATCTGGTGCCCTTCGGAAACACTGAGGTGCGGATCCACCTGGATGTGGACATCGACCAGGGCATCGCCGCCCATGCGCCGGGTGCGCAGAAAGTGCAGGTCCCGCACGCCGCTGACGGTGCGAATGGTGTCACGGATCGCTTCCACGCGCTCACTCTCCAGCGCCGTGTCCACCAGCTCGCGCAGGCTGCTCCATGCCAAGTCCCAACCGATCTTGGCAATCATGAATGCGACACCGGCGGCGGCGACGGCATCCAGGTACGTGAGCCCCGCCATGGAGCCGATAACGCCGATAACGACGATCACCGAAGAAATGGCATCGGAACGGCTGTGCCAGGCATTGGCGCGCAGCAGATTGGAGCGCAACCTGCGCGCCGCGCGCATCGTGTAATGATAGATGGCCTCCTTGGAAACGATGGAAATGACGGCCACCACCAGCACCAGCCAGTCGGGGGTTTCCAGCAGCTGGGGCAGGAACATGTGGTGCACGGCATCGTAGGCGATGCCGCCGGCCACCGCGATCAAGGCGATGCCGAGCGCAACGGTCATCACCGTTTCGATACGGGCATGGCCGTAAGGATGGTCATCGTCGGCGTCGCGGCTGCCGTGCTTGGCCGCGAACAGGACCATGAAGTCGGTCACCAGGTCGGAGAGGGAGTGCACGCCGTCAGCCACCAGTGCTTCCGAATGACCGGTCACGCCGACGGTGATTTTGGCCACACCCAGCGCGAGATCGATCACCGAGCCGACCAACGTGACCTTGCGCGCCTCGCGGTAGCGCAGTTCCTCCTGGCTGAGGCCGTCCATCAGCTTAATGCTCCCCTGTCAGTCGCCGCCGACCTGGATGGTAATGACCAGCTCATGGTCCCGGTCCCGGATCTCCAGCACCTTGTGGCCGTTGATGCGGCACCAGGCCGGAATGTCATTGGCAGCGCCGGGATCGGTGCAGACGGCTTCCAGCACATCCCCCGGGCGCAACGTCTCGACCCGCTCCTGTACGCGGATCACCGGCAGCGGGCAGAGCAGGCGTCGGGCGTCGAGATGGTAGTGGGCCATGGTTTGTTGTTAGGGCGACCAGCCCTGAAGGCCGATCATATTAACGCGGGCGCCCATATGCTGTGAAGTCGCCGGCGCCTGGTCGTCAAACGCGCCACTGGGCGGGGAGCGCATCGGGCTCCAGGGGCCGCACCCGCACGGTCTGCTCCTCGCCGGCCGCGGTGCGCACCTGTACGTCGACCCAGTCGGCGTCGCGGCCCTGACTGTAGCGGGCGGTGATGCGCGCGGCCAGCTCCAGGTCCTGCTCCCGAATCTCGCCGTCGACCAATGCAAGGGGCCCGCTGTGGCTGACAGTGGTCATGCTGGTGTAGCGGTTGCGGTAACCCTCCAGGAACCGCACCTCGCCTTCCTCGCGGGCGATGATCAGCTTGAAGTGCGGGCCGGGGCGAATATGGCGGCCGACCTTGAGCAGCATGATGTCGTCGAGCTCGTAGGCGCGGTCCCCGCGCGCCTGCCACAGGTCCACCAGCTTGGCGGAGTACGCCTCGTCGGTGAGAAAACAGCAGCCGCCGGCGGGCTGCGCGTAGTCGGTGAAACCATACTGGGCGGCGAGCGCCATCTGCGGCTTGCGCGTACGGCCGCTGAAGTCCTTCAGCTGCGCGCGCTGCACCCAGCCCTCGCGCTCGGGCAGGGTCGGCGGCAGCAGCTGCGCGCACAACGGGCGAAGCAGCCGGTCGCCGGCGCCGGACTCGCGTGCAATCACCGGCATGGTGTCCTTGCGCTGGGACATGGGCCGCTGGCCGATCACCTCGCCGGTGATGATGAAGTCGAAACCGTGCCGGTCGGCCCACTCCAGTGCCTTGCCGACCATGAACGTCTTGCAGTCCTGGCACGGGTTCATGTTGGCGCCGTAGCCGTGTTTGGGATTGAGCAGCACGTCCTTGTAGGGTTCGATGACGTCGACGATATGCAGCTTGATCCCCAGTTGCTCCGCCGCCCACAGCGCATTGTTGCGCTTGGGGCGATCACGGTCCTTCTTGCGGATGGCGTGGGTGTGGCCCTCGACGCAAAAGCCGGTGAAGAAATTGATGCCCTCGACATGAACGCCCTGATCAAGGACCAGTCGGGTCGCGAGCAGGGAGTCCAGGCCGCCGGAGATCAGCGATACCGCTTTTGGCTGTTTGTTCATGGCGCACCTGCTGGGGCAGTGAACCGGTTATTTTAACCGATCCGGACCCCACCTGGCAGGGGTTGGATGGAGCCGGCGGGTTCAGTGCCGGCGCCGGCCGGGACCGTGGGCGAGGGCGCCGCCGAAGCGCTCGCGCAGCCGGCGCCCGGCAGCGGCACTGCCGCAGTCGTCGCGCAGCTCATGCAGGGCCAGAAGGTCGCCGCTCACCGGGTCGTGCTCGACGCGCATCGCCTGGAGCACATCCATGAGCGGAACGAAGCGCTGGGCAAGCCGTCCGAACAGGCCGGCCCAGCCGCGCTCCACGCTGGACGACAGCTGCTGATAGGCGCTGCGGCCCATGTCCACGTAATAGCGGATCTGCACCCGCCGCCGGCGGGCCCGCAGCGGGAACAGCCCCGAGTAGAGCAGGCATTGATCGCCGACGTTGCGCAGTTGCTGTTCCTGACGGCTGCCGTGTTCGTACATGCTTTGCAGGAATTCGAGCGCCAGCACCGTGGCTGCCATGTCGGGACGGCTGGTGAACCGCATGAGCAGGAACACCAGGTAGCTTTCCAGCTCGTCGTCGAGCCGCAGGCCGCAGCGGCGGGCGGCTTCGCCGACCAGTTCGCGCCATTGCGCCGTGGCAGTGGGTTGCACGCGGAGTTCGGCCATCGAATACCCCCTTTGCAGCGCTGTCGCCCAATTTGCCGGACTGCTACTCCTTCTCTTTAGCATGCATGATTCGGGCCTGACAACGCTTACATCGGCAGCAGTGGCCACGGTATAATGCCGGGTCTACCCCTAAGCCGCGAAAAAGGCGCCAGTTTTGTCCGACAAACCGCGAAGCCCCGAGCCCGCAGGCGTTGATGGCTCCACTTTTCAGGGCCTGATCCTGGCCCTGCAGCACTATTGGGCCCAGCGGGGCTGCGTGCTGTTGCAGCCCTATGACCTGGAAGTGGGCGCCGGCACCTTTCACACCGCCACTTTCCTGCGCTCCATTGGACCGGAGCCCTGGAGCGCCGCCTACGTGCAGCCGTCCCGGCGGCCCACCGACGGCCGCTACGGCGAGAACCCCAACCGGCTGCAGCACTACTACCAGTTCCAGGTGGTGATCAAGCCGTCGCCGCTGAACATACAGGACCTGTACCTGGGCTCGCTGCGGATGCTGGGCATCGACCCGCTGGTCCACGATATCCGTTTCGTGGAGGACAACTGGGAGTCACCGACCCTGGGCGCCTGGGGCCTGGGCTGGGAAGTGTGGCTCAACGGCATGGAGGTGACCCAGTTCACCTACTTCCAGCAGGTGGGCGGCCTCGACTGCCGGCCGGTCACCGGCGAGATCACCTACGGCCTGGAGCGCATCGCGATGTACCTGCAGGGCGTGGAAAGCGTGTTCGACCTGGTGTGGACCGACGGGCCGCTGGGGCGGGTCACTTACGGCGACGTGTTTCATCAGAACGAAGTGGAAATGTCGGCCTACAACTTTGAACATGCCGACGTGGAATCGCTGTTCGGCTGGTTTGATACCTGCGAGCGGGAAAGCCAGCGGTTGATTGAGCTGCAGTTGCCGCTGCCGGCCTACGAAATGATGCTCAAGGCCTCGCATACCTTCAATCTGCTCGATGCCCGGCACGCCATCTCGGTCACCGAGCGGGCACGGTATATCGGCCGCGTGCGGGGCCTGTCGCGGGCCGTGGCCGAGGCCTATTACGCGCGCCGGGAGGCGCTGGGCTTTCCGTTGCTCGGCGCCGCCGCGGAGGGTGCGGCATGAGCGACGCCCGGGATCTGCTGGTGGAAATCGGTACCGAGGAGCTGCCGCCCAAGGCGCTGCGCCGTCTTTCGGAGGCGTTCACCCATGCCGTTGTCACCGGACTGGGACAAGCCGATCTGGCGCACGGCGCTGCCCGCGGCTACGCCGCCCCGAGACGCCTGGCGGTGCTCATTCGGGACTTGGCTCCGACCCAGCCCGACCGGGTGGTGGAACGCCGGGGCCCGGCCGTGACCGCGGCCTTCGACGAGGAGGGCTGCGCCACCAAGGCCGCCCTGGGCTTCGCGCGCTCGTGCGGCGTGGAAGTGGAGCAGCTCGAACAAATGCGCACCGGGCAGGGCAGCTGGCTGGTGTTCAGACAGCGGCAGCAGGGCCGCACGGCACAAAAGCTGGCGCCGGAGATCGTAACCCAGGCCCTGGAGCGCCTGCCGATTCCCAAGCGCATGCGCTGGGGTGCGCTGGAGGTGGAATTTGTGCGCCCGGTCCATTGGGTCGTGCTGCTGTACGGCGACGAGGCGATCGAGGCCCCGATCCTGGGCGTGACCTCCGGGCGTGAAACCCGCGGCCACCGCTTCCATCATCCGCAGCCGATCTATCTCGGTGAACCGGAGGCTTACGCGCCGCTGCTGGAAACCCAGGGCCACGTGTTGGCGGACTTCGACGAACGTCGCGAGGCGATCCGCGGTCAGGTGATCGAGGCGGCGAGCGGCGCGGGCGGCCAGGCCGTCATCGACGCTGCGCTGCTCGACGAAGTCACCGCCATGGTGGAGTGGCCGGTGGCGGTCCTGGGGGCGTTTGATCAGCGCTTCCTGGAGGTGCCGTCGGAGGCGCTGATCTCAGCCATGAAGGCGCACCAGAAATACTTCCACCTGGTGGACGGCGAAGGCCACCTGCTGCCGAACTTCGTCACCGTGAGCAATATCGAGAGCCGCGACCCGTCGGTGGTACGGGCCGGCAACGAACGCGTGATCCGCCCGCGTCTCGCCGATGCGGATTTCTTTTGGCGCCAGGACCGTAAGACACGCCTTGACGAGCGCCTGGAGCGTCTGGCTGACGTGGTGTTCCAACGCAAACTCGGCAGTCTCTACGACAAGGTGCAACGCACGATTGCGCTGACAGGCGCCATCGCCACGCGGCTGGGCGTCGACAAGTACCTGGCGGAGCGGGCGGCCGAGCTGTGCAAATGCGACCTGATGACGGACATGGTCGGCGAGTTTCCGGAACTGCAGGGCACCATGGGGCGCTACTACGCCGGCCATGACGGCGAGCCCGAAGAGGTCGCGGCCGGCATCGAGGAACATTACCTGCCGCGCCATGCCGGCGATCGCCTGCCACAGACCGGCGTCGGGCGCGCCGTGGCCATTGCCGACAAGATCGATACCCTGGTAGGTATTTTCGGCATTGGCCAGGCACCCACGGGCGACAAGGACCCGTTCGCCCTGCGGCGCGCCGCGGTGGGCCTGGTACGGATACTGATCGAGCAGGACCTGGAGCTGGACCTGGATTGGCTGATCGACAGCGCCATCGGGATCTATGATCAGCGCCAACCCAATGTCATCAGCGGCTCCGTCGCGCCGGAGGTGTTCGACTTCGTGGTGGGCCGCCTGGACCAGTATTACGCCGGCCAGGGTTACAGTGCCGACGAGATCGAAGCGGTCGCGTGCCTGCGCCCCTCGCGGCTCAACGATCTCGACCGGCGTCTGCGGGCCGTCGCCGCATTCCGCCGGCTGCCGGAGGCCGAGAGCCTGGCGGCGGCCAACAAGCGTATCGCCAACATTCTGAAGAAGACGGACGAAGCCATTCCCGAGCGCTTCGATCCTGCCCTGGTTCAGGAGGATGCCGAACGCGTGCTGGCGGAGCGGCTGCAGGAGCTGGACGGCACGCTGGGCGGGCTGTTCGACGCCGGTGACTATGAAGGCGCAATGCAACAGCTGGCGCGCTTGCGCGCGCCAGTGGACGGCTTCTTCGATGGGGTCATGGTGATGGTGGACGACGGCGCGCTGCGCGGCAACCGGCTGGCCCTGCTGCACGGCCTGCAGCAGCGCTTCCTGCGCGTGGCGGACGTGTCGCGGCTGCAGTCCCGCAACGAATAGGCCCGGCTGGGCGACGAGATTGACATGAGCGACGAAACCTCTCCGAATCCCGATTCCTACGCCGACATGCTGGCGGCCGTGCGCGCGTTTCACGAAAAACACGACTTCCGCAACAATGGCGGCGAGGAGCTGACTTACCGCATTGCACTGATGGCCGAGGAGTTGGGTGAAATGTCGGCCTGCGTGACCAAAGGTCGCGACAAGGCTGAGCTGGCGGAGGAAACGGCGGACTTGCTGATTTTGTTGCTCGGCACCGCTATCGCCGCTGACTTCGATCTGCATGCCGCGTTCTGGAACAAGCTGGAGAAGATCATGCGCCGCGACGCACGCATGGTGAACGGGCGGGTCCGCGTTTCGGAATTTCGCGACCGTTAGGGCGGGATGCTGCCGATGAAGCTGATCATCCTGGACCGCGACGGCGTCATCAACGAGGACTCCGACGACTACATCAAGTCGCCGGAAGAGTGGTTGCCGGTGCCCGGCAGCCTGGAGGCGGTGACGCGGCTGTATCAGGCGGGCTATCGGGTGGTGGTGGCCACCAATCAGTCCGGTGTCGGACGCGGGCTGTTCGATATCGAGACCCTGCACCGCATCCATGCCAAGATGCATCGGCGCCTGGCCCAGCTTGGGGGCATGATCGAAGCGGTGTTCTTCTGCCCCCATACGCCGGAGGACGGCTGCGGTTGCAGAAAGCCCGGAACCGGCCTGTTTGAACAGATCCGCGAACGCCTGGGCGTCGATCTCACCGGCGTGCCGTGCGTGGGGGATTCGCTGCGCGACGTCCAGGCCTGCCGCGCCGCCGGCGCGGCGCCGATATTGGTACGAACCGGCAAGGGCGCGCGCACCGCAGCCGCCGGCGAAGGGCTGGCCGGTGTGCCGGTGTTCGACGATCTTGCTGCGGTCGCCGACCATGTACTCGCTGCGGAGCGTTGAGCGGGGTCAGCGCCGAATTGGAGGAAAGGAATTTTGACGTGCTGATCGCCTACTTGCGCGGGCTGCTTTATTGGTTGGGGCTCGCCGTATCGACGGTTTTGATGGTGGTCGTATTGTTGCTTGCCGCGCCGCTGCCATTCCTGACGCGGCAGCATATCTCCAAGGCGTGGCCGTATTTCAATCTTTGGTGGCTGCGCGTGACCTGTGGCTTGCGCCACGACGTGTCGGGCCGGGAGAATATCCCGCCAGGCGCGGCCATCTACGTGTGCAAGCACCAGTCGGCGTGGGAAACCATTGCCATGGAAACCATGGTGCCGCGCATGGTGTGGGTGCTGAAACGGGAACTCATGTGGGTGCCGATTTTCGGCTGGGGTCTGGCAACCCTCAAACCCATTGCGATCAACCGCGCCAAGGGCCGCAAAGCGGTGGAGCAGCTCATCGAACAAGGCCGCGCACGGCTGCGCGACGGGATCAATGTGGTGATTTTCCCGGAGGGGACGCGGGTGGCGCCCGGGGAGCGGGGAGAATATCGCCCCGGCGCCGCGCTGCTCGCCGCCAAGACCCGGGCGCCGGTGGTGCCTATGGCCCACAATGCCGGCTATTACTGGCCGCGCAGGGGATTTCTCAAACGTCCGGGGATAATCAAGGTGGTCATCGGTGAGCCCATCGACACCACGGGCATGTCAGCGTCCCAGATCAACCGCCGCATCGAGGACTGGATCGAAACCACGGTGGCGGCCATCGGCGGCCGGCCCGATTGACCGCGCGGCGGTCACACGTCCAGATTGGCTACCTGCATGGCGTTTTGCTCGATAAAATCGCGCCGCGGTTCGACGTGGTCCCCCATGAGGGTGGTGAAAATCTGGTCCGACGCCACCACGTCCTCGATCTGCACCTGCAGCAACCGGCGCGTGTCCGGATTGATGGTCGTCTCCCACAGCTGTCCCGGGTTCATTTCCCCGAGGCCCTTGTAGCGCTGGATGCTTTGGCCGCGTTTGGCTTCCTCGAGCAGCCAGTCCATGGCCTGCTTGAAGGTGGCGACGGGCTGTGTGCGCTCACCGCGTTTGATGTAGGCGCCGGCGCCCAGTAGCCCGTCCAGCTGCCGCCCCAGCGCCACCATGCTGGCGTATTCGGCGGAATCGTAAAATTCATTGGGCAGCCGGTGGTGGGTGACAATGCCGTGAATATGTTTGCTTACCCTGGCATCGAAGGTTTCGCCATCGGCGTTCGGGTGCACGGTGACCTCAAATCGGGTGCCCGCCGCCTGGGCCGCGTTCAGGCGCTCGGACAATTCCCCGTACCAACGGCGCACGGCCGCTTCGTCGTGTCGGGAATGATCGTCAAGCGGTTGAATATAAACAAGTTTTTCAAGGAGTTCGGGGTCGTGGCGGCGCTTCAGGCGGCGGATTGTGCTCATTACCTGCACGTATTGACGAGCGAGGGTTTCGAATTGCACGCCGCTGATCGGCGGCGCGTCCTCGGTCACGAACAGCGCCGCATTCTCCAGTGCCACCTGCAGCAGATAGGCATTGAGTTCCGGGTCGTCTTTGACGTAATACTCCTGCTTGCCTTTCTTGATCTTGTACAGCGGTGGCTGGGCAATGTAGATGTGGCCGCGTTCGATCAACTCCGGCATCTGGCGGTAGAAAAACGTCAGCAGCAAAGTCCGGATGTGGGATCCGTCCACGTCGGCGTCGGTCATGATGATGATGCGGTGGTAACGGAGTTTGTCGGGGTTAAACTCCTCGCGGCCGATACCGCAGCCAAGGGCGGTGATCAGGGTCCCCACTTCCGCCGAGGACAGCATCTTGTCAAAACGCGCCTTTTCGACATTGAGAATTTTGCCCTTCAGGGGCAGGATCGCCTGGGTGCGGCGATCGCGGCCCTGCTTGGCGGAGCCGCCGGCGGAATCACCCTCGACCAGGAACAGCTCGGAAAGCGCCGGATCCCGCTCCTGGCAGTCGGCCAGCTTGCCCGGCAATCCGGCCAGATCCAGGGCGCCCTTGCGACGGGTGAGCTCGCGCGCACGCCGCGCGGCCTCGCGGGCCCGGGCGGCGTCGACGATTTTGCCGGTGATGGCTTTGGCCTCACCCGGATATTCCAATAGAAATTCGCGGAATTTTTCGGCCATGGTGGACTCGACTACGCCCTTGACCTCCGAAGACACCAATTTGTCCTTGGTTTGGGACGAAAACTTGGGATCGGGAACTTTGACCGACAGGACCGCCGTCAGCCCTTCACGCGCATCGTCTCCGCTTGGAGCGACTTTGGCTTTTTTGGCGATACCTTCCTGTTCCATATAGGCATTGAGCGTCCGCGTCAGCGCGCTGCGAAATCCGGCCAAGTGGGTGCCGCCGTCCCGTTGCGGGATGTTGTTGGTAAAGCAGAAGATGTTTTCCTGGTAGGAATCGTTCCATTGCAGGGCCAGCTCGACGATGATGTCGTCGCGCTCGGTTTGAAAATAGAACACGGTCGGGTGCAGGGGCGTCTTGTTGCGATTCAGGTGCTCCACAAACGCCCGGATACCGCCTTGGTATTCAAACACATCCGATTTCTCAGTGCGCTCGTCGGTTAGCTTGATCCGAACGCCGGAGTTGAGAAAGGACAACTCCCGGAGCCGTTTGGAGAGAATGTCGTAATGGAATTCGATGTTGGTAAAGATCTGAGCGCTGGGCTTGAAGCGCAGCTCGGTTCCGGTCTGATCGGTATCGGTAAGGACCTTCAGCGGATACAGCGGCTCGCCGAGACGGTATTCCTGCTGGTGGATTTTACCGTCGCGGCGGATGGTGAGCTTCAGGTTCTCGGACAGAGCGTTGACGACTGAGACGCCGACGCCGTGGAGGCCGCCGGAGACTTTATAGGAGTTATCGTCGAATTTCCCGCCCGCGTGGAGAACGGTCATGATGACCTCAGCCGCGGAACGGCCTTCTTCGGGATGGAGATCCACCGGGATACCGCGGCCGTTGTCGGTCACGGTAACGGACTCATCGCTATGGATGGTGACCGTGATTTCAGAACAATAGCCGGCCAGGGCCTCGTCGATGGCATTGTCGACCACCTCAAAGACCATGTGATGAAGACCGGTTCCGTCGTCCGTGTCACCAATATACATGCCGGGGCGTTTGCGGACCGCGTCGAGGCCCTTGAGCACCTTGATGTTGGACGAATCGTAGGTCTTCTGGTCGGTCATAGAGGTGTCCTGTGGCAGAATCGAATCATTATACCATTTCCCGCAGTTGACCGTGTTCCACGTGGAACACCCGGGCCGGGCCGATGTCATCGGCGGACAGGGATTCCGCATCGATGGCCGTAACGAACGACTGGGCCGGCAAACCCTTCAACAGGCCCATGAAGCGTCGCCGGTGATCGGCGTCCAGTTCGGCCGCCAGGTCGTCGACCAAGATCAACGACCTTTGCCCCGTGGATTCGTTGAACAACATCGCCTGCGCCAGCAAGAGGGCCGCCACCAACAGTTTCTGCTGGCCCCGGGATACCCGACCCGCCGCCGCGACGTCGCCGACGTTTACGCGGACGTCGGCTCGGTGCGGGCCGACGGTCGTGTGTCTGGCGTCGCGATCGCGGCGCGCCGCCTCCTCCAATGCCACGCCGAATTGCACCGCCTCCGGCCAACCGCCGCGGTACTTCAGCGCCACGCCCTCGATTTCGGCCAGGCGCTCAGTGAAAGCGGCCATTTGTGGACCTAACCGCTCCACATAGCGTCGCCGGGCCGAATCGATCACCGCCGCGGCTTCGACGAGCTCCTGGTTCCAGGCGCTGACAGAACGGGAAGGCTGGTCTTTGCGCAGGGCGGCGTTGCGTTGACGCAGGGCGCGCTGATAGCGCTGCCACGCCGGAAAGAACGCTGGTTCCACGTGGAACACCCCCCAGTCCAGGAACCGGCGGCGGTACTGTGGGCCTTCCTCTAACAAACGATGACTGTTGGGATGAACCAGCTGTACTGGCAATGCCGCCGCCAGCGCTGAAACGGCACTCACGGCCTGCCCGCCAATGCGAATGCGCGTTTCCTGGCGGCTGCGCTCCACCCCCAATGGCACCGTGCCCGCCTCTGCGCTCAAGCGGCCGAACACCTGCAATTGATCGGCCCCATTCTGCACCAGCCGGTCAACTCGGTGAGTCCGGAACGATCGGGCCCGCCCCAGGAAGTACACCGCCTCAAGCAAGCTCGTCTTGCCCGAAGCGTTGCGTCCGAAAACGACATTCACTTCCGGCGAAGGCTCGAAATCGACGGCTGACAGGTTGCGAAAGTGCCGAATACCGACGCTGATCAACCCCATAAGTACCATCCGCGGCCATCTGTCGGCCGCGCGGCGCCCTTACAGGCGCATAGGCATCACCACATACTTACACTCGCCGCCGTCTGGCGCTTGAATCAAACAACTACTGTTGGCGTCCGACAACGCAATAGTCACCTGTTCAGCGCCCACGGCATTCAGGGCGTCCAGCAAGTACGTTACATTGAATCCGATCTCCAGCTCGTCCCCTTCGTAACTGACGCCCAGCTCCTCTTCCGCCTCTTCCTGTTCCGGGTTGTGGGCCAGGATCCGCAGGCGGTCACCGGAAAGCTGCAGCCGCACCCCGCGGTATTTCTCGTTGGAGAGGATCGAGGTGCGTACCAGCGCCTGCTTGAGTTCGTCCCGTCCCGCCGTGAGGATGTTCTCCGCCGCCTTTGGAATCACCCGCTGGTATTCGGGAAACCGGCCATCGATCAGTTTCGACGTAAACCGCAGACCCGGAAGCTGCACCCGGACGTGATTGCTGCCCACCTCCACTTCCGCCGTGCTCTCGCTGTCCTCCAGCAACCGGGCCAGTTCCTGGATTCCCTTCCGCGGCACGATCACCTGCTGCGTGTCGCCGTCGCCGGTGGCCAACTCCAATTCACACAAGGCAAGCCGGTGCCCATCGGTAGCCACACTGCGTAAGCGCTCCGTCTCCATCTCAAACATCAAACCGTTCAGGTAGTAACGGACGTCCTGCTGCGCCATCGAAAAATGCGTGCGCTCAATCAGCGACTTCAGCTCCCGCTGCTCGACGCTGAACTGGCGCGTGCCGCCGATTTCCTCGACACTCGGAAATTCGCTGGCCGGCAATGTGGCGAGACTGAAGCGGCTGCGACCGGATTTCAACTGCGCCTTGTCGCCGCTGACTGATAACTCCAGTTCCGCCGTTTCCGGTAAGGTGCGGCAAATGTCCAGAAGCTTGCGCGCCGGCAATGTGATCTCCCCTGGATCCTCAACCTCCAATGCCAGATCCGCGACCAACTCCACCTCCAGGTCCGTCGCTGTGAAGGAGATCTTTCCCCCTTCTGCGACAACCAACAAATTGGACAGTACCGGCAAGGTCTGTCTGCGTTCCACGACCCCACTGACAAGCTGCAACGGTTTCAGCAGCGTTTCCCGTTGTACTTTGAACTTCATGCTCGGCCCTTTCCTCACGGAAGTGTCTTCAGCACGTGCTTGGTACTTAACTTAAATAAAGAAATATTTTACTTAGTAGTGCTTTATTACTGCCTGCCAACTCTGTGCGTAACACCTATTTAAGGTTTATAAACAGCACCTTAAACTCACTATAACAAATGTATAAAGCATGTTTATCCAGAATAAAACCTGTGAGCTGTTTGTGGATAACTATCGAAGTAGCCCCACTGAATCATTTGCGCACAGGTTATCCACATCATGTTGTGAGGATTCTCAACAGGTTCTTATAATCTTCCTCGATGCGGATATCGCTCTCGCGCAATTCGGCCACCTTGCGGCAGGCATGCAGCACCGTCGTGTGGTCCCGTCCCCCGAAGGCATCACCGATCTCGGGCAGGCTGTGATTCGTCAACTCCTTGGCGAGCCCCATGGCTATCTGCCGCGGCCGAGCGATGGAACGGCTGCGGCGCGCCGAGAGCAGATCGTGCACCCGGATCTTATAGTACTCGGCGACCGTTTTTTGAATATTCTCGATGGTTACGAGCTTATCCTGGAGCGCCAGCAAGTCCTTCAGTGCCTCCCGTGCCAACTCCAGGGACACGTTTTGGTTGGTAAACCGGGCGTGGGCGATGACCCGCCGCAGCGCCCCCTCCAACTCACGGATGTTGGAGCGGATGCGTTTGCCGATGAAAAACGCCACTTCATCGGGCAGCTGAACGTGGCTTTGCGCGGCTTTGCCCATCAGTATCGCGACGCGGGTTTCCAGCTCCGGCGGCTCGATCGCCACGGTCAAGCCCCATCCGAAGCGCGATTTCAAGCGCTCTTCGAGACCGTTGACCTCCTTTGGGTAACGATCGCAGCTGAGGATGATTTGGTGCTGGCCCTCCAAGAGCGCATTGAAGGTATGGAAAAACTCTTCCTGGGAGCGTTCCTTGCCGGCAAAGAACTGAATATCGTCGATCAGCAGCGCATCCACGCTGCGGTAATAGCGTTTGAAGTCGTTGATGGCGTTGTGCTGCAGTGCCTTGACCATATCCGCGACGAAACGCTCCGAATGCAGGTACGCCACCCGCGCCCTGGGGTTGCGTTGCTGCATCATGTTCCCGACGGCATGCATCAGGTGGGTCTTGCCGAGTCCCACTCCCCCATAAATAAACAATGGGTTGTACGCGGCGCCCGGGTTCTCGGCCACCTGGGCCGACGCCGCCCGCGCGAGCTGGTTCGACTTGCCTTCGACAAAGGTTTCGAACGTGAACCCGGGGTTGAGGTTGCTCCGCCGCGGCCCGTCGGCGCCGCGCTCACGCCGCGGGCGGTCCAGTGCCACAGCCGGACCGACGCTGCCCACTTCCAACACCACCGTGGGCGGGCTCGCCGGAACCGAATCGCTGATGGCCGCATTAATGCGCGCGAAGAACTGGTCACGCACCCGGTCCAACACGAAGCGGTTCGGTGCCAGCAACCGCAGCTGGCTGCCGTCCTGGACGGCGTGCAAGGGCCGGATCCAGGTGTTGAACTGTCCTTGCGACAACTCCGATTCAAGTCGTTTCAGGCATTTGGTCCACAGCGAAGCGTCCACCTGCATCACCCGTGTCGTTGTCGCAGCCGATCGGCATGGAAACGGGCAGTCTACCGCCGCGGCTGCAACTTATCCACACCTGCCCGTGGATAAAAAACGCCCGCCGCCACAGTTGACAGCAACTCGCGGAAACCAGTAGCATTCCGCCTTTTCCCAGGGGCACAACCTGGCCAGTCCAGCACGGCGGATACAGTCATGAAGAGAACTTTTCAACCCAGCGTCCTCAAGCGCAAGCGCACCCACGGTTTCCGGGCGCGCATGAAGACCAAGAGCGGGCGGCTGGTGCTCAAGGCTCGTCGCGCCAAGGGACGCGCTCGGCTGACCCCCTGAGCGTTGAATGCCTCGACGGGTAGCACGCGTTTTCGACGCCGCGCACGGCTGACGTGCCAGACGCAATTCCAGCGGGTCTTCAAGCGGGCGCAACGTTCCAGCGACCCTTGCTTCACCGTGCTGGCCGCGCCCAACGGTACCGACCACGCGCGCCTCGGGCTGGCAATTTCGAAAAAGGCCGCCCGTAGCGCCGTGGACCGAAACCGCGTCAAGCGCATCGCCCGCGAGAGCTTCCGCCACCACCAGGCGGCGCTGGGGGGACTCGACGTCGTCGTGTTGGCCCGAGCCGGGGTCGCGGGCAAAACCCGACCAGAACTGCATGCCTCGTTAACTAGACATTGGGCCAGGCTGATCCAGCGATGCGCAAAATCCTGATAGCACTGATCGGCGCCTACCGGTACCTCATCAGCCCCTTGCTCGGCAACAACTGCCGTTTCCATCCCAGTTGTTCCTGTTACGCCCAGACCGCCATCGCCCGTCATGGTGCGGTAACCGGCACCTGGCTCGCCTTGCGGCGCCTGCTTCGCTGCCACCCGTTCGCCCCGGGCGGTTATGATCCGGTGCCGGAAAAAACCAAGAAAGTCACCCATGGCTAATCCGCGGCTGTACCTTTTTATCGCCCTGTGCTTCGTAGCGCTGCTGCTGTTCCAGGCATGGGAGAAGGACTACGGGCCCAAGTCTCCCCCTGTCACCACCAGCGCACCGACGCAACCGGCACAAAAGACCAAAGCCGCCAGTGCGCCCGCGAAGGCGCCCGCTTCGCCGTCCGCGGCGCAGTCCGCCGTCCCCAGCGCCGTTCCCGCGGCCGGTGGGCCCGAGAAGACGCAGCAGCCGGCCGCCGGGCCGGCCGAGCCTTTGGTCAAGAGCAAGCAGGCGATCCACGTGCGCACCGACGTGCTGGACGTGCGTCTCGACACCCAGGGCGGCGACGTGCGCCAAGTGGATCTGCGCAAGTACACGGTATCCATCAAAGACAAGAAGCCGTTTGAGTTGATGACCGACCGCGGCCCCGGTTTCTACGTGGCCCAGTCCGGGTTCACCGGGCCCCACGGTGCCATCGCCGACGCACCCAACCACAAGAGTCTCTACACCGCCGACAAGACCGACTACACGCTCGCCCCGGGCCAGGATACCCTCCAGGTTCATCTGCATTGGTCGAGCCCCACGGGAATTGAGGTCACCAAGACCTATACCTTCAAGCGCGGAAGCTACGTGGTCGGCCTCGACTATCAGGTCAAGAACAACTCAGGCAAACCCTGGCAGGCGAGCTTCTACCGCCAACTGCAGCGCACCGAACACACGGGCAAAGGTACGTCCAGCCGATTTATCCACACCTACCTCGGCACTGCTTACTACACCCCTTCGGATCACTACAAGAAGGAAAGCTTCTCCGACATGAAGGACAAGGCCCTCAACGTCACCGACGTCAAGGGCGGTTGGGTGGCGATGCTGCAGCATTATTTCCTCGGCGCCTGGATCCCCGACTCCAAGAGCACCGACACATTTTACGCAGACTACCTGCCGAAGCAGTTCCACACCTACCGCATCGGGGCCATGTCCCCGCTGCAGACAGTGGCGCCCGGGTCGACGCGGAACTTCAAAAGCCGCCTGTTCGTCGGGCCGAAGCTCCAGGACCGCCTGGCCAGCATCACCCCCGGCCTGGAGCTGACGGTGGACTACGGCATCCTCACGGTGATCTCCAAGCCGCTGTTCTGGCTGCTGGAAAAACTGCACAAGTTTTTCGGCAACTGGGGCTGGTCGATCATCGTCCTGACCATCCTGATCAAGCTGGCGTTCTACAAACTCTCCGAAACCAGCTACCGCTCCATGGCCAAGATGCGGCGTGTACAGCCGCGCATGAAAGCGCTCAAGGAACGCTACGGCGACGACCGCCAGAAGATGAACCAGGCCCTCATGGAGTTGTACAAGACCGAAAAGATCAACCCGCTGGGCGGCTGCCTTCCGATCGTGATCCAGATTCCGGTTTTCATCGCCCTGTACTGGGTCTTGCTCTACAGCGTCGAGATGCGCCAGGCGCCGTTCATCCTCTGGATCCACGACCTGTCGGCGCCCGATCCGTACTTCGTGCTGCCGCTGCTCATGGGCGTCACCATGCTGATCCAGCAGCGCCTGAACCCCGCGCCCATGGACCCCCTGCAACAGAAGATCATGATGCTGCTGCCGCTGGTGTTCACGGTGTTCTTCGCCTTCTTCCCGGCCGGGCTGGTGGTCTACTGGGTGGTGAACAATACTTTGTCCATCGCCCAGCAATACGTGATCACCAAACGGGTGAATCAGGCCGCCGCCAAGACCTAGGCGGTCCCGCCCCGCCAGGGCGCCATCCATGAGCCAGCCACCGCTCGATACCATCGTTGCGGTCGCCACGCCGCCGGGCCGGGGCGGCATCGGCATCGTGCGCCTGTCCGGGCCGCTGTGCCGAACGGTGGCGGCGGCCCTGCTGGAGCGCACCCCCGAACCGCGGCGCGCCACTCACGCCGTTTTCCGCGACGCCGACGGCACGGCCATCGACGATGGTCTGGCGTTATACTTTCCGGCACCCCATTCCTTCACCGGCGAGGACGTGCTCGAGCTCCACGGCCACGGCGGGCCGGTGGTGCTCGATCTCGTCGTCCGCCGGTGCACCGGCCTCGGCGCGCGCCTCGCGCGGCCCGGCGAATTTTCCGAGCGGGCGTTCCTCAACGACAAACTCGACCTCGCCCAAGCCGAGGCGGTGGCCGACCTTATCGACAGCGGCACCGAGCTCGCCGCGCGCGCTGCCCTGCGCTCCCTGCAGGGCGAATTCTCCCGGCGCGTCCACGTTCTGGTCGAAGGGCTGATCGCATTGCGTACCCACATCGAGGCGGCGATCGATTTTCCCGACGAGGAGCTCGACCTGCTTGCCGATTCCTCCCTGCGCCAAAGACTGGCGGCGCTGCAGGAAGATTCGGCCCGCCTCCAGGCCGCCGCAAACCAGGGGCGGCTGCTGCGCGACGGAATGACGCTGGTCATCGCCGGGCGTCCCAACGTCGGCAAGTCCAGCCTGCTCAACGCCCTGGCCGGCTTCGACTCGGCCATCGTCACCGACGTCCCGGGCACCACCCGCGACCTGTTGCGCGAACATATCAGCCTTGACGGTCTTCCGGTGCACGTGGTGGACACCGCCGGGCTGCGCGCCACCAACGACGTAGTCGAACGCATCGGCGTCGACCGGGCCTGGGAAGCAGCGGCGGCGGCCGATGAAATCCTGCTGGTGATCGACGACAGCGCCGGCATTACTCGCGAAGACCTTACGATCCTCGAACGCCTGCCGCCCGGACCGCCGCGCCTGCTGGTTCGCAACAAAATTGATCTCTCCGGCCGGGCCGCCGGCGCCGGCGACGGGGAACATGGCCAGGAGGTGCGGATCTCGGCCCGCACCGGCACCGGTTTGCAGCCCTTGCGCGCCCTGTTGAAGGCACGCATGGGATACGCCGACGGCGGCGAAGGGGAGTTCCTCGCCCGCCGCCGCCACCTCGACGCGCTCCAGCGCGCCCATGCCCTCCTGGAACAAGCCGCCGCCCAGTTGTTGGATCACGGCGCCGGGGAGCTGGCCGCCGAAGACCTGCGCCAGGCGCAGCTGGCGCTCGGCGAGATCACCGGCGAATTCACCAGCGACGATCTGCTCGGCCGCATTTTCGCGACGTTCTGCATCGGCAAGTAGACGCTTTCCCTGCCAGCTGCCCGCAGGCGCCGCCTGCACCGGCGCGCGGCTGATCCAGCAGGCGAAATCGCGTAAACTTGGCGCCCTCGGCCCTTGCAACCTGCCACCCGGGTGGTCCTTTATGTTTTACCAGGATGATTTCGACGTAATCGTGGTCGGCGGCGGCCACGCCGGCACCGAGGCGGCCCTGGCGGGCGCCCGCACCGGCGCGCGCACGCTGCTGCTCACCCACAACATCGAGACCCTGGGGCAGATGAGCTGCAATCCCGCCGTCGGCGGCATCGGCAAGAGCCATCTGGTGAAAGAGATCGACGCGCTTGGCGGACTCATGGCCCACGCCGCGGATTGCGCCGGAATCCAGTTCCGCACCCTCAACGCGCGCAAGGGCCCGGCGGTACGCGCCACCCGCGCCCAGGCCGACCGGCTGCTGTACAAACAGGCAGTGCGCCGCGCGCTGGAGCGGCAACCCAATCTGACCCTGTTCCAGCAGGCCGTCGACGACCTGCTCATGGACGGCGAGCGGGTCGCGGGGGTGGTGACCCAGATGGGGCTGAAATTCCGTGCCCGGGCGGTGGTGCTCACGGTCGGCACTTTTCTCGGCGGCCGCATTCACATCGGCATGGCCAATTACCAGGGCGGGCGCGCCGGCGACCCGCCGGCCAATGCCCTGGCCGCACGGCTGCGCGAGCTGCCGTTCCGGACCGCGCGCCTGAAGACCGGCACGCCGCCGCGCATCGACGGCAACAGCATCGACTATGCGCGGCTCGACGAGCAGCCGGGCGACGACCCGGTGCCGGTGTTTTCCTACCTCGGCAGCCGCGCTGAACATCCACGCCAGGTGAGCTGCCACATCACTTACACCAACGAGCGCACCCACGACCTGATCCGCGCCGGTCTCGACCGCTCCCCCATGTATGCCGGGGTGATCGAAGGCGTGGGGCCACGCTATTGTCCCTCGATCGAGGACAAGATCGTGCGCTTCGCCGACAAGAACGCCCATCAGATTTTCGTCGAACCCGAGGGTTTGAACACCACCGAGGTGTACCCCAACGGCATCTCCACCAGCCTGCCCTTCGACGTGCAGTTGGCCTTGGTGCGCTCTATCCGCGGTTTCGAGCACGCTCACATCACCCGTCCCGGCTACGCCATCGAATACGACTTTTTCGATCCCCGGGATCTGCGGCCGTCTTTGGAAACCCGCTTCATCGGGGGCCTGTTCTTCGCCGGGCAGATCAACGGCACCACCGGCTACGAGGAAGCCGCCGCCCAGGGGCTGATCGCCGGTCTCAACGCCGCGCGCTGCGTCCGTGAGCAGGAGCCCTGGAGCCCGCGCCGCGACCAGGCCTACCTGGGTGTGCTGATCGACGACCTCATCACCCGCGGCACCACTGAGCCCTACCGCATGTTCACCAGCCGCGCCGAATACCGGCTGCTGCTGCGCGAGGACAACGCCGACCTGCGGCTGACCGAGATCGGCCGCGACCTCGGCCTCGTGGACGACCACCGCTGGCAGGCCTTCAGCAGCAAGCGCGAGGCGGTCGAGCGCGAGCGCCGGCGCCTGCATGACACCTGGCTGCGGCCGGGGCCGGAGACGGCCGCGGCGGCGGAAGCGGTGCTCGGACAGCCGCTGGCCAAGGAGGTACGCTTGCTGGAGTTGCTGCGCCGGCCGGGGGTCACTTACGAGGCCGTGTTGTCGCTGCCGGGCGCCGGCGAGCCGGTCGCCGATCCCAAAGTGGCGGAGCAGGTGGAAGTGCAGGCCAAATATGCCGGCTATATTGCCCGCCAGCGCGACGACATTGCCCGCCAGCAACGCAACGACGCGCTGCCGCTGCCCGACGCCATCGACTACGATCAGGTGCGCGGCTTATCCAGCGAGGTGCGGCAAACGCTCGCCAGCCAGCGCCCACGGACCCTGGGCCAAGCGGCGCGCATTCCCGGCGTGACGCCGGCGGCGGTGTCGCTGCTGCTGGTACACCTCAAGAAACAGCAGCGCCGTTCCGCCTGAAGGCATGGCTGCCGGCCGTCCCCGGCGGCTTGGCGCGCGGCGCGCCACTTCTGGATCATGCTGACATGATTTTCCAAGGCGACCCTAATAAAGCCCGATCCGGGAGGCCAAGGTGAGCACTGCCACCGATCTCGAGGCCCTGCTGCGGCGGGGCCTCGAAACCCTCGGCCTGTCTCTGCCCGACGCTGCAGCCGAGCGGCTGTTGGCCTACGTAGCCCTCCTGGGCAAGTGGAACCGCGCCTACAATCTGACCGCGGTGCGCGAGCCGCAAGCGATGGTTACCCGCCATCTGCTCGACTCCCTGGCGGTGCTGCCGCACCTGCACGGGGCCACTGTCGCCGATGTAGGCACCGGCGCCGGGTTGCCCGGCCTGCCCCTGGCGCTGGCCAGCCCCGAACGTCGTTTTGTGCTCTTGGACGGGAACGCCAAGAAGTGCCGCTTCCTCACCCAGGCGGTCGCCGAGCTGGCCATCCCCAATGTGACGGTGGTCCGCGCCCGGGTCGAGGACTACCGGCCGGAGCAGGAGTTCGATACGGTGATCTGCCGGGCCTTTGCCACGGTCGCTCAGATGCTGGCGCTCAGCGGACACCTGTGCGCCCGCGGCGGCCGGGTGCTGGCCATGAAGGGACAGCACCCGCACGCCGAGCTCGACGAGTTGCCGGCCGGGTTCCGGCTGCTGTCGGTCGTGCGGCTGCGTGTTCCCGGCTTGGACGCGGAACGGCATTTGGTGATAATTGACCGCTGCGCCGGCTGCTGAGTGGTCCGGCGCTGTAGAGCCGGCCTTCTAAATAAGGTAAGGTCCTAGGGGCCGGCCCGGCAGGAATTTATGAGACGCGTACCATGGGCAGGATAATCGCCGTCGCCAACCAGAAAGGAGGAGTGGGGAAGACCACGACCTCCGTGAATCTGGCCGCTTCCCTGGCGGCGACCAAGCGCCGCGTGCTGCTGGTGGATCTGGATCCCCAGGGCAACGCCACCATGGGCTGCGGCGTGGCCAAGAACGAGCTCGAACTGTCGGGCTGCGACGTGCTGCTGGGCGAAGCCACGGTGGCCGATGCCATGCTGCGCATCGACAGCGCCGGCTTCGATCTGCTGCCGGGAAACGCCGACCTGACCGCCGCCGAAGTGCAGCTGATGCAGCAGGAGGGCCGCGAGCGGCGCCTGCGCCAGGCGCTCGAGCCGGTGGCACCGCACTACGATTATGTGTTGATCGACTGCCCGCCCGCCCTCAACATGCTTACCATCAACGCCCTGGTCGCCGCCGAGGGCGTATTGATTCCGATGCAATGCGAATACTATGCGCTGGAAGGGCTGTCGGCGCTGCTCGACACCATCGAGCAGATCCGCGTTTCGATCAATGAGAAGCTGGCCCTGGAAGGTCTGCTGCGCACCATGTTCGATCCGCGCAACAATCTTGCCAACCAGGTGTCGGCCCAGCTGATCCTGCATTTCGGCGACAAGGTCTACCGGACGCTGATTCCGCGCAACGTGCGCTTGGCGGAGGCGCCCAGCCACGGCGTCCCGGTTCTGCTGTACGATAAGACCTCCCGCGGGGCATTGTCCTACCTGGCCCTGGCCGGGGAGATCCTGCGCCGGGAGGACAAACGCCACGGCGATCCGGTGCAGGCGACCGCTTGACGAGCCTATTGCGCCAGCGCAACCCGTGATGCCTGCATGGCATGTATAATGACTTTTTTCCAATGGAGCGGCTGCGCGTCCGGCGCTGAGCGACGCGAGCCGCGACGAGAACAGGTTCTGCGCTGATGGCTACGAAAAAACGAGGACTGGGCCGGGGGCTGGATGCGCTGCTTGGCGGCGCCGCGGTCCCGGCCGCCGCCCCCGGCAAGGCAAGTGCCCCGGAAGGCGCGCTGCGGGAACTGCCCGTTGACCTGATTCAGCGCGGGCGTTATCAGCCGCGCCTGGATATGCATCCGGAATCCCTCAACGAGCTGGCCGACTCGATTCGCGCCCAGGGCGTGGTGCAGCCCATCGTCGTGCGCCCCATCGGCGACAACAAATACGAAATCATCGCCGGCGAACGCCGCTGGCGCGCCGCCCAGCTCGCCGGCCTGCAGGAGATCCCGGCGGTGGTGCGTGACGTCCCGGATCGGGCCGCCATTGCCATGGCCCTGATCGAGAATATCCAGCGCGAGAACCTCAATCCCATGGAAGAGGCGCGCGCCCTGCAGCGCCTGATCGACGAGTTCGAGATGACCCACCAGCAGGCGGCCGAAGCGGTGGGCCGCTCCCGCACCGGCGTCACCAACCTGCTGCGGCTGCTGGAGTTGAGCCCGGAGGTGAAAGCACTGGTCGAGGAGGGGACCCTGGAGATGGGGCACGCCCGTGCCCTGCTGGCCTTGAAAGGGCCGGGCCAGAGCGAGGCCGCGCGGCGGGTGGCCGACAAGGGACTGTCGGTGCGCGAGACCGAGCAGCTGGTCAAGCGCCTGCAGCAGCCGGAGCCGGCTAAAAAGCCGCCGCCGGAAGCGGACCCGGACATCCGCCACCTCCAAACCGAGCTGTCGGAGAAACTCGGTGCCGGCGTTCGTATCCAGCACTCCGGCACCGGCAAAGGCAAGCTGGTGATTCAATACAACAACGTCGACGAGCTGGAAGGCATCCTGTCCCACATCCGCTGAGCCGCCGTCCGGCTATTGCCGGGACGTAGGCCGCCCATAATCTTTTCTTATCGCTTCATCATTGACGCTGTTGCCCCGAGTATTTATACTGCGCGCCGCAAAACGAGCATTTGTCGCCTTGCCACGGTGGTTTTTGTGAGTCCGCAATGGGGCAGGCGCAGCGAGCGCCAACCCGTGCCAAGCGGTTTACGTAACATCATAATTATACAGTTGATTTTGACCGCAGCTGTGGCGCTAGGGGCACTGGCGTGGCGGGGCGAAGCTTCCGCGCTCGCTGCTGCCTACGGCGGCGGCATTGTCTTGTTGAACAGTTTTTTGCTGGCGCGCCGGGTTCGGCGTGCGGGCGAACTTGAGGGAAGTAGCGTCGCCGCGTCCATGTATGCGGGCGCGGCGCAACGATTCATTATCGCGGCCGCAGCCTTCGGACTGGGCATGGGCGTTTTGCGCCTGGAACCGGTACCCATGATCGCAGCGTTCGCGGCCGCTCAGTTTGCCCTCGTCTTCGCCGCCCAGCAGCAGTCACCGTAGCCCGCCGGCTTGAGCCAGCGACGGCCGCCTGCCGCGCGCCCCGGCCCGCTACGGTACTAAACGAATTCTTAGGATTCGAACTTAGGACAGTACCGTGAGTGAAGCTGGAGCCCATGAAGCGCTGACTCCCGTTGAGTACATCCACCACCACCTGACCAACCTGTGCGCGGGATGCAATCCGCAGACCCATCAACCCAATGGCCTGCTGGACTTCCACGCATGGAACCTGGACACCGTGTTCTTCGGATGGTTGACCATGGCGTTGGTCATTTGGGCCGGCCTGCGGGTCCGCCGCCATCTCAGTTCGGACGCTCCGAAGGGTATGCAGAATTTTCTCGAGCTGGTGGTCGAGTTCGTCGATGCACAGGTCAAGCCGCTGTTTCCGGGCACCAACGCGTTGATCGGGCCGCTCGCGTTCACCATCTTCGTCTGGGTGTTCCTGATGAACACCATGGACCTGATTCCTGTTGACCTGCTGCCGAGCATCGCCGGCCTGATCGGCATTCCCTATCTGCGGGTCGTTCCCACCACCGATCTGGGTACGACCTTTGGCCTCGCCCTGTCGGTGTTCGCGCTGGTTATTTATTACAATATCAAGGTCAAGGGGCTTTGGGGCTATATCAAGACCTTCCTGTTCCATCCGTTCGGGAAATGGTTGGTCCCGGTCAACATCATCATGACCCTTGTCGAAGAGATTGCCAAGCCCATCAGCCTGGCACTGCGTTTGTTCGGCAACATGTTCGCCGGTGAGCTGCTGTTCGTGCTGATCGCGCTGCTGTCGATGGCGTGGTACATGATCCCGGTCCAGATCGTGCTGGGCTTCGCCTGGTCGGTGTTCCATGTTCTCGTCGTCACCATACAGGCCTTTATCTTTATGTTGTTGACGGCCGTCTATCTGGCGATGGCGTCCATGGACATGGATGAGCATTGATCGCGGCCCCTTCCCGTATTTCAATCTCTGACTATTTATATCGATACTTGAACGATAAGGAGAACTCTGATGAGTCCAGAACTGATCGTTAGCATCTACAGCAGCACCGCGATCGGTGTCGGCATTATCCTTGCCGCCGCCGGTGTGGGCTCTGCGTTGGGTTGGGGCATGATCTGCTCCAAGTACATCGAGGGCATTGCCCGCCAACCCGAGATGCGCCCGCAACTCATGGGCCAGATGTTGTTCACCGGCGGCCTGATGGAGGCCTTCCCGATGATCGTTCTCGGTATCTCGATGTGGTTCATTTTCGCCAACCCCTTCGTGAGCGCCGCTCAGGCGGCGGTTGGCGGCTGATTCAGCCACAGACTCGGACTTTGCAGAGAGGGGGTTTAACGTGAACATTACCGCCACGTTAATCATCCAGATCATCACTTTCGGCCTGTTCGTATGGTTTACCATGCGTTTCATCTGGCGACCGCTCACCGGGATCATGGACGAGCGCAACAAGCGCATTGCCGACGGTCTGGCTGCCGCCGAGCGCGGCCAGCATGAT
Organism: Gammaproteobacteria bacterium; assembly: GCA_037385045.1. Taxonomy (GTDB): domain Bacteria; phylum Pseudomonadota; class Gammaproteobacteria; order JASBUN01; family JASBUN01; genus JARRNJ01. Next base: position 22,250 of record JARRNJ010000025.1, on the reverse strand, counting down.
CAGGAGCTGGCGCAGAAACGCGCGGCGGAAACGCTGCACGAGGCCAAGCAGCAGGCGGCCGATATTCTCAGCCAGGCGCAGAAGCGCGCCGGCGAGATCGTCGAGGAAGCCAAGAACGAAGCGCGGTCCGAAGGCGAGCGCCTGGTCGCAGCGGCCCAGGCCGAGATCGAGCAGGAAGTCAATCGCGCCAAGGAGCAGCTGCGCGCCCAGGTCTCCGCCATTGCGGTGGCCGGTGCCGAGAAAGTGCTGAAGCGCGAAATCGACGCCAAGGCGCACGCCGACCTGCTCAGCGAGCTGGTGGCCCAGATCTAGGCGGAGCACCATGGCCGAGCAAACGACAGTCGCACGACCTTACGCCCAGGCGGTGTTTCAGCGCGCCGTTGAAACCAACCGGCTGCCCGATTGGACCGATACGCTGCAGTTCATCGCCGCCGTGGCGGCCGATGACTCCATGCGCCAGCTGATCGAGAGCGCGCGGTTCACCAAGTCGGAACTGGCGCAGCTGTTCATCGACGTCTGCGGCGACCGCATCGACATCGAGGGCGCCAACCTGGTACGGGTGCTGGCCGAAAACGGCCGCCTTGAATTGCTGCCGGAAATCGCGGCCGTGTACGAGGTCCTGCGCGCCGAGGCCGAAAGCACCATCGACGCGGAAATGATCAGCGCCTATCCGGTGTCCGACGAGCAGCGCGACCAGGTTGCACGGGCCCTGTCCACGAATCTCGGGCGCAAGGTCAACCTGCACACCTCCACGGATGCCGGGTTGCTCGGCGGCGCGATCATTCGTGCGGGCGACACCATGAATCAATAAGAGGAATACCCCAATGCAGCTTAATCCATCCGAAATCAGTGAGCTGATCAAGAAGCGCATCGAGAAATTCGAAGCCGTCGCCGAGGCCCGCAATGAAGGCACCGTCGTCAGCCTGACCGACGGTATCGTGCGCGTACACGGGCTGGCTGACGCAATGGCCGGCGAGATGCTCGAATTCCCCGGCAGTACCTACGGCATGGCGCTCAACCTGGAGCGCGACTCCGTCGGCGCGGTGGTGCTTGGTGACTACCGGCACATCTCCGAGGGCGACAGCGTCAAGTGCACCGGGCGCATTCTCGAGGTGCCGGTGGGCGAAGGGCTGCTCGGACGCGTGGTGGACGCCCTGGGCAGCCCGGTGGACGGCAAGGGCCCGATCCCGGGCGATCTGACTTCGCCGATCGAAAAGGTGGCGCCCGGCGTCATCAGCCGCCAATCCGTTGACCAGCCGGTGCAGACCGGCCTCAAGGCGATCGACGCCATGGTACCGGTCGGCCGCGGCCAGCGTGAGTTGATCATCGGCGACCGCCAGACCGGCAAGAGCGCGGTGGCCATCGACGCCATCATCAACCAGAAGGGCACCGGCATCACATGCATCTACGTGGCGGTGGGCCAGAAAAACTCCTCCATCGCCTCGGTGGTGCGCAAGCTCGAAGAGCACGGCGCCATGGAGCACACTATTGTCGTCGCCGCCTCCGCGGCTGAATCTGCCGCGCTGCAATTCATCGCCCCCTACGCCGGCTGTGCCATGGGCGAATATTTCCGCGACCGCGGCGAGGACGCCCTGATCGTCTACGATGACCTGACCAAACAGGCCTGGGCCTACCGCCAGGTATCCCTCCTGCTGCGTCGCCCGCCGGGCCGCGAAGCCTATCCCGGCGATGTGTTCTATCTGCATTCCCGCCTGCTGGAGCGTGCCGCGCGGGTCAATGCGCACTACGTGGAGAAGCTCACTAACGGCGCGGTCAAAGGCAAGACCGGGTCCCTGACGGCCCTGCCCATCATCGAGACTCAGGCTGGCGACGTCTCGGCGTTCGTGCCGACGAACGTGATTTCCATCACCGACGGGCAGATCTTTCTGGAATCCGACCTGTTCAACGCCGGCATTCGCCCGGCCATCAACGCCGGCCTGTCGGTGTCGCGCGTCGGCGGCGCTGCCCAGACCAAGGTCATCAAGAAGCTCGGCGGCGGCGTGCGCCTGGCCCTGGCGCAGTATCGCGAACTGGCGGCTTTCGCACAGTTCGCTTCTGACCTCGACGAAGCCACCCGCAAGCAACTCGAACGCGGCCAGCGCGTCACCGAGCTGATGAAGCAGAGGCAGTATGCACCGCTGTCCGTCGCCGACATGGCGGTCTCGCTGTATGCGGCCAACGAAGGCCATCTGGACGACGTCGACGTCAAAAAGGTCGTCGACTTCGAGGCCGCGCTGCACAGCTATGTACGTTCGGAGCACGCCGACCTGATGCGCACCATCAACGACACCGGCGACTACAACGACGAAATCGAGGCCGGCCTGAAGAAGGCGGTGGAGAGCTTCAAACAGACCGGCAGCTGGTAAGCGGGGTTCCGAGGCATGGCAGCTGGAAAAGAGATTCGCACGCAGATCCGGAGTATCCAGAATACTCAGAAGATCACGCGCGCCATGGAGATGGTGGCGGCAAGCAAGATGCGCAAGGCGCAGGACCGCATGGCGTCGTCGCGTCCCTATGCCGACAGAGTCCGCAACGTGATCCACCACCTGGCCCAGGCACATCCGGAGTACCGGCATCCGTACCTGGACGAGCGTGAGGTGAAGCGCGTCGGTTACATCATCGTGTCCACCGATCGCGGGTTGTGCGGCGGTCTGAACGCGAACCTGTTTCGCAAGCTGCTGGGCGAACTCAAGGACTGGGACGCCAAGGGCGTGGCAATCGAACTGTGCACCATCGGGCGCAAGGCCACGGGCTTCTTCCGGCGTTTTTCCGCCACGCTGCGCGCCGAGACATCCGAACTCGGCGACGCGCCGAAGCTGGAGTCCCTGATCGGCACCGTCAAAGTCATGCTGGATGCTTACGATGAGGGCGAAATCGACCGGCTCTACCTGGCCAACAACGACTTCGTCAACACCATGACCCAGCGCCCGTCCGTGGAGCAGCTGCTGCCGGTCACCGCGCCGGAAGCCGACGACGAGCTGGCCCACCATTGGGACTATCTCTACGAACCTGATTCCAAGGATGTACTGGACGCGCTGCTGATGCGCTATATCGAGTCTCTCGTCTACCAGGGTGTGGTGGAGAACATCGCCTGCGAACAGGCGGCGCGCATGGTGGCGATGAAGTCGGCCAGCGACAATGCCGGCAATCTCATCGATGACCTGCAGCTGGCGTACAACAAGGCGCGCCAGGCCGCCATCACACAGGAGCTGTCGGAGATCGTCGGCGGCGCCGCGGCAGTTTAGAAAACAGAGATATAAAGAGAAAAGAGGAAAGATAAAAGAGCAAAGTGAAAGCCTTGGATCACGGATCGCACCGCCGGTTCATCTGATACCTTTTCGCTTTTCTCTTTCCCCTTTGCTCTTGCTTTAAAGGAAGGGTTAGTTATGAGTTCTGGAAAAATCGTCCAAATCATCGGCGCCGTGGTCGACGTGGAATTTCCGCGCGAATCCATGCCCAAGGTTTATGACGCTTTGATCGTCGATGGCGGCCTGACGCTGGAGGTGCAGCAACAGCTCGGTGACGGCATCGTCCGCACCATCGCCATGGGCAGCACCGACGGCGTGAAGTGATGGATGTGCTCGGCAATCCCGTGGACGAAGCCGGCCCGGTGGAAGCTGAAAAGCGCATGCCCATCCACCGCAATCCGCCTGATTATGTCGATCAAGCCGCCTCGGTGGAAATCCTCGAAACCGGGATCAAGGTCATCGACCTGATCATGCCCATCGCCAAGGGCGGCAAGATCGGCCTGTTCGGCGGCGCCGGCGTGGGCAAGACCGTCACCCTCATGGAGCTGATCCGCAACATCGCCGTCGAGCACAGCGGCTACTCCGTATTCGCCGGCGTCGGCGAACGCACCCGCGAAGGCAACGACTTCTACCACGAGATGGACGAAGGCGGCGTCCTGGACAAGGTCGCCCTGGTATACGGCCAGATGAACGAGCCGCCCGGCAACCGTTTACGCGTGGCCCTGACCGGTCTGACCATCGCCGAGGATTTCCGCGACGAAGGCCGTGACGTGTTGATGTTCATCGACAACATCTACCGCTACACGCTGGCCGGCACCGAGGTCTCGGCACTGCTGGGGCGCATGCCCTCGGCGGTGGGCTACCAGCCGACCCTGGCCGAGGAAATGGGCGTCCTGCAGGAGCGTATCACCTCCACCAAGACCGGATCGATCACCTCGTTCCAGGCGGTGTACGTGCCCGCCGACGACCTCACCGACCCGTCGCCGGCCACCACCTTTGCCCACCTGGACGCCACCCTGGTGTTGTCGCGCCAGATTGCCGAGCTGGGCATCTACCCGGCGGTGGATCCGCTGGATTCCACCAGCCGCCAGCTCGACCCGCTGGTGGTGGGCAACGAGCATTACGATACCGCCCGCGCGGTGCAGGGCACCCTGCAGCGCTACAAGGAGCTCAAGGACATCATCGCCATCCTTGGCATGGATGAGCTGTCGGAAGAGGACAAGCTGACGGTGTCCCGCGCCCGTAAGATCCAGCGCTTCCTGTCCCAGCCGTTCTTCGTGGCGGAGACGTTCACGGGCACGCCGGGCAAATACGTGTCGCTGAAGGACACCATCGCCGGTTTCAAGGCGATCGTCGAGGGCGAAGTGGACCACTTGCCGGAGCAGGCCTTTTATATGGTGGGCGGCATCGACGAAGCGGCGGAACGGGCGAAGAAGCTGTAAGGGATTTTCAGCCCGAGCACGCCGGGCCGCCCGGACCAGGGCGCGGCGGGTGACCGGAGCGGAAAATCTCACGTTGAAAGGTCTACAATATGGCTATGACCATGCATGTCGACATCGTCAGCGCGGAGCAGGAGATCTACTCCGGCCCCGCGGAAATGGTGTTTGCGCCCGCGGAAATGGGCGAAGTGGGCATCACCCCGCGCCACACGCCGTTGCTCAGCCGCCTCAAGCCCGGCGAGGTGCGGGTGCAGTCCCCTGATGGGCAGGAATTGTTCTTTTTCGTTTCCGGCGGCATGCTGGAAATCCAGCCGCACGTGGTCACGGTGCTCGCCGACACCGCCTTGCGCGCCAAGGATATCGACGAAGCGGCGGCGCTGGAGGCCAAAGAGCGCGCCGAGCGGGCGCTGGCCGACAAGAGTTCCGAAATCGAATACGCCCGGGCGCAGGCCGAGCTGGCCGAGTCCATCGCCCAGCTGCGCACGCTGGAAAAACTGCGCAAAAAGCAGGGGCGCGGCTGATCCTCCGTGCCGCACCTGCGCGCGCGGCCTGCCTTTGAGAGTCCCCCATGACGCAACGCATCGCCAAGCATAAGGCCGTGTTTTTCACCTACCTGATCAAGGACGAGGCCGGCAACACCCTCGAACAAAGCGACATGCCCATCGGCTATGTCCATGGCGCCAACAGCAGCCTGCTGGAAAAGCTCGAGGATGCGCTCGAAGGTAACCGGGCCGGCGACGTCGTCGAAGTGCTCATTACGCCCCGGGAGGGCTTCGGCGAGCACGATCCCAGCCTGACGTTTTCCGATGACATCGAAAACGTCCCGCCGGAATTGCGCCATATTGGTGCCGAGGCGCAGATGCAGAATGAAAACGGTGAGGTCAAAACCTTCATCGTCACCCACGTCGGCAACGGCAAGCTGACCGTGGACGGCAACCATCCGTTTGCCGGCAAGAACGTCATCTACAAGGCCACTATCACCGAAGTCCGTGATGCCACGCCCGCGGAAGTTGCTTCGGGCTATCCCGCCGGCCAGCAGCCGCCAGCGCTGCACTGAACCCCGCAACGACCCGCCGCAGTCAAGATCCACCCGCGGGCGCCGAAAAATGGGTCATCATCGGCCGCCGTGCGTCATGCTAGGATATGATTTGACGTTACGGTCGCGGAGGCCGGCCCGGGGCAGAAATACGCCTATGCTGCTGGATCCACAGTCATGAGCCTGAGCATCGTCATCCTCGCCGCGGGGCAGGGTACCCGCATGCGCTCGGACCTGCCCAAGGTGCTGCACCTGGTGGCGGGGCGCCCGATGCTGGAGCACGTCATCGACACCGCGCGCGCCCTGGAGGCGGATGCAATCCATGTGGTCTACGGCCACGGCGGTGACACGGTCCGCGCCGAACTGGCCCATTGCCCGGTGAACTGGGTGGAACAGGAGCAGCAGCTCGGCACCGGCCATGCGGTCCAGCAGGCCCTGCCCCGTCTTCCCGATACCGGCACGGTACTGGTGCTCTACGGTGATGTGCCGCTGATCGAGGCATCCACGTTGCGCCGGCTCCTCGCCTGCGCCGACGAGCGCGGCATCGGTCTGCTGACCGCGGAACTGGCCGATCCCCACGGTTACGGGCGTATCGTTCGCGACACCGCCGGCAACGTCGTGCGTATCGTCGAGCAAAAGGACGCCGACCCGGCCGAGCAGACGATCGGCGAAATCAACACCGGTATCGTTGCGGCGCCCGCCGCGCGCCTGCGACAGTGGCTGGCGCGGCTGCAGAACAACAACTCCCAGGGCGAATACTATCTCACCGACATCATCGCCATGGCGGTGGCCGACGGCATGGCGGTGCGCGCAAGCCAGCCGGCCGACGTCCTGGAGATCATGGGCGTCAACGACAAACTGCAGCTCAGCGTCATCGAGCGCGCCTTCCAACGGCGCCAGGCCGAACACCTGATGCGTGAGGGATTGACGCTGGTCGATCCGGCGCGCTTCGATCTGCGCGGCCGGCTCACCGTGGGGCGCGACGTGACCATCGACGTCAACGCCGTGCTGATCGGCGACGTCGAGCTTGGCGACCGGGTGCGCATCGGCCCCAACGCCGTGATCGCCAACAGCCGCATCGGCGACGACGTGGTCATTTTTGCCCATTGCGTCATCGAGGAGGCGATCGTCGGCAACGATGCGCGCATCGGGCCCTTTGCCCGACTGCGCCCCGAAGCCCGGCTGGCCGAGCATGTGCACGTCGGCAACTTCGTCGAAATCAAAAAAGCGGATCTCGGCCCGCGCAGCAAGGTCAACCATTTGAGTTACGTGGGTGACTCCACCGTCGGGCGGGACGTGAACATCGGCGCCGGCACCATCACCTGCAACTACGACGGCGCGAACAAACACCGCACGGTGATCGAGGATGGGGCGTTCATCGGCTCCGATACCCAATTGGTAGCCCCGGTGACCGTGGGGCGCGGCGCGACAATCGGCGCCGGCTCCACCATCACCCAGGACGCACCGGCCGGCGAACTGACACTGTCGCGCGCCACACAGCAGACGATAGAAGGTTGGCAACGACCCGAAAAGAAACCCAAAACCTGATCAGCCCGGACACTCAATGACGCGGTGGGCGCCTAGGAGGGAGGGATTGGGTAGCAGTACAGCGACACCACTGTGCGACATGCCGGCGGGCTTCACAGTATTGACGGCCGAGAGACAATTTGAAATTGCCGCTGCGATCTCGGCGACTCAGCGTATCTGCGCTGGGTTTTGAATTTGAACAACGGATCAGCACAGAGACGCAATGGCGCAGCGGGCGTCGAGCAAAAACCCGTCGGTGCGGCGCTCAAGGAATGCGCCTGTGCGAAACGGTAACGGATTTCGCGGCACCAACGCCTGACCAGCAAATTGGAATGCACTTGGCGATGTCCTCGACTCAGCGCCTCTGCGCTGAATTTTTTCTGAGTGAAGGAAGCGATACATGTGTGGAATCGTCGGCGCGATCGCGCAACGCAACGTTGTCCCGATTCTGATGGAAGGCCTGCGGCGCCTGGAGTACCGGGGTTACGACTCCGCCGGCATCGCCGTGCGCGTGGACGACAGTCATCTTCAACGCATTCGCTCGGTGGGGAAAGTGGCCGAGCTGCAGGCGCGCCTGGATGAGGATCCCATCGACAGCCAGCTCGGCATCGCCCATACGCGCTGGGCGACCCACGGCATGCCCGCTGAACGCAACGCCCATCCCCACGTCAGCGGCGAGCGGGTGGCGGTGGTGCACAACGGCATCATCGAGAATCACGCCGAGCTGCGCGAACACCTCTCCAACCTGGGGTACGTGTTCACCTCCGAAACCGACACCGAAGTGATTGCCCACCTGTTGGCCCACCTGCTGGAATCCCATCCTGATCTGCCGTCGGCGGTGCGCGAGGCGGTGGGCGGCCTGGTCGGTGCCTACGCGCTGGCCGTGCTGGACCCCAGCGATCCCGACCGGCTGGTGGTGGCCCGCGCCGGCAGCCCGCTGGTCATCGGCGTCGGTGTCGGCGAGAATTTCATCGCCTCCGACGTGTTCGCGCTGCTGCCCGTCACCCAGCGCTTCATCTTCCTGGACGAAGGCGATGTCGCCGAAATCCGGCGCGATGGCGTCACGGTCTACGACCAGGACGGCAACGTCGCGGAGCGGGAATTGAGCGAGTCCAGCCTCAGCGCCTCCGCCGCCGATAAGGGGCCCTACCGCCACTACATGCTCAAGGAAATCTTCGAACAGCCCGGTGTCATTGCCGAGACGCTGGAAGGCCGCATCCACAACGGCCGCCTGTTGGAGGAAAGTTTCGGCTACGACGCCGGCCGCCTGCTGGACGCCGCCCAGGGTGTGCACATCGTCGCCTGCGGTACCAGCTATCATGCCGGCCTGGTGGCGCGTTACTGGCTCGAGGAGGTGGGCGTCCCCTGCAACGTGGAGGTGGCAAGCGAATACCGCTACCGCAAAGTCGTGGTGCCGCCGGGAACCCTTTTCGTAACCATCTCCCAGTCGGGTGAAACCGCGGACACGCTGGCGGCCCTGCGCGAGTCCCGTTCCATGGGTTACCTGGGCAGCCTGTGCATCTGCAACGTGCCGGAAAGCTCGCTGGTGCGGGAGTCCGACGCCGCGCTGATGACCCGGGCCGGACCCGAGATCGGCGTGGCTTCCACCAAAGCCTTCACCACCCAGCTGGTCGCGCTGCGGCTGCTGGTTCTGGCGCTGGCCAAGCGCCGGGGCCTGTCGGCCAAGCGCGAGGCCCAACTGGTCGACGAACTCGAATCCCTGCCGCGCCAGATCGAGGTGGTGCTGCAGCTCAGCGACGCCATACAGGCCATGGCCAACGCCTTCGGCGACAAACAACATGCCCTGTTTCTCGGCCGCGGCACCTACTATCCCATCGCCATGGAAGGAGCGCTGAAGCTAAAGGAAATTTCCTACATCCACGCCGAGGCCTACCCGGCCGGCGAACTGAAACACGGGCCGCTGGCGCTGGTGGACGCGGATATGCCAGTGGTCTGTGCGCTGCCGAAGGATCCGCTGCTCGACAAGGTGCTTTCCAACCTCCAGGAAGTCCGGGCCCGCGGCGGCCAGGCCCGCGGCGGCCAGCTGTTCCTGTTCAGCGACCGCGACGTCAACATCCGCCTGGATCATTTCGAGAACCTGACGCTGTCGGACATTTACCCCGGCACGGCGCCCATCGTCTACAGCGTGCCGCTGCAATTGCTCGCCTATCACGTCGCCGTGCTGAAAGGCACCGACGTCGACCAGCCGCGAAATCTGGCGAAATCAGTGACCGTGGAGTAGGCCGCCCTGCGGCGCGGAGTAGTCGCAAGGAGACAACGTCTTTTTCCATATCGGTCGGTGGGCATAATCAGCCGGCGCCATATTGCGCGAGCTATTCTGTTCCGCGCGACACAGAGAATCGTCCGCAGCGGGCGGCTTCCGGCACACGAAGCGAATCTCGTTGCCAACAAAGCAGATCCACTGAGTTCGGTGATCTCATCCGCGCCCCGGCGCATCGAATCGACGAATTCCTTCGCGACCGTGCGGGGGCCGTACGGCCGCCGAATGCGCAAAGAAAGAAGCGTGCCGGGACCGGTGCCGCAGCGCGGTTCTCGCGCTACCCGACCCATTACTCCGGGACATGGCGGAGTGCACGGTCACAAAGACCAAGCGCGACGGACAGGCGACAAGGGCAGGCGAGATCGGGTCAGGTGCGCACGATGGATTTGGGCAATTTTCGCAAGCCCGGCTACTTACTTGAATATCCAGCCTCAGTCCGTCGCCCCAGCCTAGGTCGTGAACACTTCCTTGTACACGTCCGCACCGTAGCTCGTCTCCAGCGGCTCACCGTGTGTGAGCTTGAATGTACGAGTGCCGTCCTCCCTTCTCTCGGCGCGCAGAAAGAGGAAGTGATCGGCTCCGCTGTCAAAGCAATCGCGCGCAAATTCATTCAGGTGGGTGACAAAAAACACCTTGATGCGGCACTCCAACAAGGCTCGCGTGATTTCGCCCGCGATGACGGCGCCTTCGCGGTCGTTGGTGGCAGCGAACGATTCGTTGAACAGCACCAGCGAACCGGGCACGATCTGGTCGGCGATGATGCTCATTCGCGATAGCTCCTCGTCGAATTTGCCGCTTTTCATGCTCGAATCTTCTTCGCGTTTGTAGTGGGTAAATATTGCCGGGCAGGTTTCCGCGGCGAACGACTCCGCGCCCACAAACATACCGCATTGCATCATCAGCTGGGAGACGCCGATGGCCCGGAGAAAGCTGGACTTGCCGCCCTTGTTGGCGCCCGTAATGATTACCAGGCGCTGGTCATCGGCCTGGACGGTGTTGCCGACAACGCTTCGCCCGAGAGTCAATGCCAGGCAGACGTCGTACAACCCGCTGCAGTGCCGCCGGCCTGTGCCTGCGGGGGAAGGCTCTGGGAAACAAGTCCGCTCGCCCAGTGACTTCAGGCGTTCATGGAGGTTCAGACAACCCGTATAGAAGGCCAGTTCGCACCGCATCATTTCAAATAACCGCAACACATGCTCGCTGGATTGGCCCAATACGTCAGCTATCGCCGCGATCCCACGATTGCGCAAACTCGACACGGCGCGCGCGCCCCCCTCGTCCCGATCCGGAATGTGGAAGGTGTATGCAGACGCCCGCTGTCCGACCAGCTTCATCAACTGCCGCCGGACGCGGGATAACCAGCGCAGCTGGCCATCAGGTAGCCTCCGCAACGCGTAACCGCCGAGCTCGTTGCCCTCCCGCAACGATCCGCTGATGAGCACCCCGTAGGGGAATTTGAGCTGCCTCAGGTGGCCCCGGATCTCGGCCAAGTAATCCTCGGTCAGCTCCCGACGGCACATTGCCAGAAACTTCCTGAATCCACGCGACTGAAACCGCTCGTGATAGTTCTCCGCGAACGCACGCAAGCGGTCGAGATACTCCATGAAGGTTTCCAGTGTCGCCACAGCGTTTCGCAGTATGGCGCCCGGAAAGCCGCTGGTAATCCCGAGCCAGTGCTTTCTCCTGCTTTCAATCGCTTCAACCGCCAGCTCGTACAGCCCCCGTGCCAGGTCTGGATTGGCAAGGCAATCCTTCAGGACTGCCTGCCGGTACAGGATCGTGTCGATATCGGCTCCGAAACCGGTAAGCAACGTCCGGCTCGCGACATCAAGCAGGAATGGATCACCGGCGGCCATGGCCGATACCAGCGTCCGGAGCTCCAGGTCGTCTACCAGTTCCTCGCGGTTGCCTGGCAACGGCACCTCGAGATCGAAATCCCGATCCGGGTGCATGAGGTGGACTTTCATGTCTGGATTCGCTCCTTTAGCCGTTGATAGGTCAGGCCGTACTTTTCCGCGATCGCTTGCGCGTAGGCCAGCCCGTCAGCCGGTCGGCGTTCGATCTTGAATGTGCGGGACGTCGGGTCGTGCGGATCAATGGTGCTGACCGCGCTGACCGTCTGCTCGTTGAGTCTGGACAACTCGTCGAGAAACGTTACGCACACGCACAACGCGCCGAGTCGGGACAGCTGGTCAAGGATCTTCTCGCTCAGATAAAGCTGGTCACGCACCGTGGTCGAGGAGAAGATCTCATTGATAATCACCACACTACTCGATGTAACCTGACGCAGCATCTTACGAACGCGGAACAGGTCGTCTTCCAACTTGCTGCGTTCGGTCTCGATATTTTCCTGGCGCTCGAAATGGGAAAAAATGTTGTCGGCTAGGAACAGGCGCGCGTGTCGGCCCGGCACCGGGAGTCCCAGCGCCGCGAGATAATGCAATTGGCCGAACATGCGGGCGAAGGTGGTCTTTCCGCCCTGGTTGGGGCCGGACACCACGAGAATACGTTCGGCGCCGCGCAGGGCGATATCGTTTGGCACCGCGGTGTGGCCGTCCCCGGCCAACTGCGCGGCGAGGCAGAGATCGAAGGCGGCATTACAATGGATCTCCTTCTCGCGCTGCGATACATCGGGATAACAGAAGCGCAAGCCCACGGAACGAATTCTCTCCATGTAGTGCCCATAGGCCCTGTAGAATTGAACTTCGCGATCGAAAACGACGATGTCGTCGTTCAAGAAGCCGGCGTGAGCCCGGCAAAACTCCTCCAGGTCGCGAAACGGCGCCGGATACAACAAAGCCACGCGATCGAGGACTTGAGCCTCGACATGGTTCATACCGCCCGGTGCCGCAAGTCTCGTGCGGTGACTCTTGACCGCGCCGGAGCGGAATTTGTGGAAGACCGATTCGATGACGTTGCTGTATTCCTCCTCGCCCGCGAAGGGGCGAACCGTGACCGTGAGGCCGTCGGCCAGGATGCAGTATCTGACACCGGCCAGTGCGTCACTGACTCGCTTGCAGTCTTCACGGAGCTTGACGAAACCCGCCGACAGAACGTACTGCTCGAGAAGACCACGGAATGCACGCAGCCCGCGAGAGGAGAGGTCGAGATTACGCAATGCCCCGGCGAGATCCCCCACTGCATCGCAATACGAGTGCCCCGCCGCGAGAAACCAGCCCTGCTTGTGACGCACGTAATACAACTCGTCGATCAATCCCAGGTGGTCACGCACAGTGCGCATCCGGGTCGAAAACTCAGCGATCGCCCGGGCGACGTCCGGTCGCTCGAGATCACGTCCGACCGCTTGGCGATAAGTGATGGTCTCCAGGTCCAGTGGCCACTCGTAATAGAACGGTGCCAGATCATACTCCCGCCAGTCGGCGACGATGCCGTTGACGACCTGATCCAGATTGAGGTCGCGAAAGAATTCTGGAACTCGACCATTGCCGCGGCCGCGCCGAGCGGTGGGAACCGGAAACAGAATGCTGCGGAAGCGAAGCGCTTCGGTGTCGGAACGCGGCGGCATCTGTGCAGTCAGGTTGGCAGAGGCGTTTAGTCGTGCCATGTCATTTCCTTGGGATATTCCGCACAACGAATGGCAAAGCAGGGCGTGCGGCACCGGCGCCGCCGGGAGCGGCGCGGCCAGCGAACGACTGCGGAGACAGGCTCAACGACTCACCACGCAGCGCGATTTCAGTGTCGGCGGACAGCACGGACGCGTACAGGTCCCCGTTACGCCGGTAGGCGCCCTGACGCAGGAGGTCCACACAGGTGATCAGCCAGCCCGGGCGGCCGCGTGCGGCGCGCAGCAACTGCGGCTCGTGGGCCGGTGCCAGCGGTGGCAGGTCATGAGCCGCAGTCAAGTTACGAAGCAGGTGGCGCATCGTTCGAGTCGGGACCGCCGGCATTGCCAGAGAACACGTACCGAGATGCCGCATCCGCAGGCGCTTGCGCTCGCGTTCGGTCTCGACATCGACCACCAGCAGGACACCGGCAATGCCGCCGCGGAGGCGCCTCAGCAGTCCCACCGCCTGTGTTCCGACACGGGTCACATGGTCGAGCAGCAGTACCCCCTCGTCGGAATCGGCCCGCAAGCGCAGCCGGCCCTGTGCCCGGCGCCGGGTTACGGCTGCCGTCTCGACGTCGGGATAGGCGCGTTCCAGCGCCTGGGTGATATCATCGAGCCGCCCCGTCTGCGGGGATGACCCGCAGGGGACGCCGTTCTGCAAGAACTGTGCGTGCAGCACGGCGAGCAGCGTCGACTTGCCGCCACCGCGCGGACCGTACAGTACGACGTGTTCGCCGCGTCTCAGACGTGCGCTCAATGTGCGCTGGAACTGTATGGAAATCAGCTGAGCTGTGCCCACAGTTTTCCTCGCATCCGGGAAACCGTAGGCATCGTCAGCCGCAAAAGGCAGTTCAGGGAGGCATGCCATCTCCCATCTTCTAGCGATATTATAGTCACCGACCAGTGGGAATTCTCGGCTGCGGTACAGTACATGGGCCTGGTGTCCGCCGGGGCACCAATGCAAGCGCTTGTTCTGCTGCGGTTTCAGTGCCACGTGCCGGCGCCCGTAATCGCACGGGGACAGCGCGTCGCGCCTAGCCGAGCACCGTCAACACGGCCAATGCCCGGTGCGTATCGCGAAGCCCCGGCAGTGCGCCGGGTACCCGAGCAAAGCCGCCGTTGTCCGCCTGGCAGCGTACGGCGAATTTCCTGATGGCGTTGGCGTAACGGCACGGTGATCCGAGACACTGCAGACTTTCCGTTCCCGCGAGCTGGGACTCGAGGGAGCTTGCGCTGGTGTCGGGCGTCAATGTGATTCCCAGCGTGGCGTTCTCGCACCGGCGCACGAACTCGGCGGTGGCCGCGGATAGTCTCAACCCCACCAGTGAGGCGAGCTTGATGGTATGCCAGGTGTCGATCACGCCCGGTCCCGGCGTGACGTAACCCCCCGAGCGGTCACGCAGCCGACTGGTCAGCGGCTCCAGGGCGACTCGCAGCAGACCCAGTGGCAACTCGTGGATTGTGAACAGCTCGGTGCAGCGCCGCGCATTGGCAAGCCATATTCCCGCGGCTGTCGATTTGGCAATGCCGCGGCTGATGCGGCCGCTGCGGGCCAGGAGGTACGGACGCGGGTTACGCAGAGGCTTGGCCTGCAGCTGCCGCAATGTGCGCAGCACTGCTTCGGCGATCACCAGTGATTCGAAGCCCCCGTCGTCCGATTGGCGCTCGCGCAGCCAGCCGATCAGGAGCTTGCGCCTCGGAACGGTTTGTCCGAGCAATTGCAGGCTGCTCACGGCGGCCCATGTATCAACTGCGTTGGGCGTCCTCGACGCCCCAGGGGCCATGGCGATAAAAGCAGAACCCGCCCTGTGGTGTCTGCCGAGACAGGATATACCTGCGGCACCCGGCGACGTCGATGGCGCTATGCGCGGACACCGCCGCAGGCGCACGCTCCATTGCGCGTCGCGTCATGTTCGAGTGACGCGACCTCAGCCGTGCACAAACGCATCCCGCCCCGCGTAGACCGCCGAGCCGCCCAGAGACTCCTCGATGCGCAGGAGTTGGTTGTATTTTTCGATCCGTTCGCCGCGGCAGGGAGCGCCGGTCTTGAGGTGACCGGTCGCGAGGGCGACGGTGAGATCGGCAATGAAGCTGTCCACCGTTTCGCCGCTGCGATGCGACACCATGGCGCCCCAGTTGGCGCTGTAGGCGAGCTGGACCGCTGCCACGGTCTCACTGACAGTGCCGATCTGATTCAGCTTGATCAGTACGGCATTGGCGACGTGTTCCTCAATGCCGCGCCGAATGCGTTCCACGTTGGTGACGAAGAGATCATCGCCGACCAGCTCGATCTTGTCGCCCAGCTCCCGGTTGAGCAGCTTCCAGCCGTCCCAGTCGTCCTCAGCGAGGCCGTCCTCCAATACCGCAATGGGGTACTTCGCCACCCAATCGGCGTACATCGCGACCAGTTCTGAGGCTTCCACCTTGCGATCTTCGGTGCGCAAATAATACCGGCCGTCTTCATAGAAACCGCTGGAGGCGGGATCAAGGGCGATCACCACATCCCCGCCTGGCTGGTAGCCGGCAGCCTCAATCGCACGGACGATCAAGTCCAGGGCATGGACGTTGCGCTTCAGCGGCGGAGCGAATCCCCCCTCGTCACCGACGCCGGTGGTATAGCCCTCATCTTTCAGCACCCGCTTCAGCGCGTGGTAGATTTCGCTGCCCCAGCGAAGTGCCTCGGCGAAGCTCGGTGCCCCTACCGGGGCGATCATGAACTCCTGCATATCCGTACCCTGCCAGTTGGCATGGACACCGCCGTTGAGGATATTGAACATCGGCACCGGCAAGCGGGAGGCGGCTGCGCCGCCCAGATACCGGAACAGCGGCAGGCCGCACGCCGCAGCCGCCGCGCGCGCCGTGGCCAGGCTCGCTCCAAGCAGTGCGTTGGCGCCCAGCCGCGCCTTGTTGGGCGTGCCGTCCAGTGTCAGCATAGTCTGGTCGATGCCGCCTTGATCAAGGGCGTCCAGGCCGTTCAGTGCCGCTGCGACCTCGCCGTTAACGTGAGCGACCGCCTTGCGTACCCCTTTGCCACCATAACGCGTCGTGTCGTCGTCGCGCAGTTCCACGGCCTCGTGCACACCGGTCGACGCGCCCGACGGCACCGCCGCGCGACCCCATGCCCCACCGGCCAGCCGAACCTCGACCTCGACGGTCGGATTGCCGCGCGAATCGAGAATCTCGCGAGCATGGAGGGATTTCACAAAAGTATCCGTCATGTTCTGTGCTCCGTCGCATTCAGAAGAAGTTGTGCCAGCGCTTCCGGGCGGGCCCTTGATTCATCAGCGGTAACCGCGACAGATCGGCGCCGCGCGAACCGGGTTGGGTCGCAGCAGGATCTCGCGTAGTCACCCTCAATGCTCCGGGACGGATCGGGTGCGCACGCAATTGTCCGAGTAAGGGTGCAGGGTTGGTAGTAACGGACGGCGCCGGTACGCGGCCCCAAACGACGGGTCTGGTGCATTGTGGACTCCCACCCAAGCAGCCGAGCATTCGGTAGGAGTCATCAGCCCCTATGGAGCGGTTCATGTCGGGCGAACCCCATCGCCCTTTGCGAGACCAAGAATAGGAATCGACCAAAGAAGAGTCAAGCGACCCGTTCAGCCAGACAGCCTGCCGGTGGATCGAGTAGCTCGCTGTCCGGCGAAAACTCATGCAACGTGGTCGCCGAGTGCTGGCCGGTACGCGACCGGTGTTTGCGGGCCGAAACGGCTCGAGATCGACGTCTGCACCGAGCCAGGGCAGCCGATCCGTTGGGGCTGCCTATGACCCTCGTGGGCCGCCGAGCGGGCGCATGAGCGCCCAACCTGCACCACTGCCAGAAGCACAGCCCCCGTCTTACGCTAACGCCGGCGTCGTCTCCGTGGTAACGTCTCGCGTGAGGACTTCGGCGTGTCGGCACCGTGCTTCGCCAACCGGAAAACAGTCGGTTGGGGTAGGTCAGGTAACGACATTATTAATGCTCGATAATAGTCGTGCCCATGACCTGGCTGGCGCTCATACTCATATTGCTGGCTGCCATCGGCCATGCAACCTGGAATCTGCTCGCAAAACGCGCCGGCGGCGGCGCCGTTTTTGTGTGGTTATTCGGCTGCGTTTCCACGGTTGTCTACTTGCCCGTTGCGGTTGTGGTCGTGATTGTCGACACGCCGCATATCGGCGCCGTTGAGGTCACGTTCATCGTTGGCAGCGCGGTGCTGCATGCAGCGTACTTCTTGCTCTTGCAACGCGGCTACCGGGCGGGGGACTTGTCTCTGGTGTATCCGCTGGCGCGCGGCAGCGGGCCCCTGCTGGCCACGGCTGGAGCGATGGCGTTCCTCGCCGAGCGCCCCACCCCCGTTGCGCTGGTCGGCGTCGCGTTCGTGGTGCTCGGGATATTCGGGATCACTGGCCTGACGCTGAAGCGTGACCGCTTGCGGAGCACACAGTTGACGGCGGTCGGCTTTGGCTTGCTTACCGGCTGCCTCATTGCGTCGTACACGCTTTGGGACAAGTATGCCGTGTCCAGCCTGCTGGTTCCCGCGCTGGTATTGGCCTGGGGAAGCAGTTTCGGCCGCACGCTGCTGGTATCGCCTTACGCGATCGGGCACTGGCATGACGTGTGCGCCGTGTGGCACGCGCAGAAGCCGACCGCAATCGCGGTGGGCGTGTTGGCGCCGCTGTCCTACCTGCTTATACTGATTGCCCTGGAATTCACCCCGGTCAGCTACGTCGCGCCTGCGCGAGAGGTCAGCATCGTCGTTGGAACCGTCATGGGGTCGCATCTGTTGCATGAAGCCGATGCCGCCCGGCGTCTCGGCGCCTCGCTGATCGTCCTGACCGGAGTCGCCATTCTGGCCATCGGTTAGCGCCGAGCGCACCGGCCGCCAGTCATTGCCCTTGTTCGCGTGATACGGGGCCGGCAATACCCAAATCGACCCGTCGAATGAAGCGCAGACTGTTACGATTTGCGCGGAAGATGGACCGCTGAACCGCCGGCCGCTCCCGCCGCTGCCCGGCGTGGACGGCGGCACCAAACCTCGGAAAAACAGTAGAGCGGCCAGGCCGGATGATCTTTCAGCCGTTCAACCAATCGCTTGGGTGGTAAACCGTGGAGCCAAACGTGATGTCAAAAGACAGCACCAGGGATGGTCAATGCCGCACCGGATACCCAAGTTCGTTCCAGCGGGTCATGCCGCCGCGTACGATATGCACGTCGCCGAAACCGCTGCGGGCCAGGAGGCGGGCCGCCTTGGCCGACCGCCGGTCGGTGCGGCACACGAACGCCACGGCCTGCTCCTGGTGGTCCTGCAACTCCGCCGTCCGTTCCGGCAGCTGCTCGAGGGGAATATTCACGGAGCCGGTGATGTGACCCTGCTCACCGACGTAGTCCTGAGAGGTGCGCACGTCCAGCACCAGCACGTCGTCACCCCGGTCGAGGCGCTGCTTGAGCTGTTCAACCTCGAGCATCGGTCCCTGGCGGAGGCGGGCGATAAACCGCGGCAGAAAGACAGCTGCGGCCAGCAAGGCCAGCGCCAGCAGCCCCGTGTGCAGGAGGCCGTTTCCGCCGGCCACCGCCTCGCGTCCGGCATAACCGAGGTAGGTGTAGGCGACGGCGCCCGGCAGCATGCACACGTAGGTGGCGACCAGATAGTGACTGAACCGGATGCGGGTGATGCCGAGCGCGTAATTCAACAGGTTGAACGGGAACAATGGCACCAGGCGCACGAACGCCACGAATCGCCAGCCTTCTGCATCTACGCCCCGCTTCAGCTGCCCAAGGCGGCCGCCGGCCCTGTGCTCCACCCAGTTCCGCGCCAGGTACCGCGCCACGAGAAACGCCAGTGCAGCACCGAGGGTGGCCCCGGTGAGATTGTAGAGCGTGCCCAGGACCGGCCCGAACAGCGCGCCCCCGGCCAGCGTGACCACGGATCCGGGCAGGAACAACACGGTGGCGACGGTATAGACGGCTATGAACAGCAGCGGCGCGACCACGCCGGCATCCCGCGTCCATGCCTGGAGCGCGGCGGCGTCAAACCTGTCGCGGTAAAGCACCGCCAACACGATGCCGGTGACCAGCAACCCCAGTGCTCCCAGGCGCACGAGGTTACTTTGCTTCACGACGTTCTTCCGCAGCGGCGCCGGCCCAACGGCGCCGGTTGATGGCGTAGTCGGTGATGCGGCCGATGAACGGGGACCACAGCAGGCCCCACAGCCAGGTACAATGCATATTGTCCTGGAACGTCCGGATGCCGATGGTCATCTGCTCGTGGCCGGCGCGGGGCTGGGCGCGATAGGTGCCGAACAACCGGTCCCACCAGGGCAGGTTGAAGCCGAAGTTGCTGTTGGTCTCATCGTCTTCCACGGAGTGATGCACCCGGTGCATGTCCGGCGTGACCACGAACCAGCGCAGCACCCGGTCGACCCGTTCCGGGATGCGCACGTTGCCGTGGTTGAACATCGCCGTGGCATTGAGCAGCACCTCGAAGATCACCACGGCCACCACCGGCGGGCCGATCAGCACGATGACGGCGAACTTGATGCCCATGGACAGAATGATTTCGAGGGTATGAAATCGCGCTCCGGTGGTGACATCGATGTCGCGGTCGGCGTGGTGGACGCGGTGCAGGCGCCACAGCAGCGGCACGGCGTGTACCATGACATGCTGCAGCCAGATGAAGAAATCCAGCAGGACCACCGACGCGAGCACGGCCAGCCACCCGGGCACCGGGTAATAATTGAACAGGCCCCAGCCGTGTTCGGCGGTGACGGCGGCCACGCCCACGGCCGCGGCCGGAAACAGCAGGCGCAGCACGAAGCTGTTGAGGAACACCAGCGCCAGGTTGTTCGCCCAACGCAGCGGCCTGGATATGCTGAGACGGCGGCGCGGCGCGGCCCATTCCCACAGCGCCACGGCGGCGAACACGCCGAAGAAGAACCCCAGGCGGATCGGGATTTCATGGGTCATGACAAGATCGGTAAGGCTCATTGGCGTTCCCGGCGGTTCGGCCGCTCTTTCAATCTGCCTGGACGAGCATATTCCAATGTTCGCAGGAATACTGTAATATGGCGCCAACAATGTCAAGCGCCACGTTCAAACAGGATCTGTTTGCCGAGTTCGGCCAGGTAGCGAAAGCCCTGGCCAACGGCAAGCGCCTGGAACTGTTGGAATATCTGGCCCAGGGCGAGCGCAGTGTCGAGGCGCTGGCCAAGGTGTCCGGCCTGGGGGTCACCAATGCCTCGCATCACCTCCAACAGCTGCGCCGCGTGGGCTTGGTCGAGGCCAGGAAGGACGGCTTGTACGTCTACTATCGCGTCAGCAGCAGCGATGTAGTGGAGTTGCTGAGCGCACTGCGCCGCGTCGCCGAACGCCACGTGGCGGCCGTCGACCGGCTGGTGCGCACCTACCTGACGGTCAAGGACCACCTCGAACCCATAAGCCGCGAGGAATTGCTGAAGCGCGCGCGCGAGGGTGCCGTGACCGTGCTGGACGTCCGGCCGCCGGAAGAGTATGCGGCCGGCCACCTGCCCGGGGCCGTGAACATGCCCCTGGCCAAACTGCAGCAACATATTGCCGAACTCGACCCGGCGCAGGAGGTCGTCGCCTACTGCCGCGGCCCTCACTGCATTCTGGCCTTCGACGCCGTGGCCCAGCTGCGCGCGCGCGGCTTGAGCGCCCGGCGCCTGGAGGATGGTTTCCCCGAATGGCGGGCCGAGGGATTGCCGGTGGAAGGCGGTCGGTGACCGACGCCGCCGCCGTGCGTCTCGAGCCGGGACGCACCCGTCGTCTCAAGCGGGACCGGGCGCATATCAGTACCGGGATGAAGCGCGTGTAGAACACCGGCTCGCGTCCCCTGACGCTGCACACGCCCCGCCGGTTGGTGCCGCCAGCGGTACCGGCAAACACCGCCAACAGCCCTACGGCACCGGCAGCGGTCACGACGCTTTCAGCATATGTTGGAAGAGGCTGGACCCGCAGGGTGTTGTCGGTAGCCGGCGTTCGATCGGCGCCGTCTGTGACCGGCCGCCCGAGTGGCGGTCGGCTCCCGCGCCACCTACAAGATCCCGCGGCAAAATCCCCCCTTTCTCCGCACTTTCTTCAAGAACGCTTCAAGCGCCCGCCGCCCTGTTGGACCAACCTAACCTGCAGATCCGGCGCAGGCCGATTGCGGGTATACGCCGGCGTTGTCCAACCGATGCATACAGGAGAACCGCCATGCTCGACACCGAACTGCTCGAACGTCACGGAACGCTCTACCCCCGGCCCATCCGTCAGCCTGCACGCACGTGCCACAAGGAGATGGGCTGCACAGCGGACTACCTGCTGCGGGCGCTGCCGACGGTCGCCGGAAACGAGCCGCTGCAAGTCGACCGGCAGCGAAAGCGCGTCGTGATCGGCAGCCCCGCGCGCCAGGCCGTGGTGGACTATACGCCCCAACCGCATCGCCGTCTGGGTTCGCTCAGCCTGCCGGTACTGACGGTCGACATTGATTTCCACGGCTTCAGCGGCGCCGAGACGCGCGCCTTCCTGGCGCACTTCGATCGTTGTTTCCTGCGCATGGGCGGCTGAGCGGGACGCGCGGCGCACCGGCACTGTGGCGCGGACGCTGGTGCCCTAACTCGCGACGCGGAAAAGCCGCCAGTCCTCCGGCGCGCCCGGGATGTGATGGGCACCGGCGTCGATGAACGCGATGCCGGAGCCGGCCACCAGGTCGGTGACTGTGCGCGAGACCAGCACCTGGCCGGGCTGCGCACGAGCGGCGATGTCCGACGCCATCCGCACCGCCAGGCCATGGACGGCGCCCGGCGCCAGCTGCACTTCTCCGGTATGGACGCCGATGCGCGGCGCACCCAGCGCCTCGACGATCGCGCGGGCACAGCGCAGCGCGCGTGCGGGGCCGTCAAACGTGGCCAGATAGCCGCGGTCGTTCGGAATCAGCTCCCCGCCGCGGAAGCGGTTCACGCAGGCGCAAATCCGTTCCCGCTCTGTGCCTCGCGGCCGATGGTCCCGGTCACCGGGCCCGGCCGTTTTCACTTGAATTGCCAGCACCGTGGCCAGCACCCGGTCGCCGGGATCGAATGGCGGCGTACCCACGAGAAAGTTCCGGGCAACATCCGTGATTTCCAGGGCATTGCCCCCCGCCCAAGGGAGATGGTCGGTACCGGCCAGCTC
>JARRNJ010000024.1:0-29611 GCA_037385045.1 Gammaproteobacteria bacterium | reverse complement strand
CTGAACGACCCCGAAGGCTTCTGGGCCGAAGCCGCCGAGGACATCCACTGGTACCGGCGCTGGGACCGGGTGCTGGACGACAGCAACAAGCCCTTCTACCGCTGGTTCGTCGGCGGTGAACTGAATACCTGCTACAACGCCCTCGATTTCCACGTCGACAACGGCCGCGCCGACCAGAAGGCGCTGATCTACGACAGCCCGGTGACCGGCACGGTCAAGAGTTGGACCTATCGCGAACTGCGCGACGCCGTTGCACTCTTCGCCGGAGTGCTCAAAGCCCACGGCATCGGCAAGGGCGACCGCGTCATCCTTTATATGCCCATGGTGCCGGAAGCGGCCATTGCCATGCTCGCCTGCGCACGCATCGGCGCCATCCATTCGGTGGTGTTCGGCGGCTTCGCACCCCGGGAGCTGGCCAGCCGCATCGACGACGCCCGGCCGAGGATGGTGCTGACCGCTTCCTGCGGACTGGAGCCCAACCGCATCGTGCAGTATAAGCCGCTGCTGGACGAGGCCATCCGCCTGTCCCAGCATCCGCCGGAGCGCTGCATCGTCCTGCAGCGGTCCCAGTGCGAGGCGACCCTAGATTCCGCCCGGGACCGGGACTGGAACCAGGAACTGGCCTCGGCCAGCCCCGCCGACTGCGTGCCACTGGCCGCCACGGATACGCTGTACATTCTCCACACATCCGGTACCACCGGTCAGCCCAAGGGCATCCTGCGCGACAACGGCGGCCACGCCGTGGCCATGAAATGGAGCATGAAGAACGTCTACAACGTCGACGCCGGCGAAGTCTACTGGGCCGCCTCCGACGTGGGCTGGGTGGTGGGCCACTCCTACATCGTCTACGCGCCGCTGCTCAAGGGCTGCACCACCATCATGTACGAGGGCAAACCGGTCGGCACCCCCGATCCCGGCGCGTTCTGGCGGGTCATCAACGACCACGGCGTATCCACCCTGTTCACGGCGCCGACGGCCTTTCGCGCCATCAAGAAGGAGGACCCGCAGGGCGAATACCGGAAGCAATACGCGATGGAGAACTTCCGCGCCCTGTTCCTGGCTGGCGAGCGCTGCGACCCCGACACCCTGGTATGGGCCGAGGACCTGCTCGGCGTACCCGTGATCGACCATTGGTGGCAGACCGAAACCGCCTGGGCGGTGGGCGCCAACTGCCTGGGGATCGAGGCGCTGCCGGTCAAACCGGGGTCGCCCACCAAAGCCGTGCCGGGCTACGACGTACGCTTCCTGGACGAGTCAGGGAACGAGACGCCGCCCGGGACCATCGGCAACATCGTGATCCGCCTGCCGCTGCCGCCCGGTACCCTGCCGACGCTGTGGCAGAACGACGAACGGTTCGTCAAGGGCTACCTGGAGCGCTATCCCGGTTACTATCTCAGCGGCGACGCCGGTTACCGGGACGAAGACGGGTATCTGTGGATCATGAGCCGCATCGACGACATCATCAACGTCGCCGGACACCGCCTGTCCACCGGCGCCATAGAGGAGGTGCTGGCCTCGCATCCGGCGGTAGCGGAGTGCGCCGTGATCGGCGTCGCCGACGCACTCAAGGGGCAGATTCCGCTGGGGCTGATCGTGCTCAAGGCGGGAGCCGACGTCGACCCCGACCAGCTGTCCGCTGAGCTGGTCGCGCTGGTGCGCGAAAAGATCGGACCGGTGGCCGCATTCCGGCGCGTCAGTGTGGTTGCGCGCCTGCCCAAGACGCGGTCCGGAAAGATCCTGCGCGGCACCATGCGTGACATCGCCGACGGCAAGGAGTACAAGGTACCGCCGACCATCGACGACCCGCAGATCCTGGATGAGATCACCGAGTCCCTGCACGAACTCGGCTATCCCGGCGCCGATTTCGATTGATTACCGCGCCGGCGCGGAGATCCGCGTCGGTGGCTCAACCTCAACAAAAAGGATGGAGATCATGACTCACGCCCCCTCGGCGGGCGCGCGTTTGCGCGCCGCCGTCGACGCCGAGCGCCCGTTGCAGGTGGTCGGCACCGTCAACGCCTACTCCGCCCTGTTGGCCGAACGCAGCGGTTTTCGCGCCATCTACCTGTCGGGCGCCGGTGTGGCCAACGCCTCGTTCGGCCTGCCCGACCTGGGACTGACCACCCTCAACGACGTCTGCGAGGACGTGCGCCGCATCAGCGCCGCCACCGAGCTGCCGCTGCTGGTGGACGCCGATACCGGCTGGGGCGCCGCCTTGATGATTGCCCGCACCGTTCGCGAGCTGACCCGGGCCGGTGCCGGGGGCATGCACATCGAGGATCAGGTGCAGAGCAAACGCTGTGGCCACCGGCCCAACAAGGCGTTGGTATCGGCGGCGGAAATGGCCGACCGCATCAAGGCCGCAGTCGATGGGCGCCCGGATCCGGATTTTGTCGTCATGGCGCGCACCGACGCCCGCGCCAGCGAGGGCATCGGCGCGGCGGTGGAGCGGGCGCAGGCCTACGTGGAGGCCGGCGCCGACATGATCTTTGCCGAGGCCCTGCATACGCTGGACGAATACCGCGCCTTCACCGGCGCCGTGCGGGCGCCGGTGCTGGCCAACATCACCGAGTTCGGCAAGACGCCGCTGTTCACGGTCGAAGAGCTGCGCGAGGCCGGGGTGCGGCTGGCGCTGTACCCGCTGTCGGCGTTCCGCGCCATGAGCGCGGCGGCGCTGGCGGTATTCGGCGCCCTGCGCGCTGAAGGCACCCAGCGCTCCCAGGTAGAGGGCATGCAGCCGCGCACCGAACTCTACGAGGTGCTCGACTATTACGCCTATGAGCGCAAGCTCGACGAGTTGTTCGCATCGGAGGAATCCAGCGATGAATGACAAAGCCAGCACCGCCGGCCTGCGCGGCATCCAGGCCGGCACCACCGCAATCGCCACCGTGGGCCGCGAAGGCTCGGGCCTGACCTACCGCGGCTACGACATCACCGAGCTGGCTGACAACGCCCGGTTCGAGGAAGTCGCCTATCTTCTGATTTACGGCGCGCTGCCCACCGCCACCCAGCTCGATGACTACTGCGCACGGTTGCGTCAGTTGCGCGGGCTCCCTCTCGAACTGAGGGAGGTACTGGAGCGGATCCCGGCCAACACCCATCCGATGGACGTGATGCGCACCGGCTGTTCCATGCTCGGCACCCTGGAGCCGGAACCGGACTTCGACCATCAGCACCGGGTCGCGGACCGGCTGCTGGCGGCGCTGCCCTCGATGCTGATGTACTGGTACCGGTTCACCCAGACCGGTGAACGCATCGACACGGAAACCGACAATCCCTCCCTCGGCGGGCATCTGTTGCAGTTGTTGCACGGCGAGGCGCCCTCGGACCTGCACCGGCGCGCAATGGACGCGTCGCTGATTCTGTACGCGGAACACGAATTCAACGCCTCGACGTTCGCTGCCCGTGTCTGCGCCGCCACTCTGTCGGACTTCTACTCCGCCATCACCGCCGCCATCGGCACCCTGCGCGGCCCGCTGCACGGAGGCGCCAACGAGGCGGCCATGGCCTTGATCGAGCGCTTCCAGACCCCCGAACAGGCGGCCTCCGGAATACGTGAGATGCTGGCCCGGAAAGAGAAGATCATGGGTTTCGGCCACGCTGTCTACCGCGAGTCCGACCCGCGCAACGCCACCATCAAGGCCTGGTCCCGGCGCCTGGCCGAGGACAACGGCGACCCGCACCAGCTGTACCCCATCTCCGAAGTCATCGAACAGGTGATGTGGGATGAAAAGAAGCTGTTCCCGAACCTCGACTTCTTCAGCGCCTCGGCGTACCACTTCATGGGTATCCCGACGCCCCTGTTCACGCCGCTGTTCGTCTGTTCACGCATCAGCGGATGGGCCGCCCATGTCATCGAGCAGCGCGCCAACAACCGCCTGATCCGCCCCGGCGCCGAATATGTCGGGCCCGACAACCGGCCCTGGGTGCCCCTGGATCAACGCACCTGACCCGCCTGCGGCGCGACGCCAGGTTCTCACCCGTCTCAACGATTGGAGATAGCTCATGTCCGACTTCGACCCGCGCTCGGCGCAGCGGCCGCAGCCCGACCCGTTGCTGGTCCGGATTGCCGACTACGTCGCCCACCATGACGTCAGCCGCAGCGAGGAGGCCATGGAAACGGCGCGCTACTGTCTCATGGACACGCTGGGCTGCGGCCTGCTGGCGCTCAGTTATCCGGCCTGCACCAAGCTGCTGGGACCGGTGGTGCCGGGCGCCACCCTGGCTGGTGGTGCCCGGGTCCCGGGCACCAGCTTCGAGCTCGATCCGGTGCAGGCGGCGTTCAATATCGGCGCCATGGTCCGCTGGCTGGACTACAACGACACATGGCTGGCCGCCGAGTGGGGCCATCCGTCGGACAACCTCGGCGGCATCCTTGCCTGCGCCGACTACCTGAGCCGCGGCGGGCGGGCGCTGACCGTACGCGACGTGCTGACGGCCATGATCCAGGCGCACGAGATTCAGGGCGTCCTGGCCCTGGAGAACAGCTTCAACCGGGTCGGGCTCGATCACGTGCTGCTGGTGCGCGTGGCTTCCACGGCGGTGGTGGCGGGCATGCTCGGGGCCAGCCACGAGGAAATCGTCAACGCGGTGTCCAACGCCTTCATCGACGGCGGCGCCCTGCGCACGTACCGTCATGCACCCAACACCGGTTCACGCAAAAGCTGGGCGGCCGGCGACGCCACCAGCCGGGCGGTGCGGTTGGCGCTGATGGCGGTGCGCGGCGAAATGGGCTACCCGTCAGCGCTGAGCGCGCCCACCTGGGGGTTCCAGGAAGTGCTGTTCGAGGGCAAGCCGCTGACCGTTAACCAGGCGTTCGGCTCCTACGTCATGGAAAACGTCTTGTTCAAGATCTCGTTTCCGGCCGAATTCCACGCCCAGACGGCGGTGGAAGCCGCGCTCGCCCTGCACCCGCAGGTGCGGGACCGCCTCGACGGCATCGCCCGCATCGACATCGAAACCCAGGAAGCCGGGGTCCGCATCATCGACAAGACCGGGCCGCTGCACAACCCGGCCGACCGCGACCACTGCATCCAGTATATGGTGGCCGTACCGCTGATTTTCGGCCGCCTCACCGCTGATGACTACGAGGACGCGGTCGCCGCCGACGCACGCATCGATGCACTGCGTGACAAAATGACCGTGACGGAGAACCAGCAGTTCAGCCGTGATTATCTCGACCCGGCGAAGCGCTCCATCGGCAATGCCGTACAGGTCACCTTCAACGACGGCAGCACCACCGAACGCGTCGCGGTGGAATACCCTATCGGCCACCGCCGGCGGCGCAGCGAGGGCATGCCGCTGCTGGTGGAAAAGTTCCGGCGCAATATCGCCACCCGCCTGTCGGCCAAGCAGTGTGCGGCCGTGGACGCGCTGTTTGCCGATCCGGCGCGCCTGGAGTCAACCCCGGTGCATGAGTTCATGGACCAGTTCCGGGTCTAGCGGGGAGCCGGTCTTAACAGCCCGCGGAAAAGCTGGCACCATAGGCGGCCGTCGCCGTCTGCAGACAGGCGGCACTAACGTTCAGCCTCGCGAGCTCACCTCACCATGACCATTGGAAGCGACTATCCGCGCCCTGCCGGGATTGCCGTCATCTCCGGAATCAACCTGATCCTGAGTGCACTGCTGGGCCTGGGCGCCTACCTGCAGCTGCGCCACCCGCACCGCGCCGACGGCGTGTACGGACCGTTCGTGTATGTGGACGTGGCAGTGGCGGCGGGCCTGCTGCTGGTCGCGGCCGGCCTGTTCCTGGGGCTGCGGCCGTTTCGCCGCGCGGCGCGGGTGTTCTTCTACGCGCTGGCGCTCTACGAGGCGTTGCTGGCCCTGCTGGTGCTGACCCGGGAGCTCAGCGCCGCGTCGGCCTACGGCCTGGTGCTGGCGGTGATCCTGGTGTTCTACCTGATCGGCGCGCGGGGCTACCTCAATGCGCCCGCCGCACGCGAATTCTTCGGTGAGGCGGAGTCTGCGGCCGACTGAAAGACGCGCCCAGGGCTCCGAACCGCGGCGCCGGCAGCCTCGGCGATGGGGAAATCGGCCCACTGGGGCGCGGACGGCAATACCGACAATGAAACGGACTCAGCGATGACAAAACTCAAGATACTGGGCGTTGTCACCGGGCTGGCCTGCGCCGCCGCGCTGGCTTTCCTCTACTCGGGCTGGTACGACGTCGGTGCCGACGCCAGCCAGGCACCGTTCGCCCGTTGGGCGCGGCAAACACTGGTGGATCGATCGGTGGCGCACTATGCGGCCGGCGTTATGCCCCCGGCACTGGACAATCCGGCGTTGGTCCAAGCCGGTTTCACCCACTACGACGCGGCGTGCGTTTCCTGTCACGGGGCGCCCGGTGTGGCGCCGGCCGCATTCGCCGGCGGGCTGTACCCAAGGGCGCCCGGCTGGGCCACCATGGCCGGACGGTGGTCGCCGCCGGAGCTGTTCTGGATTGTCAAGCACGGCATCAAATTGAGCGGAATGCCGGCCTGGACGGCGACGGACTCGGACCGCGACGTATGGGCCGTGGTCGCCTTCCTCGAACGGCTGCCCAAGCTGGCGCCCGCCGACTATCAAGCGCTGCTCCAGGCAGCCGCGTTTGCGAAGGACCATGCGCCGGCAAGCGGCCACCCGCCGCCCGCGGCACCTGCCCACTGACCCTCCACATACCGGGTCCGCGTCGCCGAGGCGCCGAACCTTCCGGCCGATCGCGCCGTTGTCAATGGCAAGCCGCCCCGGCCGACCCTGGGCGGACCCAGTTCGGTGGCGCGGACCTGTCCGGTGGCGCAGGAAATCCGCGAACCCGTCGTGAGCCTTGCCTGCTACGGCGTGGCAGTCCGAGCCTGCGGCAACCATGAAGTCCCTGCACTGGACCGGCAAAGACCTGCTGGAATTCGCCAGCGCGGTGCCGCTCGGCGTCGACGGCCGCGTGAAACGGCAGGAAGACGGGTTCGCTTACGTCAGCTGGTAACGCCGTGGCGGCCGCCGCCTCAGGGGTCAAGCTCCAGGATGGCGTCCATTTCCACCTCGGCCCCCTTGGGCAGCGAAGCCACGCCCACGGCCGCCCGGGCCGGGTAGGGTTCCTGGAAATAGTCCGTCATGACTTGGTTGACCAGCGGGAAGTGGACCAGGTCAGTGAGGAAGATATTGAGTTTGGCGACTTCGGCGAGGCTGCCTCCGGCGGCTTCCGCCACCGCCGCCAGGTTGTCGAAGACGCGCCGGATCTGCGCCTCCATGTTGCCGCTTACCAGTTCCATGGTCTCGGGCACCAGGGGAATCTGGCCCGACAGGTAGACGGTGGTCCCGATCCTCACTGCCTGGGAATAGGTGCCGATCGCTTGTGGAGCCTTGTCGGTGCTGATGATCGTACGGGCCATGCCAATCCTCCAGTCGCTTCACTCGCAGTACTCGGTTTCCCCAGACGCCAGGCCAACCGGCTTCAGCTTCTCCTGCGGCTGATACGCATTACCATCTTCAGCCGCCGCAGGCGGCGCATAATGTTGGCCAGGTGGCGGCGGTTGCGCACGGTGATGGCAAACAGCATCGATGTCGTCATGCCGTCGCGCTCTTCGATATCGACGTTCTCGATGTTGGAGCCCTCTTCGGAAATCGCCGCGGCCACGGTCGCCAGCACGCCGCGCTGGTTGGCGACGTCGATGCGGATATCGGCGGTGAACTCGCCCTCGAGCTCGGGATCCCACTCCACGTCGATCCACTTGTCCGGCGTCTTGCGGAAATCCGCGACGTTCTTGCACGACTCGTTGTGGATCACGATGCCGCGCCCGGCGCTGACGAAGCCCATGATCGGGTCGCCGGGAATGGGATGACAGCACTTGGCGAAATTTACCACCATGCCTTCGGTACCCTTGATCACCAACGGGCGCCCGGCCGATGCGTTGCTCGACGGCGCGGGCGCCTCCTCGCCTTCCACCGGCGGCAGCAGCTGGCGCGCCACCAGCACCGCCATGCGCTTGCCAAGCCCGATATCGTGCAGCAATTCGTCGAGCTTCTTGTAATCGTAGGTGTTGAGCAGCCGGCGGATCTGGGCGCGGGAGAAATCGGCGATCGACGCCGAAAACGCGCCCAGGGCCTTTTCCAGCATCCGCTGGCCCAGTTCTACCGCCTCCTCGCGCTGGAGCTTCTTGAGGTAGGAGCGGATCGTGGTGCGGGCCTTGGCGGTAACGACGAAGTTCAGCCAGGCCGGGTTGGGCTTGGCGCCGGGGGCAGTGATGATCTCCAGGGTCTGACCGTTGTGCAGGGGGGTGCGCAGCGGCGCCAGACGCCGGTCCACACGGGCGGCGACGCAAGTGTTGCCCACATCGGTGTGCACCGCGTAGGCGAAGTCCACCGCAGTTGCCCCGCGAGGCAGCTCCAGGATGTCACCCTGGGGCGTGAACACGTAAACCTCGTCGGGAAACAGATCGATCTTGACGTTTTCGATGAACTCGAGGGAATTGCCCGCCGTCCTCTGCAGCTCCAGCAGGTCCTTGAGCCACTGGCGGGCGCGCGACTCGGTACTCTTGCCGCTGTCACCGGTCTTGTACATCCAGTGAGCGGCGATGCCCGACTCGGCCAGTTTGTGCATGTCCTCGGTGCGGATCTGAATCTCGATCGGGACCCCGTAGGGCCCGAACAACACCGTGTGCAGCGACTGGTAGCCGTTGGCCTTGGGAATGGCGATGTAGTCCTTGAACTTGCCGGGCACCGGCTTGTAGAGATTGTGCATCGCGCCCAGCACGCGATAACAGGTATCCACCTTGTCGACGATGATGCGAAACGCGTACATGTCGAACACCTCGTGCAGCGACAACTGCTTGCCGCGCATCTTCTGGTAGATACTCCAGAGGTGCTTCTCACGCCCCAGCACTTCGCCGTTGAGATGCTCCTGGCGCATGCGCCGCTTGATCGCGGTTTCGATCTTGCGCAGGATTTCCTTGCGGTTGCCGCGCGCCTTGATCACCGCGTCACGCAGCACCCGGTGACGCAGGGGATACATGGCGGCAAAGCCGAGATCTTCCAGCTCCAGACGCACCGAATTCATGCCCAGCCGGCTGGCGACCGGCGCGAAAATTTCCAGGGTCTCGCGCGCGATGCGCCGTCTCTTGTCGGCGGGCATCACCCCCAGCGTGCGCATGTTGTGCAACCGGTCGGCCAGCTTGATCAGGATCACCCGAATGTCGCGCACCATCGCCAGCATCATCTTGCGCAGGTTTTCGGCCTGGGCTTCCGCGCGGGTGTTGAACTTGATCTGCGTGATCTTGCTGACCCCGTCCACCAGCTCGGCCACTTCGTCGCCGAACTCGCGCTCCAGCTGCTCCTTTGCGGTAGGGGTGTCCTCGATCACGTCATGCAGAATGGCCGCCATGATGCTCTGGTAGTCCATGCGCATCTCGGCCAGAATCGTGGCCACGGCCAGGGGATGGGTGATGTAGGGCTCGCCGCTCACACGGCGCTGGCCATCGTGGGCTTCGGCGCCGAACAGGTAGGCGCGGTACACTTCGCGCACCTGTTCTTCGGGCAAATACGCCTCGAGCATCGCGCACAGGTCGCTGATACGGAAGATCGATGGTTTGCGTGTCTTTACGGTCGCCCGCATGACTCACCAGCTTGCGATAGCCACGATATGCCGGGCCGCGCCGCCGAACGCGGCATCAGCGGTTCCAACTCGGACTCCCGGTAATGAATCAAGCCGGTGATGGTAGTTGAGCTTCCCTGGGATACGTGCCGACGGCCGCTGCGTCCCGAATGCTAAGCATAGCCGAACTGGGCGGGCCGACGAAAGCGGGGGCAGCGGGCGCCGCCCCGGGACTCAGATTTCGGGGCTGGGGCTGGGGCTGGGGCTGGGGCTGGGGCTGGGGCTCTGGCTCGGTTCCTCGCCGGCCGCCGCCTCACCCATCTCCTCTTCGGACACCGCGGACGGCAGCGCATGCTCCTTGGCGGTGACTTCGTCGAGGATCGCCGGTCCGACGTCGCCCTCGGCGATCTCGCGCAGTGCCAGTACGGTGGGCTTGTCGTTTTCCCACGCCAGGTGGGGTTGCGCACCGTTGGCCAGCTGCCGCGCACGCTTGGTGGCGATCAGCACCAACTGAAAGCGGTTATCCACGTTTTCCAGACAATCCTCAACCGTAATGCGCGCCATGGCTCATTGACTCCAGCGTAGGGTGCCGGCCACGGTCGTGACCGGCACGGGATTCGAATGCAACTTTAGCTTGGATTACAGTCTACAAAAATCAATGTGTTATGACAATAGCTCGTCGATCAGCCGGCGGTAACGCGCCGCCTGGGGCTCCTGCCGGAGGCGTTGCGCCTGGACAATGGCGCGCAGCTCGGCCAGGGCGGTGTCGAAATCGTCGTTGATCACCAGGAAATCGTATTCGCCGAAGTGGGAGCTCTCGCTGCGGGCATCGCGCATGCGCCGGGCGATGATTTCATCGCTGTCCTGGCCGCGGCCGCGCAGGCGCCGCTCCAGCGCGGCCCGCGACGGCGGCAGCACGAAGATCGACACCGCCTCGGGCAGCGCGCGACGCACCTGGCGGGCACCCTGCCAATCGATCTCGAGGATCACGTCCAGACCCTGGTCGAGACGCTCCCGGACCGCGGCCACGGACGTGCCGTAGTAATTGTCGAACACCCGGGCGTGCTCGAGAAATGCACCGGCAGACACCATGGCCTGGAACCCGGCGGCGTCCACGAAATGATAATCCACGCCGTCACGCTCGCCGGGGCGCATGGCGCGGGTGGTATGGGAGATCGATACCGTCAGGCCCGGGGTGGAATCCAGCAGCGCCTTCACCAGGCTGGTCTTGCCGGCCCCCGAGGGGGCCGAGACAATGAACAACGTGCCCCGGGCCGGGGCGTCCTTTGCGGGCGTCATCAATCGGGCCTCAATTCTTGCGCCGCCGGCATGATAGCCGCCGGCGTTCATTCGATATTCTGGACCTGCTCGCGCATCTGCTCGATCAGCACCTTGAGCTCCACGGCGGCGCGGGTGGTTTCCACCACCGCAGACTTGGATCCCAGGGTATTGGCCTCGCGGTTCAGTTCCTGCATCAGAAAATCCAGGCGCCGCCCCACCGGCTCGTCCCGGCCCAGCACGTCGGCCACCTCCTGGAGGTGGGTCTGGAGGCGGTCGAGCTCCTCGTCCACGTCCAGTTTCTGCAACTGCAGCACCAGCTCCTGTTCCACCCGGCCGGGCTCGGCCTGGACCTGCATCTCGGCCAGGCGCTCCTCCAGCCGGGTGCGCACCTGGGTGCGGATCTCGGGCAGGTGCGCGCGCACGTCCGCGGCCAGCTGCGCCATGGCGGCGCAACGCTGTTCGACAATGGCTCGCAACCGCTCGCCCTCCCGTTCCCGGGTGGCCACCAATTCCGCCAGGGCGGCGTCCAGCAGTTCCAGCGCCGCAGCGCTGATGGGCTCCAGGTCCTGCTCGACCTCTTCCACCACCCCCGGCCAGCGCATGATCTCCATGGCGCCGAGCGGCGCCGGGTTGGCGTGCATGCCGTCGACCTCGCGCGCCAGTTCGAGCACCCGACGCAGCAGATCGTCGTTGAGCGCCACCCCGCCACGAGCCCCGCCGGCACGCTGCAAACGCAGCCCGCACTCTACCTTGCCCCGTCCCAGGGTTTGGGCGACCCGTTCGCGCACGGCCGCCTCCAGCCCCCGCAGCTCATCCGGCAGGCGGGTGGCAACCTCGAGAAACCGGTGGTTGAGGGAGCGCAATTCCCAGGTCAGCACACCCCAGTCGGCACGCTGCTCGCGGCGGGCAAAGGCGGTCATGCTACGAATCATGTCAAGTCGCTCGCGTTTTGGCCGATCAATACTTTGGTGTAGCATCGCGAAATGAGGGCCCCATAGCCCCACCCGCGGTGCGGTAAGACGCACATGGTGCGACCTACGGCAGGCAGCCTGCCCAACGAAGTGCGAAACCACCCATGGCAAGCGCGCATAACAGCCTGCCGCCAGGCACCCGGCTGGACAATTATACTATCACGAAGACCATCGGCGGCGGCGGTTTCAGTGTCGTCTATCTTGCCGCGGATCAAGCCTCGGGACAGCCCACCGTCATCAAGGAATACATGCCAGGCCGGCTCGCGACGCGCCGAGCCGACGGCGAGGTCATGCCGCGCGCGCCCGACGACGAGCGCGGCTTCAAAAGCGGCCGCGCATTGTTCTTCCAGGAGGCCAGCACGCTGGCGACCGTCAAGCACCCCAATATCGTCAGTGTGCACAACTTCTTCAACGCCAACGGCACGGTGTACATGGTCATGCCCTACGAAGAGGGCAAGAACCTGCAGCATTACATCAGCAAGCGCCGCGGCAAGCTCAGCGAAGCGTTCCTGTTGACGGTGTTTCCAGCGCTGCTCGACGGGCTGCAGCTCATACACCAGCACGGCTACCTGCACCTGGACATCAAACCCAGCAACATCCATCTGCGCCCGGGCGGGCGCCCGCTGCTGCTGGATTTCGGCGCTGTGCACCGGCGCCTGAACAGTCGCCAGGTGCAGCCGGGACAGGTGGTCAGCGCCGGCTTCTCGCCCGTGGAACAATACGACCCCAAGGGCTATGTCGGGCCCTGGACCGACATTTACGCCATCGGCGCCACCATGCGCGCCTGTATCGACGGCCACCCGCCGGCCGACGCCCGCGAGCGGCGTAACCGGGATCCAATGCGCCCGGCGGCGCAGGAGTTCCGGCGCCAGTATTCGCCCGAACTGCTCGAAGCGCTCGACTGGGCTCTGGAGGTGGATCCGCTGCTGCGCCCGCAGCGGATTGAGGAATTCGTGCAGGCGTTGCCCGTCCTGGAGCCGGAGCCGGAGCCGGCTTCCGGAAACGACACCATCCTGTCCCGTCTCACTGGGCGGGCGCGGGGCTGACCATGGACCACGAAACCGGCATTGCCAACCGCCTCGGCAACCGCGCCGTCAACCAGGACCGCTGCGCGGCGCTGGTACGACATGACGTTGTGCTGCTGCTATTGGCCGACGGCATGGGCGGTCACGCCCGCGGTGAACTCGCCGCCCAATGGTTCATCGACACCATGACCAGGGCATTCGACCACCACGATCTGCCGATGACCGATCCCGATGAATTTCTGCGCCAATCCATTATTGCCGCGCACGGCGATATCGTGGCGCTCGGGCTCGACGAGCAGCCGCCCATCTACCCGCGAACCACCGCTGTGGCCTGCCTGGTACAGGAAGGTTGCGCCTGGTGGGCACATGTGGGCGACAGCCGCCTGTACCTGATACGCGGCGGCCAGGTGCTGACCCGGACCCGGGACCACACTTACGTCGAAGAGCTGTTCCAGAGCGGCACCATTACCGAAGCGGAAATGGCTACTCATCCAATGCGCAACTATGTCACCTATTGCCTCGGCGGGCCCCAGGAAACACCGCCGGTGGGGGTCGCACCGGCAGTCGACCTGCAGCCCGACGACGTGTTGCTGCTGTGCTCCGACGGTCTGTGGAGCGGCCTGGACGAGGCGCAGATGCTCGCGGCGCTGGGGGCGGAGACGATGCAGCAGGCAGCGGACTGCATGGCGGATGCCGCCGACCGGGCCACTTACCCCAACAGCGACA
The DNA here is from genome assembly GCA_037385045.1 of Gammaproteobacteria bacterium. Lineage (GTDB taxonomy): Bacteria > Pseudomonadota > Gammaproteobacteria > JASBUN01 > JASBUN01 > JARRNJ01. The sequence goes on along the minus strand of JARRNJ010000024.1, from coordinate 16,046 downwards.
ACATCAGCGTCATCACTATGCGCGTACGGGCGGATCTGCTGGTGGATCCCGCTGAATCGCAGGCCGGCCGGTCCAGCGTGCCGACCAGTTCCGGGCGCACTTCCGACCAGCTCGACGAAGCCATCGGCAGCATCCGTGACGCCTTGCGCGAATACCACCACGAACTCGACGGCGACTGAAACCGCCCGCCCATGGCATGTATACTGTGGCCCTTTCACCCCCGCTGCAGGGGTTCGGGTGACACAGGCCCCGGCCCGCGCCGGCGTCGGAGCTACCCGGCGCGGCGGCTGCGGGACCGAACAACCCGGCACGAAAGGTAACCGATATGCGCCCCAGCGGCCGCGCACCCGACCAATTACGTGACATCCGCATCACCCGCCGTTTCACCAAGCATGCCGAAGGCTCGGTACTGGTGGAATTCGGCGACACCCGCGTCATCTGCACCGCCACCGTGGAGGCGCGCGTACCGGGCTTTCTGCGCGGCAGCGGCCAGGGCTGGGTGACCGCGGAATACGGCATGCTGCCGCGGTCCACCGGCAGCCGCATGGGACGCGAGGCGGCGCGTGGACGGCAGGGCGGCCGCACCATGGAGATCCAGCGCCTGATCGGGCGCTCCCTGCGCGCCGTGGTGGACCTGGAGGCATTGGGCGAGCACACCGTCACTATCGACTGCGACGTAATCCAGGCCGACGGCGGCACCCGCACCGCCTCCATCACCGGCGGCTACGTGGCGCTGGTCGACGCGGTCCATCACATGCTCGACGCGGGCATGATCCGCAACAACCCGATCCACGGCTTCGTGGCGTCGGTGTCGGTGGGCATTCATGACGGCCAGCCGGTGCTCGACCTGGATTATGCCGAGGACTCCAGTGCTGAAACCGACATGAACGTGGTGATGAACGAAGCCGGCGCCTTCATCGAGGTGCAGGGCACCGCCGAAGGCCACGCGTTCCGCATGGACGAGCTGATGACCATGCTTGAATTCGCCAAGACGGGTATCACCCGGCTGATCGACCACCAGCACCAGGCGCTGGAACGGGACTAGCCGAGCGGGGCAGTGGGCGCCATGAAGAAAGTCGTGCTGGCAAGCAACAATGCAGGCAAGGTCCGCGAGATCAACCAACTGCTCGCGAACATCGAGATTGAGGCGCTCCCACAGTCGGCCTTCGGCGTGCTGGAGGCGGAGGAAACGGGGCTGACCTTCGTCGAGAACGCCATCATCAAGGCCCGCCACGCCTGCCACCACACCGGACTGCCGGCGATCGCCGACGACTCGGGCCTGGAGGTGGACGTCCTGCACGGAGCCCCGGGCATTTATTCGGCCCGCTACGCCGGCCCCGAGGCCTCCGATGCGGACAACCTCGACAAGCTGCTGCACGAGTTGGAGCGGGTTCCCGAGGCCGACCGCGGTGCGCGCTTCCAGTGCCTGATGGTCTACATGCGCCACCCGCAGGACCCGACGCCGGTCATCTGCCAGGGCACGTGGGAGGGGCGTATCCTGTTCGAGCCCCGGGGCAGCGGCGGCTTCGGCTACGATCCCGCGTTTTACGTCCCGGGCGAAGACCGTGCGTCGGCGGAACTGCCGCCGGAAGTGAAAAACCGGCTCAGCCACCGCGGCCAGGCGCTGCAGAAACTGCTGCAGGCATTGAAGGCCGCCCGCCACATCTGAGCCTCGCTTCTTGGGCGGCGGCGCCGTTTGGGGCATAATCGGGTCCCCGACTGCCGCCGATCCCCCGCGCCCTTGTCATGGCACTCCCTGCCCCAGAACTGCTGTCGCCCGCCGGCACCCTGCATGGCATGCGTTACGCACTGGCCTACGGCGCCGACGCCGTTTATGCCGGCCAGCCGCGCTACAGCCTGCGGGTGCGCAACAACGACTTCCGGCTGGAAAATCTGGCCGCCGGCATCGCCGAGACCCACCGGCTGGGCAAGAAGTTCTTCGTCGCCAGCAACGTGCTGCCCCACAACACCAAAGTGGACTCCTACTTAGCCGACATGGCGCCGGTGATCGCCCTGCGCCCCGACGCGCTGATCATGGCCGACCCGGGACTGATCCAACTGGTGCGCGAGCGCTGGCCCGACACGCCCATCCACCTTTCCGTGCAAGCCAATACCATGAACTACGCCGCAGTGCGTTTCTGGCAGTCCCTGGGCCTGCAGCGGGTGATCCTGTCCCGGGAGCTGTCCCTGGACGAAATCGAGGACATCCGCCAGCGCTGTCCCGACATCGAGCTGGAGGTGTTCGTGCACGGTGCGCTGTGCATCGCCTATTCCGGCCGCTGCCTGTTGTCGGGCTACTTCAACCACCGCGACCCCAACCAGGGCACCTGCACCAATTCCTGCCGCTGGCAGTACAAGCTGCACGACGCTCAGGAGGACGATGGCGGCCAGCCACAGCGCATCGACTTCGACGCCATGGCCGCCATGCGGCAGCCGGCGTTGTTTGCCGGTGCCGGCAACGAGCGGCGGCACCCCCTGGCGGAGCACGCCTACCTGATCGAGGAAACCCAGCGGCCCGGGGAACTGATGCCGATCGAAGAGGACGAGCACGGCACCTACATTTTCAACTCCCGTGACCTGCGCGCCGTGCAGCACGTGGAGCGGCTGGCGCGGATCGGGGTGGATTCGCTGAAGATCGAGGGCCGCACCAAGAGTCACTACTACGTGGCCCGCACGGCGCAGATCTACCGCCGCGCCATCGATGACGCCGCCGCGGGACGGCCTTTCGATCCGGCCTTGTACGGGGCGCTGGAGACGCTGGCCAACCGCGGCTACACCGACGGCTTCCTGCAGCGTCATTCCCCGCGGGACCGGCAGAACTACCGCCAGAGCCGCTCGGAAAGCGCCCGCCAGCGCTTCGTCGGCGAAGTCACCGGCTACGACCGCGCCCGCGGTTTGGCCGAGGTGCTGGTGAAGAACAAGATCCGCCGCGGCGACTCCCTGGAACTGATCCTGCCAGCGGGCAACCAGCGCTTCCGCCTCGAATACATGGAAACGCCGGATGGCGCGGCCGTGGACGAAGCTCCGGGTGGCGGCCACCGGGTGCGCATGCCGGTTCCCACCGACCAGGTCGAGCTGGGCCTGTTGGCCTGCGAGCTTTGAGCGCCCCCCAACCGCAATGTCCACCGACAACGCTCCAGCGATGACCCCGCCGCCGCTGAGCCTGTACGTCCACATCCCCTGGTGCGTACGCAAGTGCCCGTACTGCGACTTCAATTCCCACGCCGCCGGGGAGCCACTGCCTGAGCGCCCGTACGTCGATGCCCTGCTCGCGGATCTGGAAACCGACCGCCGCGCCGCCGCCGGCCGCGAGGTGATCAGCGTGTTCATCGGCGGCGGCACGCCGAGCCTGTTCTCGTCGGAAGCCATCGCCCGCCTGTTGGACGGTATCCGCGCCCGGGTGCCGCTGGCGGCCGGCGCCGAAATCACCCTCGAAGCCAACCCGGGCACGCTGGAGCGGGGCAAGTACGGTGAGTTTCGCGCCGCCGGGGTCAACCGCCTGTCCATCGGCGTACAGAGTTTCGACGATACGCTATTGGGACGCCTGGGCCGCATCCACAGCGGCCGCGAGGCGGCGCGGGCCGCCGAGGCCGCCCACGACGCCGGCTTCGACAACTTCAACCTGGACCTGATGTTCGGCCTGCCGGGGCAGGTGCCGAGCCAGGCGCTGCGCGACCTGCGCAGCGCCATGGACCTGGAGCCAACCCACCTGTCCTGGTACCAGCTCACCGTTGAGCCCAACACCCTGTTCTGGCACCAGCGGCCGAGCCTGCCCGACGACGAGACGGTCTGGGCGATGCAGCGGGCCGGCCAGTCACTGCTGGCCCGGCGCGGCTTTGGCCAATACGAGGTTTCGGCCTACGCCAAGGACGGACGGCGTTGCCGGCACAACCTCAACTACTGGGAATTCGGCGACTATCTCGGCATTGGCGCCGGCGCCCACGGCAAGCACACTGATCCGGCCCGGCGCCGGGTCAGCCGACGCTGGAAGCACCGCCATCCGCGCGATTACCAGGAACGGGCGGCGACAGGGGCCGCCGTCGCCGGCGAGCAGCGCCTGGAGGATAGCGACCTGATCCTGGAGTTCATGATGAACGGCCTGCGCCTCACCAACGGCGTCGCCGAGGCCACTTTCGAGCCGCGTACCGGCATCCCGCTGAGGCGCATCGAAGCACTGTTGGCGCGGGCCCCGACACAGGAGCTGCTGCAGCACGCCGGCGGGCGGCTGCAGCCCACAGCCCTGGGGCGGCGGTTCCTCAACGACCTGGTGGCCCTTTTCGCCGCCGAATCAGCCTAGGGCGCGCCCGCCGTACTCGCCGGCCGCGCTTATACACAGGTGGCGTAAGCGACCGGGAAACAACGCCAAATTTCCGTGCCGAGCCCATGATCCACTACCCAGGGGCGGTAGTTGATTGTTTTCGTTATATAAAAAGGCCTGGCTATTTTGTGACCGTTTCGTAACAATCACTTTCGCGACGGTGAGTTGGCCGTTTTGATCCCATTCCATCCACAGAGTTATCCACAGGATTTGTGGATAACAGCCAAAGCGCAATCTCAACATACAGTTAGCACGATTTCGTCACAACTTTGTTGACGCGTGGTCGCCGCGGCGGCGCCGTAGCGCGCCGGTTCTGGCGGCTGTGATATGCTTTTGGTAAGCGCGGCCCCATGCCCCCCCGACGCGCTGCACCGATGGCAACCGGAGAATCCCATGGGTCAGCACCGCTGCACCGCCCCGGCGTTTGATTTCGGCCACTGGTCCCGGCTCGCCCGTCAGGACCTGCCGGAGTTCGAGCGCCAGCGCCAGCAAGCCATCGACGATCTCATCGACCGGCTGCCGGAAAACCGGCGCCTGCCGCTGCGCCGGCTCCAGTGGCGTATCGACCAGGTGCGCCGCCGCGCCGCCACACCCATGGCGGCCTGCCTGGCGTTGTCGCGCATGATGTGGGATTCGGTGCTGGCGCAGGACGGCCTGTTGCACACCCTGCAGGGAAGCGCGCCGGCCCGCCCGGGGCCGGGCGCCCGCCGGGCCACGATCCTGCCGTTTCGCCGCTAACCGGTTGACCGTCATGGGGCGGGACTTGCCGCAGACCGCCGATCCACGTAAGATAAGCGCCCCTTGTCAAGGCCGCGCAGCGTTTGCCTTGGAACCGAATTCACGTTTGAGGTTGCACCATGAAAGCGGATATCCATCCCTCGTATCGCGAGGTGAAAGTCACTTGCAGCTGTGGAAACAGCTTCGTCACCGGGTCGACCATGGACCAGGACGAAATCCATCTGGACGTGTGCGCCCAGTGCCACCCGTTTTACACCGGTAAACAAAAGATCGTCGACACCGGCGGCCGGGTGGACAAGTTCCGGCGCAAGTACGGCATCAAGAAGTAACCATTCCGACATGCCTGGCGGTGTGTACGGCGAAAGGGCGCCCCGAACGGGCGCCCTTTTTTCGTTGGCGCGCCTTGCGAGCCTGGCCCTGCTGGCGGCGCTGGCCTGGTGGCCGGCCGCCGAAGGCGCCGCCTGTGGCGCGGATCATGTCGATGCCAGGGCGCGGGTCAGTTACGTCTTTGACGGCGACACCATCAAGCTCGCGGACGCCCGGCACGTCCGTTTCATCGGCATCAACGCGCCCGAGATCGCCCACGACGGCAAACCCGCCCAACCATTCGGTGTGCGCGCCGCCGCGCAGCTGCGCGGACTGCTGCGCCGGCACCATCACCGGGTCGAGCTGCGCTACGACGTCCAGCGCCGTGACCATTACGGCAGGACCCTGGCCCACATTTTTCTCGACGACGGCACCAACGTCGAACAGTGGCTGCTGCAGCGGGGCCTGGCCACGACGCTGGCGGTCCCCCCCAATCTCTGGAATATCGACTGCTATCGGCAGGCCGAACGCCGCGCCCGCGCCGCTCGCCGCGGCATCTGGGCGCTGCCGCGGTATCAGCCAGTGGAGGCGCAGCGGCTCCCGCGCGGCACGCGCGGTTACCGTTTGGTCCGCGGCCGCGTGGCCCACGTAGGCACGACGGGTCGCTCGGTGTGGCTTGACCTTGCCGGCGGCATGGCGCTGCGCATCGCCCGCCCCGATCTCCACTACTTCCCTCCCGGCAACTGGACTATGCTGAAGGGGAAAATGGTTCTGGCCAGAGGCTGGGTGCATTGGTATCACGGCCGCCCGCAGATGCGGATCCGCCATCCCGCCGCGCTCCAGATCGAGAACTGACGACCAACGCGAGGCCATCCCCATGGCAGACGATCTCAAGCAGGCGGCGCTCGACTATCACGCCAATCCCGTCCCCGGCAAGATAGCCATCCAGGTCACCAAACCGTGCGCGACCCAGCGCGACCTGTCGCTGGCGTACACGCCGGGCGTGGCGGAACCGGTGCGCGCCATCGCCGCGGACCCGGAGCTGGCCTACCGCTATACCGCAAAATCCAACCTGGTCGGCGTCATCACCAACGGCACCGCGGTACTCGGGCTGGGCAACGTCGGCGCCCTGGCGGGCAAGCCGGTGATGGAAGGCAAGGGCGTGCTGTTCAAGCGCTTCGCCAACATCGATGTGTTCGACATCGAGGTGGACACCACCGACGTGGACGTCCTGGTCGATACGGTCGCACGCATCGCGCCGACTTTCGGCGGCATCAACCTCGAAGACATCAAGGCCCCGGAATGCTTCGAGGTCGAACGCCGCCTGATCGAAATGCTCGACATCCCGGTGTTCCACGACGACCAGCACGGCACCGCCATCATCCTCTGCGCCGGACTGCTCAATGCCCTGGAGCTGCAGGGCAAGTCCCTGGACGCCGCGCGCATGGTCTGCGTCGGGGCCGGCGCCGCCGGAATTGCATCGATGAAGCTGTTGATGGAGCTGGGCGCGCGGCGCGACCACATCTGCATGGTGGACCGCAAAGGCGTGGTTCACAGCGGCCGCGACGATCTCAATGCGCAGAAACAGGCGTTCGCCATCGACACCGACGACCGCACCCTGGCCGACGCCATGCGCGGCGCCGACGTGTTCATCGGCCTGTCCGAGCCGGACCTGGTGAACACCGAGATGCTCAATTCAATGGCCTCGAAACCGGTGGTGTTCGCCCTGGCCAACCCGCTGCCGGAGATCCGACCCGAACTGGCACTGAAAACCCGTGACGATCTGATCATGGCCACCGGCCGTACCGACTACCCCAACCAGATCAACAACGTGCTCGGTTTTCCGTTCATTTTCCGTGGCGCCCTCGATGTCCGGGCGCGCACCATCAATACCGCCATGGAGATCGCCGCGGTGCATGCACTGAAGGACCTGGCGCGGGAGCCGGTGCCCGACGCGGTGCTACAGGCCTACGGCCTGGAACGGCTGGAATTCGGCCCGGGCTACATCATTCCCACGCCCCTGGACCCGCGTCTGATTGATTTCGTGCCACCGGCCATCGCACGCGCTGCGGTGGACACCGGAGTCGCGCGGATTCCTTATCCGGCGGACTATCCGAACTGACCGCGGCCACACTGCGGGCTCGCCGGGCCAACGGCCGCTATGTCGCGTCCGGCCTTCGGCCTTGACGCAACCTACGGGAGCCAGAGAAAAGGGTAAAGAAGAAAGAGCAAAGTTGGCGGCGACTCCCGTCTTGCTTTCCTCTTTCCTCTTTACCCTTTCCTCTTTACCCTTTCCTCTTTACCCTTTTCTCTCCCGCAGCCACCCAAACCAAACACCTCACGCAGGTATCGCGCTAAATCCGGCGCAACGTCTGCAACGGCGACTGCCGCAGCACGTGCCGTGCACCGACGATGCCGGCCAGTCCCACGCCGATACCGCCGGCCAACATTCCCGCCAGCCACCACAGCGGGTGGATTTTCAGCGGCAGATCCAGCACATGCTCGGCCAGGAAGTAGCCCACCACGTTGGCGCCGAGGGCGCCCAGCAGGCCCGCCAGCAGTCCCAGAGTGACGAACTCACCGATCAACCCCAGCAGCAGCTGGCGCCGCCCCGCCCCCAGGGTGCGCAGCACCGCGCCCTCGTGAAGGCGCTCGTGTTGGGTCGCCTGCACCGCCGAATAAAGCACCACCAAGCCCGCGCCGAGAGTGAACAGAAATACGTACTGCACCGCCAGGGAAACCCGGTCCATGATCCGGCGCACCTGGCTCATCAGCGCCTCGACGTCAATCACCGTGACGTTGGGGAAGCTGCGCACCAGGGTATTGATGAAATCCTTGTCGCGCGCCGCCAGGTGGAAACTGCAGATCCAGGTGGTTGGATAGCCCTGCAGCAGCCCCGGCGGTGCGACGACGAAAAAGTTGGGATGAAAGCTGTCCCATTGCACGGAGCGCAAACTGGTCACCGTGCCGTCGACGGTTTCACCGGCAACCCGGTAGGTGAGCCGGTCGCCCACGTGAATGCCCAGGCGCCGGGCGATGCCGGCCTCCACCGAGAACTCGTGGATGCCGGCACCGGCGGCCGGCCACCAGTGCCCGGCGACCACCCGGTTGCCCGCCTGGGGACGCTCGGCCCAGGACAGATTGAAGTCCCGCTCCACCAGATGCCGGGCGCGCGGGTCGCTGTAAGTGGACGGATCGACCGGCCGACCGTTGACCGCCGCCAGACGACCGCGAACCATGGGATAAAACCGGGGTGGTGTGCGCCGGGCCGAGCGGAACAGGTCCCGCACGGCCGGCAGCTGCGCCGTCTGGATATTGATGGCGAACTGGTTCGGGGCGTCCGGCGGCAGACTGTGGCGCCAGTCGGACAGCAGGTCGGTGCGCACCAGAGTGAGCAGCACCAGCGCCATGACGCCCAGGCCGAACCCCAGCACCTGTACCGCGCTGGTCCCCGCACGGCGCACGATATTGGCCAGGCCGAAGCGCCATGCCACCCCCACCCGGCGCCGCAGGCCCGACAAGGCACGGACCAACAGCCAGGCACAACCGCCCAACGCCAGCACCGTGACGGCGGCGCCGCCGAGAAACATCAGCGCCAGACGCAGTTCACCGGCCTGCCACACCGCCAACGCCGTTACCGCGGCCAACCCGCTGCCGTACACGCTGACCGCCCCGGCCGGCAGCGGACCCAGGTCCCGGCGCAGCACGCGCAGCGGTGGCACGCGCCGGATGCGCAGCAGCGGCGGCAGCGCGAAACCACACAACGCCACCAGCCCGGCGCTCAACCCCGCCAACGCCGGCAGCCACCCCGGCGGCGGCAGGTCCCCGCCCACCACGCCGCCCAACAGCGCCGCCAGCACCGACTGGGCCCCGAACCCGAGCAAGGTGCCGGCAACGCCCCCACCCACGGCGATCCACAACACTTGCAGCAGGTAGGTGCGGGTCAGCCACCCCTGCCCCGCCCCCAGGCAGCGCAGCACGGCGGCGTTGTCCAGGTGCCGGGCGGCGTAGCGACGGGCGCTGATGGCGATGGCCACACCAGCCACCAGGACGGCCACCAGCGCCGCCAGGCCGAGGAAATGGCGGCCGCGCTCGATGGCCGTTCGCAACTGCGGACGCGCATCGCTGAGGTCTTCGAGATGCTGGGTCGCGTCCAGGCGCGGCTTGAGCCAGCTTCGGAAGCGGGCCACGGCCCGGGGCGCGCCCGCCACCAACAACGCGTAGCGCACCCGGCTGCCCGGCTGCACCAGGCGCGTGGCCGGCACGTCGGCCAGGTTCATCATCAGGCGCGGCGCGACGCTGAACAGATCCCCGCCGCGATCCGGCTCATAGGCCAGCACCCGGGTCACCCGCACCGACGCCGCCCCCACCTGCACCTCGTCGCCCAGGCGCAGACGCAGGTCACGGAACAGCTGGGGATCGACCCATACGGAACCCTTGCCGGGGCCCGCTGCGGCGACCCGGGTGGGGCCGAACGGCCGGCGCGCCGTCTGCAATCGTCCGCGCAGCGGATAGGCCGGACCCACGGCCTTTACCGCCGCCAGGTGCGTGCGGTCGCCGGCCACCACCACACTCGGGAACGACAGTGTTTCCGCGGTGCGCAGACCATCCTGCCGGGCCGCGTTGAACCAGTTCGCCGGCGGCACGGTCGGCGAGACCACGCGCAGGTCCGCGGCCAGCAGTTCGCCGGCCTGCAACCGCAGCGCACCCTCGATTCGGTCGGCAAAAAAGCCCACCGAGGTGATTGCGGCCACGGCGATCAGCACCGCCGCGAACAGTGCCCGCACCTCGCCGCTGCGCCATTCGCGGCGCAGCGCCCGGAGGGAAAACCGGGCGGCGTTCATGCCGCATGTGTCCAGCGGCCCGCGTCCAGTTCCAGGCGGCGTTGGCAATGCCCGGCGAGCGCCGGGTCGTGGGTCACCAGGACCAGGGTCGTGCCGTGCGCCTGATTGATGGCGAACAACAGCTCGCTGATATGGGCGCCGGTGTGCTGGTCCAGGTTTCCGGTGGGCTCGTCCGCAAACAGCACCTGCGGCGCGGCCGCAAACGCCCGCGCGATGGCCACCCGCTGCTGCTCGCCTCCGGAGAGTTGATTGGGGTAGTGGTGGCGCCGGCTGTGCAGGCCCACCTGCCCCAACACCCCCAGCGCCTGCTCGACGGGATGCTCGCCGCCCGCCAGCTCCACCGGCAGCATGACGTTCTCCAGCGCGGTCAGTCCCGGCAGCAGCTGGAACGACTGGAACACGAAGCCCACCCGTCCGGCGCGCTGCCGGGCGCGTCCGTCCTCGTCGAGATGCGTCAGTTCCACCCCGCCCAACCGCACGCTGCCGCTGCTGGGGGTATCAAGCCCCGCCATCAGTCCGAGCAGCGTGGATTTGCCGGAGCCGGACGCGCCCAGGATGGCAACCGTGTCGCCGTAGTCGACGGTCAGGCTGATATCGTCCAGGATGCGCAGAGGGCCTTCGGGGCTGGGCACTTGCTTGGTCACGTGGCTCACTTGCACAATCGGCTCGGAGGGGTTTTCCCGCATGCGACGCATACTCCTGTTGATGGTATCGCTGCTGCTCGGCGCCGCGGCCCATGCCCGCACCCCGGTGATCATGGTGCTGGGCGACAGCATCAGCGCCGGCTACGGTATCGATGTGGACAAAGGCTGGGTGGCGCTGCTGCAGCAACGACTCGATCAGCGCGACCTTGACTACAAGGTTATCAACTCCAGCATCAGCGGCGATACCACCAGCAGCGCCCGGGCGCGTCTGCCGTCGGCGCTGCAGCGCCACCGCCCGGCCGTGGTCATTATCGAACTGGGCGGCAATGACGGCCTGCGGGGGCTGTCGCTCAAGGCAATGCGCGCCAATCTCGAGGCGCTGGTGGTCACCGCCCGCCGGCACGGCAGCAGGGTACTGCTCCTCGGCATACGCCTGCCGCCCAACTACGGTCCTGGCTATACCCATGCATTCCATCAGGTCTACGCCCAGGTGGCCCGGTCGCTGAACGTGCCCCTGGTACCGTTCCTGCTGCAGGGAATCGGCGGTCACCCGGAACGGATGCAGGGTGACGGCATTCATCCCGCGCAGAACGCACAACGGCGGCTGCTGGACAACGTCTGGCCCCACCTTGAACCCCTGCTGCAGCCGCACCAGGCCAGGCATTAGACGTGAGTGGAATCACAAACGACGCCGTCCAGCGTGCGGGCTGTGAAGCAGTGCACGGACACGGGCCGGTACCCGTGCGCATAGTGGTGACACACTGGCCCGGGCACCCCGCATCGCGCCCGGCGGGAGCAGTAACGATGAAAACACTCCTCATTTTGGCCGCTGCTTTGCTGCCGGCCCTGACACTGGCTCAGCCGCCGACACCCGCCGCCCCGGACGTCGATCCGGCGCCGGCAACCGCTTCGACAGCGGCGGCCCCGGAACCGGGCCGCGTGGTCCGCGCGGCGTTCACCAGCGGCATCGCCGACCGGGAGCCCGTCAACCGGATCCTCAGTCTCGGCAACAACGAGCACACGATCTACTATTTCACCGACCTCCGCGGGCTGTCGGGGCAGACGGTCACCCATCGCTGGCAGTACGAGGGCACCACGGTGGCCGAGGTCCAGTTTCAGGTGCGCGGGCCGCGCTGGCGGGTCTGGTCGCGCAAGTCCCTGTTGCCCGACCAGACCGGAGAATGGACCGTGTCGGTGGTGAATCAGGCCGGCGATGTCATTGCCAGCAACTCGTTCCTCTACACCCAGGTCGAGCCCGCCGCGGTAGCGTCAGGAGGGCGGGAAGCGCCTGCGCCCGGCGATGCCCGCCACTGACCCGATTACTCATCCGCGCTGATTGCAGGCACCGTGAGGGGTAAGCGCTCAAGCCAGGCCGGCACCGCGTCGGCGCGCATCGGTTGGCCCAGGTAGTACCCCTGCACCATGTCGCAGCCGAGATCCGCCAGCAGCTGCAGCGTACGCGCGTTCTCCACTCCCTCGGCCACCACGCGCAAACCCAGATTGTGCGCCAGATCGATAGTGGAGCGGACGATGGTCTCGTCGTTGTCGTCCTCGGTCATGCTGATGACAAACGACTTGTCGATCTTCAGTTCGTCCACCGGCAGTTTCTTCAGATAGCCCAGGGACGAAAAACCGGTGCCGAAATCGTCGATGGACAGCCCGATGCCCATTTTGTCGAGCTCGGTCAGGGTCGCCAGCACCCGGTCCGGCTCGGCCATCATGGCGCCCTCGGTGATTTCCAGGATCAGACGGTTGGGCGGAGAACGCCAGTTGGCCAGGTGCTCCCGGATCTGCGGCACGAGGTTGCGGTCCTGCAGGTTCCAGACCGACAGGTTCACCGAGACGCTCATCGACAGACCCATTTCGTTCCAGGCCACGCATTCGGCCAACGCCCGATTAAGCACCCACTGCGTCAGCGGCTTGATGATCCCGGTTTGCTCCGCCAGGGCGATGATATCGGCGGTGGTGAATTTTTCGTTGTCGTCATGCTGCCAGCGTACCAACGCCTCCACGCCGATGACGCGCCTGGACTTGAGTTCCAGCTTCGGCTGGTAGTGCAGCGCCAGGCGGTCATCCTCGATAGCGCGATGCAAATCGCTGATCAATGACAGCCGCGCGACGCTGTGCTGATCGGCGGATGCATCGTACATCCGGTAGCCTTCGCTGGATCGCTTGGCCGTATACATGGCCACATCGGCACGCTTGATGAGCGTCTGGCTGCTGGCACCATGCTGGGGATACAGGGCGATGCCCAGGCTGCCGCTGGTGTAGAGCTTCTGCTCATGCACGGTCATTTGCCGCTCGAGACACTCGACAATTCGGGCTGCCACCTGCTGAGCGTGCTCCTGGTCGGTGGACGGCAACAGTACCGCGAACTCGTCACCGCCCAGGCGCGCCACCGTGTCAGACTTGCGCAGCAGTTGCTGCAGCCGGGTGGCCGCGGTACGCAACACCACGTCCCCCACGTGATGCCCCAGGGTGTCGTTAATTTCTTTGAAGCGGTCGAGATCCAGCATCAGCAGTGCCACCTGCCCGTTGCTGCGCGCCGCTCCCAGGATCGCCTGCTGGAGGCGATCCTGCAGCAGCGAGCGGTTGGGCAACCCGGTCAGCGCATCGTGCAGCGCCTGGTGCTCGAGGGCCGTCTGGCGGTGGCGCACCAGCTCGGCCATTTCCCGGAACGCCTCCACCAGCTGCCGGGTTTCCACGGTTCGCACCGCCGGCAGCTCCTGCACGGCATTGCCCAGCGACGCCTCCTTCAGGGCCCGGGACACACGTGCGACCGGCTTGAGCACCTGGCGCTCGAGGTAGAAAAATCCCGCCGCCACCAACAGCAGCACCAACGCGCTGCTGACCAGCTGGCCGCGCGCGATGTAGTCCGCGGTAGCCTGAAACGCCCCCACATCCGCGCGCGCGGAATGCTCCATATCCTGGTCCAGCTTCTCCAGGATCCCGCGGATATTGATCAGCAGCGGTTGAATTTCGCTTTTCAGGAACGGAATGTCGCCACGCCAGTTATTCGATGCGTTGAGCGCCATGACCTTCGTGTACGACTGGTGCCAGACGTGGGCGGCCCGGTTCATGCGGGCCAGTGAGGCACGAACGCGGATGCCCGGGCGCAGCGCCGCGACCGGCTGTTCCAAATGGCCGAGGCGCTTCAGCACCTCGCCATACAGCACCTCCACATCGCGGGACGGCGCGTGCCGCCCGGCCTCGGTGTCGCCGAAGGTGCCGAGCCGCCGGATGACGTAGACGCGAAACGCACTGATCATGCGGCTCCACAGCCGGCGCACCTGCACCACTTGACCGCTGGCGGAGTGAGCCGGGCCGACGCCGCCGGCCAGCGCCTCGATGGCGTGCGTTGCCGCCGCATGGAAATCCTGGCTGGCCTCGGCCATGCTGCCGCTCACGATGGCCATGCTCGGGAACAGGCGGTCGGGCGTGTCGCGGATTTCCATCAGCCCCAGCCCCTTCTCCTTCAGCCGCTTCAGGTCTGTGACCAGCACTGGCAGATTGTGGAATCCGCTGGCGTTGCGCGGCAGAGACACCGACTGCAACGTTTCGGCGTAGCCGAGGGCCAGGTCCAGGTTGGAGGTTACCGCTTGCCGATCTCGGTCGGAGGGAGACAGGATATAGGCCAGCAACGCATACTCGGCGCGCCAGACCGCATTGCGTATCAGCCGGCTGTCGTGCACGACTTGGTTGCGGCGCTGGATATTGGCGGTGCTGTCGGCAGCGCTGCGCCCGAGGATGCTGCGCCCGGTCCAGCCCCCGGCGACGACGACCAGGGCGATGAATCCGGCCGCGTAGAGGTAGCGGCCCCGCAGGCTGTTCAGTCCCAAGCGTGTCGTGAGCCTCTCATTCATCGCGCGAAATGACTCCCATCGCGGATACATCAACCGAAGCCGCCAACAAAACCACGCCTCGACGGCGCCCCGAAACCAGGACGAAAGTCGTCCAGCCCGAGCCGCCGCACCGCTGTGGCCCGAAAAACCCGCGTTTGCCCCAGTCGTGGCGCCCTGCAGGAGCGTTGCGTAGCGATGGCCCCGCCGGTGTCCGGCGCACTACCCGGCGGCGAAGCCTGCCGGCGGCCGCCGGTTAGCCGTGATAGCGCGGACTCAATTCGTGAACCGCCTCGACCAGGGCGGCCACCCGGTCCGGGTCGATCGAAGGGTGAATGCCGTGGCCAAGGTTGAACACGTGGCCGCTGCCGCTGCCGAACTGCTCCAGGATCGTCCCGACCTCGGCGCGAACCCGCTCGGCGGAAGCGTACAGCACGCAGGGGTCCATGTTTCCCTGCAGGGCAACGCGGTCACCGACGCGCTGGCGTGCGGCACCGATATCCACCGTCCAATCGAGGCCGACCGCATCGCATCCGGTTGCAGCGATGTCTTCGAGCCACTGGCCGCCGCCCTTGGTAAACAGCGTCACCGGCACGCGCCTGCCCTCGTTCTCACGGGTCAGGCTGTTGACGATATCGCGCATGTAACGCAGCGAAAACTCGCGGTAGTCCCGCGGAGTCAACATACCGCCCCAGGTGTCGAAGACCATGACGGCCTGGGCGCCCGCGGCAATCTGCGCGTTGAGATAATCGCTCACCGACCGGGCCAACACATCCAGCAGCCGGTGCATCAGGTCAGGGCGGTCGAACATCAGCGCCTTGGTGTTGGCGAAGAACTTTGCGCTTCCGCCTTCGACCATGTAGGTGGCCAGTGTCCACGGACTGCCGGAAAAACCGATCAACGGCACCCGTCCGTGCAGCTCGCGCCGGATAGTGCGCACCGCGTCAATCACATAGCGCAATTCCTGCTCGGGATCCGGCACCCCCAGCGCCGCGATATCGGATTCGCTGCGGATCGGCTTGCGGAAACGCGGCCCCTCGCCCTCGGTGAAATACAGCCCCAGGCCCATGGCGTCGGGGATGGTGAGAATGTCGGAGAACAGAATGGCCGCATCCAGACCGAAGCGGTCAATGGGCTGCAGGGTCACTTCGCAGGCACGCTCGGGATCCCGGCACAGGTCCATGAAGCTGCCTGCCTGTTCGCGCGTGGCACGATATTCGGGGAGATACCGACCCGCCTGGCGCATGATCCAGACCGGGGTCACATCCAACGGCTGGCGCAGCAATGCGCGCAAGAGACGGTCGTTTTTCAGTTCAGTCATTACGTTAGCAGACGCGGGCGGGCGCCCGTCGGCAAG
>JARRNJ010000023.1:0-84546 GCA_037385045.1 Gammaproteobacteria bacterium | reverse complement strand
CAGCCGGCGCGCCCCGCGCCGGAGCCCGGGCTGACGAACTGACAACGCACCGGCCGGCGCCGCGGTCAGCCCCCCGCGGTGGCGCCGACCAGCGCCAGCAGCCGGAGCGCGTCCCGGGGGGCCGCGCCTTCCGCGTCGTTGTCGAAATACACATGCACGTCACGGCCCTGCCCCGACCACACCCGCACCCGTTCGGCCCAGTGGGTGAGCAGGCGGGTGCTGTAGCGCGAGGCATAGGTGCGGGTGTGTCCGTGCAGGCGCACATAGACGGTGGACGCGGTGACCGCATCCCACAACGGCCAGTCGGCCGCATCGGACATGCACACACCCACGTCCCGCTCCGCCAGGCACGCGGCCACCGGGTCCTGAAACCAGGAACGATGGCGGAACTCGATCACATGCGCGACGTCGGGCCAGCTTTGCAAGGCCCCGACAAAATCGTGCAGCCGCCTCAGGTGGCAGGAAAAATTTCCGGGCAGCTGCCACAACACCGCCGCCAGCTTGTCTCCCAGCCCCGCGGCCCGCTCGTGTTCGCGCCGGATCGGCTCGCCGGGCTCCAGCAGGCGTTTGGTGTGGGTGAGATAACGGTTGCCCTTGACAGCGAAACGGAAGCCGGCCGGCACCTGCTCGGCCCAGTGTTCGAACGTTTCGCGCCGCTGCAGGCCGTAGAAAGTGGCGTTGACTTCCAGCCCGGTGAAGCATGAGGCGCTGTAGCGCAGCCAGTCCCTGCGCGGCACACCGGCATAGAAGCTGTCTTTCCAGTGCGGATAGTTCCATCCGCTGGTACCGATATACACCCTGCCCATTGCCGCCTCGCCCACTGGCGCCGTTTGCACGGTCAGTGCCATGGATTAAGCTTTGCCCATGGGCGGCCACGGCGCAAACCGCGATGCGCCGCACCGCGGCGGCTGCCCATGCAGCCCGCGACCCCATCATCACTACCTCGGAGCGGACAGGTCATCGCCATGCAAGACAGGTTTCGTTGCGAGCTGGTGTCATGGAGTATGAGCCAGCGCCTCGCACGCCGCCTGGCCCTGGCGATCCGCGACTCGGGCTATCACCCTGATGTGATCGTGGCCATTGCCCGCGGCGGCTTCGTGCCGGCGCGCATCCTGTGCGATTACCTCCGGATCACCAACCTCACGTCCATCCGCATCGTGCACTACACCACCGGCGCCCGCAAAGCCGGCGAGGCGCGCCTGACCGAAGGCCTGGGCGTGGACGTGCGCGACGCGCGGGTGTTGATCGCCGACGACGTGAGCGACACGGGCGACACCCTGGCGCTGGCGCGCCGGCACGTGGAGGATTTCGCCCCGGCCGAGGTGCGCATCGCCGTGGTGCACCACAAACGCGGTGCGTCGGTGCAGCCGGACTACTATGCCCACCATGTGGTACGCTGGCGCTGGATCACCTATCCGTGGGCGGTGCTGGAGGACGTGAGCGGATTCATCGAACAGATGGCGACCCGTCCGCACTCCGCGGAAGAGGCAGCCAGGCGGCTGGAGCAGGACTACGGCATGCGCCCCGCACTGTCGCGGGTACAGGACGCGCTAGATCTGCTGGCACAGGGATCATCCACGCGCAACTGACGGGAACCGGCCAGGACACCGGTGAGGCCGATATGACCGAACACGAATACCACATCCGCGACGCCTCCCTGGCCGAAGATGGCGAGCGGCGCATCGAGTGGGCGCTGCAGCAAATGCCGGTGGTTCGCGGCTTGATGGAGGAGTTCGCCCGCGAGCAGCCGTTGGCTGGCGTGCGCGTCAGCGGCTGTCTGCATATCACCACCGAAACCGCCAACCTGGCCCGCCTGCTGCGTCGCGGCGGCGCCGATGTGGTGCTGTGCGCCAGCAACCCGCTGAGCACTCAGGACGACGTGGCCGCCGCGCTGGTGGAACGCCATGGCATCCCGGTGTTCGCCATCCGCGGCGAAAGCACCGAAGTCTATTACCGCCACATCCAATCGGCCCTCGACCACCGGCCCCGGGTGACCATGGACGACGGCGCCGACCTGGTATCCGAGCTGCACAAGACCCGCACCGACCTGCTGGCCCAAATGCAGGGCGGCACCGAGGAAACCACCACCGGTGTGATCCGGCTGCGGGCCATGGCGGCAGCCGGGGCCCTGAAGTTCCCGGTCATCGCCGTCAACGACGCCCTCACCAAACACCTGTTCGACAACCGCTACGGCACCGGCCAGAGCACACTGGATGGCGTCATCCGCGCCACCAACATCCTGCTGGCCGGCAGGGTGTTCACGGTGGTGGGCTACGGCTGGTGCGGGCGCGGCATCGCCATGCGCGCCAAAGGCCACGGCGCCCAGGTGATCGTTACCGAAGTCGATCCGCTGCGGGCGCTGGAAGCGGCCATGGACGGCTTCCGCGTCCTGCCGCTCGCCGCGGCTGCCGAGCAGTCGGATTTCATCGTCACCGCCAGCGGCGACAAACACGTCGTGGACCGGCGGCACCTGGAGCAGGCCAAGGACGGCTGCGTACTGGCCAACTCCGGACACTTCAACGTGGAGATCAACATTCCGGCACTGGAGGAAATGGCCGTCAGCACGCGCCTGGCCCGTCCCCTGGTGCAGGAATACCGGCTCGCCGACGGACGGCGGCTGTATCTGCTGGCCGAGGGACGGCTGGTCAACCTGTCGGCGGCCGAAGGGCATCCGGCCGCGGTCATGGACATGAGCTTCGCCAACCAGGCGCTGGCCGTGCGGCACCTGGTAGGCCACGGCCGGGAGCTTGAACCGCACGTGCACCCGGTGCCGACCGCCATCGATCAGCGCATCGCGCGCCTGAAGCTCGATGCCATGGGCATCGCCATCGACAGCCTCACCGACGAACAGCAGGCCTACCTTTCGTCGTGGCAGGAGGGCACTTGAGCGGGAACCACCGTGACATTGACCGCCTGATGCAGGAAATCGACGCCGAAGTGCGCTACACGCGGCGTATGACCGGCCGCGGAGCCCTCACCGCGCAGGTATTGGCCGCGGTGCGCGAGGTGCCGCGCGACGAATTCGTGCCTTCCAACCTGGCCGAGCGCGCCTACGACAACCGCCCGCTACCCATCGGCGACGGCCAGACCATCTCCCAGCCGTACATGGTGGCGCTGATGACCGATCTCCTGGAACCACAGCCCGACCACGTCGTGCTGGAGGTGGGAACCGGATCGGGGTACCAGGCCGCCGTGCTGTCGCGGCTGGTGCAGCAGGTCTACAGCATGGAGATCATCCCGACACTGGCCGAACAGGCCCGCACGCGCCTGCATCAACTCGGCTACGACAATGTCAGCGTACGGGTGGGCGACGGCTACCAGGGATGGCCGGAACATGCGCCCTACGACAGCATCATCGTCACCGCCGCGGCGCCGCACGTGCCCCCGCCGCTGATCAACCAGCTCAAGCCCGGCGGCAGACTGGTGGTTCCGGTGGGGCCTTCCCACTACGGCCAGCAACTGATGCTGCTCACCAAGGCCGAGGACGGCTCCAACGAAACCCGCGTCGTCATTCCGGTGGCGTTCGTGCCCCTGACCGGGGATCACGACGCCAATTGAACCGCAGTGGCGAGTAGCGAGTAGCTGGGAGCAAAAGCCGTTCCTAGCTACTCGCCACTCGCTACTAGCTCCTCGCCACTGGACGGCGTCTCAGAGACTGTTGCGCAGCATCAGCTCCGCCGGGTGGGGCTGCAGATAATGCTGGCGGCTGATATAGGGATCCGGGAACCGCCGCAGGAAATGTCTGAGCAGAGTGATGGGCACGATCAACGGCACCTGACCCAAGCGGTAGCGGTCGATCAGTGCCAGCAGCTCTTCCTTATCGGCGCCGTCCAGGTGCGGTTTCAGATAGCCCATGATGTGCATCAGCACATTGGCATGACGCTTGCGCGTCGCCCGCTGGCGCAGCGCGCCCATCAACAGGCGCACGTACCGCTGCGCCAGGGCATCCAGGTCACCCTGGCCGGCCTGCGCCACCAGCCGGCCCATTTCGCGGTAGCCGGGTTCGTCGTGGGCGAGAATGCTGAATTTGTGCTCGGTGTGAAAGTCCACCAGCCTGGCGCTGGTGAGGCCGCCGGCCACCAGCCGCTGCCAGCGCTGGTAGACGAACACCCGTTCCACGAAGTTCTCGCGCAGCACCGGGTCCATCAGGCGGCCTTCCTCCTCCACCGGCAGCAGCGGCAGCGCGGCCATCAACGTTTGAGCGTAGATGCCGACGCCGCCCCGCGCCGGCATGCCGGCCTCGGTGTAAACCTTCACCCGCTCCATGCCGCAGCTGGGCGAGCCCTTCTTGAGGATGTAGCCGCTGAGATCGGGATTGTCGTCGGCGACACGGCGGGCGTACTCCGCCAGCGGGCCGGTCACCTCGAAC
Source organism: Gammaproteobacteria bacterium (assembly GCA_037385045.1). Classification (GTDB taxonomy): domain Bacteria; phylum Pseudomonadota; class Gammaproteobacteria; order JASBUN01; family JASBUN01; genus JARRNJ01. The sequence goes on along the minus strand of JARRNJ010000023.1, from coordinate 80,177 downwards.
GCAGGGTCGTCCACGCGCAGCGCGCGCACCGCGTCGCCGGGGCCGGCGACCAGGCGGATCGGCGGCCGCGGAACGCCGAGACCAATGGCCATTTCCGGGCAGAAGGGAACCAGCTCGAAATAGCGCCCCAGGGTCTGGGTGACGTAGCCGTTGTGCTTGTGTCCGCCGTCGTAGCGGACCTGCTGGCCCAGCAGGCAACTGCTGACGCCGACGCGGGGGAGCGGTTCGGATTCAGGCGAGCTGTTCATTTCCGATGCCGGAAATGAACAGGGCAAGGAGGAAAGCGAAAGGAGCAAAACAGCACGATTACGACTTTACCCTTTGCTCTGCGCCATCCCTTCACTGCGCTCCCAGGCAAACGCGCAATCCAGATGGGCCCGGACGGCGATCAATCCACCAAGGCCTTCAGCGACAACGGTACGTGCCGGGGTCCGGTTGGAAAACCGGCGATGGGGCTGCTGCATCCAGCGCGGACCCATTTGCGCATTGCGGGGATAGGTCGTTCTCAACGCCTCGGCGATTCCGACCACGTGTTCGACCCGCTCCATCACCCGGTGGTCCTCCGGCAACGGCGTGTCTTTGCGGTAACGGCGCACGGCGCGGGTCGGGGTTCCCGCCGGCAGCGCCAGCACCGCCAGTTGCTCGGAATCGGAAATGCCCCAGCTGTCGAGTATGTGAATGATCGTCCGCGTCATGGCGACGCGGTCGTCGTGATGCATCGGCTGCATGATACTGCTCCCGGCACCATGGGCGCGGTGCCGCTCAACCTTCTCATGTGGACTGCTCATGAGCTGGAGTCTATCAGATTTCCGAGAGTTTCACTCAGATATGGAGTCGCGGCGCCGCTGCAATTCCACATGACGCACAGGGTCTTGATCCCGGCGCAGCGACGACCGTCCCGGTCTTCATCTTGCTGAAACAAACAGTTGCTGTAATCCACCGGGCAACCATAAGCAACGCAACGAACGGAGAGCACGATGGACAAACAACGCACCACCGACTGGTGGTTATGGCAGATGTACCGGCTGGTGGCCGAGTACATCAACGACCCCACCGACGTCACCGAGAGCCGCCTCAAGGCCCTGATCCTGGAATACCGCAACCACCAGCAGCAACACCGGCTGGGCCTCAAGAGCAGCCACGACTGGGTGGTCGATTTTCGCTGATTCACATTCACCCCTCCGCGATCCAACGCCTGCAACCCGCCTCCCTTCACTACACCCCGACACCCTTCCCGAACGGCAGCCACCGGGCTGCCCATATCGGGCAAGGCGGCCAACTGAACTTTCCTATTTGCTCTTTCGCCCCGGCGCCACCGGTAAGAAAAGCGTAAAGCCCTGTTCACATCTGATTCACGCGCCGCCGTTAGAGTGCCACCAGCCCTGTGGCGGAGACGAGGAGACGTGCCCATGAATACGCCATGCCTGCAGGCCGCTACGGCGGCAAGCCGCACCCGGCGGCCTTTCTTCATATCGCTGGCGCACTCTCACGACGACGTCATGGAATGCCAACGGCTGCGCTACCGCGTGTTCGCCCATGAGCTGGGCGCGCGGATTCAATGTCGTGTGCCCGGGCTGGACCGCGACCGGTTCGATGCCTATTGCCATCATGTCATGGTGCGCAACCAGGCCAGCGGCGAGCTGGTCGCGACCACGCGACTGCTGCTGGACCAGGACGCCATGGACGCAGGCATGTTCTACTCGGAAACCGAGTTCGACCTCACCCCGGTGCTACGGCTCAACGGCCGCTTCATGGAAGTCGGCCGCACCTGCATCCACCCGGCGCACCGCAAGGGCCTGGTGCTGGCGATGGTCTGGCACGGCATCGCGCGCATGATCGACCTGCACCGCATCGACTACCTGATCGGCTGCGCCAGCATTCCCCTGGCCAATGGTCCGGCCTATGTGGCATCGGTCATGGAGCGCTTGCGCGAACACCATTTCGCCAAGCCCGACATGCGTCTACAGCCGCGTAATCCGCTGCCGCTGTCGGTGGCCGCCGGCGGACACCCCGTATCCATCCCGACGTTACTCAAAGGCTATCTGCGCCAGGGCGCAGTCATTTGTGGCGAACCACACCACGACGCGGATTTCGGTGTCGCCGACGTCCCGGTGCTCCTGGACCGCGACCGCATCGCCCGCCGCTACCGGCGCCATTTCATGCAGCGGATGTGACGCTTGAACAAGCCGGCCGGATTTCTGCGTACCGGCTGCCGCGCCGTAGCGGTCATGGTCCATGTCCTGGTGGGCATGGCGGCGGCAATGACATTGCGCGCCGCCCGCGGACCCGGCTGGGACCGCGTCGGCGCAGGCCGACGGGCCGCACGCTGGTGGCATCGGCGCCTGGCGGCCATTGTCGGTCTGCGGCTTGATTGGAACGGCATTGCGCCGCGGGGCGCGGCGCTGGTCGCCGCCAATCACGTCTCCTGGCTGGACGCGATCGCCATTGGCTGCGTGTGCCCGGTGCGCTTCATCGCCAAGTCCGACGTGAGGGGCTGGCCGTTGATCGGCACCCTGTTGTCGTTGTGCGGCACCGTGTTCGTACGCCGCAGCGGTGGCGGACTGGCCTACAGCCTGGAAACGGTCACCGGGCTGCTCACCGAAGGCCAGAGAGTGGTCGTGTTTCCCGAAGGCACCACCAGCGTCGGCGACAGCGTCGGTCCGTTTCGCAACGCGTTCTTCCAGGCGGCGGTGCAGACGGCTGCGCCGGTGCAGCCGGTGGCGTTGCGCTATCGAAACGACCGGGGTATCGACCGCGCTGCCGCGTTCGTCGGTGACGCCGGCTTCGTCGGCCATCTGCTGGCGGTCATCGCCCGACGCGAGACCCGGGTCACTCTCCACTTCTGCGAACCGCTCACCAGCCGGCACGCGGCGCGTCGGGATCTGGCGGCGCTGGCTCGGCAACGGATTGTCGAGCAACTGAACGGCGGTCCAGCGGAGAGTGATGCCACCGGCGCCGCAGCGCCACCGGCCGTAGCGACCGACGCCCGCCGCAGGGTTTCAGCGGGCTGAGCCGGCCACGCTTCAGCACTGCTCCCAAGGCAGGCCGTGGAAACGCCATCCGCCCTGGGTGCTGCGGTGATGGTTGTCGTCCAGCTCACCCTCGAAGCCTTCCAGCACGTTGTATACCTGGGTGAAGCCGTCTTTGATCAGGGCCTCGCCGGCATCCAGGGAACGCTTGCCGCTGCGGCAGATGAGAACCACGGGGGCGCAGCCCACATCGTCGTGGCAGCTGATGCCGCCGAGAATGACCTTGCGCACTTCGCGCGCGAAGTCGGGGTTCACTTTCCAGTCCGGTTCGTCGATCCACGGCACGTGGATGGCCCCGCGCGGATGGCCCACGAACAGAAACTCCATGTTGGAACGCACGTCGATCAAAACCGCACGGGGATCGTCCTCCAGCAACTGCGACGCCTGCTTCGGCGTGATGGATTTAACTTGCCGCTCGGTCATGACCGCTCCTCACGCTGGTCCGGATCAAAGAAAGTTTTGGTGCCCGGGGCCGGAAATTTTAAGTATAGCGCGCCGAGTACCCGCACGGATTCGGGGTTGATGGGCCGGGGGCGCGCGGCCATCATGCCGGCATGAAATCCCTGGAACAGCTCCGCTTCGACAACCGGTACGCAGGGCTGCGCGGCGGCTTCCACACCCCCGTCGATCCGACGCCGCCGGGCGACCTGCACCTGGTGAGCGCCAACCCGTCCGCCGCCGCATTGCTGGATCTCGCGCCGGATCAGGCCCTGCGGCCCGAATTCGTCGACTATATGGGCGGCAAACGCCGGCTCGAAGGCATGCGGCCGCTGGCGATGTGCTACGCCGGCCACCAGTTCGGGCATTACGTGCCGCGGCTGGGCGACGGCCGCGCCATCCTCCTCGGCACCGTGCGCAACGACGCCGGCGAGACCTGGGACCTGCACCTCAAGGGGGCCGGGCCGACGCCCTACTCCCGCGGCGGCGACGGCCGGGCCGTATTGCGCTCCACCATCCGCGAATACCTTTGCAGCGAGGCCATGCACGGCCTCGGCATCCCCACCACCCGCGCCCTGTGCATCATCGGCGGCAACGAAGAGGTTTACCGGGAGCGGATCGAGCCCGGCGCCATGCTGGTGCGTCTGGCGCCCAGCCACGTGCGCTTCGGCAGCTTCGAATATTTCTACTACAGCAATCGGTTCGACCGGCTGCAGCAGCTGGCCGATCATGTCATCGCTGAGCACTTCCCCGAACTGCGCGACAGCGCGGCACCCTGTCTGGCGATGCTGGAGCAGGCGGTGCAACGCACGGCACGCCTGATCGCCGCCTGGCAGGCGGCGGGCTTCGCCCACGGCGTGATGAACAGCGACAACATGTCGATCCTGGGCCTGACCCTGGATTACGGCCCGTTCGGCTTTCTCGACGCCTACCAGCCGGGACTCGTCTGCAACCATTCCGACCATCACGGCCGTTACGCCTTTGACCGCCAGCCCGCCATCGGGCTGTTCAACCTCAGCTGCCTGGCCCAGGCGCTGCTGCCGCTGCTGGATGACGATCCGCAACGAGCCGCCGAACGGGCCCAGGCCGCGCTGGCCGGCTACGAACCGGCGCTGGTGGCGGCATTTGCCGACAACATGCGGGCCAAGCTGGGGCTTCAGCGCGACCACGACGAGGACCGTACCCTTTGCGCGGACCTGCTGCAGCTGCTGGCGGACTGCGGCGCAGACTACACACTGTTCTTCCGCACCTTGAGCCGCCTTGGACTGGATTACGGACGCGGTGACGCGGCACTGCGCGCCCTGGTACGCGAACGCCGGCGGCTCGATGACTGGCTGGCGCGCTACCGCCGACGCCTGCGCCGCGAGCACAGCGACGACCGGCAACGCCAGCGACGCATGCAGCAGGTCAACCCCAAGTACGTGCTGCGCAACTACATGGCCGAAATAGCCATCCGCAAGGCCGAGGAAGAGGGGGACTACACGGAGATCGATCGGCTCCTGTACCTGCTCCAACGGCCCTTCGACGAACACCCGGATCTGCACCACTACGCCGCCCCGCCACCCGACTGGGCTGCGGACATCGCGGTGAGCTGCTCGTCCTGACCGGGTGCACCCGCCCGCGGCCCGCTTGTGAGCCGCTTCACCATTGGTATACTGGACATCGGCCCCACGGGCGCTGTCGGCCCCGACCCCACCCCGGCGACACCATGGCTACCACCCCCACCCCGCCCTCGTCCCCCGACGCACTGCTGCTCCTCGCGCCGGGCTGCGCCTATTGCCCGAAGGTGCTGGAGGCCCTCACCGGGCTGGTCAAGGATGGAGCCATCGGTGCCCTGGAGGTGGTCAATATCGCCGAACGGCCGGCGCGCGCCGCGGAACTGGGTGTGCGCTCGGTGCCCTGGATACGGATCGGACCCTTCGTCCTCGAGGGCCTCCACTCAGCGGCCGAACTGCGCCAATGGGCCGAGCTTGCCGCACGGGGGGAAGGCATGAGCGAATACATCGCCCAGCAACTCAAGGACAGCCGCCTGGCCCAGGTGCAGCGGCTGCTGGAACACGAACCGCGCTGGGCCGATGCCCTGCTGCCGTTGATCGAAGACACGGAAACCGCCATCACCGTGCGCCTGGGGGTGGGCGCCCTGATCGAGGATCTGGCCGACAGCGATACCCTGGCCGGGCTGACCGCGGGGCTGGGCCGGCTTGCGTCCCACCGGGATCACCGGGTGCGCAGCGACGCCTGTCACTACCTGGGGCTCACGGGCCGCGACGCCGCGATGGCGTACCTGCGCCCGCGGCTGCAGGATGAGGACGCCGAGGTGCGCGAGATCGCCGCCGAGTCCCTGGAACGGCTGGGCCACGCCGAGCCGGTGTGAGGCGAACGCAATCGTTATGGGCACGTTTTCGGCATTGAATGTTCTGGTCCTCGGCCTGCTCGCCGGCTGGCTGTGGTACAGCGGGCTCAAAGCCCGGGAGCTGGGCACCCGCGTCGCCGCCGAAACCTGCCGGCGCCAGGGGCTGCAACTGCTCGACGGCACCGTGGCCCTGCGCCGGCTGCGGCCGGCCCGCAGCCCAGGCGGGTGGCTGACCCTGCAGCGTACGTACCAGTTCGAGTACAGTGAGGACCACAACAACCGCCTGCGGGGGTTTATCATCATCACCGCCGCCCGGGTCGAGGTGGTCGGCCTGGCACCCCCGACCGCCCCCGAGTTTTCACCCGAGCGCTCCGACACCCCCAGGCTCGACTCCTGAGCCGGCGGCACCGACACACACGCCCGCCCAGTCCGAGGTTGCGCCATGGCCACCTGTCTCGTCTGGTTTCGCAACGATCTGCGCCTGCACGACAATCCGGCGCTGCACCACGCCCTTTCGCGGGCCGATCGGGTAATCCCGGTGTACGTGCATGCACCGCAAGAAGCGGCGCCATGGGCGCCGGGCGGCGCAGCGCGCTGGTGGCTGCACCATAGCCTGCAGGCCCTGCAGCGGTCCCTTCAGGACCTGGGGACCACACTGGTGATCCGTGCCGGCGACAGCCTGGAGACCCTGCGAACCCTGGCCGCCGAAACCGGTGCCGAGGCGGTGGTATGGAACCGTGCCTTCGAACCGGTATTGGCCGAGCGTGACCGCCGGCTCGCCGCGGTGCTGCAGCGTTGCGGGGTGGAGACCCGGGATTTCAACGCCAGCCTGCTGTTCGAGCCCGGCAGCGTCCGCACCGCAAGCGGCGGGCCGTACCGGGTGTTCACCCCCTTCTGGCGCGCCTGCCTGCGCCAACCGCTGGCCTCCCCTCCACTGCCTACACCGAGGACATGGCCGGGGACGGCGGCGACATTGCCGTCACTGCCCGTCGAGGCCTTGGCGCTGGCCCCGCAACAGCCGTGGGATCAGGGTTTGCGGGATGCCTGGCGACCGGGCGAGACGGCGGCGCTGGAGCGCCTAGCCGCCTTCTGCCGCTCGGGGCTCGCCGGCTACGGGCGGCAGCGCGACTTTCCGGCGGAGACGGGCACCAGCCGCCTGTCGCCCCACCTGCACCATGGAGAAATCAGCCCGCGCCAGGTGGCCTGGACCCTGCGCCAGCAGGCGCTGGGCGCCACCACCGCCGGCGCCTACGGCGGCGCCGAGGCCCTGTTGCGGGAGCTGGGTTGGCGCGAATTCGCCTATCACATCCTGTGGGACTTTCCGTTCACGACCGAGCAGGCGCTGAACCCGCGCTTCAATAATTTTCCCTGGCAGGAGCCGCCCGGCGAGCCGCTGTCGCGCTGGCAGTCGGGCCGCACCGGAGTGCCGATCGTCGACGCGGGCATGCGCGAGCTGTGGCACAGCGGCTGGATGCACAACCGGGTGCGCATGATCAGCGCGTCGTTTCTCACCAAAAACTGCCGCGTCGCCTGGCGGCACGGCGCCCGTTGGTTCTGGGACACCCTGGTGGATGCGGATCTGGCCAACAACAGCATGGGCTGGCAATGGGTGGCGGGCAGCGGCGCGGACGCCGCCCCCTATTTCCGCATCTTCAATCCGGTGACACAGGGGGAAAAGTTCGATCCGGAGGGTGCCTACGTGCGGCGCTGGCTGCCGGAGCTGGCCTCACTGCCGAAGCGCTGGATCCACCAGCCCTGGAACGCGCCGCCGGAGGTGCAGCACGAGGCCGGCGTGGTGGTCGGCCGTCACTATCCTGCGCCCATCGTCGACCTGCGCGCCAGCCGCGAGCAGGCCCTCGCCGCCTACCGGCGCCATGTCCGCGAAGGAACCGGGCAAACGTAGACGCTTCAGGTGGCCCGTTCCCAGGTCAGTCCGCCCCGGTCCAGGGCGGCGGCCAGGTCGTCGGCCGCAACCCGCACCGGCTCGGGGGCGCCGCGTACGCCGAGCTCGATGCGCCGGCGCTCGGCGCCCATGGTCGGCAGACTCGACAGACGCACATCCGGGTGGCGCTTCACGAACGACTCCATCAAGTCCATGAGCTGGCTTTCGTGAACGTCGTAGACCACGAAAACGTCCTGCACCGGCGGCTGGCACTGAAACTGGTCGGTATAGTAGCGCAGCAACACCCATTCCATCATCGGCCAGGCCAATTGCGGAAAGCCGGGCAGAAAGTGATGCCGCTCCAGCGTGAAGCCCGGCACGCGATTGTAAGGATTGGGAATGAGCTCGCAGCCTTCGGGCAGGTCGGCCATCAGCACCCGGTGCGGATAGGCCGCTTCGCCGAACTGGGCCTCGATTTCGGCCAGGGCACGGGGATGACGGACCAGGGCCCGGCCGGCGGCGCGGGCGGCACATCGGCGCGTGAGATCGTCGGGCGTGGCACCGATGCCGCCGAAGCTGAACACCGCGTCGTCGGAATCGAGGGTTTCGCGCAGCGTGGCCGTAATCCGCCGCTCGTCATCACCGATGATGCGGCACCAGGCCAGCGTCAGGCCGTGCTGGCCCAGGATGCGGACGGATTGCTCGAAATGACGGTCTTGGCGCCGGCCGCTGAGCAGCTCGTCGCCAATGACGATAATGCCGAATTCCATGGATCGGGACCGGTCAGGGAAACGCCCAGTGGGGGATATCGCGCCAGCCGTCTCCGAGCCGTGCGTCCCAGGATTGGTATTCGGGCTCGAAAGCGCCCACCAACCGCCAGTAGCGCTTCGAGTGATTCATAAACACGGTATGGCAGAGCTCGTGCAGCATCAGGTAACTCACCGCGCGCGGCGGCAGAAACAGCAGGGCCCGGTTGAGGCTGATGTGGCGCCGGGCTGAACAGCTGCCCCAGCGGGTCCTCTGCGCGCGCACGCTGGCGCTGCCGTAACCCAGGCCGGTTTCATTGCTCAACCGGTCCAGCCAGGGCACCAACGTCTGCCGCGCGCGCCGGGACAGCCAGGCGCACAACGCTGAGCGCGCGCCCTCGGCATTCGCGGCTGACAGATGCAGGATGCCTGCGGCCGCTTCGCTGCGCGCCGCGGCCCGGCCCGCGGCCGGCCGCCGGTATTCCACCTGCCAGGTCTCCTGCAACGCCGCCAGCTCCACCCGCCGGGGCACCGGCCCGTCGATGGCCGGATCGGCGATTCGAACCGCGCGCAGCTGCGCCAGGGTGCGGTGCAGCCATTCCCGATGCTTGCTGACAAAGGCCGTCACCAAATGCTCATCGTAGCCCCGCGGCACCACCACCTCGACCCGCGCCAACGGCGACACCTTCAGTTGCATGTAGCGGGCGCGGCTGCTGACCCGCACCGAGTACTCGGGCAGGTTGCCGCGGACGGCAACGCTGGTGGTCGGCTTCGGCATGGGCCCATTTTGACGGGGTGCCGGGGGATGTCAACCGCGTTCGCGGCGGTCACGCCGCGGCACCATTCCCACAGATGAAGAATGGTTTACTTGACCTGCATCATGGCGGAACCGAACCGCCGGTGCTGAAGTTAGCCCCGTGGTGCTGCCGCGTGCAGGCAGGGGGGAAGGCACGTGCTGTCACGCCCGGACGGGTACGGCTATAATGCCCCCTGCCGCGCCCCGATTGTGCCATCCGGCGCCGGGGTCCTCACGCCAACGCCAAACAAATTCGATGTCGAAGAAAAACAGCTATACCAGAGACGAGCTCCTGCAATGCGGTCGTGGAGAACTGTTCGGACCCGGAAATGCGCAACTGCCGCTGCCCCCGATGCTGATGTTCGACCGCATTTCGGATATTGGCGAGGCCGGCGGGCGTTACGGAAAAGGCCATGTCACCGCGGAGCTGGACATTCGCCCCGACCTTTGGTTTTTCGACTGCCATTTCGCCGGCGATCCGGTCATGCCGGGCTGCCTCGGACTCGACGCCATGTGGCAGTTGGTGGGATTTTTCCTCGGCTGGCTGGGCGGTCCGGGACGCGGCCGGGCGCTCGGCTCCGGCGAAGTGAAGTTCAGCGGCCAAGTGACGCCGCGCAATGAACTGATCACCTACCAGGTGCATGTCAAGCGGGTCATCATGCGCAAGCTGGTCATGGGTATCGCCGACGCCGTCATGGAGGTCGACGGAAGAGAGATCTATCACGCCACGGACTTGCGGGTCGGCTTGTTCACACGTACCGACGATTTCTGAGGACGAGTGCTGTGAGACGTGTAGTAATCACCGGGCTCGGCGCGGTTTCCAGCATCGGCACCAACAAGCAGGAGATTGTCGAATCCCTGCGCGAGGGCCGCTCCGGCATCAAGTTCAACGCGGAATACGGGGAACTGGGCTTTCGCAGCCAGGTATGCGGGCCCATCCGCATCGATCCCAGCGAACATATCGACCGCAAGGTCCTGCGCTTCATGGGCAATGCGGCTGCCTACGCCCACATTGCCATGCAGGAAGCGATTGCCGACGCCGGCCTGGAGGAATCCGAGGTCTCCCATCCCCGCACCGGCCTGATCATGGGTTCCGGCGGGTCGTCGACGGAAAACATCGTCGCCGCGGCCGACATCCTGCGCAGCAAAGGCCTGCGGCGAGTCGGCCCCTACATGGTCCCGCGCACCATGAGCAGCACCGTGTCGGCGTGCCTGAGCACGCCGTTCAAGATCAAGGGCGTCAACTACTCCATCAGCTCCGCATGCGCCACCAGCGCCCACTGCATCGGCAACGGCATGGAGCAGATACAGGCCGGCAAGCAGGACATTGTCTTTGCCGGCGGGGGCGACGAAGTGCACTGGAGCATGACGTTGATGTTCGACGCCATGAGCGCGCTGTCGTCGAAGTACAACGACGATCCCACACGGGCGTCGCGCCCCTACGACAAGGACCGCGACGGCTTCGTCATCTCCGGCGGCGGCGGCGTGGTGGTGCTCGAGGAGCTGGAGCACGCCCGGCGGCGCGGCGCCAGAATCTACGGCGAGTTGGTCGGCTACGGCGCCACCTCCGACGGCTTCGATATGGTGCAGCCATCGGGCGACGGCGCCGTGCGCTGCATGCGCATGGCGCTGGAAACCGTCTCGCGGCCGGTGGATTACATCAACGCCCACGGCACCAGCACACCGATCGGTGACGTACGGGAGCTGGAAGCCATCCGGGAGGTGTTCGGCGCCGAGGCGCCCCACATTGCCTCAACCAAGTCCCTTACCGGCCATGCTCTGGGCGCCGCCGGCGTTCACGAGCTGATCTACTCCGTGTTGATGATGGAGTCCGGCTTCATCAGCGCCTCGGCCAACATCCAGGAGATGGATCCGGCCGCCGAAGGTCTGCCGGTCGCGCGCGAGCGCATCGACGACGCCCGCCTCGACGTGGTGATGTCCAACAGTTTCGGCTTCGGCGGCACCAACGCCACCCTGGTGGTCCAACGCCTGAGGGACTGAGCGCTGGCCCGGCCATGACGGCATGGTCATCAATCGGGAAAACTCAGGTAGTGGGCGATACGTCCACGGCCTGCAGACCCTTGGGGCCCTGCTGGGTTTCAAAGGTCACCGACTGCCCTTCGGTCAGAGAGCGAAATCCGTCGCCCTGGATGGCGGAAAAGTGGACGAACAGGTCCTCGCCCCCGTCCTCGGGCGCGATAAAGCCGTAGCCTTTGGCGTCATTGAACCACTTCACAATACCATTGCGCATACAACAAACCTCTAACGAAACGCGGACAACAAACGGTCGGCAAGTTCGCGCCCGCATGTGGTTTCCTGGGCGTGGGCCGCATCCGCCCTAGCCCGCGGCGATCGCCGGTGCCGACCCGCCACCATCGCTCTCAGTATAGCCGCTGCCCCGCTCGGCGTGGTCCGACGCGCCGGGTCAGCCCCCCCGGCGCCGGGACTGAAAACGGCCCAGCCAACCCAGGACCCGTTGCGGCGCATGAGCGCGCTTCCAGGCACCGGCCGCATACTTGTTGGCTTCGCTGAAGGTCGGGTAGACGTGAATGGTGCCGAGGATCTTGTTCAGCCCCAACCTGTGACGCATGGCGGTGACGAACTCGGCAATCATCTCCCCGGCATGGGCGCCGACGATGGTCGCGCCGAGGATGCGGTCGCGCCCCGGAGCCGTCAGCACCTTGACGAAACCGTCGTCGTCCTCGTCAACGATCGCCCGGTCCAGCTCGCTCAGTGGGTAGCGAGTGACCTCGAACGCAACGCCCTGGCTATGGGCTTGTTGTTCGTTCATGCCCACGTGGGCGACTTCCGGTGTCGTGAAAGTGCACCAGGGAATGGAGCGATAATCGACTTTGAAGCGCTTCCACGGGCGCAACAGCGCATTGACGGTCGCATACCAGGCTTGGTGGGCCGCCGTATGGGTGAACTGGTACGAGCCGGTTACGTCACCGCAGGCAAAAATGTTAGGGAAGTTGGTGCGCGCCCACGAATCGGTTTCCACGCCGCCGCGGTCATTCAAAACCACGCCGAGCCGTTCAAGGCCGAAGCCCTCCACGCTCGGTCGCCGCCCCAATGCCACCAGCACTTCGTCGAACTCGACGCGCACCTCGGTGCCGGAGGCGTCGCACGACACATACTTCACGCCCTGGTCCCGGCCGAAGCGCACGGCTTCGTGGCCGACCAGGATGCGTATACCGTCGGTTTCGAACCGCCGCTGAAGGACTTCGCTGACGTCTTCGTCCTCTACGGTGAGCAGCCGCTGAGCCCGTTCCATGAGCGTGACCTGGGCGCCGAGCACCTGGAACGCCTGCGCCAGCTCGCAGCCGATGGGGCCGCCCCCGATGACCAACAGCCGCCGCGGCAGCCGCCGCAGTTCCCAGACGGTGTCCGAGGTGAGATACCCGACTTCATCGAGCCCCTCAATGGGGGGCACCAGGGGACGGGCGCCGGTGGCGATGACGATATTGCGCGTGGTCAACACGCGGCCCGCCACTTCGACTTCGTAGGGCGACCGCAGGGTCGCCTCCCCGGCAAGGCACTCCACGCCCAGTGCGGTGTAGCGTTCGACCGAATCATGGGGCTCGACTTTGCGGATCGCCCGCTGCACCCGCTCCATGACTTGGGCGAAATTCATCTCCAGCTCCACGCGCTCCAGGCCCAACGCCGTCGCGCGTCTGGCGTCAGCGACAAATCGTGCCGTGCGGATCAGCGCCTTGCTGGGCACGCAGCCGGTGTTGAGGCAATCACCACCCATGCGCTCGCGTTCGACCAGCGCCACCTTGGCTTTCAGCGCTGCAGCGATATAGGCCGCCACCAGCCCGCCGGAGCCGGCGCCGATCACCACCAGGTTGTAGTCGCAGGTCGACGGCGCCGGAAACCGGCGTCGCTGGCGGCGGGCACGCAGGAACTCCGCCACGCGTTTGGCGGCTAAGGGAAAAACACCCAGCAACGCCAGCGACACGATCAGCCCCGGCGAGAAGATATCGCCGAGCGCCTCGATGCGGCCCAGCTGCGTGCCGGCGTTCACATAGACCAGGGTGCCGGGCAGCATGCCCAATTGGCTGACCCAGAAGAACCGCCAGGTGGGAATGCGGGTCAGGCCCATCAGCAGGTTGATGAGGAAGAACGGTACCGCCGCGATCAGCCGCAGCGTGAACAGATAAAAGGCGCCCTCGCGTTCTACGCCTTCATTGACCCGCCGCAGGCGCTGGGCGAAGCGCCGCTGGACGGCGTCGCGCAGGACGAAGCGGGCTGCCAGAAAAGCCAGCGTCGCACCGATGGTGCTGGCGAAGGAAACCACAACCGTTGCCACGAGCAACCCGAACATCAGCCCTCCGGCGAGGGTCAGTACCACGGCGCCCGGCACCGACAGCGCCGTGACCAGCACGTAGACCCCCATATAGGTGAGCAGGGTCAGCAGCCGGTGGGCGGCGTAGTAGCTCTGAAATGCCTGCTGCCGGGACTTCACGTATTCCAGCGAAAAGTAATGTCCGAGGTCGAACAGAAAGTAGGCGCCGATGGCCAACAGCACCAATACCACGAGCAGCCAACGAAGGTGGCGTTTGTTCATTGTTGATTTTCTCCGCCCTCAATACCGGTTGCGCAGCCGCGCAACGCCCGGCGCGCCCGGCCGCCCGAACCGCCTGGATGCGGATTGCGAGCGGCGTCGCATCCATGATGCCACCCTGCGCGCGCGTATCATATTCGACCGGCAATGCCGCCGTTCGTTCCCCCGTTCGCAGGCGGGTCATGCAGGCGGCCGCGCGCACGGTCACTCCTCCACCAGCCTGCGGGCACGTGCGACAACGTTGTCCACGGTGAAACCGAACTGGCGAAACAGCTCGGGGCCGGGTGCACTGGCGCCGAAATGATCGATCCCCAGCACATCGCCCCGCTCACCGACCCATTCACGCCATCCAAAAGTCGCAGCCGCCTCCACCGCCAGCCGGGAGCGGACGGCCGCCGGCAGCACCGTTTCACGATAGGCACCGGGTTGGGCGCGGAACAGCTCCCAACTGGGCATGCTGACCACCCGCGCGTCGATTCCGTACTCGCTGCGCAGCTGCTCCTGGGCCTTCAATGTCAGGACCAGCTCCGAGCCGCTGGCGATCAGAATCAGCTCTGGTTGCTCACCCCGCTCGCGCGCGAACACGTAGGCGCCGCACGCGACGCCCTCGCCGTCGTCAACCGCCTCCAGCACCGGCAGCTTCTGGCGCGTGAGCACCAGCATGGTGGGTCCGTCGCGCCGCGCCAGCGCCACCTTCCAGGCGGCGACCGTCTCGTTGGCGTCGGCGGGCCGGATCACGCACAGGTCGGGCATCGCCCGCAGCGAAGCCAGCTGCTCGATGGGCTGATGGGTGGGGCCGTCCTCGCCCAACCCCACCGAGTCATGCGTGAACACGTAGATGACCGGCTGCTTCATCAACGCCGCCAGCCGGATCGCCGGGCGCGCATAGTCGGAAAAGATGAAAAACGTCGACGCGAACGGCCGCAGGCCGCCGTGCAGCGCCATACCCGTGGACGCCGCGCACATGACGTGCTCGCGTATACCCCAGTGGATGTTGCGCCCGTCGTGCCGCTCGCGGCCAAAGTCTCCGCCATCGGTGACCACCGTTTTGGTCGATGCCACCAGATCGGCGGCACCGCCAATCAGCCAAGGTATGCGCTCGGTCAATGTTCCCAGCACCTTGCCGGCAACGGCCCGCGTCGCCACCGGCTTGTCATCGGTCGAGTAGGAACCCAAACCCTGATCCCACCCGTCCGGCAGCTCGCCTTGAAGCGCCGTGCCGAAACGTTGCGCCAGTTCCGGATGCTCCCGCCCATAGGAACGCAACCGTTCCTCCCACTTGCCATGCAGATGCTCGCCCCGGTCGCCCGCCTGGCGCATGTGGGTGCGCACCTGCTCGGGCACCAGGAACACCGCATCCGCGGGCCAGCCGTACGCCTGCTTGGTGGCGCGCACCTCGTCGGCGCCCAGCGGCGCCCCATGGGCGGCGGCCGTGTCGTGGGCGTGGGGCGCACCGTAGGCGATGTGCGAGCGCACGATGATCAGCGAGGGCCGTTGCGGTTCCTGCACGGCGGCCTGGAACGCCCGTTCCAGCGCCGCGAGGTCATTGGCCTGATCACCCAGGTCCTGCACATGCCAGTGGTAGGCTTCGAAGCGTCCCGCGACGTCGTCGGAGTAAGTGATCGCTGTATCGCCGTCGATGGAAATGTGATTGTCGTCGTACAGGCAGATAAGCTTGCCCAGGCCCAGATGCCCGGCCACCGATGCCGCTTCATGGGACGCCCCTTCCATGAGATCGCCGTCGCCGCAAAACACGTAGGTGTGGTGGTCGATCAGGGCGTGGCCGGGGCGGTTGAAGGTAGCCGCCAGGTGGGCTTCGGCAATGGCCATACCCACGGCGGTCATCAGCCCCTGCCCCAGGGGGCCGGTAGTGGTCTCCACGCCCGGTGTCACGCCGTACTCGGGATGGCCCGGTGTGAGACTGCCCCATTGCCGGAATTGTTTCAGCTGTTCCAGGGACAGATCGTAGCCGCTGAGATGCAGCATGGCATAAAGGAGCATGGAAGCATGGCCGTTGGAAAGCACGAAACGATCGCGGTTGGTCCAGTCGGGCCGGCGCGGATTGAAGCGCAGGAACCGCGACCACAGGACGTAGGCCGCCGGCGCCAGCGCCATCGGCGTACCGGGATGGCCGGAATTGGCCTTTTCCACCGCATCCATGGCCAGGGTGCGGATGGTCTGTATGCACAACTCGTCAACGGGCATGGTTTCGAGTCGATCGGCTGGTATCACATCGTCCATGGACTACCTCCACGCTGGATCAGTGAGAGACATTGAGGCGGGAAACAACGCGACGGCCGCTTCCGGAAAGATGCATCCGAACCAGGGACACTGCGTCGTGGGTACCGGCAGAAGACGTCACTGAAATGCGCCGCCGGCCCATGGGCGGCCGCAGCGAGGCGCCGGATGCATGAACGTACCCGAAGTATAACGGTCCGACCGGGAGCCGCAACGCACAGCGGCGAGCGATAGGGTATGCTTGGAATTCGAGCGCCATCCGTCGCGGTTGGCGGCACCGCAAGTGTGGCATTTGCACCGGACGACGCCATGAACTTTTGCAGTCACTGCGCCAACCCCGTCCAGCAGCGGGTCCCCGCCGGGGATCATCGCCAGCGCTACGTGTGCGACCATTGCGGCGCCATCCACTACCAGAATCCCAGGATCGTGGCCGGCTGCATTGCCGAATGGGAGGAGCGGGTGCTGCTGTGCCGGCGCGCCATCGAGCCGCGCTACGGCTTGTGGACCCTGCCGGCCGGCTTCATGGAAAACGGCGAAACCACCGCCGAGGGCGCGGCCCGTGAAACCCTGGAGGAAGCCTGCGCGCGCGTTGCCATTGCCGGCCTCTACGCACTGTTCAACATTCCCCACATTAATCAGGTGTACCTGATGTTTCGCGCCCGACTGTTGGATCCGGAGTTCGCTGCCGGCAACGAGAGCCTCGAAGTGGCACTGTTTCAGGAAACCGAGATTCCGTGGACGAAGCTGGCTTTTCCGGTAGTGCGCGAGACGCTGCGGCACTATTTCGACGACCGGCATCGCGGCCATTTCGGCGTGCACACCGGCGACATCACACCGGAGATGAAGGCGGAAATGGGGTGGGGTGAGAAAGAGCAAAGAGGAAAGGGTAAAGAGAAAAGAGAACAGCGCTAGGGGCTTCTCTTCCTGCTTTACCCTTTACCCTTTACCCTTTTCCCCTATTCCGTCGGCCTGACCTTGGAGGCAGCCAGCTTCGCCCGGGTGCGACACTCCTCCGCGTCATCGCCCCACGCCAGAGCCACACCCATGCGCCGGCGCACGAAGGACTCGGGCTTGCCGAACAGGCGCAGGTCGGTCCGGGGCACGCGCAGCGCTTGCTCCACGCCGTCGAAGGCGATGCCGGTGGCGTCGACGCCGCCGTAGATGACGGCGCTGGCGCCGGCGCTTTGCAGCGCCACCGACACCGGCAGGCCGAGAATAGCGCGTGCGTGCAGTTCGAATTCGTTCTGCAGCTGGGTGATCATGGTGACCATGCCGGTATCGTGGGGGCGCGGGCTGACTTCGCTGAACCAGACGTGGTCGCCCTTGACGAACAACTCCACGCCAAAAATGCCGCGCCCGCCCAAGTTTGCGGTGACGGCGCCGGCGATCTCCTGCGCGCGCGCTCGCGCAGCCGCGGTCATGGACTGGGGCTGCCAGCTTTCCACGTAATCGCCTTTTTCCTGCCGGTGGCCGATGGGTTCGCAGAAATGCGTCTGTACCTCCCCGTCGTCCCCCACGGCGCGCACCGTCAGCTGGGTGATCTCGTAGTCGAAATCGATCATCTCCTCGACGATCACCCGCGTCCGCTGCACCCGCCCGCCGCGCATGGCATAGTCCCAGGCCGGGCCGACGTCGTCCGGGCCACGGAGCATGGACTGGCCCTTGCCCGACGATGACATCACCGGCTTGACGATGCACGGGTAGCCGATGCCGCCGTCAATGGCCATCTGCAGCTCGTTGAGGCTTTCCGCGAATGCGTAGCGCGAGGTAGGCAGTTCCAGCTCCTCGGCGGCCAGGCGCCGGATGCCTTCGCGGTTCATGGTCAGCTGCGTCGCGCGGGCGGTGGGGATGACTTCCGCCAGGTTCTCGGCCTCGATCTCCGCCAGGGTGTCGGTGGCAATGGCCTCGATCTCCGGCACGATGATCTGCGGGCGCTCCTGCTCCACCAGCGCCCGCAGCTGTTCCCCATCGGCCATATTGATCACATGGGCGCGGTGCGCCACCTGATGCCCAGGCGCGTTGGCGTAGCGGTCAACGGCAATCACTTCGACGCCGAGCCGTTGCAGGGCAATGATGACTTCTTTGCCCAGCTCGCCGCTGCCGAGCAGCATCACTCGCGTTGCGCTGGGTGAAAGGGGCGTACCTAATCGCATGGCTCCGACTCCTTCGATGAACTGGCGCGTCAATGCTATTACAGCCCGGCGTCGATGAACAGGCATGGCGGCCGCGCGTGCAACGCCGGCGCCGTGCGACAGTCAATGCTTTTCAGTGTAATCGAGGAACAGCCGGTCGGGTGGAATCCCGTGCTGCAGCAGGAGCGCCTGGAACCGTTCCACGATCGACTTCGGGCCGCTGCAGTAGAGATCGAAACCGCTGAGATCGGGCTCCCGGTTCAGCAGCTCGGACGCCGCATCCAGCATCGCCCGCTGCCGTGCCGTGAGGCCGGCCTGCCCCGACGCGCGGTTGGCCGTATGTCCGCTTTGATTCGCGCCGCTTACCGGCACGAAGGTGAAATCATCCAGCGCATCCTGCCAGGAGCGGCAATAGTTGGACAGATAATGGGCGCGGGCGTCCGACGCCACCCAGTACAGGCGCATGGGCTGCGCCAACTCCAGGGCAATGGCATGCTCGATGAGGCTCTTGAGCGGCGCAAATCCGATGCCGAAAGCCAGAAACACAATCGGCCGGTTGGATTGCTCGTCGAGCACGAAGTCGCCGAAGGGGCCTTCAACGTCCACCTTCTGGCGGGTCCTTAGCTTGGTGAACACGTAATCTGAAAACGCGTCGCCCGGCACCCGGCGCAGATGGAATTGCAGATACATGCCGTTGCAGGGGCAGCTGGCAATGGCGGCGCTGTGCGCAGGAATCCCGTCGAGCTCGATACGTGCATACTGTCCAGCCAGAAACCGCAGCGTGTTGCTGCGTGGCGTGCGCAGCTCCAGCAGCATTACCTCGTCGGTGGGTTGTTGCAGGCGGTAGACCGTGGTGGTGATGCGCTCCGGCAGGATGTCCGCCGGCGCGCCGGCCTGGGCGGCCTCGACGACCAGGTCCTCGTCGGTCCTGGTACAGCACAACAACACCATGCCGAGACTCCTCTCCACCTCCTTGAGCACGTAGTCGTGAGGCAGCTCTTCGGCCGGGCGTCCCGACAGCACCCTGGCCTTGCAGTCGCCGCAGGTTCCATTGCCGCAGTTATAATTGAGCGCCACGCCGGAGCGCAGGGCCGCTTCGAGCACGGTTTCCCCACGCTCGACCCGGAACTCGGTGCCGCTGGGTTGAATGGTGACTCTTGCCGTCATCGCACGCTCACCTCCGCCGCTATCCCCTCAGGACGCCGGACCTCGCGCGGCGACCACGCTCAGCGCGTTTTGGCGCCCGGCCCTCGTGCCTTCCCGGGCCCCGGTCCGGACTGCGACGACGAGGCGCGGTCGGGAAGACCCGTGTGCTGAGTGCGGAAGCGCCTGCCGCGCCCGCCACCACCGGCCCCGCGCCGCGCCGCGCCGGTGCCGGCCGGCTGCCAGGACGGCACCAGGTGCCGCTTCCCGTTGCCGATCAGGTCGGCGCGCCCCATGCGTCTGAGCGCGTCGCGCAGCAGCGGCCAGTTGTCCGGATCATGGTAGCGCAGAAACGCCTTGTGCAGGCGCCGCCGGCGCGCACCCCTGGCCACGAACACCGCTTCGCTGGTTGCGGTGACCTTGCGCAGCGGATTTTTTCCCGAATGGTACATGGCCGTCGCCGTGGCCATGGGCGACGGCAGAAAATTCTGCACCTGGTCGGCGCGAAAGCCATTGCGTTTCAGCCACAGGGCCAGCTGCAGCATGTCCTCGTCGGTGGTTCCGGGATGGGCGGCGATGAAATAGGGAATCAGGTACTGTTCCTTGCCGGCCAGGTGCGAGTACTTGTCGAACAGCTCCTTGAAACGGTAATAGGCGCCCATGCCGGGCTTCATCATCTTCGACAAGGGCCCGGGCTCGGTGTGCTCGGGCGCGATCTTGAGGTAACCGCCCACGTGGTGGGTCACGAGCTCTTTGACGTACTCAGGCGAGCGCACCGCCAGGTCGTAGCGCAAACCGGAGGCCACGAGAATCTTCTTGATCCCCGGCACCCTGCGCGCCCGCCGGTAGAGGTGAATGAGCGGGCGGTGATCGGTGTTGAGATTCGAACAGATCTCCGGATGGACGCACGACGGCCGCCGGCAGGCCGCTTCGATGCTCCTGCTCTTGCACGCCAGGCGGTACATGTTGGCCGTCGGACCGCCGAGATCGGAGATCACCCCCGTGAAGCCCGGCGCCGTGTCGCGTATGGTTTCCACTTCCCGGATGATGGAGTCTTCCGACCGGCTCTGAATCACCCGCCCTTCGTGCTCGGTGATGGAGCAGAAGGTGCAGCCGCCGAAGCAGCCGCGCATGATGTTGACCGAGAAGCGGATCATTTCGTAGGCAGGGATGTTGGCGTCCCCGTAGGTGTGGTGCGGTACCCGGCTGTAAGGAAGCTCGAACACCCCGTCCAGTTCCGCGGTGGTCAACGGTATCGGCGGTGGATTCAGCCACAACTGCCGGTCGCCGTGGCGCTGCACCAGCGCGCGGGCGTTGCCCGGGTTGGTCTCCAGGTGCAGCACCCGCGACGCGTGGGCATAGAGCACCGGGTCGTCGCGCACCGCTTCATAGGATGGCAGGCGGACCACGGTCCGCTCGCGCTCCAGGCGCCGGGCCCGCCGCGGCGGCGCCACGGCAGCTGCGCCGGTCCCGGCGCAGGCCGCTCCCCCGACTTCACTTGCGTAGGGATCCTGTGGCGGCGCCGTCGGGCCGGGAGTATCGATGGCACCGGCGTCCAACTCGGTCCACCCTGCCGGGGTCTCCCGGCATAGGAATGCGGTGCCACGAATGTCTTTCAGGGCACCGATCGGCTCTCTGGCGGCCAGACGGTGGGCAATCTCCACGATCTGGCGCTCCCCGTTGCCGAACACCAACAGATCCGCCTTGGCATCCAGCAGCACCGAACGGCGCACCTTGTCCGACCAATAATCGTAGTGGGCCACCCGGCGCAGGCTGGCTTCGATGCCCCCCAGCACGACGGGGACATCGCGGTAGGCCTGCCGCACCCGCTGGGCGTAGACCAGCACCGCCCGGTCCGGCCGCCGGCCGCCGGCGCCGTCGGGGGTGTAGGCGTCGTTGGAGCGCACCCGCCGGTCGGCGGTATAACGGTTGACCATGGAGTCCATATTGCCGCCGGTGACGCCGAAAAACAGGTTGGGTCGGCCCAGCGCGGCAAAATCGGCCGCCGAGTTCCAATCCGGTTGGGCGATGATGCCGACCCGGAACCCGTGGGCTTCCAGCAGCCGCCCGATCACCGCCATGCCGAAGCTTGGATGATCCACATAGGCATCACCCGTAACGAGAACGATATCGCACGAATCCCAGCCGAGCGCTTCCATTTCGCTCCGGGAGACGGGCAGCTGGGGAACCGAGCCGAAGCGCTTGGCCCAGTAGGGCCGGTAGGAGAATATGCCGCGCGGGGCCTGCATGGTTTGCACCGGAACAATCACGTGAATAGGGCTTCCGCCGCCTGCCGGCCGGCCCGAACCCCCTGATGGCACCCGATTATAACAGTTCCAGGGCAATCCTATAGCATTGCCAAGGAATCTTGCCGCGCCCGCGCTGGCCCCTGATGTGCTATGGTATCTCCTGCGTGGAACCGCAGCCGCCATGAGCGCACCGGACATCGAATCCCTGAAACAGCAGCTGGCAGACCTGCAGCTTGAACACCGCGCCCTGGACACCGCAATCCAGGGCTTGGAGGAGAACACCTACGTCGACCAGCTGCAGATGCGGCGGCTGAAGAAGCGCAAACTGCAACTCAAGGACGCCATCCAGCGGCTGCAAAGCCAACTCATCCCGGACCTCAACGCCTGATTCCGGGCCCCCGGGCCTTCACCGTCAGCGGATCGTCAGCATGGCCAGCATTCTCTATTTCGGCTCCCTCCCGGACGCGCTCGGCACGGCCTTCGAACATCCCCATCTACCACCGTCGGTAGCCGACGTAGACAGCCTGCTGCACTGGCTGCGCCAGCGGGGCCCGCGCTGGAAGCGGGCATTAGCCGATGGCAGCGTGCAGGTCACCGTCAATAAAACACGCGCCGGAGCCGGCACCTCCGTCACTGACGAGGACGAGATTGCAGTGATCCCGGTCAGCGTGCACTAGCACCATCGGGATCACCAGAGCCGATGCCCCGTTGCATTCACGCGGGCGCTGCCTACACTGTGTTGGAAAGACGTAAGGGGCTGCAGGTAACAAAGGCACTGACGGCATGCGGTTCGCCAATGGACAGATTCAGCGACGCGCGGGCGAGCCGCCCGATGCGCCACCGGCGCCGCCGCCTGAACAGCCGCCGCAAACACCTCCCGAGGTGCCTGCGCCGGACATCCCGCCCGAATTCCCACCGGCCAGACCGGACGACGTGCCGACTGAACCGTCACCGGAATCCCCGCCGGGACAGCCGCCGGACGAATTTCGCGCCGCCCGGCGCCCGTCCGCGATGCACGCGGCGACACCGGTGCTGCATGGTGGTGCAAACGCGCAATCGCGGCGCCTCGGCCAAGCCACTGATGCAGCCAGGTAACTGCGGTATCCAGGCGCTTGGCGCAAAATCTGCTTGGTCGTTCCGCCGAGCGGCACCGTACAGGCGCCGCACCTGCAACGGCATCGGGGGCCGGTCGGATCGAGGTCCGCGCAAGCGCCAGACCGCCGGCTGATTCAACCGCCACCAAAGCCAAGGCGGGCGCCAAAACCAAAGGCAACGGGGCCGGCAACGAAACCAATCCGGCAATCAAAAAGCGTGCATCGACCTCAGCCGCCGCCACCGCGCCGACCCCGCAGGAGCGTTGGCAGATGATCGCCGAAGTCGCCTACCTGCTCGCCGAGCAACGGGGCTTCGCCGGGGGCAGTCCATTGGACGACTGGCTGGCCGCTGAAGCGGAGGTCGATCACCGGCTCGCGGGCGCCTAGTCGGCCGCGCGGCATCGATCCCGCGGCGGGCGCCCGGTAATGGGTGCCCGGAGGCCAGCGGAGAGCCAACTCCGTCGTTGCAGGATGCCCGCTCGGCGCCGACGCTGCCGGTCTGCCGATTCGGGCACCGGCACTCCGTCGGCTGCGGCCGCGGCGGTTGCCGCGTCGCGCCTCAATGGCACCGGACACCCGCAGGACGCATAATCCCCATAGACTATGCTCTAATGAGCATGCCCGGAGTTGATCGCGCCGGGCGTGACGCTGGAGTCGGCTCCGGTCAGTGGGGAACATGACGAAATTCGCGCAGATTCAGGACAAAATTACCGAGCGCTTGTGGCTGGCGGATCTGGACACGCTCCCGTTCTGGAAAGCCAAGGGAGTCCAGGCACTGCGCCTGATCTATGTCGTGGCCCGCGACCTGCTTGACGGCCAGCTCACATTGCGGGCCATGAGTCTGGTCTACACGACTCTGCTGTCCATCGTCCCGCTGCTGGCCGTGAGTTTTTCGGTGCTCAAGGCCTTCGGCGTACACAACCAGATCGAACCACTGGTGCTCCGGCTGCTGGCGCCGCTGGGCGCCAAGGGTATCGAGATCAGCAACCGCATCATCGAATTCGTTGAGAACGTCAAGGCCGGCGTGCTCGGGGCGGTGGGCCTGGCTTTTCTGCTCTACACCGTGGTGTCGCTGCTGCAGAAGGTGGAACGCACGTTCAACTACACCTGGCACGTGTCGCACCACCGGCCGTTCTCCCAGCGCTTCAGCGACTATCTCAGCGTCATTCTCATCGGGCCCGTATTGGTGTTTTCCGCCCTTGGCCTCACCGCGTCGGTCATGAGCAACGAGATCGTACAGCGTTTGATCGCCCCGTTCGGCGGAGCGGTGGAAGCCGCGAGCCGCCTGGTTCCCTATTTGCTGATCATTGCCGCCTTCGCCTTCATCTACGTCTTCATCCCCAATACCAAGGTGCGCGCCCGCTCGGCGCTGGTCGGGGCGGTCGTGGCCGGCTTCCTGTGGGAAACGGCCGGCTGGCTGTTCGCTTCGTTCATCGTCGGTTCGACCAAGTACACCGCTATCTACTCGACCTTCGCCACGCTGCTCGTGTTGATGATCTGGCTCTACACCAGCTGGCTGATTCTGCTGGTGGGCGGCAGCATTGCCTTCTACCATCAACATCCGGAATTCGTCACCTACCGCCGGCCGGAACTGTCGCTCAGCGGGCGCATGAAGGAGCGTCTGGCTCTGCTGGTGATGACGCTGATCGGGCAGAACTTCCACCGCCGCGTCCCGGGATGGACCGCCGAGGCCCTGGCGCAGCATCTGCGCGTGCCCATGGAGACCATGGACCACCTGCTTGCAACCCTCCACCAGCGCGAGTTGCTGGAACCGACCGAGGGTGAGCCGCCGGTCTTCCTGCCCGGGCACTCTCTGGAGAGTATCGAAGTGCGGGAGATTCTCGAAGCCGTGCGCACCGCCGGCGAAACGCCGTACCTCAACAGCGAACGGCTGCCGTTCGAGCCGGCGGTGGAGCAGGTGCTGGGCTCGTTGGACCGCGCGTGGGAGGAGACGCTTGACCATCGCACGCTGCGCGACCTGGTGGCTGAAAGTCGCCCGGTGTCGGCCCCATCGCGCCAATCCCAGGCCTGAGCGCCGCACGCGTCAACCGGACGTCCGAGCGCGTGCGCCATCCCCCGCCAGCCAGCGCCACACGGTACCCGTTGGACGGTCGATACCGTCGCGCAGGTAACCGAGCACGTTGCGGTTACGCGCCGCCCACAGCATCGCCCGCGCCGCCTCCCGCCGCCCGCAGAACAACAGCTGATCGCCTTGCTCAAGCGGTATCGCCGTTTCCGGCAGCAGCATCTCGTCGTCACCGCGCACCAGCAGCAGTGCCAGACAAGGCAACGCCTCCGTACGCTTGCGCGGGTTCGCGCACAACACCTGCAACGTCACCGGCACGCCTTCGGCCAGTGACTCGAACACTGCCGGCATCTCTTCGGCGTCGACGGGCAGAGTCCAGGTATCCGGCGCCTCGTCGGCGATCAGGCCAGAGATGCGGCTGATCAGCAGGTTGGCCCACTCGTTGTCGCGGTGACGGGCCAAGCGCAGAAAGCTGCCCAGCAACGGCGTCGTGATGAAGGCGAGAATATGGCGGGCCATGATCGTACCCGGCTGCATGGTCAGGCCCAGGCGCGCGGCATCGAACAGCGCGTCGTTGCGCCGGTGCATCTGCCTTGCGACGGTGAACAGGCCCGGGTTCATCTCCCTGGCGGTGACGACGATGGACAGGTTGTTGGCGTCGTCGTCCGTTCCCGCGATGATGCCTACGGCGTCTTCGACCTTGGCCTCCCTCAGGGTGACCGCCTCCGTGCCGCGGCCGTGAATGATGCCTTCCTCCGGCGCCCCCGTGGCGGCTGGATCGGCTTCCACCACCACCGTGCGTACGCCTTCGAACGCCAGGTAGCGGTGCAACGCCTTGCCCATCCTGCCGTACCCGCACAGCACCCAGGTACCGCGAGGGGGCTCCAGCAGCTGCATGGATACAGTGTGAGCGGTGCTGGTCATCCATTCGTACAACAAGTGCATGCTCGGTGAATGGATGGCCATGGCGAAACGGTTGGCGAAGGTCTCGAACGGGTTGACGATGTGGTCAGTGCCGAACGAATCCAGGTTGGCCATGGTGTCCTGGTATTCCGCACGGCTGATGACGGTCAGCGATGGCGCCATAAGCTTGGCCGTAATCGCCACGGTCACATTGACCTGATCGAAGTTGGTCAGCGCCAACACCCCTGAACAACACGGATGGGTCATGCCGGCGGCGGTCAGGGCGTCGATGTCGGTCGCATCGGCGCACAGCCCCGGGACGTTGATCCGGTAGTCGGCGACTTCCAGGCCGTCGATGCGCTCCTGGTTGATATCAATAACCACCGTGCGCATGCCCCGCTCGGCCAGCGCGGCGACCACCATGCCGCCCGTGTCCCCGTAGCCGCACACCAGGTGGAAAGGTTCGGTAATGCGGCGCACGGCGCGGGTGAAGACCGAATACCGGACCAGGCGCCGGAACGCCGGGTCCTGGAGCATGGACAACACCGCGCCGATGGCATACAGCCACGCCACCACCGTGGCATAGATGGAAATCATGGTCCAGAGCCGTTGCCCGCCGGTGAACGGATAGGGCAATTCGCCGAAGCCGATGGTGGAGCCCATGAAGCTGACGAAGTAGAACGCGTGAAAGAAATCCATGTGCCAGGGACGGCCGTGCGCATCGACGCCCGGAATCAACACGAACCCCAGTACCGACAGCGCATAGGTGCAGATCAGCACCACCAGCGGCATGCGCATGCGGCGAAACAGCAGGTAGACCACGTTCTGCATTGGAACCCCGCCCGCGCCTCAGCGCCTCAGCATCACCGTTTCCACCACCAGCAACACGACGGAGGTGATGTTGGCCAGCAGCGCGCCGCCGGACAGCGACACAATGCTGGCCATGATGTGGGTGGTCAGACCGGCGTGCGCGACGTACACCGCGGCACCCCAGACCACGACCGCCGCCACCAGCTGCAGGTCCGCCACCAGACTGGTCGCCAGCAATACGGCGCCCAGATGGGTGCGGTCGCCGAATTTCATCACGGTGGCGATGAGGCTGACGACGAGGGCCGCAAACAGTTCATAGACGCTGTGCAGTACCGGATCGCCGATATCGCCGACGAAGAAACCGAAGTTGAGTGTAAGTGCCAGGACGATAAAGAATGCAAAAACCACCTTCTCCAGGTTCATCAGCTCCCCCGATACAAACGACGCAAACGGTGCCGCCGGGGCGCGCCCATGACCGGCACATCTAACACTTAGCCCAAACGGGGAAAATGTAAAGCGTTTGCGACAGCGTCGCCCGGTTTCAGAACACCGCGGGCGGCACCTGCAGGTAGTAGCCATCTTCGGCCAGCCGGCGGCGGACC
The DNA here is from genome assembly GCA_037385045.1 of Gammaproteobacteria bacterium. Classification (GTDB taxonomy): domain Bacteria; phylum Pseudomonadota; class Gammaproteobacteria; order JASBUN01; family JASBUN01; genus JARRNJ01. Next base: position 53,169 of record JARRNJ010000023.1, on the reverse strand, counting down.
GTTTCCACGTCGGCTCGCGCAAGCCTGCGCCCCGGCGCCAACTCCAACGTCATCACCCTCTCGAGAGCGCCGAGCATGACCCGCAACGGTTCTGGCACGCGGGTGAAGTCGTCTTCACGGTCGATGTACAGATAGGTGTCGGCCTTGCGTGTGCTGCGGTAGACGACGCACCGGGCCGGCCCGCCATTTATCGGACCGTTCACGAGCCGGGCCCGAGCGCGGCCGTCTGCACCGCCTGCAAGCGCTCCTGGTTACGATGTTCCCGGCGTTTGGCCTGCAGATATTCCGTGCGGTCCAGTTCGTGCAGCTGCGCCGGATAGCGTTCGGTAAGATCGAACCAGCGGCGGATGCGCGCCTCGAAGCGGCCGTCGAGAGGTACGGTCCGGGTGTCGAGCACGGCGGCAAGCGCCAGGTAATAGCGCATCACGTTGCGCTCGATGATGCCGCGCACGCCGCCGACCAACAGCGGCTTGCCGTCGGCGTCCACCCCGACACGGCTGAAACCGACCTTGTCACGGCCCAGGGTGGCGAGATAGGCGGCGGTTGCCCAACGGCTCCGGGTGCTGGGCCGGTAGGAGCAGCGGATGTGCACCAGAGTGCCCGCCCCAACCGCTGTCGCCTCGACCTCAATACGGTAATCCTCGGTGCCCAGAGGACCGTCGCCGCCATACAGCGCCACCCGGAACACGCCGTCCCGTGTGCGGTTGCTGGTGAAGCGGTAACGCACCTGGTAGGCCTTCTCCGGCGGTTCGTAGTACTTGCGCCCCATAAACAGCGTCAAGCGGACATCCGGAGCGTACTGTGTATAGGTGCACGCCTTCACGTTCAAGGTCAACGGCACGAACTGACACCAAGCGCGGGGCTGGCCCAGGATCTCGGCCACGGTTTCCGGCGGCCGCTCGATCACACCGAACACGTCCGCGCTCAACACGTCGCCGTCATCGGTGGAACGGACGAACACGGGCACACCAAAGCTGTTGCGGGTCAGCTCCGGCAGAATACGCTGGTACTGCGCCAACAGCGCTGCGCGCGGGCCGTCGGCGGCCGAAACGGCCTGCGCAATCCCGATCGCCAGCACCGCGGCCACACACAGGCGGCGAACCGATTTTTTCATGCCTTTGGTCAACCGTGGGTTCCCGCAAGCCGGATCAGCAGCGGGGATACGCCGGGTACCGAGGCCGGGCGGCGGCAGGGATCGACGGATTCGCACGATCGCTGCTGGCGGCGCCGGCGGGTAAACCGAAGTGAGCGCGCGGCGCGCGCCTTCAGGTGTCGATCCACTTCTGCAACGTCTCCACGATCCGGCGCGCCTGGTCGCGGCTGGAAATATTGAACTTGGACTTCTGCATGTATTCGCCGCCGCGCTTCTGATAGCGGCGGATGGTGTATTTTTCCGGACCGTATTCGCCCTTCTGCCGGTCCCAGTCCTGATAGCGGAACAGGATGGTCGACCAGGCTCCCTTGGTCAGCACTTCCTTGTCCAGTTCCTTGACCACCAGCACGCCGTCCTCGGTGTAGTCTACCGTCAAGTCGTCGATATTCGCCGACATATTCTCCTCTCTTGGTTATGCAACAGTGTCCACGCCAAGCGCCGCCGGCCGCGCGGCGGCCGTGATCGGCACGCCGGCCCTGGGAGACCATCCTCGACGCGGGGCGGAGTCAATCGACAAGATAGTGCTTGCGGATCGGCGAAACCACTTGCCAGGTGCAGGACAACCCCTGGGCGAAATTCACCAGGTCCCGCGCCGTGATGGTCACGGGCTCGCCGCCGTCGGGCGTCACAACGGCCTCGCCCTCGAGGATATAGCACACTTCCTTGGTGTCATAGGTCCAACCGAAGGTCGAGACATCCTTGGTCCAAATCGGCCAACTGTCGACACCCATTGCGTCGAGCTTTACCGGGGATGGATTGTGCTCGACCGTGATCAAACTCATGGCGACACCTCGACTGGCCGGTTCAAATGGAACCCCGCCTGCAGGCGGGGCAGCCCAGCGATTATACGGACTTTTTCGCGAACCGCGAAGCGCCGGAGCCGCGGCCGGCTGGTATATAATCGCGAACTACGCCACAAACCCGAACGCACATGAGTCCCCTGAATGGATACCTCGGCCCTGGATCACGTCGCCACCCTGATCGAGCAGGAGCCCCGGGCTGCCCGCTCGCTGGTGCTCTACGCGCTCATGAGCACCCTCGCCATCGACAACAGCGGCTCCCTGTTCAAACTGACCAAGCTGCGCGAATTGGACGCCGAAACCCGCGCCCTGGCCTATGGGCTGATGGAGGTGATGGCGCAAGGCGCCACCGGCAGTCCCGCTTGGCAGGCGGCCATGAGCCGGATCGAGCAGGCCATCCGGCGGGCATGATAAACCCTCGGCCCACGCCCCATGGCTGGATAGTCATCGATGTTCAAGGGCCACGCACGTGAGGACGCGCACGGAATGCGGCGCTGATGATCGCGTGGCACAATTTGGGCGCCTGGGCTGGCTGCTCGCCGCGTTGGCGCTGCTGGCAGCCTGCAGCGCCGTACCGCTGCGCCCGGGGCAGCTGCGCAGTCCCGCCCTGCAGACCATTCACGCCGCGTTCGAGCACACCGTGGAAGCGGCTCACGAGGATCCCAACATCGAATGGCACAGCGGCTGGCTGGGCAACATGTGGGTGAACTTCTGGAAGGGCGACAACCGCGGCCTTTGTTACCAGTGGCAACAGCTGGTCTACGACGGCGTGGCGCCCGCCGCCCGCCGCGTGGGCTGGGAGGCGACCGGCATTGTCATCAACGGCGGCACCCGGCACGAGCACCATGCGGTACTGGTGTTCGATCCGAAAAAGGTGCGCCGCGATGCGCTGCTGACCCCCGCAGGCCGCAGTCACGTCTACGTGCTCGACGCCTGGCGTGAAGGACAGGCGGACATCTACCGCCTGACCGATTGGCTGAAGCTGCCGTTCGCGGTGGCCAGCACCGCCCGGTTGCAGGCCCTGCGGGTGCAGGTGCCAGGTGGCTAACTCACGACATGGTGCTTGCCCACCCGCTGCACCGTGCTGGCCTGGGGCCCCTGATCACCCGATTCCTCGGTGAAACGCACCTCGTGACCGACCTCGAGCTGATCGAACGCCGCATCGACCACGCTGTTGCGGTGAAAGTAAATCTCCCGCCCGTCGGTGGTGGCGATGCGCCCGAACCCGCGCTCCGCCGCCAGTTCGGTGATGCGGCCGTGCGGGGGTGCTTCGTGGGTCTTGACGTCGCCGCGTTGGCGCCGCGCATAACCTTCCAGCTGTCGTCGCGCCGCGTCGAACGCGTCGCGGATGACCACGTAGGCGTCTTCATGGGCCTGGCGCTTGCCCGGTGCGCGGTTCACGACCAGTTCGCCGCCGGGAACCGTGAGATCGATGCGTACGTGGTACAGCTTGCCCTTGTGCCGATGCTGATGGGGAGCCTCGATCACCACCCGGCAGCTGATGATCCGGTCATAAAACTGTTCCAGCTTGACCGCCTTTTCGCGAATGGCGGCTTCGAGGGCGTCGGACTGCGGTAGGTCGCGGAAGGTGATTTGCAAAGGCAATTGCATAGAGCTTTCTCCCCTTGAGGTTGCAATCAGCACCCGACCCGCCGCCGTTGCGGCGCCGGCGGCAGCCCGCGACGCGACGGATCAGGCAATTGGAAGGCGGAGCCCGCGGCCCGCAGAATCACACGGCCGTTGCGCGGCGGCGACTGCATCCGGGCCAATCCCTATAAAAAACCATAGCCAGCGCCGCCTGTAAATCCAACCCTGGCCGCGCCGGAAAGTCGACGCCGACCCCGGTCCCGGCGATCGGGCAATCGCCCTCGCCACCATGATCGCGGCCACAGCGGCACGTTGCTGGGCAGCCGGCAGCGTTTGTCCTATGATTCGCATCCGGGAATCGGCGCAGGAGGCGCTGCGGCACGACTCAACGTCATGCGGAGAACGATCGAGACATGGCCACGCGCAACGAATTCGCACTGCCGGATATGCACATCGACGCCATTGAACCAGACGGCGACAACCTCACCCTGATGCTGGCGCAGTTTTGCGTCTACGTTTCCCTCGGCGGCTCGGCGCAACAGAGCAAATGGCGCCAGTCGGGCACTCTGGTTTTCGAACACGCCGCGGTCGAGGGCGTCCTGCCCGACGGGCCCTGCACGGTGGCATCGGGTGAAATTCATGACAACCGCTTCATCTACCGCGACCGCGTTCCGCTCCCCCTCGACGCCCGCGGCGAAGTGGGGTGCGTGCTGACCCTTGCCGGCCGGGCCTCGCCGATTACGATCAGCGCACAGCGCATACGGCTCGTGGAGCAAGGCCAGCGCCGCTACCTGGAGCACGTTGCCGACCAGTGATCGGCCGGCGCCGGCCCATCCAACCGGGTGGCGCTTGCCCATCACGTGCACGCTGCGGCAGCCGTCACTCCGGCGTCAGTCCAGGCCCAGGAACGGGTAACGGCGGCGCGGTTCCCGCGCCCAGCGCGACACACCGCCGCGCTGGCCCACGGTTTCCACCGCGATGATGATATCGGGGTCGTCAAAGGACACCGATGCATCCGCGCCACGGCGGAGCAGCCCCTCGATCACATAGCGGTCGAGAAACCGCTCCTCGTCCTGGCTCGACAGCCGACCCTTGAAACCGCGTCGGTGCATGCGCACGTGGAAAGTGCACCCGGCCAGTTCCGACAGCCACGGCGTCACCGCCCGGCGCGCAGCCGCCTCGAACTCCTCCGGGGTCTGGAAACCGAACGCCGTGGTCACCGGCACCACCCGCGCCAGTGCCGCGGCGGCAGCCGCATCGGCCGTCAGGTCCCGGCGCAGCCGCTCGAGAAATTCCCCGGTCTCCGCCACCCGCAGCGTGATGACATTGAAATAATCGGTGCGGGCCACCGCACCGTAGGCCTGCAGAAACTCCCAGGCGCGCCGGAAACGGTGCTCCTGAACCGTGGCCACCACATTCCAGTCCGAGATCACGCCCTCCTCCTGCACCTCCGGCGCGGCCCATGGCAACCGGTGCCGATCAGCGTTCCCAGCGCAGGCGCAGCAGCGTATCGCCTTCCGTGTAATGAAACTCCAACTCGCCCTCGTAGGCGTTGTGCACCCCTTCGCCGGCGGCGCGGGCCAGGTGCGGGTCGGTGAAATTGATCACCAGGCCGCCGTCATCCTGCTGTTCCTCGCTCATGATGCGTTTGAGCGGATGCTCGGCCTTTTCCTTTTCTTCCAGGTTGCGGATCAAATGCAGGATCTCGTCGCGATGTTTGTGCAGAAATTCGCCGTTGAGGCTGAGGATGCCCGCCGGGACCCCGTCGTTGGTGCGGTGGCATGCCGGGCACAGTGTTTCATGGGCCCCGGCTTCCGCCCGTGCCCACTGCCAGCGGCCGCGGTGGAACACCGCCCCGCACTGCGGGCACAAGGTGGGCTCCGGCAGCTTGCTCTTGGATTTGTACGGATCGTGCACCCATTCGCGCAGCAGGCGGTCACCCCGACCTGCGCCCGGCTGGTTGCGGTGTTTGCTGGGTCCTGTCATGACAGATTCTCCAATACAGGTTCTGGGGGCCGGCACCGTGCCGCCTCATCCACGCTGGCACCGTACCAAAACAATAGTGCGCTGTGCCTTGGTAAAAATACCTACGCGCCCTGGCGGCCGGCCGGGGCCTTTGCCAACAGCCGGCCCGGCGTGGGCAAAACGCGCATCGAAAAGCTTTTGCTTTGCTCTTTCACCTTCGCCCCTTGCTCCGGCAAACCGGATCGCCCCGCGGGTCGTCCATCGCCACTCAAGTCTAGACCAAGGCCTCCAGCGCCCGCTCATCATCCCGTGGCAGGCGGACGTCCTCCCCCGACCCAGTGCCGGGCCGCGCATTTCGCTGGCACCCGACCCCCGCCCCCTCTAGGATAGGGACAATGCAACCGGCTTTGACGGGCGCCCAGGCGCCAACTGCGGATATGGCGGACAAACCGGACGACAACAACAAACGCTACCCCACCTGGAGCACGTACGTGGTTTTGGCCGCGGTGCTGGTGGCCCTCTATCTGGTGTTCGCCCGCGCGCCGCAGCAGCCGGCGAGCTACACCATCCCCTACAGCCAGTTCAAACAGTTGGTCAAGGACCGCGCCGTACGTGAGGTAACCCTGGCGGGTGACACGGTAAGCGGGCGGTTGCGCAGTGCCAAAGCCATCGGCCCCCGAGGCCAGACGGCGGAGCGTTTCCAGACCCGTGTCCCGTCATTCGGCGACAATCAGCTGCTGCCCCTGCTCGAGGCGCAGTCGGTGGAAGTCAAGGTGGTTGACCAGACCGGTCAGCACACGCTGATGTCCATCGTGCTGGCGCTCCTGCCGTGGATATTTTTGTTGGGATTCTTCTATTGGATCTTTCAACGGACCTCGCGCAGCCTCGGCGGGCGACTGGGCGGGCCCGGTGAGCTGAAGAAATTCCTGGAAGCGCCGGCGAAACAGGCCCAGGTGCCGAAAGTCACGTTCGAGGATGTTGCCGGCCAGGACAACGCCAAGCGGGAAGTCACTGAACTGGTGGAATTCCTGCGCCACCCCGAAGACTTCGGCAAACTTGGCGCGGAGGTACCGCGGGGCGTGCTGCTGATGGGCGCGCCCGGGACCGGCAAGACGCTGCTCGCGCGGGCACTGGCGGGCGAAGCGGGCGTTCCCTTCTATTCCATCTCAGGTTCGGAATTCATCGAGGTCTTTGTCGGCGTCGGCGCATCGCGGGTGCGCAAGCTGTTCGAAGAGGCCAAGAAGAATGCCCCCAGCATCATCTTTGTCGATGAGCTGGACAGCGTCGGGCGCACCCGCGGCACGGGCCTGGGCGGCGGCCATGATGAGCGCGAACAGACATTGAACCAGATCCTGGCCGAGATGGACGGCTTTGCGGGTCACGAGGCGGTGATCGTGCTGGCGGCGACCAACCGCCCCGACGTATTGGACCCGGCGTTGCTGCGTCCCGGGCGCTTCGACCGCCACGTGACGCTCGATCTGCCGGACCGCAGGGACCGTGAAGCGATCCTGCGGGTCCATACCCGCAAAGTGCCGCTGCACGACGACGTCGACCTGGCCAACATCGCCGCCGGCACCCCCGGTTTTTCCGGCGCCGACCTCAAGAATCTGGTAAACGAAGCGGCGATGCTGGCGGCGCGGGAGAAGCGCACCGAGGTGAGCATGCATCACTTCGAAGAGTCCCGGGACAAGCTGCTGCTCGGCAGCGTACGCACGCTGGCCATCCAGCCCGACGAACGCCACCGGCTCGCGGTCCATGAGACCGGCCACACCGTGGTCGCGTATTATTCGCGCTATGCGGACCCGTTGTTCAAGGTCACCATCATCCCCCGCGGCCGGGCGCTGGGAGGCACCCAGCAGATGCCGGAAGAGGAACGGCACACGCTGCCCGAGGAATACCTGCGCGACCGCCTGGCGGTGATGCTGGGCGGGCGCATCGCCGAGAAGACCCTGCTCGGCAGCGTCAGCTCGGGGGCCGATGACGACATCCGCCAGGCCACGGCCCTGGCCCGGGCCATGGTGGGACGCTGGGGCATGTCGGACGAGATCGGCCCCGTGGATCTGCGCGAGAGCGAGGAACATCCCTTCCTGGGCCGGGAAATCGCCCAGCCGCGGCGCTACAGCGAACACTCCGCCCAGGCGGTGGACGAGGCGGTGCACGGCCTGCTGGTAAACGCCGAACGCCAGGCGACGGAAATCATCCAGGGACACCGCAAGGAATTCGACCAGCTGGTGTCACGGCTCGAACAAGCCGAAACCCTGCACCGCGACCAGATCGCCCAATGCCTCGGTCCCGGACCCGCCGCCGACGCCGGCCCACGGCCCGCCGCGGCCGAACACCGCTGAGGCGACCACCGAGTTCGGGAACCTGGCGGTTCAGGGCATACTCCGGTTGTCCTGCTCCCGCTGTCGTTCGCGACGTATCAACTTGGCGAGTTCCTGCATCTGCTCGGCGAACAGGTCCACCAGGTCGTCGACGGTGATGATGCCCTGCAACACCCCCTGGTCGTCGACCACCGGAATGCGCCGCACGCCGCCGCTGCGCATGCGTTCCATGGCGTCGGCGGCATCCTGGTGTTCGAACACGGTAATCAACTCGGTGCTCATGACATCGCCGACGGTGACCTGCCCGGGCGCCACCTCTTCGGCCACGACCTCGACCACCAGATCCCGGTCGGTGACGATGCCTACCGGAACCCGCTGACCGCTACGCTCTTCCACCACTACCAGATCGCCCACGTGGTGGCGGCGCATCAGTTTCGCCGCTTCGACGACGGTCTCCGTCCTCTCCGCCACCACCACTTCCCGGTTACACAGTTCGCCGATCGTCATGGAACCTTTCTCCTGTCAGGGTATCTGCGGGTGCGCACGGCCGGCAGCCCGCTGTTCATGCATCACCAAGTGTAGCCGCCGCCAGGCCCGGCGCAGGGACCGGAGTCAACCCATGGTCCGCCGCAGCAGTTTGCGCAACTGCGCCAGAGGCCGCGCGTTGAGCACATCGCGCTTTTCCAGCCACCCGCGCCGCGCCTGGCTGATGCCCAAGCGCAGTCCATCGAAATCCGACGCCGCGTGGGCATCGCTGTTGATGCTGACCAGCACCCCTTCATCGTGGGCCATCTGGCAGTACACGTCGGTGAGATCCAGGCGCTGGGGCTGGCTGTTGAGCTCCAGATAGCAGCCGCGCTCGCCGGCATGGCGGATCACCCGCTCCATGTCCACATTGTAGGCGTCGCGCTCACCCAGCAACCGGCCCGAGGGATGCGCCAACAGGGAAAAATAGCGTTGGTCCATGGCCCGCAGAATGCGCCCGGTCTGGCGGGCGCGCGGCAGCCGGAACTGGCTGTGCACGGCGCCCACCACCAGATCCAGACGCTGCAGCACGTCGTCGGGAAGATCGAGGCTGCCGTCTTCCAGGATATCCACCTCGATCCCCTTGAGCACGGTGATGCCCCTGACGCGCTCGTTGATACCGTCGATGGCGTCGATCTGCTGCAGCAGGCGCCGCTTGTCCAGGCCCCTGGCCACGGTCAGGTGCCGGGAATGATCGGTGATGGCCAGGTATTTCAAACCGCGCTGCTGCGCACCCTCGACCATGGCCTGCAGGGGCTCGCGGCCGTCGGTGGCATCGGTATGGGCGTGCAGATCGCCCTGGAGATCTGCCAGTTCCACCAGCCGCGGCAGGCGCCCGGCCCGCGCCGCCTCCACCTCGCCGCGGGCCTCGCGCAGCTCCGGCGGGATGAACGGCAGGTCGACGGCGGCGAACACGGATTCCTCGGTGTCGCCGCCGATCCGCTTCTGGTTGCGAAACACGCCGTATTCGTTGATCTTGAGTTTGCGCTGCTGGCCCAGCCGGCGGATCTGGATATTGTGGTCCTTGCTGCCGGTGAAATAATGCAGCGCCGCCCCGAAGCTGGCGTCCTCCACGACCCGCTGGTCCACCTGCAGGCCGCCGCGCAGGATCACCGTGGAGCGGGTGGTGCCCTTGGAGACCACCTGCTCCACTTCGTCGTAGCCCGCGAACCGCTCCATCACTGCTCCCGGTGCGGACGCCGTCACCAGGATATCCAGATCGCCCACCGTTTCGCGGCCGCGCCGGTAACTGCCGGCCGGCACCACCTGGTCGACACCCGGTGTGCCGCGCAGATACTCCAGCAGCGGCTCGGCGTAGACGGCCGCGGTATTGAGCAGGAAGCGCCGCTCGCTCACCCGGTGGGCGGCGATGGCGTCAAGGATCCCCTGCTGGGTTTTGGCGCCGAAGCCTTGCAGCTCCTGCACCCGGCCCTGGCGGGCCGCCTTCTCCAGCTGCTTGAGGGTCTTGACGCCCAGATCCCGGTACAAGGCCTGGACCCGCTTGGGCCCGAGTCCGGGAATCTGCAGCAACTGCTCCAGCCCTGCCGGCACCTGCTTGTGCAGGTCGCGCAATGCGCGGGCGGTGCCGGTTTCGAGTATCTCACCGATCTTTTCCGCCAGATCCTTGCCGATGCCGGGAAGCTCAGTGAGATCCTTGCCCTCGGCCACCAGTGCGCTGAGCTCCCGGCCAAGACTGCGCACAGTGCGTGCCGCGTTACGGTAAGCGCGCACCCGGAACGGATTGGCCTCCTCGATCTCCAGCAGGTCGGCCATTTCGTCGAAAATGACGGCGATTTCTTCGTTGTGTACCGGCATGCGCTCACCCAAGCGGTTATCCCAAGCATAGACGCCGCACGCAGGGGGTTTCGTGGGATATACTGCCGGCATGTGCGGCCGCTACACCCTGAGCGCGGAGCCTGCGCTGGTCGCCGAGCACTTCGGCGTGGCATCGGTTCCGGCGGACCTGAAACCGCGTTACAACATCGCGCCGAGCCAACCGGTGCCGGTAATACGCCGGGATCATGCCGGGCCGCGGCGCCTGGAGCTGTTGCGTTGGGGGCTGATTCCCTCATGGGCCAGGGATACCGCCATCGGCAACCGCCTGATCAACGCCCGCGCGGAAACCCTGGCCGACAAACCGGCGTTTCGCGCCGCGTTCCGCCGCCGGCGCTGCCTGATCGCCGCGGACGGATTTTATGAATGGAAAAAACTGGCCGCCGGCAAGCAGCCTTACTGGGTGGGACGCCGGGACCGCCGCCCGTTCGCGTTCGCCGGGCTGTGGGAACGCTGGGTGCCGTCCGAGAGCGGGGGCAATCCCATCGAGTCCTGCGTCATCGTCACCACCGAAGCCAATGCGGTGGTACGGCCGGTGCACAACCGCATGCCGGTGATCGTGTCGCCGGCGCACTACGATGCCTGGCTGGATGGGGAAACGGGCGCCGCCGCTCTGCAGGCGCTGCTGGTTCCCTGCCCGGACGAGGAAATGACCGCGTACCCGGTCGCGGCGGCGGTCAACAATCCGGCCCGCGATGGGTCCAACCTGATACAGCCCCTGGCGCCGTCCGCCGACGGCGATTCGGGTGAGCTGTGAAGACGCTCTGCTACGCTTCCTTGCCCGGCGGATGATAGTGGCACAGGTAATCGAGCAGGTCGGTCACTTCAATGTCGAAATGGGAGTTGCCCGGCACTTCGACGGTGTCGCCCGAGACGTACTCGGTCCACTCCTGGCTGTCCTCCAGGCGGATGCGGCAGTGCCCTTCGGTGATCTCGAGGGTTTCCGGCGCCTCGGTGCTGAAACGGTAGACGCCGGCCAGCATCAGGCCCAGGGTCTTCATCTCGCCGTCCGGCGTGATCAGGGTGCGGCTGGTCACCCGGCCGTCATGGTAGACATTGGCCTTCTTGCGGATATCCACGTTCTTGATGGTCACGATCGGCATCCTCGATATGTCGCGCATCCCGTGCCGTGCTGCGGACCGGGCCCCGGGAAGACCGGCCTCACATGGTATCATGACGCGGATTGAATCGGCCCCGGCGTTGTCGCCCCCATGACCCTGGAACTCCTGCTCCTGGCCTGCAGCTGGGCCGCCTATCTCGCGGCCCATTCCCTGTTGGCGTCGCTGGGCGCCAAGCGCTGGCTGGCGGCCCGTTGGCCGCGCCTCGTGCCCGCCTATCGGCTCGCCTACAACACCCTGGCGACAGTGCTGCTGGCGCCGCTGCTGTGGTGGACATATGCCCTGCCGGGTGCGGCCCTGTGGCGCTGGGAGGGGTGGCTGGGCTGGGTCGCCGACGGCGCGGCCGGAGCGGCGGCGCTCGGTTTTCTCTGGTCGTTGCGCTACTACGACGGCGCCGAGTTCCTGGGCCTGCGGCAGTGGCGGCGCCATCAGCGCGACATCGGCGACCAGGAACGCCTGCACATCTCGCCCCTGCACCGCTTCGTGCGCCACCCCTGGTACAGCCTGGGGCTGGTCATGCTCTGGACCCGCGACATGGACCCGGCCCTGCTGCTGGCGGCGATCATCGTCACCATGTATCTGCTGATCGGTTTGCGGCTGGAGGAACAAAAGCTGCTCCAATACCACGGAGAAGCCTACCGGCGTTACCGGGCGCAGGTGCCGGCGCTGATTCCGCTGCCGTGGCGCCATCTCGATCGCGACGGCGCCGCGGCACTGGAACGCGAAGCGGCGACCCGCCTGGCCCGTTGAGCGTCTTCGCGGTGACCCCGGGTTCAGCTACCAGGGCACGATGGAACCGTCCACATCGAAGAACGAGCCGCTGTCGGCGGCCGTGACGCGATCCAGAATCCGGCGCAGGTGCGCCACACTTTCGGCGGTGCTGATTTCCGCGCTGGCGCCGCCCATGTCCGTCCTCACCCAGCCCGGGTGCAATGCAACGACGGTCACGCCCCGGTCGCGCAGATCCACGGCGGCGCTCTTCATCACGGCGTTGAGAGCGGCCTTGGACGAACGATAGACGTAGCTGCCGCCGGAATGATTATCGGCCATGCTGCCCATCTTGCTGCTCAGCGCTGCCATCAGCCGGGTGTCGCTGGCCGCGACGTTGGACACGAATGCTTCCATGATTTTCATCGGGGCAATGGTATTGACGCGGAACGCCTCCAGCCATTTGCCCGCATCGGTATGACCGAATACGGCGCTGGCCTGCCCATAGATGCCGGCGTTGTTCAACAGCAGGTCGAGCGGCGTGGCCCCGATCGCCTGTTGCAGTGCCTGCAGCTGGCTGGGGTCGGTCACATCCAGCGGATGTACCGTCATTGATCCGCCGGAGGCCGCCGCCAGCGCATTCAGGTCGTGGGCTGCCTGCGGGCGCCGGCACGCGGCGAACACGCGCCATCCGGCCTCGGTGTACTGGCGGGCGAACTCCAGGCCGATGCCACGACTGGTTCCGGTGATCAGGACGGTTTTGGTCATAACGGATCCTCCATACAATTTGGGGTAAATTCCAGCGCGTCGCGAGATGCCACCCCGTGACGGACGCCCGGCCCACCGGACGGGATTGTGATCGAATAGTCAAAATGCCCCGGCGAAGCTGTGACGAACTCCCGAAAACGGGCCCGGGGCCGATATATAGTGCACTCGGGGGAATTTCGTAATCGTCGGTCGCCGCGACATCCGCATCACGGTTCCGGCCGCGCAAACGGCCCGACGGGACAATTACGGCACCGGTTGACGGGTTGCAAAGGCTGAGAACAGTGGCTCTCCAACAGGTCAAAGTCAACGTTTCCGATCTGACGCTGGGCATGTATGTTGCCGAGCTCGATCGCCCGTGGGTCGAAACCCCTTTTCCGTTGCAGGGTTTCTACATCGCCCGTCCTCAGGATATCCAGGCATTGCGCAACTACTGCCAACACGTCATTGTCGATATCGAACGCGGCTACGCACCCACGTCCTACGAGGCGCCGATTGCGGTTACGCACCATCACCCACCGCCCGGCCGGATCAAGTCCCGCCCGTTGAAAAAGCAGCCTGGACGCTATCGTGAACTCCGTTCGGTGGAGAAGGAGATCCCCAAGGCCGAGCGTGTGCATCAGCGGTTGTCCGCATCCATGGACCGGTTGTTCGCCGACCTGCGCGCCGGGCGCTCGATGGATTTCGACCATACCGCCAAAGCCGTCAAATCGCTGGTCCGCAGCGTGATCCGCAACCCCAACGCCCTGGTATGGCTCACCCGCCTGCAGGAGCATGACGACTACTCGTTCAACCGATCGATCCGTTCGGCGGTATGGGCGTGCGTCGTGGGCCGCCACCTGGGCGTCGCCGAGGACGGCCTGGAGGCGCTGGTGCTGGGCGTGCTGCTGTGCGACATCGGCATCACGCAGCTGCCCATCGACGTGGTGACCAGGCCGGAACCGCGGACCCCTGAAGATCAGGCGCTGTTCGAGCGCCACGTGGAGTATGGCGTCCAGCTGCTCAAGCACAGCGCCGAAATCGACAAGCTGGTCCTGACCGTGGTCGCCGGACATCACGAACGCTTCGACGGCAGCGGCTACCCGTCGGGTCTCGGCGGTGACCGGATTCCGTACCTGGCCCGCATCGCCGGCCTGGTGGATTACTACGAGGGACTGCGAAATCCCCGCCAGCGGGAGCAGGCCTTGTCATCGGCCGACGCGGTGACTCACCTGTACCAGCTGCGCGACACCCAGTTCCAAGGGGAGTTGGTGGACGAATTTATCCAGGCCATCGGCATCTATCCTGCCGGCACCCTTGTGGAACTGAGCAGCCGCGAAGTGGGAATCATCGTTTCACAATGCTACCAGCGGCGCCTGCGCCCGCGACTGCTCGTGCTGTGCGACGCGGACCGCAAGCCGTTGAAACGCCCGCGCAGCCTCGACCTCGCCGACGAGCGCCGCAACCGCAACGGGCATACCGTGGAAATCGTGCGCAGCGTCGATCCCGGCACCATGAAAGTCGATCTCGGCGAAATACACCGCGCCAGTTTCGGCCGCCGGCACCTGTGGTGATCTCGCCCGCCGGCGCCGTCATCCGGCGTTGAGCAGCGCCTCCACTTCGGCAAAGCTCTGCACCCGGCCGTTGGAGTGAATTTCCACGCCGAGTTGCGAGCCGATCTGGGTCAGGGAGAAGATTCCCCTCACCACCGGCCCGTCGATGCGGTCGTCATTGTCGAGCACCAGCGTATGCTGGCGTCCCCGTTCCCGCAGCGTGGCGACAATGTCGCCGACTCGCGAGCGATACACGTCCTCCATGTCCAGTGCGTCGATCTGCTCCCGCGGCGTCATGACATGTGATACCTGGATTTCGCTGCGCGCGACCCGCTCGCGGGAAATGTAGCTGACCGGCTTCTCGCCGAGAATGTCGCGGGCGCTGATCACGCCCACCACTTCGCCTGCCGCGTTGGTCACCACCAGCAGCCGCACCTCCGCGTTGATCATCTTCTGCAGTGCCCCGTCGATGGGCGTGTGGGGCGCTACCGTGATGGCCTTGGTGCGCCGCAAGTCCGTCATCACATTGACCGCCGGATCCTTCATCGTCACCCGCTCAGGGAGCCCCTGGTTGAAGCGATAGACGGGCGTACCCGCGGGCAACATGCGTGTTTTCAATTCGGAAAAACCATCGGGCATGGTGGTTGCGCTCCTCTGACGACCGACCGGCATACGATCAACGGGACGGGACTGGCATATTTTTTATTGTAGCAGCTGAATGAAAGGGCCGGCGTGCGGCGCACCGATATGCGGCAGGCGCCGGTACGAGTCAGGCGTGCAGTTCGATCCGGTCCTGGCCGAGCACAGCGCACACGGGCATGTTGCGGGCATTGTGCGCAAAGCCCACCCCGCCGTCGGCATCGATCAGGATCAGGCCGGCTTCACTACCGGTGGCGCGCGCGAACGCGTCGATGGTCATGCGGGCAGCGGCGGCGGCGGCCACCCCGTCGGCAAGCCGGTCGGCCGCTGCTTTTGCCAGCACCGTGCGGATAATCGCTTCGCCGATACCGGTGCACGACACGCCACCGCGGGAATGGGCGTAGGTTCCGCAGCCGATCAGCGCCGAGTCGCCGACCCGCCCCGCGAGTTTGTCGAACAAGCCGCCGGTGGACGTGGCGGCAGCGAAACCTCCGTTGGCATCCCGGGCCACACAGCCGACCGTACCGTGCCTGGCCTGCCACCGCAGACGTTGGCTTTCCACTGCCAGCGCTTGCGGCGTGCAGAGCTCGATCCCCGCTTCGCGGGCGAATCGGAGCGCGCCTGCACCGGCCAACAACACATGGCGGCCGTCATCGAGGACTTTGCGCGCCAGCCGCACCGGATTGCGGATGCCCTGGACCGCCGCCACGGCACCCGCCGCGAGCCGGCTACCATCCATGATGGATGCATCCAGCTCAACCAGGCCGTCGGCATTCAGCGATGCGCCGGTGCCGGCATTGAACAAGGGGTTGTTCTCCAGCACGGTAACGGCCGCCTCTGCCGCATCAAGCGCTGTGCCGCCTGCAGCGAGCAGGCGCCAACCGCTCTCGGCCGCCTCGCGGCAACCGGCGAGACGCGAATCCGTTTCCTGGCCCTCGGCAAGGAACCCGGCCCCTCCGTGAACGATGATGCAGGGTGGGAAAACCACGTTCGAGCCCCGGGCGATCTATTGACCCAGCGCACGGAAAAACGGCACCCAGGCAACAGCCATGATCACCGCCATGATCAGGTCGCTGACCAGAACCGTACGGTAACGGCGCCGTTCCGCGCCGGTCTTGTCCGCGCGCAACACCAGGCTCATCAAAACATCGAGCAGCAGACCCATGAAAATCAGCGGACTCAGGGTGGGGATCAACAGCGTCGTGGCAATGGCCCAACCTTCATAGACCACTTCCCCGCCGGGCTGCGGCCGGAACACCACCGACAGCAGCACCAACGTGTACAGCCCGACCCGCAGCCATCCGACCTGCCGCACGAACACGCCCGCAATCGCTCTCATCGCACCCGCCTTCGACCCGGAATTGCACCGGAATGGGTACGGATTATACGCAAAGGGCATTGGCGCAGCGAGGCACCGCGACCACCTACGCCTGAGCGAAATAGCGTGCGAGATACTGGTCGAAGGGCAGATCGTCGGCCGCCTCCATTTCCGCCTGCCGCCGCAGTGATTCGGCGGCCTCGCGCTCGAACAGGGCGCGGCTTTCCGGATCCAGCCCCAGGTCGGCGAAATGCATGCCATGCCGCGCGGACATGCGCCGGGCGAAATCGTAGAATCCTTCGCCATGTTCACGCATCTCCGCCAGCATGCGCGCCGACGGCGTACCATCCGCGTCCCGCACCGCCTCCTTCTGCAGTGCCAGCGCACGGCTATAGGGTCGCTCTGGATCGCCAGCGTCGAGGTAGTCGCAGATACCCTCCATGGCGCCGCACAACTCCCCGGCCCATTGGCGCAGCGGGCGGGTTGCGCCGTCGACGATCAGTTCCAGCGCCGGATCGCGGCCGCGGTGGGCCGCCTCCAGCTGATTGTGGTCGATGGCCGCCCTTTCATCGGCACGCACCACCGGGCTGTCGTGCAGCAGGCAGAACAGGACAAAAGCTTCCAGGAACCGCAGTTGCGTTTCCGAGATACCGAGAGGATCGAAGGCATTGACGTCGAGTGAGCGCAGTTCCACGTAGCGCACGCCGCGATATTTCAACGCCAGGCTCGGCTTTTCATTGTTGTTGAGCACCTGCTTGGGCCGGATGGTGCTGTAGTATTCGTTTTCGATCTGCAGGAGGTTGGCATTGAGCTGACGGTATTCACCATCGACAATCACGCCGATCTTTTCGTAAACCGGACAGGGCGTTTCGATGGCGCAGGTGAGACTCGCCACGTAGGAATCCAAACTGTCGTAACAAGCCTTGACGCCGGTTTCGTCTTCCTTGCGATTCTGGTAACCGATGTCGCCCATGCGCAGCGAGGTGGCGTAGGGTTCGTAATAGGTATTGTCGTTGAACACGGGCATGCGGGTGGGCTTGCCCCCCATAAAAGATTTGCACACGGCGGGGGATGCCCCGAACAGATACGAAACCAGCCACCCGAAGCGCTGCAGGTTGCGGATCATGCCGAAGTAGCGATCATTGATGAACGCCTGCAGCGGACCACTGTCGCCTTCGAGTTCCTGGAACACGGGCCAGAACGTATCCGGAACCGAATAGTTGAAATGCACCCCGGCGATGACCTGCATCACCCGGCCGTAACGATAGCCGAGGCCGCGACGGTACACGGCTTTCATCTTACCGGCGTTCGATTCGCCGTAGTAGGCGATGGGAATGTTCGCTTCTCCGGCCAGCACACAGGGCATGCTGGTTGCCCATAGAATTTCGTCCCCAAGCCGATCATAAACGAACTTCTGTGTATCGCGCAGGAAGTTCAACGCGGCCGCCGGTCCCGCATATGGCGGGGTAATGAATTCCAGCAGGGCCTCGGAATAGTCGGTGGTGATGTAGGGATGGGTGAGTGCGGAACCAAGCACGCGGGGATGCGGGGTCTGGGCAATGCCTCCCCTGCGGTTGACTCGCAGGCTCTCCTTCTCCAAGCCGATCAAGCCGCCGCGCAACAATGCGGGTTGCCGGCAGTTGAGCAGGCGTGACAAACGCTGGTCAGCCAGTCGGTACAAGGCGCTGCGTTCCTTTTCGTTTCAGTTGGTACAGGGTATCGATCGCCTGCCTGCCACGGAGACGCACGGCGGATCCGGTGAGAATCCGTAGTATGGGTATGGTTCGGCGGGCATGCCTGAAGTCAGGCGCGGGATTATAACGTAAATGGCATCACGTAGGTATGTTGGCCGGGCCGGGACGCCGACCGGTGCGCGTATATGCAGCGCCAGCCGAAGCGGCGGCGCGTCGGGAGTGTCAGGTGGCGGCCGCCGCGGCGGACTGACGGCGGCGGATGGTCCAGGTTTCGTCCTTTCGCGAATAGGACAAGGTGGCTTGCACAAACGCCTTTTCGCGCTTGAAGCGGTTCATGTGACGGTGGAAATGCAGCAGGGCCAGCTCGACGCCCGCTTCGTCTCGCAGGCGGCGTTCGCTGATGACCACGCGTGGCGCTGACTCGAGGTGGCGCCTGATCACGGCCTCGACCCGGGTCCGGATGCGGTCGGCGGCCTCATGGTCGTCGGTGCCTTCGCCGACGGACGGCAGCCGTGCGGGTGCAGCCACCGGCCGCGCCGGTTGGGGTGCCCTGGGCGCCGGCTCGACGGCCGCGCGCCGTTCCGACCGAGCCGTATCGGCGCCGCGGCGACCCGCCGTGGATGCCGCCGTCCCCGACTTCGGAATTGCGGGTGCGGCTTTCTTGGGCGCCGCATGGAGGGCGGATCCGGCGCCGCGCTCGATCAACCGCTTCACCAGCCGGAACCACCGCAATGCCTCTTCCGGCTCGGACGCGGCAAACCCATGGCCGCCGGCGCCGGTGTAGACTACGACGCGCCCAGCATCGTCTGCCGGTGCCCCGGCATCCGCCAGCGTCGCCGGCGGGACCGTTCCCGCGTATACCACCCGCTGCCCCCGGCGCACCAGCTCGCAGCCGGAAATATCGTTAAAGGGAACCAGGGTGAGGCGAAGATCCATTCCGTGGGAGGCGATCATGCAGGCGACGCGCCGGCGGCGGTCCAGCGCAATGCCGGACCCGTTCTCGAACAAGATATGCTCGGATTCAAAACCGGGGAAATTATGCAGGGCCTGGCGCACGGCCGCGCGCCGGGCTTTCTCGGTCGACAGTGCCAGCAGCAACACGCTGAGCAACCCCGCCGACATGACACTCATGACATAAACGTAGCCCATGCCCCAGACCTCGTCGCTTTCCCTTGCCGATCGATGGTCTCATTTCAACAAAACGGCGGCCTGCAGGCGGAGAACCCGTTCACAATTTGGCGCGCACCCCGGCCGTCACTCGCGCAGGACGCACTTGGCATAGAGGTTCTTGAAACGGCCGCCGGGGTCGTATCTGGCCTTGAGCCGGTCGTAGGCCGGCTTGTTGTAAATGCTCCAGAATTCTTCCGGGGAAAAGAACGAGTCCGAATACAACGACTTCATGCCCCCCAGCCGGCGCACTTGCTGCTCCACCAAGCGGTTGTGATAGCCAGCCGGCAGGTGCTCGCGGGTCTTGATCACATCCCAGAAGCCGAAATTGACATACAGGACGTCCGGGTCCATGCGGTACAGGTCGAAGCCGACGTCACGGTCGTAGGCCCGGGTGGGGCAGATCCACACCGGCATGAAGCGGATGTGCTCCAGATAGAAATCGAGAAATTCACCGCATCGCTCCAGCGGCACTTCCACATCCTGGATCACCGACTCGCCATGCTGGCCCAGCAGCCGGTCCATCAGGCGGGTTACGCCCCAGCGGCCGTTCCAGCGCATGATCTTGGTGTAGGTCACCGAGTTCAGCCGCGACCGGCCGAGCAGGCGCCGCACCAGCGGATTCTGCGCGCCCAGGTTCCTGGAGCACCAGAACCAGTCCGTGTCCCAGCGCCAGATATAGTCCTCGATGGTCAGATAATCGGTTTCGCGTTCGCGGATGGAGCGGTAATAAATGTTCTTATAGGTGTAGTCGCTGGTGTAGGGGGCTTCATCCGCGAATTCGCCGATGCTGAGATAGTGGTCCCCCTTGCCGAAGATGGTGCCGTCGATGAAATCGATGTCGGTGTCACAACGCCGCCCGAGTTCGTCGAAATACCGGTTTGCGTCGCTGTAATGCAGGTGGGTCAGGCGTACGTACGGTTTCACCGGCACGACCTTCACCTTCAACTTCAGCGCGTAGCCCAATGTGCCGTAGGAATTGGGAAAACCGAAAAACAACTCCCGATGCTCGTTGTCCCGGGTGCAAACCACGATGCTGCCGTCGCCCAGCAGGACTTCGAGTTCCTCCACCGTTTCGTGCACCAGGCCGTATTTGAACGACGATGACTCGATGCCGAGCCCGGTCACGGCGCCACCGATGGTGATGGATTTCAGCTGCGGCACCACGGTGGGCATCACCCCGTGACGCAGGCATTCCCTGACCAGTTCGACGTACGGTGTCATGCCTTCCACCTCGACCACGCCCGCCTGGGGGTCGACGTGAATGACATGATTGAAATCCCGCACGTTGAGCCGACGCGCGGGTTCGGCCTTGCGGTCGCGGAACAGGTTGGACGTGTCCTTGGCGAGGCGAACCGTGCCGCCTTCGGCACGCAGGGATTCACTCAGGCGCCGCTTCTTGGCTTCATATTCCGCTGGAGTGATGGTCATCGGTCCTCGGGCATCAGGCGTTTGCCTGCGTCGGACGCCCCAAACGGAGCGGTTGATCGGGTCATCATCATAGCGGCAAATCCGCACGCGTGAAACCGGCCGGGCAACGGCGCCGGTCGCCGACGATAGGGAGAAGTACGGATTGCCGGCGCACCGCGCACGGGCTGGAATAGGCAGCAGGCGGGCTGCGATTCCGCCAAGGGCGGGGATGCCGGCACCGCGCCGGGCCCGGCCGACGGCAACGAGCGGGGATTCGGAGGGGAACACCATGAGCTACAAGGCACCGCAGCGGTCCCAGGGCGTCTACCGCGCCGGGGCGCGCGGCTGGTACGTGCGCGACCCGGACGGTACGGCCCAGGGACCGATCGGCGACCGGGCGCAGGCCGAACGCCTGCTGCAGCTGTTGTGCACGGTTCGTGCGGCGCGGCTGCAGGTGGCGGATCTGGGCCCGTAGGCCCGGCCCACCCACCGGCGGATCAGGGCTGGATCTTCCAGGACCCGTCCGCCTGACGACAGGCGGTGCCATAGACGGTCTGGGTGCGCCCGCCGATCAGCGCCTGGCGGGTGAACTCGCGGCAATAGCGGCCGTCGCTGCGGTAGGTCCGCCGCGGGGTGATGCGGTAGTCAACCCCGCTGTCGGGGTTACGCCACGCCACCGGCTGGTTCGGGGCACTATACTCCAACGCCTGGCCCACGCAGGCGCGGTCCCCGGCGTCCATGGACCGTCCCACAGTGCCGCCGACCATGTAACCGACGATGGCGCCGATCACGGTTGCCGCCACGCGGCCGTTGCCCTTGCCGATGCGGGACCCCGCGGCGCCGCCGACCACCGCCCCGACCACGCTTCCCAGCGCCTCGCGGTTGCAGCGCCCGTTGTGAATATAATCCGACCGGTAGGCCACGGCACCGCCGGCATCATCGTCGTCCCGGGAGTACCGCCGCTGCTCATGCTCCCGGTAGCGCTTGTAGTCGCGGGAGTGCTCGTGCTCGCGGGAGTGCTCGTACTCGCGAGAGTGCTCGTGCTCGCGAGAGTGCTCGTGTTCCCGGTCGTGCTTGTGGTGACCCCAGGCAGGCGCCCAGGGCGGCGGATCGGCCCGGACCGTGCCCACTCCCGTGACCGCGACTGCCAGCCCGGCCGCGGCCAGTGCCGGGGCCAGGCGCCGCATCAACAATGTGCCTGCATTCGCCATTGATCGGTCTCCTCTAACGTTCTGCCGGGTTGCCCGTCATCGCCCGCGCCCCCGGGCCCATCACCTTCGTATCGACCGCCGGCCGCCCGCCCTGAAGCACCGCGCCCGGGCTTGCAAACTGCCCGGCTCATGCCTAGTCTGTGCTGTGCACCACAGCGGCGGGCTCCCTGATGCCAAACCCGTGGCCACGGGATTTGGCCGGCCCGCCCCGGCAGGATGAAACGCCAGCACGGTCAGCCATGTTCAGACTCATCGTCCAGCACCACCCGAACGGAACCGAGGAGATCCAGCTAGGCCGCGGCACCACGACCGTCGGGCGCCGCTTCGACAACGACGTGCGGCTCGATGACCGGACCGTCAGTGGCTATCACGCCAAGATTGTCTGGTTTCACGAACCGGTTTTCATTCAGGATCTGGGCAGCACCAACGGCACGTTCGTCAACGGCGAGCAGATTGCTCAGCGCGACTTGAACCATGGCGATGTTATCGCGCTCGGTAACTGCCAGCTGCGATTTCTGTCTCATTCGGACGACGCCGCCGCGGCACAACCGACCATGGTGGCAGGTACTGCCGGGGCCCCGGCAGAAATTGAGCGAGTGCTGGCCCGCGCCCGCCATCAGGCCAGCGCCGAGACCGCCGATCAGAGTGCCGTCCCGGAGGGCATTCAGTGGGTCGCACAGGACGCCGCGGGAACCTGGTGGGGCTTTGAGGACAAGCCGCTGGCCTCGGCGCAAGGCTGGCAGGAGCCGGGCTTGACCAACTTCATCAAACTGGGACACGGCGATCCCAATCCCAACTGGCGCCGGACCCTGTGCCGGGTCTGAGACAACGGACGCCCTGACCGCTGCCGCTCCTGCACCCCTCACCCGCCATGGGAACCGATGGTGTCCCGGGCCCAATCCAGAACCACCTGCAGCCGGGCCACCAGCAACGGCCGGGCCTCGGGGTATGTCAACCAGCGGAATTCGTGGTGCTCGGGCCGGCCAAGCGCGGGATTCACGGGCAAATGGACGCGGGCGCCCAGGGATTGGGCAACGTAGTAGCGGGCGACTTTGCCGCGCCCGTAGGGCGGCGTCTCGCAGAACATCGTGCCCCAGATGAAGGCCAGGTCCGACAAGCCGGTTTCCTCCGCCACCTCACGCCGGGCGGCGGCGAGCGGTTCCTCTCCGGCCTCCACCTCACCCTTGGGAAAGTCCCAGTTGCGGTATGCGCGCAGCAACAGAAATTCCGGCTCGCCGTCTCGGGGGCGAGTGATCACGACACCCGCGGAACGCTTCGCCGCACCGGTGGTGGCTCGACCGCCCCGGCGACTCATGTCATGCCCCCGCGCGCAGGGGACGAGGGATCCGCTTGGCTATACTGGATATTGGCCGTCAAGCGAACGGCGGACGGCCCGGAGATGCCAATGGCGGATGCGCGCAAAATCACCACACGGCTCCTGAAAGCCTACCCGGACGCCGGGATTGACCTGAATTTCTCCACGCCGCTCGAACTCCTGGTCGCCACCCTGCTCTCGGCCCAGTGCACCGACGCCCGGGTCAACGAAGTCACGGCCAAGCTGTTCAGGAAATACCGCAACGCAGCGGACTATGCCAATGCGCGGACCAGGACCTTCGAGACAGAAATCCATTCAACCGGCTTCTACAAGAACAAGGCCCGCGCCGTGATCGACTGCTGCAAACGGCTGGTGGCCGACTTCGGCGGCCAGGTGCCGCGGACAACCGAGGAATTGACCTCCCTGCCCGGGGTCGGGCGCAAGACGGCGCATATGGTGCTGGGCAACGCCTTCGGCCAAGCAGCCATTGCCGTGGACACCCACGTGCTTCGCGTCAGCCAGCGCCTGGGTCTGGCTCAATCCCGCAACGCCGACAAGGCCGAGCAGGAACTCGCGGCCGAGGTGCCGCAAAAACATTGGACTGCATTCACCAACGCCATGATCCTGCACGGACGTGGCATCTGCACCGCCCGCAGCCCCCATTGCTGCGAGTGCGCACTCTACGACCTGTGCGCATGGACGGAAAAACCCCACTGCGCAGATCCTTGACCCCGGCGGTGTCGGCGCCGGTACCCGCCACCCTGGTCAGCAGGCGGTTACGTCCGTATGGACGCCGTAACGATTGAGCTTGCGCAGAATCGCCATGGGCGTGATGTGCTCCTGCTGATACTCCACCAGCATGTCATGGGGCGACTGCGCATTGATCTCGACGTCGTTGACCCACGGAGTGTCCAGCAAATCGTGCCGCAGCTCCTGCACGTGCCGGTTGTCGAGCGCCTCGCTGATATAAATGTGCACCGTGTTCATTGCGATGAACCTCCCGCCACAGACCCGATAGCCGCATCGGCCGCGGCTCGAACAAATGGTGTCCCTGCCTGTTGCTATAGTTCAGGCACCAAAGGGCGTCAAGCGTCGAAGCGGAGGTCAGTCGGAGTCCATGCTGAGCGCGCTGGTGTCGATTTCCGGCGTAACCACGGGTTCGTGCTCGACCAGCGTTGCGCCGGCCGGTGACAGGGTCATATGGTCGGTGTCGATCTGCGGCGCCTGCCGCGGGGCATGGGTAACCAGGTCCGCGCCGGGTTCGTCCATGGTGAGACCGCTCAAGTCAAATTCGGGCGGGACCACTTCGGCGGGTGTGACCAGCGTGGCGCCGGCCGGCGCCAGATCGGCCCCGCCGAGCGCCGCGTTCGTTGCGGCGACGGTGGCCGGTGGCGGCGCCGGAGCAACCGCGGACTCTACTGCGACCACGGCGCACAGCGCACCGGTGGCCCGCACCGCCCGGCAATAGCGTTCGGCGGCGGTACCGTCCACGTCGCGTTTGACACGGACGCTGGCCTGGGCACAAAGGGCCTCCACCTTCGCCGGGTCGAGCTTGAACAGGTGCGCCAGCCGCACCTTGACGGCATGCGCATCCGGGCTGTCGACCGGCACGCCCTGGAACACCACGTCATAGCGCGTCGAATCTGTCATCCTCACTCTCCCGGTTGCGGGGCGGGGAATCGGCACCGGGTCGTGCCCTCGCCCCCGGCGGGCAGGCTATCCCGCCGACCACTCCGTGCCGTCTGCGCGCTTCGCCTCCCGCACCCGGCGCAGATGTTCGCGAATGTGCTCGGTGCGTCCGAGCTGGTTGCCGATGTAGTAGCCGAAGCCGAACAGGCCGAGGCCGACGGGAACAAGCAGAGCCCACTGCAACATGAATCCATTCTCCCAAGTCGCTGGATGGCGGCGGAAGCGCGCCGGCTGCCGCCTATTCCCGCATATCGACCACCGGGCATCCGCCTTGAATCCTGCGGACATGCGGCCCGCGAAACTGTGCTCGGCGTCGCAATCCCGCGGCATGGGCCCTGCCGCCGGGTCCGCGAAAACGCTTGCGTCGTCTATGGGCACTGCTATAGTGAAGCTATCCCCCCTGCCACTATTCCAACTACCCACACAGGGGCGTAGTCGTGCCTGACAACAGCGAATCCTACAGCGGTCCCGAACGGCGCCGGGGTCAGCGCCGCAAACTCAACGACCGCCGGGAGATGGTGCGGTTCGAGCCTGACAAGACACCTCGGCGTTCCGGCAAGGACCGCCGCAGCGACAAGGACATCTGGAGACATCGGGACTTTTAGCCCGCATATTTCACCAGCCAGACGCAGGCCGGCGCGGAAGGCCCCCAAAGCATGGATGAACCTGGCGACGATCATCGGAATGTTGATCGTGCCGTTTGTGCTGGGCCAGCGCCTCATCCGGGCGCTGGAGTGTCCAGGCGCACCGGTCCCGCCCCACCATCCCGGACGCCGGGGCAATATGCCGGCCGGTCGCCGCGAAGGCCGATGCCGATGCGTCGACCACGCCCGCGGGTAAGGTCGTCGAGCGTTACCCGCGGGCCTGGGGCTTGGTGAAGGGCAGTACGTGAGCGAGGGTGGGCGCGGGCGCCGGAGCCTCGGGATCGAAAGCACCGCCGCGCTGAATTGCGGCGATGAGTCCGTGATCCCCGGCAAACGAGTCCCACATCATGCGATAGATGCCGATACAGGCGGCCATCGGATTGGCGGAACGTTCGCGCACCATGTCGATGCGCCACTGCAGACAGCGCAGGCGGTGCCGCTGATCTTCCGATGCCTGATCGATCAATGCGTCGATGGCATGTCTGCGGCAGCGTTCGAACGCCTCCGGATCATTTTGAGCAAGACGCATGGCCGTGCTCCAATCCAGCTTTTCCCATTGCAGTCCGCTCATGGCAGGGACGTCATGCAGAATTCGTGCACATTGCCAAAACACTATGCAATTCATGCTGTTGCGCGCTGATCGCGAACGGCGCCGATGGCGCGCACAGTAAACCTGTAAAATCACCCGACAGTCCATCGACCTGCCGCCGAACCGCGGCGCAAGCGTTCATTTTGCAGGGTTGACCACTCACAACCGGTCTGCTTCGATAATTCTATTGGTGTACACCACCGCAGCCACGAGGGATTGCAACGATGGCGGAAAAAAACATTCTCATGCTGGTCGGCGACTTTGTCGAAGACTACGAGGTAATGGTCCCGTTCCAGATGTTGTTGATGGTGGGGCACACCGTGCACGCGGTCTGCCCCGGCAAGAAGGCCGGCGAAACTGTGCGCACTGCCGTCCACGACTTCGAGGGCGACCAAACCTATAGTGAAAAACCGGGGCACAACTTCACGGTCAACGAGGACTTCGAAGAGATACGCCCCGAAAACTACGACGCCCTGGTGATCCCCGGAGGTCGCGCTCCTGAATACCTGCGCCTCAACGAAGGCGTCCTGAACGTTGTGCGCCACTTTGCTGAAGCGGGCAAACCCATCGCGGCCATCTGTCACGGGCCGCAGATTCTTGCCGCCGCCGGCGTGCTCGAAGGGAAGCACTGTACGGCCTATCCGGCGGTGCGCCCGGAAGTGGTGCGGGCCGGAGGCCGCTGGGGCGACGTCAACGAAACCGCGTCCAATGCCTGCGTCGACGGAAATCTGGTCAGCGCGCCCGCCTGGCCCGCCCATCCCGAGTGGATTCGCCGTTTTCTCGAGGTGTTGGGCACCCGCATCGATCCCTGACGTCGGCACCCGAACCCCGTTTTCTGCGTCCCTGCGCTTACACTGCGGGGGGCGTCGACGGGCAACCCCTGCCGGCGGCTGCTAGTATCAATGAATAGAAGCGCGCCCTACGCGACGCGCCGCCCCACTAACGCGGGCAGCGTGCCGGCAGTGTGCGCGCAGGCCAAGGCATACCGACCGGGGGATGGGACATTGGGACATGGCCAACTTGATCACTTCTGCACGGTTCATCCTGCTATTCGTCCTGGTCGCCATGGCCTACCTGGCTGCGCCCTCGTGGCAGTTGCTCGATCCGCTGCTGCTGATCGTCGTCATCATTCTCGACGGGCTCGACGGGTACGTGGCCAGGCGCCGGGGCGAGGCCTCACTGTTCGGCTCGGTCTATGACATCGCCGTCGACCGGGTGGTCGAAAACGTCCTTTGGATCGTGCTGGCCGACCTGAACCTGGTTCCGGTATGGGTGGCACTATTGTTCATCACCCGCGGCGTGTTGGTCGACACCATTCGCAGCCATGCGGCAGCCAGAGGCGAAACGGCGTTCGGCATGATGCGCACAAAATGGGGGCGGGCCCTGGTTGCCGGGCGTTTTATTCGCGGCCTGTACGGCACCGTCAAGGCCGTCACCTTCGCCTGGATCCTGCTGCTCCAGCCGTTCCCCGCGCTTTACCCTGCGCTGTGGGCGCAATGGTCCGCAGTTGCCGGCATCATCACGCCGCTGTTGGTCTTCGCCTCCGTGACCCTGTGCCTGGTCCGCGGCATACCCGTGGTCGCGGAGTTTTATCTGTCGGAGTTTCGCGGACGCAAGATGCGCACCGCGGAGAGCAATCGTTAGATGACTATCGTACTGCTGGACCTGGACGGAACCCTGCTTCGCCATCCAAGCTCCGAGGCGCGATTCATCGGTTACCTGCGACGCCATCGGCGACTCGGGGCAGTCCAGACCGCCGCGGCGGTCTGGTTCATGGCCCGTTGGAGCGCTCGCTTCGGACGCCATGTGGCGCGTGCCAACAAGGCCTACCTATACCGACTGCGGGTGAATGAAATCAACGAACTCGCGCGGCAATTCGTCGACGAAGTTCTGCTCCTCCACCTGCGCCGTGCGGTGCTTGCACAAATGCACCTGCACCGGGTTGCCGGTCACAGACTCGCGCTGCTTACCGGGGCGCCAGAGTTCATCGCCGCGCCACTGGCGCAACGCCTCGGGATGGACGCCTGGTGCGCAACCATTTGCGCGCGGCGCAGAGACCGGTTCAGCGCCCGGCCGCCGCTGCGACAACCGCTGGGACCCAGCAAGGTGGAGCATGGCGGCGCGCTGTGCCTCGAACTCGGCGGTCACCTCCACGATTGCATCGCCTACGCCGACTCAATCCACGACCTGCCGCTGCTGCGCGCGGTGCGAACACCCATCGCCGTGCACCCGGACCGCCGACTCACGGCGGTCGCGCGCCGGGCCGGCTGGACGATTCTCACCGATGGCGACGAATCGGCAATGACACGGCCCGCCTGGCAATACCCGCTCGGCGGTCACGCTGACTGAGCCGGTCGATCTGTCAGCCTGTCACCGGCGGCGACCATGAACGACGCAAACACTGTATCTCTGGTATTGGGCAGCGGCGGCGCACGCGGACTGGCGCATATCGGCGTGATCCGGTGCCTGGAGGAACAAGGGTTTGAAATCGCCTCGATCGCCGGCGCCTCCATGGGCGCCCTGGTCGGCGGAATCTACGCCACCGGCAGGCTGGAGACCTACGCCCGCTGGGTCACCGCATTGGAAAAAATGGACGTGCTGCGGCTGCTCGATCCGTCCTTCAGCCGCAACAGCCTGTTCAAGGGCGAACGCATCATCAGTGTCCTGAAGGATTTGATCGGGGATCATAACATCGAAGACCTGCCGGTCTCGTTCACGGCCGTGGCGACCGATCTGGACCGGGGCAAGGAAGTCTGGCTCAACCACGGATCACTGTTTGACGCCGTGCGCGCCTCCATCGCCATTCCCACCGTATTCGCGCCCTACCGCCATGAAGGCAGACGCCTGGTGGACGGGGGTTTGGTGAACCCGATCCCCATTGCGCCGACGCTGCGCGACGCCACCGACCTGACCATTGCGGTCAACCTGAGCGCCAAGGAACGGCCGGCGCCGGAGCACAAACCCGACTCGGCGCCGGACACCGGTGACGCCGACGACTACCGCACGCGCATCCGGCAATTCGTCGAAGAACTTCAGACGCGCTGGGGACAACAGGAAACCGACGAACTGGGATTGTTCGACGTCATCTCCAAGACCATGGATACCATGCAGAACACCATCGCCCGCCTCAAGCTCGCCGCCTATTCACCGGACATCATCATCGACATTCCACGCAACAGCTGCACCTTCTACGAATTTCACCGCGGCCGGGAGTTGATTGAAATCGGCTACCGCAACGCGGCACAGGCGCTGCGCGACCTGCACCGCTGATGCGGTCAGAGGGATGTGAAAATGCACTGCGCCGGTTCGGCCGGATTCATTGCGGGCTCACGGCACGGTCATATGGAGGCGCGTCGGCCAACACGGTGCAGACCACGGTGCGTTGCCGACGCGGGCCGTCGAATTCGCAGAAAAACACATTCTGCCAACGTGACAGCCCCAGCTCACCGTCGATGAGCGGCAGGACTTCCGAAGGTCCCACCAGCCCCGATTTGAGATGGGCGTCGCCGTTGCCGTCCTGGGCATCGTGGCGCCAGACGCCGCGGGGGATGAGCCCGCGCAGGAACTCCACCACGTCGATGGGCACGCTGTCGTCCCAGTTTTCCTGGATCATGAGCGCCGCGGTGGCACCCTGGGCATACAAGGCCACCAGCCCATCGCGCACGCCGCTGCGCGCCACAACGTCCTGCACGGCTTCAGTGATGTCCACCAGCTGTTCCCGCTGGTCGGTCCCGAACCTGATCAGTTCACGCATGCCGATTCTCCGCTATGGCCAGGGTCATACGCGATGACGGCTTTCGCCCTCAACGACGCCGCCGGCAATGAGGTGAGCCACGCGCAGCGGCTCCGGAACCAGGCTGTTGACGGTGAAACGCTGCAGCACACCGCCCGCGGCCTCGGGGTCGATGCCCGCGCACTGCACGTACACGCGGCCGAGGCGGCGCATCGGCCCGGCGCGCTCGATCAGCGCCCATTTTCGCGCCCCACCGGGCACCCGCTGCAGCAGCGCACGGCGGATGGCATCCAGGTCCGGCTTTTTGCGGGCGACGACCATCACCGGCAGTGCCAATGCCTGGTGCAGCGCCTCGAGATCCACCACATTGAATCCGGCAAAGGCGATGCCCTGCAGCATCACCGCCTGCAAGTGGGCGGCGAACCGGGACCCGGCGACCAGCGCGGCCAGCACCCGGGTGGCGTTGGCGCCGTCGCGCCGCACGCGTCCGCTCAACACCCCTTCCAGGCGGGCGCCGGCGAACACGGCGCCGACCACCAGCACATCACCGCGATGGGTACGGGCGAACGGCGCGTCGTCGAACCCGACGACATGGGAGATGCGGCATCGGCTCACGCGGTCATTTTCCCGCGCCGGTCGCCGCCGGGCAATAGCGTCGCCGACCCCGCGGGCGTTCGAGTTTGGTATACTGACCGTCGATCCCAGCGATTGCCGGACTGTCGCCGCCATGAGCCGAAAACCCATCTACCGCATCGTCTTTCACAATCAGGGCAATATCTACGAGCTGCATGCCCGCAAAGTCAGCCAGGGTGGGCTGTATGCGTTCGTGGAGGTGGAGGAGCTGATCTTTGGCGAACGTTCGTCGGTGCTGGTGGATCCGTCCGAGGAGCGCCTGAAGTCGGAGTTCGCCGGCGTCAAGCGCACGTTCATCCCGCTGCAGGCGGTGGTGCGCATCGATGAAGTGGACAAGGAAGGTCCCAACAAGATCACCGCGGGCGTTGACGCCCAGGGCACCATCACCCCGTTTCCACTGCCGGCGAAACCGCCGGGCGGCGGCAAGGACCCGGCCTGATCGCGCGCCAGGCGCTCACCGGTAGCGCGCGTCGGCGGCGCGGTCGGCGGCAATCTGCTCCTCCATGCGATCGCCGAACGCCAACAGCTTTTCCTTGGTCATCAGCTCTTCGCCGCGTTTTTCGAAGTGAAACTCGTAATGGCGGGTCAGCACGATGGCATCCACCGGGCATGCCTCTTCGCAGAACCCGCACCATACGCATTTGAACAATTCGATGTCATAACGGGTGGTGCGCCGGGTGCCGTCTTCGCGCGGCTCGGAATCAATGGTGATGCAGACGGCGGGGCACACCGCCTCACACAGCTTGCAGGCGATGCAGCGCTCCTCGCCGTTGGGATAGCGGCGCAGCGCGTGCAGGCCGCGGAAGCGCCCTGACTGGGGCGTCTTCTCCTCCGGATAGAGCACGGTGACTTTGTTGCTGAACAGCCGCCTGGCGGTGAGCGCCATCCCGCGGCCGAGCTCCAGCAGCAGAAACGATTTCAGGTACTGCTTGAATCCGTCGACAATGCCCATGGCAGCCTCCGGGTGTTGGCAGCAGGTGAAAGCGGGCCGGGAGCGACCGCAGGCCCGCCGGCGAAACGGTGGCGGCGGTCATGCCGCCTGGGAAGTCAGTCGAGGCGGTCGTCGCGCAGCTGGATTTTGCCGCTATGCACGCGCACCGGGAAGGTGTGTACGGGTTCGTAGGCAGGCGGCGCGGTAACCTCGCCGGTCTTGATGTTGAAGCGGGCACCGTGGCGCGGGCATTCGATCTCAAAGCCACAGCGTTCGCCACCGGTCAATTCGCCCCCGTCATGGGTGCACAGATCCTGGATGGCGTACAACTCACCGTCGAGGTTGAAGACGGCGATGTCCTCGCCGTCCAGATCCACAACCCGGTAGCTGCCGCACGGAATCTCGTCGGCCTGCGCCACATCGATCCAGTCGGACATGCGCTCTCCTGTTACTTGCCGCCAAACATAGACGAGCACCGGCACCTGCGCCAATTCCCGCGCCAGCGCTGGCCGATTGCATCACAACAAACCCAGCTGCAGGCGCGCGGCCTCGGACATGCGTTCCTGGGTCCAGGGCGGATCCCACACCAGCTCCACCTTTACCTCGTTGACGCCCGGCACTTCGCGCACCGCGCACTCGACCGTGCACGGGAAAGTCTGCGCCACCGGGCAGCCGGGCGCGGTCAGCGTCATGTCCAGCTCCACCCGACCGCTCGCGGCGTCAACGTCAAGGCGGTAGATCAGCCCCAGGTCGTAGATATTGACGGGAATTTCCGGGTCGTACACCTTGCGCAGCGCCTCCACGATCTGCTGCCGGAGGGCATCCGGCGTCTCGGCCCGATCGGTGCCTGCCGTCGCCATGGCGTATTACTCCGTGGTAATGGTTTCGTCTTCACCGTGCAGCGCGGCCTGCAGAGTATGCCAGGCCAGGGTCGCACATTTCACGCGCATGGGGTACTCCCGCACCCCGGCGAGCACCACCAGCTTGCCCAGCTCCGGATGCTCTCCCTTTTCGGTCAGCAGCTCATGCATCTCGCGGAACAGCCGCTCGGCTTCCTCGACGCTCTTGCCTTTCATCGCTTCGGTCATCATGGAGGCGGAGGCGGTGGAAATGGCGCAGCCGGCGCCTTCGAAACCGACATCGGTGATGATTCCGTCGTCGATCTTGAGGTGAATGCTGAATTCGTCGCCGCACAGCGGGTTGTAACCGTGGGCGTGATGATTCGCACCCTGCGGATTCTTGGGGAAATTGCGCGGGTTGCGGTTGTGCTCGAGGATCACCTCTTCATAAAGATCCCGCAGGTCAGACATGGCCGAATACCTCCTTCACCTTTTCGATGGCGGCGACCAGCGCGTCCACCTCGGCGCGGGTGTTGTAGAGGGCAAACGCGGCCCGCGCCGTCGCCGGGACGCCAAAACGCCTCATCGCCGGCATGGCGCAGTGGTGGCCGACCCGCACCGCCACGCCCTGACGGTCCAGGATCGTTCCGATATCGTGGGCGTGGATTCCGTTGAGCACGAACGAGATGATGCCGGCCTTCTCCGGGGCGGTGCCGACGATGCGCAATCCGTCGATCTGCGTCAGCTGTCCGGTGGCGTAGCGCAGCAATTCCGCTTCATGGCGGTCGATGGCGTCGAGACCGATGTCCTCCAGGTAATCAATGGCCGCCGCCAGGCCGACAGCTCCGGCAATGTGGGGGGTCCCGGCCTCGAAACGGTAGGGAATGTCGGCATAGGTGGTTTTCTCGAAACTGACCTGCCGGATCATCTCCCCGCCGCCCTGGTAAGGGGGCATGGCCGACAGCAGCTCCGCCTTGCCGTACAGCACCCCGATTCCAGTAGGGCCGTACATCTTGTGACCCGAGAAGGCGAAGAAATCACAATCCAGGGCCTGTACGTCCACGGGGAAATGAGGCGCCGACTGGGCGCCGTCCACCAGCACCCTGGCGCCGGCGGCATGGGCAAGTTCGATGATCTCGGCCACCGGCAGCACCGTGCCCAGAGCGTTGGAAACATGGGTCACCGCCACCAGCCGGGTCCGCGGGCCCAGCAGCTCGCCAAACGCATCCATGTCCAGCGCGCCGCGGTCGTCCACGGGCGCGACTCGCAACGTCGCTCCGGTGCGCTGGCACAACAGTTGCCAGGGCACGATATTGGCATGGTGCTCGATCGCCGTGATCAGGATCTCGTCACCTGAACGCAGCTCGCTCTGGCCATAGCTGCTGGCCACCAGATTGATGGCTTCAGTGGTGCCGCGCACGAAAATGATTTCGCGACGGTCGGCTGCGTTGACAAAACCACGTACCCGGTCGCGGGCGTCCTCATAGGCTCGGGTGGCACGCTCGCTGAGGGCATGCACGCCGCGGTGCACGTTGGAGTAATCGTTTTCATAAAAGCGGCTGACCGCGTCGATCACTTGGCGCGGTTTGTGGGCGCTGGCGGCATTGTCGAGATACACCAGCCCGCGGTCGTGGACCCGCTGGTGCAGCACCGGGAAGTCCCGCCGCACCGCCCCCACATCGAAACCGCGTCCCGTAAGACCCCTGGTCATGGTGTCCTCCGCCACACTCATTCCAGCCCCCTTACCGATTGTCCATCCAGCAGCTGGCCCGTCAACACCCGCTCGAGCTGTTCGCGTACAGGCATCAGTTTCATACGTTCCAGCACGTCGGCGGCGAACGCATACACCAGCAGGCTGCGGGCGCGGTCCAGGCCCACCCCGCGCGAGCGTAGGTAGAACAGCGAATCCGGGTCCAGCTGCCCCACCGTGGTGCCGTGCGAACACTTGACGTCGTCGGCATAGATTTCCAACTGCGGGCGGCTGTCGGCTTCGGAGTGCTCCGAGAGCAACAGGTTGTCGTTGCTCTGCTGCGCGTCGGTCTTTTGCGCGTCCTGGTGCACCATGACGCGGCCGCTGAATACGGCCCGCGAGCGACCGTCCAATACACCCTTGTAGAATTGCCGGCTGGTCGTGTGCGGCGCGCGATGATCAATGCGGGTGTGATTGTCCACGTGCTGGCGTCCGCGTGTCAGATAAAGGCCGTTCAGCGCGCATTCGCAGCCTTCGGCCTCCAGGTTTACGTGCAGCTCGTTTCGTACCAGACGCCCGCCCAGGGCGACGCTGTGGGAAGCGAAGCGGCTGTCGCGCTGCTGGCGCACATGGATGGCGCCGATGTGATAGGCCTGATCGCTCTCGTGCCCCAGTTTGTAGTGTTCCACTTGGGCGTTGCGCTCCGCGATCACCTCCGTCACCGCATTGGTGAAGTGAGCGCCGTCGGCGAGGCTGACATAGTTCTCCACCACCACAGCGGCGGCACCTTCCTCGGCAATGATCAGGTTGCGCAGATGAGCGACCCGGTCGGGCGCGCCGCTGGAAACGTACAGCAGTTCAATCGGCTGTTCCAGCACCGTGCCACGGGACAGATGCACGTAGGCGCCGTCGCGCATGAACGCGGTATTGAGGGCTGCGAAGCCCTGATCGGCCTCTGCCATGCAACTGCCCAGGTAGGGCTCCAGAATTGTCTGGGGTTGCTCGAGCACTGACGCCAGGCTGGCGACGGTGGCACCCTCGGGAAGCCGCGCCGCATCCGATACCTCGGGCGCAAAGCGCCCGTCAATGAACACCAGACGCGCGGCGTCGCCGGACGCCAGCGCCTGCTCCCGGCGCAGCACTGCGGCATCCGGCCGGCTCTCGACAACGGCCGGAGCAAACGTACGCCGGGCGATGGGCTTCACGTCAGTGTACTTCCACGCCTCCTGGCGCGTGGTCGGCAGCCCGGACTCGGCGAAGGCATCGAGGGCGTGGATCCGCAACCGCTGCAGCCAGGCAAGCCGGCCCCCCGGGAGATCGGGCTCGACCCGCCGGTAATCCGCCAGCCAGTGGTCGGTAGCCTCCGCCGGCGCACTCACGACGCACCGTCCCCGGCACCGGCGTGCGGCGCCTGCTGCTCGATCCAACCGTAACCGTGTTCCTCCAGCTCCAGCGCCAGCTCGCGGCCACCGGAGCGGATGATGCGCCCGTGGGCCAGCACATGCACCCGGTCGGGGACGATATAGTCCAGCAGCCGCTGGTAGTGGGTGACGAGGATCACCGAACGTTCCGGGCTGCGCAGGGCGTTGACACCATTGGCGACCACTTTCAGGGCGTCGATATCGAGGCCTGAATCGGTCTCGTCCAGCACCGCCAGCTTCGGCTCCAGCACCGCCATCTGCAGAATCTCGTTGCGTTTCTTCTCGCCGCCGGAAAACCCCTCGTTGACCGAGCGGTAGAGAAACTCTTCCTTCATCTCCACCAGCTTCATCTTGTCCTTGACCAGAGTGAGAAAATCCATGGCGTCGAGTTCCTCCTCGCCGCGGTGTTTGCGCACCGCGTTGAGGGCGGCTTTCATCAAGTAGATGTTGCTCACCCCGGGGATCTCCACCGGGTACTGGAAAGCGAGGAAGATTCCCTCCCGGGCGCGTTCCTCAGGGGACAGATCGGCAAGGTCCCGGCCCTGATAGACGATGTCCCCGGCAGTGACCTCAAAGTTGTCCCGCCCGGCCAGGACGTTGGCGAGGGTGCTCTTACCCGAACCGTTGGGGCCCATGATCGCGTGCACCTCGCCGGGACTGACCTCGAGATCGATGCCCTTGAGAATTTCCTTACCGTCAATTTGTGCGTGCAGATTCCTGATACTCAGCATGATGGACTCCTGACGTTTATCCGACCGCGCCTTCGAGACTGATGCCCAACAGCTTCTGGGCCTCGACCGCGAACTCCATGGGCAGCTCCCTGAACACCTCCTTGCAGAAACCGTTCACGATCATGGACACGGCATCTTCTTCCGACAGCCCGCGCTGCCGGCAGTAGAACAGCTGGTCCTCGCCGATCTTCGAGGTGGTGGCCTCGTGCTCGACCTGCGCCGTGGGATTCTTCACCTCGATGTAGGGAAAAGTGTGCGCGCCACAGCGATCCCCCATCAGCAGGGAATCGCACTGGGTGTAGTTGCGCGCGTCGGCGGCACTGCCGAGGATCTTCACCAGCCCGCGGTAGGCGTTCTCCGCGCGTCCAGCCGAAATGCCCTTGGAGATGATGGTGCTGCGGGTGTTTTTCCCGATGTGGATCATCTTGGTGCCGGTATCGGCCTGCTGGCGGTTGTTGGTCAGCGCCACGGAATAGAATTCACCCACGGAGTTGTCGCCCTCCAGCAGTACACTGGGGTATTTCCAGGTGATGGCCGACCCGGTTTCCACCTGGGTCCAGGAGATCTTGGCGTTGTCGCCGCGGCAGGCGCCGCGCTTGGTGACGAAGTTGTAGATGCCGCCGCGGCCCTCCTCGTCGCCCGGGTACCAGTTTTGTACCGTGGAGTACTTGATCTGCGCATCCTTGAGGGCCACCAGCTCCACCACGGCGGCGTGCAACTGATTTTCGTCGCGCATCGGCGCGGTGCAGCCTTCCAGGTAGCTGACATAGCTGCCCTCGTCGGCGACGATCAGGGTGCGTTCGAACTGGCCGGTGTTGGCGGCGTTGATGCGAAAATAGGTGGACAGCTCCATGGGACAGCGCACCCCCTTGGGGATGTAGACGAAGGAGCCGTCGGTGAACACCGCCGAGTTAAGCGACGCATAGAAGTTGTCGGTGTGGGGGACCACGGAACCGAGGTATTTCCGCACCAGTTCCGGATGCTCCCGCACGGCTTCGGAGAAGGAACAAAAGATGATGCCCAGCTTGCTCAGGTTTTCCTTGAACGTGGTCGCCACCGAGACGCTGTCGAACACCGCGTCCACGGCGACGCCGGCGAGCATTTCCTGTTCATGCAGCGGAATACCGAGCTTGTTGTAGGTATCCAGCAGCTTGGGATCGACCTCGTCCAGGCTCTTGGGGCCATCCTTGTCGCGCTTTGGAGCGGAATAGTAGCTGATGGCCTGGTAGTCGATGGGCGGATAATGGACGTGGGCCCAGGTGGGCGTGCGCATGGTCAGCCAGTGGCGATAGGCGTTGAGGCGCCACTCGAGCAGGAACTCCGGCTCGTTCTTCTTGGCGGAAATCAGGCGGATGACGTCCTCGCTGAGACCCGGCGGCACCGTATCGGCGTCCACTTCGGTGGTAAAGCCGGCCGCGTACTCGCGCCTGATCAACGCGTCGAGGTGTTCGCTGTTGCTGCTCATCCTGACCTCCGTCGGTGCCCCGGTTGCGGCCTCGGTACAGGCCGCCGACAGGCACCAGTCAATAGCTGATCGATTTAGTCAGGCATTAGTATAAATACCTGACTCCTGCCGTCAAGTATTATCGGCGCGGAAGGCGCCCGGAGGCCGCGCCATTAGTTCTTGTGTGGAAAGGAATTCACCGGGACCGACACGACCATCGCGGCGCGCGGCCCCGTCCGCGACCACGGCAGCGCCGCGGCCGCTTGTTATCATCACAGCCCGGACGACAGCGGCTTGCCCGCTCCGCTGCAGCGAGGACACTGCCATGCGTGCCTATTTTATGCGCCACGGCCAGACGGATTTCAACCGCAAGGGACTGTGCAACAGCGATCCGCGGCGCCCGGTCTACCGCAACCGGACCGGGCTGCACCAGGCGCGCCAGGCGGCCGAGCGGCTGCGGGCAACACCGTTGCAACGGATCTTCGTGTCTCCACTGCCGCGCACCGGCCAGACCGCCGAGATCGTCAACCGGTATCATGGCGCGCCGATCGACGTTCGCCCGGCCCTCAACGACATCCGCTCCGGGCACGACGGACGACCGGTGGGCGAGTATCAGCGCGCAATTGCCGACGATCCCCTGCACGCCAGGCCCGCCGGCGGCGAGTCACTGATCGAGCACAAGCAACGGGTGCTGGGTTTCCTCGACTGGCTGCGGCGGCAACCCTATGACACGGTGCTGGTGGTGGCGCACGAAGAGACCCTGCGGGTGTTCTACGCTCATGTCCACGGCCTGGACGACGCGCAGCTGCCGGAACCCGGCTTCGACAACTGCGAGATCTTCGCCGCCGACCTGTCCTGACACCCGCAATCCAGTCACGTCCGACCGCGGATCCAGGCGGTCGTCACCGAGACGATCTCGGCCCACACGTCCAAGTCGCTGCGACCCAGCCGTTTGAGAACCTTGAATGCATGATCGGCCCCTTCGATCACGTGCAGCGTTGCCGGCGCCTCCAGTCCGTCCAGCGCGCCCCGCAGCCGTTGCAGGTCGCACAAACGATCCCGCGTCCCCTGTATGAACAACACCGGGCAGCGGATGCGGGGCCAGTGGTCGGTACGCAGGCTGTGCAGCTTGCGGGCCGGATGCAGCGGATAACCGAGGAACACCAGGCCAGTGCACGGATAGCCCGAGGAGGCGAGCATCGACGCCATACGCCCGCCCATGCTCTTGCCGCCCAGGAACAACTGCGACGGCGCCAGCTCCGGATCCTCCCGCACCGCATCCGCCACCGCCCGCCAGCACGCCTGCAGCAGCGCCGGACGGTCAGGCGCCCTGCGTCCCTGCTCCTTGTACGGGAAATTGAATTTCACGCACGGCAGCCCGGCTGCCGCCGTCTGCTCATGCACGTAGCTGAGCAATGGATTTTGCATGTCGTTGCCGGCGCCGTGGGCCAGCACCAGCACCGGCGCGCTGCCGGTCTGGCAGCCCCGCGGCACGGCCCAGGCGCTGGAGACGATGACATCGTCGGCCACCTGGATTGGACGCTGGAGAATTTTCACGGCCCGCGCTGAACCCATCGGCGACCTATCACCGGCGCCGCAGCCGCACACAGCGGCGCCGGCATCCAACCACCGGGTCAGTCGCGCACCATTCCGGTTCCGCCCTCATCGAAGTAAAAGGTCGCCTCCTCGTCCTGCATGTACGTGCGCAACATGACTTTCCTTCCCCACAAACGGTAGAGATGCTCCAGCGTCTTTTCCAGGTATTCGCGCTGCAGTTCGCGCCCGTCGAAATCGTGCTCCAGATACAGCACACGGCTGTGCTGGTAGTCCGCATCGATGATGCGGATCACCGGCATCGACGCCATCCCGGTGTTCTGCAGCAGCGTCCTCTTCACGTCCTCCCAATGCTGCTCATCGGACACCTGCGACACCACGGTCTTGTCGCCTTCGCGCTGGTACTCGAAAAGGTCGAGTTCGCGCATCAGGTCCTCGGTGAGGAAGCGGCGCAGAAACGAAACGTCGCGGTCGGTCTCCCTCACCTCGAAGATCTTCTCCATGCCGGACTTCTCCGGCGCGCCCATTTGTTTCAACTCCTCGGCGGTCGGTTCGTCGTAACGCCTCAGAATGTCGTGCCATATCTTGAAGCCCAGATGATAGGGATTGAGACCTCCCGGATGAGGGCGTATCACCTGGTTGTGGTGCACCAGGAATTCCATGTACAGGTCTTCGGGAAGGTCGAGGCTGTTCATGATGCGGTGGTGCCAGAAGCTCGCCCAGCCTTCGTTCATGATCTTGGTTTCGATCTGTGGAATGAAATACCGGGTTTCCTCCTGCACGATGTGCAACACGTCGCGCTGCCAGTCCTCGGCGAACGGCTTGTGCTCGGCAATGAACGAAAGGATATCCTCCTCCGGCTCGAGGGGGACCCGCGAAAGATCCGGCTCGTCGTTCTCGACCGATTTGTGCAGCCGTTCATATGGGTCGTGGGGCGCACGCGCCGCCTCCACCGCCCGCTCACGCTGCTCCGATGCGCTGAGCTTGCGGATGGCGAGATTCCTGCGGCAGTTCATCGCCAGGGCGTGCGCGGCATCCAGCACCGGCTCGACCCGCTGGACGCCGATCGACGGGTCTTCGATATAGCCGCGAATGCGATCCGCGCGCAGCTTGAAGTTGCCGATGGTCCGCTCGGGTGCAGTGTCGCGAAAGGTGAAGTTGTTCTTGAAGAAATCGTTGTGCCCGTACACATGGGCGATGGTGAGCACCTGCAGGCAGAGGGAATTCTCCCGCATCAGGTACGCCAGCGACGGGTTGGAGTTGATCACCATTTCATACGGCAGCCCCGAGACCCCGTAGTCGTACATGGTCTTGAGCTTCTCGAACGCCTTGCCGTAACTCCAGTGCGGATAATGTGCGGGCATGCCGCTGTAGGCCATGTAGCCGAGCATCTGCTCGTGGTCGCAGACTTCGAATTCCTGCGGGAAACACGACAGGCCGAACTCGGCCACCTTGTCGCGGATCTTAGCGTCCCAGTACTCGAGATCCTTCATGTTCCAACTGCCAGTCATTACATCCTCACTCAACGGTTTCTTCGACGCGCTCGCGGGACAGGAGCGCCTTGAAACTGGGCCAGATCTGCTCCTTGTTCTCGATCATCAATGAATGAAAATTCTCCGCCTCGACGTTCTCGAACAACCCGAGCAACGAGTCGCCGTAATAGCGGGAATTGAGCGGTTTGATCTCCCCATAACCGAACAGGGTACACACGTCGCACAACTCGTTGGCGGCTTCCAACGTAGCCAGGTTGTCTTCCGGCCAGTTGTCACCGTCCGAACAGTGGAAGGCGTAGATGTTCCATGAAGTCGGATGGTACCGCTCCCGGATCACCTCGAGGGCCTTTTCGTATCCGGACGAAATCATCGTCCCGCCGGCTTCGCCCTTGGTGAAGAACTCCTCTTCGGTGACCTCCCTGGCCCTGGTGTCGTGGGCGATGAAGGCTACCTCCACATTGTTGTAGCGCGTGCGCACGAATTGGTAGAGGAGAAAGAAGAAGCTGCGCGCCAGGTATTTCTTCATGGTGTCCATGGAGCCGGAGGTATCCATGATGCACAGCACCGCGGCGTTGGACTGGTAGCGCACGTCGTGCACGAGCCGCCTGTACTTCAGGTCGTCGCGGTGAAACGGAAACCGCCGCGGCGCGGACGCCTCTTCCCCACCGCAACGTGCGGCCACCTTGCGGCGTATGCGTGACATGGCCGTGCGCTTCTTGTCCAGATGCGCACGCACGCCGACCTTGCGGAACCCTTTGCGCTTGCGCGCACTTTCCACCGGGACTTCACGCAGGCGCTTGCGCTCGAGGTCGGGCAGCTCGAGGTCCTCGAACATGATGTCGATCAGCTCCTCGAGCGTGATGTCCGTCTCATAGTAGTCGACGCCGGGCTGGTTGCCGGCCGGCCCCGGCATGCCGCCCTTCCGCCCGCCCTGATCGAGCACCTGCCCGGGCTCCGTGTTGCCGTCGCCCGCGCCCACCCCCGGCGTGTTCTCCCCGAAAATGAACCGGTACTCGCGAATGCCGCGGATCGGCACCTTGATGATCTTGTCCTGGCTTTGGCCGATGATGGACTCTTCGGCCACGATGTCGCTGACATTTTCCCGGATAGCCTGTCGCACCTTCTGCCGGTGGCGCAACCGGTCGCCGGCGCTGCGATCGGAACGCAACGCTTCGGACTCAGAGTACGGACGGAACACCGTATCGGTCATACTGACTCACCTCAACGCTCGTCCTGCCGCGCGCTGCGGCCGGGCGGGTCCGGACACAGACGCGACCGGCGCCGTAACAAAGGGCCCGGAGAAAGGCCCCTAGTCCTTCCAGAGATTATTCGCCGCATACTTGAGCACCACTTCCGCGGAATACTCGTTGTAGCCGCGCTCCAGCAGCGCCTTGACCAGGTCGTTGTACTTGCCCACCTGTTCCTCGTCCCGGGTCCGGGCTTTGGTGATCACGCGGCTCATTTCCCGCACCGAGTTCATCAGGCGCTTTTCGATCGCCTCTTTCAGCGGCTCGTAGGACTGATAGCTCACTTTTTCACCGCGGCGGCTCTTGGCCCACAGATAAGCCATCACTTCCTGACGGAACCCCTGCGCGGCAGAGCCGACGATGGCGATCTGCTCCTCCACCGAACGCAGGAAATGCTCGTCGGGTTGCAATTCCTCGCCCGTATTGGCGTCCTTTACGTGGGACTTGCTGACATACGCCTCGGCGTGATCGAGGTAATTCTGAAACAGGGTCTCGGCCTGTTCGTCGAATGAATAGACGAACGCCTTGGTGATTTCCTTTTCCAGCAACTCGAGATAGATCTTGTGCAGCGTATCCTGTAGAAGCTCCAGATAACGTTTGCGCGTATCGTCGGCGATATCGGCCGCCTTGACCATGTTCACCAGCGATTCGCGCACATTGATCGGGTTGATACCGTCCGGGGTTTCGGCGAGGGCGTTGTCGATTGCCTTCATGATGAAACGCGGCGAGATGCCGAACATGCCTTCGCGGCGCGCCTCTTCCTGCAGTTCGCGCAGGTTGATCTTGACGGTCTTGCCCTTTTCCACCACCTCGTCGCCGTTGTAGAGGCGCATCTTGGTGGTCAGGTCACACCGGTTGCTGGGCTCCAGCCGACTGAGAATGGCAAACATGGCCGCCATTTCCAGCGTATGCGGCGCGATGGGCTCGCGGAAATCGGACTTGTCCAGCAGCTTCCGGTAAATCTTCACTTCCTCCGACAGCCGGAGGTTATACGGCACTTTGACCACGACGATGCGGTCGAGAATCGCCTCATTGGTAGGGTCACCCTTGAACCGCTGCCACTCCGCCTCGTTGGAGTGGGCCACGATGCAGGTGTCGACGTACACGGTGCCGTGGCGGCCGGGCGCGGGAATAAACTTCTCCTGGGTCGCGGTGATCATCGTATGCAGGTACTCGGGCTCATTCTTGAACACCTCAATGAACTCGGTCATGCCGCGGTTGCCGACGTTGAATGCGCCGTTGAGGTCCAGCGCCCGCGGGTCGCCTTCGGAATAGCGGTCCAGTTTCGAGATATCCACCGAACCGACCAGGACCGAGGTGTCCTGATTGTTGGGGTCGACAGGAGGCACCACGCCGATGCCACGGCGCTCGTGACGCGAGAACGGTACGCGCACCACAGGGACGTTCTCGTATTGGCCGTCGAACTCGACCTTCAGCCGGTGACGGCACACCGGGCACAGATCGCCCTCAATGTGCACGCCCAGCATCTTTTCGAATTCTTCGCGCAGCTGCTTGGGAATCAGGTGCAGGGGTTCCTCGGCCATGGGACAGCCCTCAATGGCGTAGACCGGATCGACCTGTTCAAGGCCCCGCTGCAGACGTTCGATCAAGGAACTCTTGCCCGCGCCGACCGGGCCCATGAGATAAAGCACCTGGCGGCTTTCCTCCCCGTGCATCGACGCGGAATGAAAATAACGCGCCAGTTGCGACAATGTACGCTCGACGCCGAAAAATTCGTCGGAGAAAAATTGGTACACCTTCACCGACTCATCGCCGAAGATGCGGTGAACCCGGGGATCGTCGTTGGATGACAGGTCGCGTACGCCGGGGTCGACGACCAGGTCATAGATACGCGCATGCGCGAGCTGTGGGATCGATGGATCGGTTTTGACCTTCTCCAGGTACTCCAGAAACTTTCCCTGCCATTCCAAACTGCCGCGTCGCTCGCGATCCTTCTGGATAAGCTCAGCGAATGCCTGCGTCTTGTCGGTCATAGCCAACCTCCGGGTAGTTACCGTGTACCGCTCGCACATTTACAACTGCATCAACACCGCTCCTTTCTTTTTGTTCTTGAGTTAGACCGACCATCGGTCCTAATGTTCGTTATAGTCTTCTTGGCCTTGAGCGTCCAGCGATTGACAAACAAGAAATGTTACGCGAACCCGACGCGCACAACGGACACTCATGCAATGGCGTGCAGCACGGCTGAAATGAACCATCGGAAAGACAAAAGCAGTGCGCGTGGCCGGCAACACCGGCCGAACCGATACGCGGTGGATGTTACATACCTGCGACACGGGCACAGCTGATTGCGCAACAAGCTTCCGCTTCGGTGGCAAATTTTCAACGTGACGCAGCCACGCGGCGGATCATGCAATTGTGCCGGCCTCAATACTGACAGCATAATGCATGAGGCGGCGGCCGCAGCGAAACCTCTTCAGTGGCGCTTCGGCAGCGATGACATCTGATCATTCGATCAAGCGATGCGGGGCTAGATGAATCAATCGCCTGCTGACCACTCTGTTGCGGCGCTGCGCCGGCACCAGGCGCGGGTACGGGCCTGCCGTCGCTGTGCGGATATGACCGGTCCTCCGGTGACGGGATTCCCGTCACTGTCTCCAGTGTTGTTGATCGGGCAGGCGCCCGGCCCCCGCGAGATCGAGGTGCGCAAACCATTTGCCTGGACCGCGGGCAAAACCCTGTTCGGTTGGTTCAGCCGTATCGGCATGCAAGAACACGCGTTCCGCCGCCAGGTGTACATGGCGGCGGTGTGTCGTTGTTTTCCGGGAAAGAATCCCAAGGGCGGCGACCGCGTTCCAAGTCCGGAAGAAGTCTCCAACTGCTCGGGCTGGCTGAAAACGGAGATGCAGTTACTGCGACCGCAACTGCTGCTGCCGGTGGGCAAGCTGGCCATCGCGCAACTGATGCCGGTGAGCCGCCTCAACGACGTGGTGGGACAGCGTTTCCGCTTGCGCTGCCACGGCATCGACACCGACGTGGTGCCGTTGCCCCACCCCTCGGGCGCTTCCACGTGGCATCGCACGGAACCCGGGAAGTCACTGTTGGATCAGGCGCTCACCTTGATTTCCCGCCATCCGGCATGGAAACAGGTGCGTTTCTGAACGGCCGCCGACCCCTGGTCAACCAGACAGCTTGTTGAATACCTGGATCACCGCCGCCATATCCTCGTCGCCATAACCC
Organism: Gammaproteobacteria bacterium; assembly: GCA_037385045.1. Taxonomy (GTDB): domain Bacteria; phylum Pseudomonadota; class Gammaproteobacteria; order JASBUN01; family JASBUN01; genus JARRNJ01. The sequence goes on along the minus strand of JARRNJ010000023.1, from coordinate 8,266 downwards.
AGGGCGCGGGCAGCGTTGAAACTCTCTCGCACGGCCGCGGTCGCCGGCAGTGGCACCGCGAGTTGTCCGGCAGCCTGCAGCACAAGATTCATATCCTTGAACATCAGCTCCACCGGAAACTGGCTGGCGAACCGGCCCGCCAGCATCGCCTCGCCCTTCATGGCGTACAACGGCGCCCCCAGCGGTCCGGCGGCCACGGCGTTCAGGATCGCAGCACCGTCGAGGCCGAACCCCTTGCCCAACGCCAGCGCTTCGGCCAGCAGTTCCATCATGCCGCCCAACAACAGGTTGAGCACCAGTTTCATGCGCGTGGCGTCGCCGATGCCACCGCAATACACCACCTGCCTTCCCATGGTTTCCAGCAGCGGTGCGACCGCTTCCAGGTCTTCCCGCGCACCGCCGGCCAGGACCACCAGGGTGCCCTCCTCGGCCGGCTTGACCGTGCCCGAAACCGGAGCGTCGACGAACCGCCCGCCGTGCTCCTGAACGATCCCCGCGGCTTCGAGGCTGGCGTCGGGCGACACGGTGCTCATGTTGATCACGGTGGTGCCCGCCTTCAGCCCGTCGACGACGCCGTCCGTACCCGCGATCACCCCATGCAGCGCCGCCGGATCGGTGACCATGATCACCACGACGTCCGCGTCCGCGGCCAGCGCGGCCGGCGTGGCCGCCACCTCCATGCCGGCGTCGCGGAACGGCTGCGCCCGCGCCGGAGTGCGGTTGTACACCGACAGCCGGTAACCGGCCTTGTGAATGTTCCAGGCCATGGGCGCCCCCATGTTGCCCAGGCCGATAAAGCCAATGGATTGCATCGGTTTCCCTCCCGGTCACTGAACGTCAACCAAGCATAGACAACGTGCGACGACATTCGCCGCCACCGATCAGCTGCGCTGCCACCCAAGCTCAGCCAGCCTCCGGGCCGCGGCATCGGCCAGATCCGGCGTGGCAAATGCGCAGAGAAAACAGGGGGGCGCCCGCATCTGCGCCACCGGACCGTTCCAGCCTCGCGGCGCCCGCGGCCACTTCACGCGGGGCCGTTGCCGGTCGTAATTGAACACCAGCAACAGGCCGCCCTCACCGTGATCGGCAAAGCGCTCCACGGCTGCGGTGGCAGTGGACCAGTCTGAAGCGGTCAACACAAATGGATCGATCAGCGCCAACAGGGGCCCGGCCGGGCGCGGGCCCGGCCACGTGCGCCAGTCGGCAGCGTCGTTCAGGATCACCGCCGCGCGACCACCGGCACGCACCTGCCGCTGCAGCAAGAGCCGCGTCGCCGGATCACGCTCCGACAAGAACAACCGCGCGTCGGGAAGCATCGCAGCGACCACGCCCGCCGAGCACAGATACTCACCTCCTGCCAACCGGCCCTGCTGCAAGATCTGATAGCCGCGATACGCTTCATGCGCCACCGCCAATCCCTGCACCTGGGCATTCCATTCCCGGTTCGCCAGTGGAGCGCGAAGGAGAAAGGCATGGGTATCCAGGTAATTGATCGTCGAACGAGGGTGACTGCAAGCCAGCAACTGCGCCAAGTGCATCAAGGAAGCGTGCTTGAGAATGTCACCGCCATTGCCCACATTACCGGTTTGCTTGTTGTGCCGCGGCGGCGCCGCTTCATCGACGGCCGACGAATCCCGGGGGCGGTCGCCGGGCGGGATCAACCCAGGCCTCCGCGACGTTCCCGGCGCCGGAATCGCCGGTCGCGGACGCCGGCGCCCCGGATCAGCACTTTCAGCGCCCTGGCCTTCGGCAATCGCCCCTGCTCGCGGCGCGGGAACAACATCCGCCGGTCCGGGCGGACCATCAACCCGCCGCCGCGGCCGGACACCAGGGCAAACGGCTGCGACTCCGGTTCAAAGGCCGGCAACATTTCCCACGCCACCATGCGCCGCAGAGCGGGTGGCGGCAGCGGGTGCGGTACGCGGTCCGAATGCATGGATTCACGTCTATCGAACCCCGCCGCTTGATCGAGGCACACCATATTATTCAAGCGTCGGTTCGGTGATTTCGGCGGGTTGGTCGTGCCCGTTGCCGGTGAGGGGGACGAACGCCACGTCCAGTACCGCGCGGCTGTGCAACGCGCCGTCGCCACCCCGCTCCACCAACACCAGGGTCTGGCCGTAGAATCGCCCGCCCACCGGCAGCACCAGACGGGCGCCGGGTTTGAGCTGGTCAACCAGCGGCCGCGGTATGTGGGGCGCGGCGGCGGTGACGATAATGCCGTCGAACGGCGCACGCTCGGGCCAGCCGCGATAACCGTCGCCGCAACGGACCTCGGCGTTGCGGTAGCCCAACCGCTGCAGGCGCTCCCGGGCACCATCGGCCAGTTCCGGAATCCGCTCGATGCTGTACACCTGTTGGACCAGCCGGGCCAGTACCGCCGTCTGATAGCCCGAACCGGCGCCCACTTCCAGGATCACGTTCCCAGCCGTCGGCGCCAACAGGTCGGTCATCAACGCAACGATGTACGGTTGGGAGATGGTCTGACCGCAGCCGATGGGAAGCGGTCCGTTGAGGTAGGCCACGGAACGCTCGTCCGCGGGCACGAATTCATGGCGCGGTACTTGGCGCATCGCCTCCAGCACCCGTGGGTCCAGATGATCCTTGCCGATCAGATGGCGGGTCACCGCCACCTCCGACTCGATATCGCGCATCATCTGTTCCAAATCCGACACGGCTGCGTCCTCCAGTGGACAAGACGCCGGTCGGCGTTGCGCCTGGACACCGCTCATCTCCACCCGTAGGCTGGCGTCTCCGCCAACCACCGGATCCGAACAACGTGCCCCCGCATCAAACCCTGCTCAGCATCGGGTCCTTCGTCGTGACGCTGGCGCTGGCCTGTCTGCAGCACTGGTCCGCCACCGATCTCGTGTGGAGCATGTGGATCGCCAGCCTGGCCACCGGCTACGCCCTGATCCTGACCACGGTCATCGGCGACCTCACCCGGCGCCGGGATTCGGCGGCTTCGGGGGGCGGTGTCGCGGCGGCAGTGGTCACGCTGCTGTTCTTCTCGGCCCATTTCCTGCTGTTTCACAGCGTCCAGGGCTTGATACTGAACGGCTTCTTTCCGCTCCTGAAGCGGCCCCAGGACGGTCTCCAGGCCTTGCTGCCGCTGGCCGCGGCGGCGCTGCAGCGCTACTGGCCGCTGGTGCTCACCAGCGCCGTCACCATGCTGGCCAGCTTTCATGACGCCTGGCGCACCGAGCCGAGTCAGTTCATGGCCCGCCCCTACGCCAGCGTCGCCCGTAATCACGTCATGATTTTCGTGGTCGCCGGCATGGATGCCCTGGGCGCCGGCGCGCTGGTGCTCTACGGGCTGCTGGTCCTGTACTTTTTCCCGTTCCAGCTGCTGCGCACGCAGCGGCGCGGGCAACCGCGCTGACATCCGCCGCGCAGCCGGGCTCACCTTCCCGCGAGCATCGTGCCCAGCACCAGCAGCAGCATGCAGACCAGAATCACCGCGCCGGCGTATTCTGCCGCCCGCCCCCAGCGCAACATGCGCTTCTCGCATTCCGCCTTCAACTGATACCACTGCAGGGTATAGCGCGGTGAGTCGGCAAGCCGGCGGGCCAACTCGTCCTGCGACAATTTCTCCAACTGTGCCCGGTCCATAGTCGAAGCCTTGCCGGCACCCTGGCTGGATGGATGCCAGCTTCTCAAACTATGGATCAGTCCGCCGGTTTGGCAAACGCGGGCGTCCGGTACGGCACGCCGGTGCCGCCAAGTCCGCAGTAGCCACCGGGATTCTTCGCCAGGTACTGCTGGTGATATTCCTCGGCGAAATAAAACGTGGGCGCCGGCACGATTTCCGTGGTGATAGCGCCGAATTCCGCGTCGGCCAGCGCTTGACCGTAAACCTCACAGGAGCGCTGCGCCGCGGCCTGCTGCTCCGGTCCGTAGGTATAGATGGCCGACCGGTATTGGGTACCGATGTCGTTGCCCTGGCGCATGCCCTGGGTCGGGTCATGGGACTGCCAGAACACACCGAGCAGCTGTGCATAGCCGACCGCTCCCGGGTCGTAAACCACGCGTACCACTTCGTTGTGGCCGGTCATGCCGGTACACACTTCGCGGTACGTGGGATTGGGCGTGTGGCCGCCGGCATAGCCCACCGCAGTCGTAAACACGCCCTCCAGTTGCCAGAAGCGCTGCTCTGCGCCCCAGAAGCAGCCCATGCCGAACATGGCCAGCTCCAGACCCTCGGGATACGGGGGACTGAGAGGGTTTCCCAGCACGAAATGACGCGCCGGCACCGGCATCGGCTCGCTGCGCCCGGGCAGCGCCTCCTCCGGCGTCGGAATACGAGATGATTTTCCAGACAGGGACATGGTAATCAGCCTCGCGATGGCGGCAACCGCCTTCAATACGGGTCGGTAGCGAAACTCTCAGCCGAAATGCAGCGCCGCCGACACGTTCCGATCATAGACCAGGCGCGACGATTCCCGCCGCGCCTCGGGCCGCAGCCGGTGCTCCCGCAGCTCGCCGTCGTCGATCAAGTGCAGCACCCGGGCACCCTGCAGCATCAGGTAATCGGCGATCAACGACCGGTGGCAGTCCTCCGGCAGGCGTTCGGCGCACAGCACGGCGGTGGGCGCGCGCCCGGCCAGGCGCAGCAGCTGGCCGGCGGCGCCGGCGAATTCGGCGCTGTCCATATAATCGGCATAACCGCGCAGGCCGTCCTCCGCCAACGCCCGGTGGGGCGACTCGGGGCGCGTCCGGCGCCGGCCGCCCAGTTGGCGCCCGGCCCAATGGTAGGTGATGCGCGCCGCCTCGGCGGCCTCACGCAACGCCGCCTGGCCGAACTGCGGGTGACGCCGCGACTGGGGATGGGCGCGCACGTCCACGAGCGCAACCACGCCCGCGGCGCCCAGCAGCGCCAACAGCTCACCCGACTCGCGGTTGCTGTGGCCAACAGTATAGAGCGTCACTTGCTTCATGCCTGGCATTTCGTCTCGATCATGCGCCGCTTTCCAGCTCCCGCGGCCGGATCAGTGCCAGCAGCCGCGCGCATTCAGGCTTCAGCTGATGCCAATCGGGCGGCATCGCCAGCCGCGCCAAGGCCGCCGTGGTCAACAGCTTACCCTTGTCCGTGTGTGGCAGCCCGGTGCCGCACAGGTATTGCAGCAACTGGTCCAGGCCCGGGTTGTGCCCAACCACCAATACCCGGGCGACCGGCGGACAGTCGGCCAGCACCTGCAGCAGTTGGGCGTCGTCCGCCAGGTAGACGCGCTCGTCGAACCGCAGAGTTTCATGGGCCAGACCCAGCGCGGCGGCCACTGCATCGGTGGTCTGCCGCGCCCGCAGCGCCGGAGAGCTGACCACCCAGCCGGGCGTCAGGCCCCGGGCGTGCAGCCACTGTCCGATCCGCGGCGCGTCACGCCGGCCCCGTTTGGCCAGCGGCCGTGCGTGGTCAGAACTGGCCGCTGATTTCCACGATGATTTTGCATGGCGCAGCAACAGCAGCTCGCGGGCGCCGCCGCCCGCTGACTGGGGCTCACTGCCGCCCGGCATCGCCATCGCCGCCGCTGCGCACCACTTCCAGCTTCACTTCCGTCAACAGGGCGGCCAATGCGCCCAGCGCCGCCAACACCGGCGCCAGCAGAGTCACCGCTCCGCCCACCGCCACGCCGGCGGTCAGCGGAATCTCCAACAGCACTTCGCCGCTGGCCTTGCGCACCACCAGCCGGCGTACGTTGCCCTCACGCACCAGCTGCTTGACGCGCTCCACCAACTCGCCGCCGGCGACGACGATTTCCTCGCTCCAGGTGCGCTCACGGCGTTGCGGTTCATCACTCATCGATTCTCTCCCGCTTGCACCCGCCTCAGCGATGACGGTGATATGTTCCCATCAATTGCGCTTCAGCCACCACGTGCCCGCGCATGGCCTGCTCCAAGCGCGCTTTGCTGGGCGAATCCAGGTCGCCCAACTGAACGTCGAGGGCATAGAGTTTGAAAAAGTAGCGGTGGGTGCCGATGGGCGGGCACGGCCCGCCGTAACCGGTGCGCTTCCAGTTGTTGCTTCCCTGCCGGGTTCCCGGCGGCAACGCCTGGGCCGACACCGCTTCCGGCAGCCCGTCGCTGTCGGGCGGCAGGTCGTAGAGCACCCAGTGCACCCAGGTCATTTTCGGCGCCGCGGGGTCGGGCGCGTCGGGATCGTCAACGATCAACGCCAGACTCTTGGCGCCGGCGGGCACGCCCGACCAGCCGAGCGGCGGCGAGCGGTCGGCGCCGTCGCAGGTGAACTGCGGGGGAATCGATTCGCCCGGGGCGATTGCCGACGAGGTGATGGTCAAGCTCATATGCTGTGCTCCTTTGCCATTGGGCTCCGCGGCCTGGATCGGGCCGACCGCAAACGTCACGGCCATGATCAGCGCCGCCGCCCAAACAACCGCACCGCGCAGCGGCGGCCTGAGCGCGGCAGCGCCATGCGTACCGGTTCCCATCACTGCCATGTCCACCTCCCGTATCCTGCGCATTGCCAACCTGCTGCAAGGATAGTCACCGCCAGCGCCATCGGCACCGCCGCGACGCGGATGACGCCGCCAACCGCCCGTCAGCCGGCGGCGCCGCTGCCGGTAGCCTGGGCCGCGGCACGTGCCCGCCGCCACAGCATCAGCACGACCATCAGCATCACCGCCGGCAATTCGATCCACAAGCCCTCGTTGGCCAGAACCTGCAGCCCCCGCGCCGAAAACATGCCGGCGATGCCGATCGGGGGCACTTCCAGCGGCCGCCAGGGCAGGAAATAGCGCGTCGTGTCGAACGGCGAAAAGAAGGCGACACCCAAACCGCCGTTGGTCATGGCATCGAGCAGGCCGTGGGACGCGGTGACGAGAAAGAAGAAGCCGCCGTACGCCAGGCGCCGGACAAAACCCAGCGGCTCGCCGAGGAACGCCAGCCGGGACGCGACAACGCCGAGCAACAGAGCAAAGGTCAGCGAATGGGTGAATCCGCGGTGCCCGAACAGGTCGCCATAGTGAACACCGAGTCCGAAGCCGAGCACGTCCACGTCGGGAATGCAGGCGCAGAACACCGCCCACAGCCAGAACCGGCGCGGCATCGTGCGCGCCGTCAGCGTCCTGCCCAACGCGAGCGCCGTCACCGCATGTGCCATCACCGTGGACATGATCCGGTCCCTCCGCAACCCCAGTGGTGCGATATGCACGCTAAGGCGGCCGGCAAACGCGACCGACCGCACTGGCGCTTCTGGTATGATCATGGCGAAGCCGCGGGCAAGTAAAGAGCGGCATTGATTGCATGAGGGGAGCAATGGCATGGCGCGGGAACAGTGGAACAGCCAGTTGGGCTTCCTGCTGGCCGCGGTGGGTTCGGCCATCGGCCTGGGAAACATCTGGCGTTTCAGCTATCTGGCCTATGAACACGGCGGCGGTGCGTTTCTGATTCCATACCTGGTGGCGCTGCTTACCGCGGGTGTGCCGCTGCTGATCCTGGAATACGCCATCGGCCACGAGCGGGTGGGCTCGGCGCCGCTGGCCTATGCCAAGATCAGCCGCAAATGGGAATGGCTGGGCTGGTGGGCGGTGACCTTCGTCATGTTCGGCATCGTGCTCTACTACACGGTGATCATCGCCTGGTGCGTCAACTTTTTCGTGCTGTCCTTCGACCTGGGATGGGGGCCGGATCCGAACCAGTTCTTCTTCAAGCAGTTCCTGCAGGTAAGCGCCTCACCGGCGCAGCTGGGGGAAATCCGCACCCCGATTCTGTTCGGGCTGGTGGTGGTATGGATATCGTGCTGGTTCATGGTCTACCGGGGCGTGCAGCGGGGCATCGAACTGGCCAACAAGATCATGATGCCGCTGCTGCTGGTGTTGACCATCGCACTGGTGGGTTGGTCGCTGACCCTGCCCGGCGCCGGCACCGGACTGAAGGCCTATGTGACGCCGGATTTCGCCAAGCTGTCCGACCCGCAGGTGTGGATCGATGCCTACAGCCAGATTTTCTTCACCCTGAGCCTGGGCTTCGGCATCATGATCGCCTATGCCAGCTATCTTCCCGACAAGGCCAATATCACCGGCAACGCGCTGCTCACCGCCTTCATCAACAGCGGCTATTCGCTGTTCTCCGGCATCGCCGTATTCGCGGTGCTGGGTTTCATGGCCGGGGCCTCCGGCCAGCCCCTGTCGGCGGTGGTGACCCAGAGCATCGGCCTGGCTTTCGTCGCCTATCCCAAGGCCATCAGCCTGATGCCGGGAGGCAACCTGTTCGGCGCCCTGTTTTTCCTCTGCCTCACCGTGGCCGGCCTGTC
>JARRNJ010000022.1:0-62808 GCA_037385045.1 Gammaproteobacteria bacterium | reverse complement strand
TTCCAGGACGTCGATCGCCTCGGGCCCGCCGTCCTGGAAGAGGAACGCGAAATCGACGGCGACATCGCTTCCTATGTCTGGGAGCAGGAGAAGTTCAACCCCGTCACCAATGAGACGGTATGCCATATTCATTTCGCTTTTGCCGACGGCTCGCGGCTCGATCGCGCCTTCACCTACGAGTGGCGTCTTTGGAGCCTGCCGGAGCTGGGCGAGCTGCTCGGCGAGGCGGGGTTCTCCAGGGTGCACGTGTTCTGGGAGGAATTCGAGGACACCGACGAGGACGACGAGTACCTGCAGGGTACCGGCCGCTACACGGAAGTCACCGAGGTGGAGAATCAGGAATCGTGGATCGCCTACATTTTCGCCGAGGCCTGAGGCGGGCGCTTAGCCTGCCCGGGATCAGGGGCCGTCACCATAGACGGTCACCGTGAGCGAGCGGTGATGGGGCGAGGTGCGGTGCTCCCACAGGTAGATTCCCTGCCAGGTGCCGAGGGCACAGCGCGCGCCGGTGACGGGGAGGGTGATGCCGGTCTGGGTCAGCACCGTGCGAACGTGCGCCGGCATGTCGTCGGGCCCTTCCGCATTGTGGCGAAACAGCGGGTCGCCGTCGGGGACCAGCCGGTTCATGAACCGCTCAAGGTCGCGGCGGACTTCCGGGTCCGCGTTCTCGCACAACATCAGGGAAGCGCTGGTGTGGTGCACGAACACGTGCGCCAGTCCGGCGTGCACGCCGGATTCGGCAACCGCTTCCTGTACGGCCTGGGTGACTTCATGGCTGCCGCGTCCGCGCGTGGCGACTCGAAGCCGTTTCTGGAACATGATCCACTCCTGCTGGCTCTGGAACGGGATGCTGCGCCGGGGGCCAGCCGGTTGGACGTCGGCCGCGGCGCGTGAGCGCCCATTGTGCTACCATCCGCCGCCGCCAGGTCAATACCGGGTTATCCAGCGATCATGTCCAGTACCACGAATACAAGCGCATGGATTTTTGACGTCACCTTGGCCGATTTCGGGCAGCAGGTGCTGGCTCCGGTGCTGGAGCGGGTCGTGACGCAGCGCGCCGGCACCGTGTGGTTGGCCAGGGTCGAGGTCGACGACAACATGAAACTGGCCGGACGTTACCGGGTGCGCGGTTTTCCCACCGTCATCCTGTTCGCCGACGGCGAGGAGTTGGGGCGCTTCAGCGGGGCGCGTCCGGCCGGTGCCGTGGATCGGTTCCTGGCTGCCCACCTGGATGCACGGGGCGCTACCGGGTGACGATCTCGGTGCTGTTCACGTCGCCGTCATTGGCCAGGCGCACGGCGGTGACTCCCGGTACGCGGCTCACGATGTAGCCGGCCAGGAGATTGAGCAGCCTGTCGTTTTCCGTATCGATCGCGGTGAGCATTTTCCAGGCGGCAATTTGCGCGCGCTGGGTGGTGTCGGGGTTTTCAATGTACGTCGGCCCCATGCGCCAGCCCTTGTCCATGTCCCGGTCCATCATGGCGAAAAAATCTTCGCCCTGTTCCATGACTTGAGGCGGGATCTGCACCCGAAGCAACCGGTCTTCGACATAGACGTCCAATATCATGGGAATATCCCCTCGGCATTGCGGAATTCGGGCGCCATTGTACCAAAGCCGGGGCGCTTTCAGCCGCACCGGCCATACTTGGAGGCAACGCAAGCATGGGCGCCGTCCACTTTCGGGCGGTGCCCATCGGTGACCACGGGAGTTCCCATGGGCGACGACGAGGATCGGCGGCGCAAACGCCAGGCGCTGGAACAGCGGGTCGGGCAGATTCGCCGCCAATTCCTGGCGAGCCTGCCGCGACGGGTTGAGGAGTTGCAGCGCTGCTGGGGGGGCTGTGCGGCGCCGGTCCATGGAGAAGCGGAGCTGGAGGCGCTGTTTCGTGCGGCCCACACCCTGAAGGGGGCGGCGGGCACCTTCGGCGAACACGGTGTAGGCGCCGCGGCCGGCGCCGTCGACAACGTCGTACGGCTGGCCCTGGAGCGTGGCACGGGACTTACCGGCGAGGAACGGGACCAAATCGAGCAGGCGATCGGGCACCTCGGCCAACTGGCTCGGCAGGCGCGGCAGAGCCAATGAGCCGACCGCTTCGCGGAGCCGTGCCCGCCCGCGGCGGGGGTTATTTCCGCGTCCAATCTCCGGACTTGCCGCCGGATTTCTTTACCAGCTGCACGCCGGTGATGACCATGCCACGGTCCACCGCCTTGCACATGTCGTAGATGGTCAGCAGGGCGATCTGGGTGGCGGTCAGCGCCTCCATCTCAACCCCGGTCTGGCCGCGGGTTTCCACCGTAGTGATACAATGGACCCGGTTGTCGGCGGGCTCGGGTATCAGGTCGATCTCGATCCGGGTGACCGGCAGCGGATGACACAGCGGGATCAGGTCGGCGGTTTTCTTGGCGGCCATGATACCGGCGATGCGCGCCACGCCGAGGACGTCGCCTTTTTTGTGGCTGCCCGAGAGGATGTGCTCGAGGGTGGCCGGTTGCATGTGGATGCGGCCCTCGGCCACAGCGACCCGGTGAGTGACCTGTTTGTCGCCGACATCCACCATGTGGGCCTCGCCGGCGGCATTGAAATGGGTAAGCTCTGACATGTCGCGATTCTTGTGGTTGCGGGGGTGTCGTGCTTGCCTCGAAGTCTACTATAAATTGGGTGCAGGGGCGGTGGGCCGTCGGCTGAAGACCGCGGGTGAAGGTGGATAATGGCGATTCAGGTAAGGTATTTCGCCTCGTTGCGCGAACGTATGGGGCGCGATCAGGACCGGCTGGAGGCCGACGGTGTGCACACCGTGGCCGACGTCTGGGTGCGGGCGGCGGCGGGCGAGGCGCTGCCGGAGCACATCCTGTGTGCGGTCAACATGGAATATGCGCCGCCGTCGGCGGCGGTGCACGACGGTGACGAAGTCGCGTTCTTTCCGCCGGTAACGGGTGGGTGATGGTGATCAGGATACTGGAACAGCCCTTCGATCCCTGGCGGCTGCTGCACGAACACCAGCAGGCGGAAGTCGCCGGCGGCAGCTTCGGGGCCACGGCGGTGTTCGTGGGCTCGATGCGCGATTTCAACGAAGGCGACGCGGTGCAGGCCATGACCCTCGAGCATTACCCCGGCATGACCGAACGCCACCTGGAGCAGATCGCGGCCGAGGCCCGGCGCCGCTGGGAAGTGCTCGATATCCTCATTGCCCATCGGGTCGGGTCACTGCTCCCCGGCGAGCCCATCGTGCTGGTGGCGGTGTGGTCGGCGCACCGGGCGGCGGCGTTCGAGGCATGCCGCTATGCCATGGAGGAGCTGAAGTCGAACGCGCCGTTCTGGAAGAAGGAGGAGTTGGAATCAGGCGGCCGCTGGGTGGAGAAGAACACGCCCGGCGAGGGTTGATGTCTTGCCGGCGGTCAGGCGCCGGACGCGGGGCTGGTGCTGGGGGCCTGGGCGCCGATCTCGATCAACTCGAACGCCATGGATTCCAGGTCCCCCAGGACGTAGGTCGCGGCCGCACCGACCCCACCCACGGTTCCCGGATTCACCAATACCGTTTCCCCGCCCTTGATGGTGGTGACGTGCTCGACATGGGCGGCGTGATCGTGCCCGCAGCAGACCAGGTCCCAGTCGCCGGTGACCGCCATGGCGCGGGCATAGTGGGGATAATGGACCATGAAAATGCGCCGGCCGCCCAACTCCAGGCCTGCATCCTGGCCGTGATAATGCAGCCGCCCGCCGGGACGGTGGGACATGCGGGTCAGGACGTAGAGATCGCCGGTGTTGTTGCCGTGGATGACGTGCACCGGCAGCCCGAACGGTTGAATCACGCTCAGGGTACTGGGCGCCACCACATCCCCGCAGTGCAAGACCGCTTCGGCTCCGCGGGGTTTGGCATCGGCCACCGCTGTTTCCAGCAGAGCCCGATTGTCGTGGCTGTCGGAAAGAATGCAGACCTTCATGGCTGGGCTATTCGGCAGCGCGGCGCCCGGCGCCGCGCGCAGCCGGTCGGTTGGGTTCAGAAATGCGGCTTCTCGGGCGCCGATTTGTACAGCTCGACGCTGGAAATGATCTCGGACTTGGCTTCCTCGATATCGCGCCAGCCCTCGACGCGCACCCATTTGCCTTCGTCCAGGTCCTTGTAGTGCTCGAAGAAGTGGGCGATCTGTTCCAGCAGCTCCGGCCGCACGTCGCCGATATCGCGCACGTTCCGGTACAGGCGGCAGAGCTTGTCCACGGGCACCGCCAACACCTTGGCGTCATCACCCGATTCGTCGGTCATCTTCAGCAGCCCCACCGGCCGGCAGCGGATCACCGAGCCGCTGATCAGTGGCACCGGCGTGGCGACCAAGACGTCCACCGGATCACCGTCCTTGGACAGCGTGTGGGGCACGTAGCCGTAGTTGCACGGGTAGTGCATGGCCGTGTTCATGAAGCGGTCCACGAACATGGCGCCGGTTTCCTTATCCACCTCGTATTTGACCGGATCGCTGTGGGAGGGGATTTCGATGATGACGTTGACGTCGTTGGGAACATCCCGGCCGGATGTCACTCGGTCCAGATTCATGGCAGGTCTCGATTTGGATATGTTTGGGGAAAGGCAAACGATAAGGGGCCGGATTATACCGGCCCCTGAGGTGGAACGAAATGCCCGCCGCCGGGATTAAAGCAGGGGAACGATCAGCAGCGCCACGATGTTGATGATCTTGATCAGCGGGTTCACCGCGGGACCGGCGGTGTCCTTGTAGGGATCGCCGACGGTATCGCCGGTGACCGCCGCCTTGTGGGCTTCGGAGCCTTTGCCGCCGTAGTTGCCGTCCTCGATGTATTTCTTGGCGTTGTCCCAGGCGCCGCCGCCGGTGGTCATGGAGATGGCGACGAACAACCCAGTGACGATGGTGCCCAGCAGCAGGCCGCCCAGGGCCTTGGGCCCGAGCGTCAGGCCGACGACGATCGGCACCAGCACCGGAAGCAGCGAAGGAATGATCATTTCCTTGATCGCCGACTTGGTCAGCATGTCCACTGCCCGCGAGTAGTCGGGCTTGGCCTTGTGCTCCATGATGCCGGGGATTTCACGGAACTGCCGCCGCACCTCACGCACGATACCGCCGGCGGCGCGGCCCACCGCCTCCATGGCCATGGCCCCGAACAGATAGGGCACCAGGCCGCCGATGAACAGTCCGATGATCACCATGTGGTCGGACAGGTCGAAAGTCAGGTGTTGGCCTTCCGCGGCAAGACCGTGGGTATAGTCGGCGAACAGCACCAGCGCGGCCAGGCCAGCGGAGCCGATGGCATAACCTTTGGTTACGGCCTTGGTGGTGTTGCCCACCGCGTCCAGGGGGTCGGTGATGCCGCGGATCTCGTCGGGCAGCTCGGCCATCTCCGCGATGCCGCCGGCGTTGTCGGTGATCGGCCCGTAGGCGTCCAGAGCGACGATGATGCCGGTCATGGACAGCATGGCGGTCACGGCGATGGCGATTCCGTACAGGCCCGCCGCCGCATAGGCGCCCCAGATGCTGGCGGCGATGGCCAGCACCGGCGCCGCAGTGGATTTCATCGATACGCCCAAACCGGCGATCACGTTGGTGCCGTGGCCCGTGGTCGAGGCCTCGGCGATATGCCGGACCGGCGCGAACTCGGTGGCGGTGTAGTACTCGGTGATCACCACCAGGGCGCCGGTCAGGGCCAGGCCGATGAGCGAGGCGACATACAGCTGCAGGACGGAGTACGTTCCGTTGCCGGCCATCATCCAGTGGGTTACCGGGTAAAAGCCGATGGCCGCCAGCACGCCGGCCACCAGCAGGCCGCGGTACAGGGCGTTCATGATCTTGCCGCCCTCGCGGGCCCGCACGAAGAAGGTGCCGACAATGGAGGCCACGATGGAGACCCCGCCCAGCACCAGCGGGTAGGTGACGGCCGCCGCGCCGGCGTGCTTCAGGATCAGCCCGCCGAGCACCATGGTGGCGACCACGGTTACCGCATAGGTTTCGAACAAGTCGGCGGCCATGCCGGCGCAATCGCCCACATTGTCACCGACGTTGTCGGCGATCACGGCGGGATTGCGGGGGTCGTCCTCCGGAATGCCGGCCTCCACCTTGCCTACCAGGTCCGCGCCCACGTCGGCGCCCTTGGTGAAGATGCCGCCGCCCAGCCGGGCGAAGATGGAAATCAGCGAGCTGCCGAAGGCCAGGCCCACCATGTGTTGCAGTGCGTTCGGTATGCCCATGGATAGGAGGATCCAGTAGTAACCGGTGACACCCAGCAGGGCCAGGCCCACCACCAGCATCCCGGTGATGGCGCCGCCGCGGAAAGCGACCTTCAGCGCGGCATTGATGCCGTCATGGGCCGCCTGGGCGGTGCGCACATTGGCCCGCACGGAGACGTTCATGCCGATGTAGCCCGCCGCACCCGACAGGATCGAGCCGATGGCGAAGCCGAACGCCGTCGCCCAGCTCCCCAGGCCGAAAGCGATGATGAAAAACAGGATGATGCCGACCAGCGCAATGGTGCGGTACTGGCGGTTGAGATAGGCCGAGGCCCCTTCCTGGATGGCGCGGCCGATTTCCTGCATGCGCTCGCTGCCGGAAGGGCGTGAAAGAACCCAACCCACCGAGAATGCGCCGTACACGATGGCCAGGATGGCGCAGGCCAGGGCGATGATCAAACCGGTTGTCATATGAAACTCCTATGCTTTTCGCTTCGTTCTTATCGGGTTTCCGAAACCTGGGGCCCGGCTCCGGCATGCTGCTTGACCGGCATCGGGCCATCTGTTGCCGCGGGTTCGGGGGCAGGCGGCCCGGTCGCCCGGGCCGCCCGCTTGGCGGTTCCGGTCAGGGTCGTCTCAGCCGCCAAAGTCCGTCCCCGGGGAGAAGCCGAACACGCGCTCAAGGTCCAGGTCGCGGATCAGGCGGTCCACGGCGTCCTGCCCGTGTTCGCGCTGCACCTCCGCGAGGATCAGCTTGGCGGAATTGCGGTTGTAGCCGCCGCCGAGGCCGGCTTGAACCGCCAGCAGCTCATGGGCCTTTTCCAGGGTCAACAGCGCCTCCCGTGATTGATAAAAAAAGGGGACGCGCAGGTCCCCTCTCAGTGTGTCGGTGCTATTTCAGGTCGAACTTCTTGTTCAGTTGCTTCTTCACCGGGACATTCTTCAGCCGCACGTAGCGGGGCAGCCCGTTGCGGTATGGCGGATAGTCCTCGCCCTTGATCAGCGGTTCCATGTAGTCCCGGCACTTCTGGGTGATGCCGAACCCGTCGCGGGTGATGAAGTTCTTGGGCATCATTTTTTCCACGTTGGCCACCTGGTCCAGCGGCGCCATGCCCACCTTCCACTTGAAGGGCTTGTCCGACAACCGCTCCACCGTGGGCATGACCGAGTTGTGCCCCTGCAGGGCGAACTGCACGGCCGCCTTGCCCATGGCGTAAGCCATGTCCACGTCGGTCTTGGAGGCGACGTGGCGGGCGGCGCGCTGCAGGTAGTCCGCCACCGCCCAATGATATTTGAGCCCGAGGCCGTCCTTGATGATGTTGGCGACCACGGGCGCCACGCCGCCCAGCTGGGCGTGGCCGAACGCGTCGCGCAGGCCTTGGTCGGCCAGGAACTTGCCGTCCGGGCCTTTCACGCCTTCGGAGACGACCACCGAGCAGTAGCCGAACTTCTTCACCAACCGGTTGACCTTGGCCAGGAATTTGTCCTTGTCGAAGGTCACTTCGGGGAACAGGATCACGATGGGAATTTCGCAGTCCGCGCTCGAAGCGAGCCCGCCGGCGGCCGCGATCCAGCCGGCGTGGCGGCCCATGACCTCGATCACAAACACCTTGGTGGAGGTCTTGGCCATGGACGCGACATCAAAGCTCGCCTCGCGTGTGGAGACGGCGATGTACTTGGCCACCGACCCGAAACCGGGGCAGTTGTCCGTGATCGGCAGATCGTTGTCGACCGTCTTCGGGACATGAATGGCCTGGATGGGGTAGCCCAACGTTTCCGACAATTGCGAGACTTTGAGGCAGGTGTCGGCGGAGTCGCCGCCGCCGTTGTAGAAGAAATACCCGATGTTGTGGGCCTCGAACACCTCGATCAGGCGCTCATACTCGCGCCGGTTCTGTTCCACGCTCTTGAGTTTGTAGCGGCACGAGCCGAACGCACCCGATGGTGTGTGCCGCAGGCCGGCGATGGCGCTGGCCGACTCTTTGCTGGTGTCGATGAGGTCCTCGGTCAAGGCGCCGATAATGCCGTTGCGGCCGGCATAGACCTTGCCGATCTTGTTGGAATGCTTGCGCGCCGTTTCGATGAGGCCGCAGGCCGAGGCATTGATCACCGCGGTGACGCCGCCGGACTGGGCATAAAACGCATTTTTGGGCGCCGTTTGTTTCGCCATTTCCGATTCCTCTCCTTATTGGATTGCCAACATGGGTATGAGTGATTTCCTTTGACGGTCACCGGGCGTTGCGGTGACCAATCGATTATTTTTTGCCAATCAGTTATTTGCCTGGCTGCGCTGGTCCCGTTCGTGGTCGGCCTGGGCCTGCAGGAGGGTGACGACGCATTCCGCCAGGTCGTCGTATTCCTTGATACCGGTGCCGTACTGCTGGTGGATGCGGTAGAAGAACTGGCAACGGTAGCACCGATCACCGCATTTGATCACCACGAAGTGACAACCATCACGTTCCCAGTAGGCAATGGGGCAGGTGGTGAGTTCGCGGTCACTGGAGCGCACACGGATTTCGCTTTCGGCCAGTTCCACCGGCACCGGCTCACCGTAGCGCTCGCGCAGCGTGGTGTCGATGGTCCACATCTCGCTGTCGCTGAAATCGGCAATCTGGCTCATGGAAGCACACCACGGTTATGGTCGACCTCCGCCGGAGGCGACTCGATCGGACCTGAAGCGTAGCCCAAAATCCGATTTACATCATAAGGTTCGTTGACTTGAGCCGGCGGAAGAGGGTAGCTTAATCGCAGTACGGGCACCCGGGCCATGCAAATTATTGTATAGGCCCATGTAACAATCTTAAAAGGGGTACCGACCGCAGAATTGTCGGTGTTAATAAAAACCAACAAAAACATGGGAATGAGGTCGAAAACCATGAGGATAGTGTTGCTCGGCGCGCCAGGTTCAGGCAAAGGTACCCAGGCGAAGCTGCTGGTGAAAGAGTTCGGAATTCCACAGATTTCCACCGGAGACCTGCTGCGCGCCGCGGTCGAGGCGGAAACCTACCTGGGGCGTCAGGCCAAGGCGGCGATGGACGCCGGCCAGCTGGTATCCGATGAATTGGTGCTGGCCATGATCCGTGAACGATTGGCCGAACGGGATACCTCCGCTGGCTTTGTTCTCGACGGTTTTCCCCGCAACGTCGCCCAGGCCCAGGCCCTGGACAGTCTGTTAGGCGAGATGGCGCGCCCGCTGCAGCTGGCTCTGCTGGTGGATGTCGACTACGAGGAGCTGATGGAGCGCATGACCGGTCGCCGTACCTGCGTGTCCTGCGGCCAAGTTTACAATATTTTTACATCGCCCCCGAAAATTGACGGGCAATGTGATATTTGCGGAGGCAACCTGCGGCACCGGGCCGACGACAACGAAGAAACCATCAGCAACCGATTGCGGGTCTATGACAGCCAGACCCGGCCCGTCATTGATTACTACCGCGAACAGGGCAAGCTGCGCACCGTACAAGGCGTGGGCGAAATCCGCGACATTTTCCAGGCGGTGCGCAGCGTCGTGGAATCCATCGAGGAGGAAGAGGTGGTTGCCGAACCGGGGGCGGGGGAAGCGCCGACCCTCGAGGATTTGGAGAAGATGGTGATGGCGACCGCCCGTCAGGCTCAGGGTGACGTGGAGGAGAGTGCCCAGGCAACCGGGCCGAGCCCGGAAGTCGCGCCGGGAGTCATTGCGGCGGTGGAGAAGGCACCGGCGAAGAAGGAGGCACCGGCCAAGAAGAAGGCGCCAGCCAAGAAGAAGGCACCGGCCAAGAAGAAGGCACCGGCCAAGAAGAAGGCACCGGCCAAGAAGAAGGCACCGGCGAAGAAGAAGGCACCGGCCAAGAAGAAGGCACCGGCCAAGAAGAAGGCAACCGCCCGGGCCAAAGCGGGGCGGGCTCGAAAGAAGGGCCCAAAGAAGAAATAGTTGTTTTGCCGGGCGCGTGATAGCGGCGCTCGGAGTATGACCAGGTGTCGCCCGTGCTGCGGGCGGCCGTCGTCGGCGTTCCCTGTCCCGGGTACCGGCGGCCGCGAGACAACAATAAAAAGACGGACTGCCCACGCTTTGCGTGCGAAACGTCGGAGGGGGACGGCAAATGTATGCCGTCAGTTACGTAAGTCCAAGTCCGTATCCATGTAGGAGGTTGTAGATGAAGCAAGTACGCAGACTGTCACTGTATACTGTGTTCGCCGCCGCGGTGCTGGCGTTGACCGGTTGCGGCCAGAAGACCGCTGAGGTCAAGGAGCCGGTATTCCACAAGGTCGTGATCCAGGTCAGCACCAACGATCCCAAGACCCAGACGATTGCCCTCAACAATGCGGCCAACGTACGCAAGGCCTATGGCAGGGACAATGTGGATGTCCAGGTTGTCGCCTATGGGCCCGGTCTGAGCCTGTTGACACGCAAGAGCAAGAACGCCGAGCGGGTTGCCAGCATGGCGATGGAAGGTGTGCACTTCAATGCCTGTGGCAACACCATGAAGAAGATCGCTCGCAAGACCGGCCACAAGCCGGCTCTGACCGACGGCGTCGTGGTCGTCCCGGCGGGCGTGGGGCGCATCATGGAACTGCAGGAGCAGGGCTACGCCTATGTGCGCCCCTGAACGGTCGGATTCGACCTCTGCCTGACCTGCCGCGGGGCTTCGGCCCCGCTTTTTTGTGCCCTGGTCGCGTCGGGTGGTCCGGTCGGGGTAAACCGCGTCGCCGTTTACAGCGGCGGGTCACGCCGCGAGGGGCGATGTTTCTTGTAACTGAACCAAGCCAGCGCCCGTGCCAGGTAGCCCAGCGACCATTCCTTTAGCCGGCGGTACCAGGGCCGCCGCAGCCATTGGTGGTAGTGAAACTCCCGGCAATTGTGCAGATCACGCTCGAACAACGCCTGCACTTCGTCGGCGAATTCGCTGTCGTCGACTTCCTGATTGGCTTCGAGATTCCAGCGCAGGTTCCAGCGGTCGACGTTGCTTGAGCCGACGCTGCTCCACTGGTCGCACAGCGCCAACTTGACATGCAGAAAACGCGGCTGGTATTCGAAGATCCGCACGCCGGCGCGCAACAGCCGGGCGTAGTAGCGGCGCCCGATGGTTCGCACCCAACCGTGATCCGTGTGGGGGCCGGGCAGCATGACGCGCACGTCGACGCCGCGCCGGGCCGCCCGGCGCAGCGCCCGACGCAGCTTGCGCGATGGCGCGAAATACGCAGTGGCCAGCCAGGCGCGGCGTTCGGCGTAGCGGATGCGGCGGACGAATGACCGGGCGATCTCCGAGCGCACTGGGCTGCGGCTTGACGTGACGCGGCCCAGCCATCCGCCGGTCGCTTGCGGCGCCGGGGCGGCAGGCAGGTGTAGCGGGTCGGGCGCCCAATGCATCCAATTGTCCTTGAACAGGATTTGCCAGTCGAGCACGTTCGGGCCGCGGATCTCCACCATCAGTTCATGCCAGTGGGAAGCCGGGTAGAGTTTCGGGTCGAACTCGTCGGTGATGCCCGCGCCGCCGGTGTAGGCGGTTTCGCCGTCGATCAGCAGCAATTTCCGGTGATCGCGGAACAGACTGCGTTGAATCCGGCCAACGCGGATGGGATTGTAGAACGCCAGGGCGACCCCGGCATCGGTGAGCCGTTGGCGGTCGCGCCGCGTCAGGCGCATGGCGCCGTAGTCGTCCAGCAGAAGGTGGACCCGGACGCCGCGGGCGGCGGCGGAAGTCAGGGCGGTGATGAAATCGGAGGCCACCAGGCCCGACTCGAACAGATACATTTCCAGCAGGATGTAACGGCGCGCGCCGGCAATTGCTTCGAGCATGCGCGGATAAAATTCGCCGCCGTCAATCAGCAGCCGCAGGCGGTTGCCTTGGCGCCAGGGAAATCGGTACTTGGACGTCGGTGCAGCCTGGCCTGGCATGGATCATCCAGCTTCCAGCTTGCCGCGGGCCCCTGCCGGAGGGCGCGAAACCGGTCGGACGGCCCCGCTAGCTGTCCGCTCCGGTCCGGTACAAGTACTCCCGGGTCAGCGGGATATCGTTGTTGGCGTGGCGGGTGAAGGCCACCTGGAACAGCTGCAACTCCCCGGTGGTGAACGCGGCGATGGAGCCGGCGAGATACAGTCGCCACGCGCGAATGAACGGCGCGTCGAACATCTCCTCGACCTTGTCGAGCTGGAGCTCGTAACGGTCCAGCCAGTGGCGCAGGGTTTCGGCGTAGTGCGGCCGCAGGTTTTCCACGTCAAGGATCGAGAATTGATGCTCTTCGAAGATGTCCATCATTTCCCGCAGTGACGGCGGGTGGGCTCCGGGAAAGATGCGGCGCTCGATCCAGGCGTTCATGGGTGCGGCCCGGTTGCGGCCGATGGAATGAATCAGGCCGCGGCCGCGGAGGCTCAACACCCGGTCGATGACCCGGCCCAGTTCCACGTAGTGCTCCGGGCCCACATGCTCGAGCATGCCCACCGATACGAACGCGTCGCACTGTCCGGAAATGTTGCGGTAGTCGTCCTCGACATATTCGACCCGGTCGGCGAGCCCTTCGGCTGCGGCGCGCTCGCGGGCGTAACGCACCTGTTCGTGAGAAATATTGTAAGCCCGTACGGTGACGCCGTATTCGCGCGCCATGTGGCGGGCCAGGCCGCCCCAGCCGCAGCCGGCTTCGATCACGGTCTGGCCGGGGCGCAGCTGCAGCTTGCGGCAGACGTGGTCGAGCTTGGCGACCTGGGCCTGCTCCAGGCTCGCGTCCATGTGGGGGAAATAGGCGCAGGTGTACTGCATGGCCGCAGTGTCGAGCCACAGCCGGTAGAACTCGTTGCCGATATCGTAATGGTGGTGGATGTTGCTTCGCGAGCCCAGCAGGCTGTTGGTCTTGCGGTGAGCCAAGACCCGCCGGGCCCAATCACGCAGGGTACCGGTGCTGTCGTGATCGCCTGCGCGGTAGACCTCTTCGAGGAACGCAACCAGATCGCCGTCGACCTCGATCTCGCCCGACATGTAGCCTTCGCCGAAAAACAGGTCCGGGCGCAGGGCCAGGCGCCACAGCGCCGGGCGCGTATGCACGCGCATGGTGGCGATCGGCGTGGGACCATCTTCCACGCGCAGTTCCGTCTTATCCCACAGGCGGATGCGTACCCGCGGGTTGCCGCTGGCCTGAAGCAGCTTCTGGGCCAACCATCGGCTGAGCATGCCGGCCTGGCCGGACGTCGCCACAGGTTTGCGGTTCGGCAGTGCGGTGGCGCCGGATGTTTTGTTGTCGGAGCTCATGGAACGGGATCCTTCAGATCATAATGATGCACGGAGCGCCGACGCTCGGCGGCGGCTCAGCGCCCAAATCCATGTCTGATCCACTTTCACCTAACAATAAACACCGTCCCCGGGGTGGTCAAGGTAGGGCGCGCTCCGCGCGAGTGTATTTGTTTTGGCTGGCCGCGCACAGCGGGTATGATGGGGGCCACTCCGAAGAGGAAATCCCGAGTGCATATACACGTATTGGGAATCTGCGGTACGTTCATGGGCGGCCTGGCCTTGCTGGCGCGCGCCGCCGGGCATGAGGTGAGCGGCTCCGACGCCAACGTCTACCCGCCCATGAGCACCCAGCTGGAAGCCGCGGGTATCCTCGTGCAGGAAGGGTTCGCGCCGCAACACCTGCAACCGGAGCCCGATTGCGTGGTGGTTGGCAATGTCATGAGCCGCGGTGCGCCGGTTATCGAGTATATGCTCGATCGCGGCCTGCGCTACACGTCCGGCCCGCAGTGGCTTGCCGAGCACGTGCTGGCGGAGCGCTGGGTGCTGGCCGTGGCCGGAACCCACGGTAAGACCACTACCGCCAGCATGCTGACGTGGATCCTTGAGCACGCCGGTTTGGCGCCCGGATTCCTGATCGGCGGCGTGCCGGAAAATTTCGGTGTCTCGGCCCGTCTGGGTGAAGCCCCTTTTTTCGTGGTGGAAGCCGATGAGTACGACACGGCGTTTTTCGACAAGCGTTCGAAATTTGTCCACTACCGGCCGCGCACCCTGATCGTCAACAACCTCGAGTTCGACCACGCCGACATTTTCCCGGACCTGGCGGCGATCCAGCGCCAGTTCCATC
Organism: Gammaproteobacteria bacterium; assembly: GCA_037385045.1. GTDB lineage: Bacteria > Pseudomonadota > Gammaproteobacteria > JASBUN01 > JASBUN01 > JARRNJ01. The sequence goes on along the minus strand of JARRNJ010000022.1, from coordinate 48,571 downwards.
ACCTGGTGCGGACCGTGCCCGGCAACGGTCTGATCATCGCCAATGGCGACGAAACGGCGGTGGACGACGTGCTTGCCATGGGTTGCTGGACGCCGGTGGAGCGGTTTGGTTCGGCGTCGCAGCCTTCCGGGTGGCACGCGGCGGATTGCGCCGCCGACGGCAGCCGCTTCGAGGTGTGCCTCGCCAGCGAGCGCTTCGGCGCCGTGCAGTGGGATCTGCTTGGCCGGCACAACGTGCACAATGCGCTGGCCGCCATCGCGGCGGCGCGCAACGCTGGCGTGCCGGTGGCTCAGTCCATCAAGGCGTTGCAGGGCTTTCGCAATGTCAAGCGTCGCCTGGAACTGCGCGGTGAAGTGAACGGGGTGCGGGTGTACGATGATTTTGCCCACCACCCGACCGCAATCCAGCTGACCCTTGAAGGTCTGCGGGCGCGGGTTGGCGACCAGCGCATCGTGGTGTTGCTGGAGCCGCGCTCCAACACCATGCGCATGGGCGTGCACCGCGAACGCCTGGCCCCGGCGCTGGCGGCCGCCGATCAGGTGTTGCTGTACCGTTCGCCCGGGCTGGAATGGGATCCCGGCCAGGCCCTGGCGGCATTGGGAGGGCGCCTTGAGGTATTCGATGCGGTCGCCCCGTTGGTGGCCCGCGTGGCGGAGTCCGCCCGCCCCGGCGACCATGTGCTGGTGATGAGCAACGGCGGTTTCGAGGGGATTCACCAGCGCTTGATCGAGGCGCTGGGCCGTCGCGCCGGCGTCACCGCGGAGGTCTAGCAGGAGCATCATGCCATGCCGCCGGAAACTCGGCGGCCAGGAGCGAAGCCAATTCATGTCCGTTTCCGAACACGATCCACGACGAGCGATTGCGGTGGCCATGACCGGCGCCTCCGGCGCGCCTTACGGCCTGCGACTGCTGGAGTGCCTGCTGCAGGCGGGCCGTACCGTCTATCTGATGATCTCGCAGCCGGGGCAGGTGGTGCTGGGTATGGAAACGGAGCTCAGGCTGCCCGGGCGCGCGGCGGATACGCAGCGGGTATTGACCCAACATTATGGCGCCGCGCCCGGCCAGCTGCGGGTGTTCGGCAGGGAGCAGTGGACCGCGCCGGTGGCCAGCGGCAGCGGCGCGCCCGAGGCAATGGTGGTGTGCCCCTGCACCACCGGCACCCTGGCGGCGATCGCCAGCGGATCCAGCAACAACCTCATCGAGCGGGCCGCCGACGTGGCGCTCAAGGAACGGCGTACCCTGATTCTGGTGCCGCGGGAAACCCCGTTTTCAGTGATTCATCTCGAGAACATGTTGAAGCTGGCGCGCATGGGCGTGGTGATTCTGCCGCCCAACCCGGGGTTCTATCATCGCCCTGAGGGCATCGGCGATCTCGTAGATTTCGTGGTGGCGCGGATCCTCGATCACCTGCAGCTGGAGCACAGCCTCCTGCCCCGCTGGGGCGAGCTGACCGGCGAGTGACCGAACCTGCCCCGATGCAGCCCGCCTTGGTGCAACTTCCGCTGTTTCCGCTGCATACGGTGCTGTTTCCCGGCGGTCCGCTTCCATTGCGTATATTCGAGCCCCGGTACCTGGAGATGGTCAGCCGGTGTCTGAAGACCGACTGCGGATTTGGCGTCTGCCTGATCAGTTCCGGGTCCGAAGTCGGCGGTGCGGCACAGACCCATGCGGTGGGCACCGTAGCGCGCATCACGGACTGGCACCGGCGCCATGACGGCCTGCTGGGCGTGACCGCCATCGGCGAGCGGCGCTTCCGCATCAGCTCGGTGGCGGTTCAGGCCAATCAGCTGGCCGTGGCGGAAGTGGAGCTGCTGCCCGATGAAGCGGCCGCGGAGCTGCCCGACCCGTACCTCGGGCTCACTCATCTGTTGGGTGAGCTGCTGGACAAGGCGGGCCACCACTATGCGGCTGTTCCAAAACGTTTCGCGGACGCGTCCTGGGTGGGATTCCGGCTGGCGGAGCTGTTGCCGCTGAGCATGGCGCGCAAGCAGTACCTGCTGGAACTCACCGACCCGCTGGAACGCCTGCAACAGCTGTATCGGCTGTTGGAGGGTGTGAATATCCTGTGAGCCCGTCGCCTGCCGGGGCGCCGGTCGCCAATACCACCCGGCCGTCCCAGTTGACGCCTGCAGGGACCTCGTTCGCGGCGCGCCTGGCCGTGCGCCAGCGCAGCCCTTGGAGAGCCGGGGCCAGGGCCGAGAGGGGTGCATCGTAGGTGTCGAGCCGTTGCGGGTAGGAGAACAAACGCAGGGTGCGCGACAGGCGCTGTTCGGTGACGCTGCCCAGCCATACCGCGGCTCCGGAGCCGGGGATGCGGACATTCGAACGCCAGAGTCGCAGCGCCCACTGCCGGTCGGGCTCCCGACCCGGATGCACCAGCAGCAGTTGTTCGTGGCGCCCGTTGTTGACCTGGGGCAGCAGCGGCAGCCCCGCCAGCTTCGGATGCGGATTCAGCCACTGCAGGCTGTTGCCCAGCGTGGCCGGCACCGGCCGGCGCCAACCGTGGCGCTGCAGATGCGCGCTTAACGCCTGCAGCTCACCGGCCCATTGCAAGTTGAACGGTTGCTGGTCGGCACCGCGCAGGTCATCGCGGAAGGCCTCAAGCGTCCGCCAGCCATCGCTCCACCAGTTTGCCAGAGTCATGCTGCGCACGGGTTGGCGCAAAGCGTAGCGCTGCAGCTCGTCGCCGTGTTCGCCGGCCATATGAACGCCGGCGGCAAGGGTGAGCGACAGCACGACCGTCAGCACCAGCCCGGCTGCAGGCACCGCCGGTGCAAAGTGTCTGCGGTAGGCGATGCCGAGCAGTGCCACCCACGCCAGCCCCAGCGCCAGGCCCCCTGCCACGTCGGTGAACCAGTGCGCGCCCAGGTACACCCGGGACGCGGCGATGGAGATGATCAACAATCCGGCGGCCACGTACGCGAACCGCCGGCGTCCGGGGCGCAATTCCCGCGCCACCAGGACCGCCAGAAAGCCGTAGGTGACCATCGCCATGGTGGCGTGTCCGCTGGGAAACGAAAAGCTGGACACGCCGGTGTAGAGTTCTGTGGGACGCGGGACGTGGAGGGTCAGTTTGAGCACCCGGTTGAGGATGGCGCCGAAAGCGACAGCACTGAGCAGATGCACCGCCGCCGGCGGGTTGCGTTTCCACAGCAACCAGGCTGCCACCGCGGCGGTGACGGCGGCGTAGACAAAGGCATCGCCGAGCATGGTCACGGAAACCATGACTGAGTCCGCCCACGGGGTGCGCAGGCTGCGCATGAGGTTGTAGACCGTACGGTCGAGGCCGGCGGCGCCCGGTGCCCCGGCGACATAGGCGAGAATCGCGGAAAAGCCCGCCGCGGCGACCAACAGCAGGCCGGCAAGCACGAACAGGGCCTTGGACTCGGGATGGCGCGGATCGATCAGTGCGGCCCCCACATCGCCGGCGCGGGGGTGGCGCCGGCCCCAGCGCTCGAATGCGGCAAGCATGGCCGCCGTGCGCGGCTGCAGGAACGCGAGCACCCGGCGAACGATCCATCCCGTGAGCAGCAGCAACGCCGCCAGCAACAGGATCAGCACCACCAGGCGCACGGCGACCTCTGAGGCCAGTTTGAGCGAGGCGCCGAACACCACGCCCGGCAGAATGTAGGCGGGCGCCCAGGCGATCGCCGACAGGACGTTGATGATCACGAAGCGGCGCGGCGACATCGCCATCATGCCTGCGATGGTGGGAATGACGGCGCGGACCGGCCCGACGAACCGGCCGAGCACGACGCTCTTGCCGCCGTGGCGCTGGAAGAATGTCTCGCCGCGATCGATCAGGGAGGTGAAGCGCGAGAACGGCCAGATGCCGCGCAGGTGGTCGCGAAAGCGGTAGCCGATCCAGAAGCTGATGCCGTCGCCGGCCACAGCGCCGGCGGCGGCCCAGGCCAGGGACGGCCACAGGTCGAGGGCGCCGAGGGCGATCAGGGCGCCCACTCCGAGCATCATCGCCGCCCCCGGGACCACCATGCCGACCAGTACCAGGGACTCCAGCATGGCGGTGGCGAAGATCACCACTCCGGTCCACGCGGGATACTGGCTGGTCCATTGAATCAGCCATTGCAGCAGGGATTGGGGTGACATCAGGTCCATGAGCCTTCGCTCGCCGGGGCGCGATGATCCATCGTGCCCGCGTCGTACGGACCGCGCTCGGGGATCAGGGTTTCAGTGCGCGTGCGCGACTGCATGCACGTACCCGGCCGCGGGTGCGGTCCGGCTACAGGCCGGCGAACACCCGTTCGGCCGCATCCAGGGTGGCGTCGATGTCCGCGGCGCTGTGTGCGCTCGAGACGAATCCTGCTTCGAACGCGGACGGCGCCAGGTAGATGCCTTCGTTGAGCATGCCATGGAAGAACAGCTTGAAACGGTCCTGATTGCAGCTGTTGACCTGGTAGAAATTGCTCACCTGTGGGTGGTCGGTGAAGAACAGGCCGAACATCCCTCCCGCCTGGTTGTGCGTCAACGGGATGCCGGCGGCACGGGCCCGTTCGCTCAGGCCTTCCGCCAGCCGCCTGGTGCTGCGTTCCAGGTCCTTATAGAAGTGTGGCGCGCTGATCAGCTCAAGGGTCTTGAGGCCCGCCGCCATGGCCACCGGGTTGCCCGACAGCGTGCCGGCCTGGTACACGGGGCCCAGCGGCGAGATCTGTTCCATGATTTCGCGCTTGCCGCCGAAGGCGCCCACCGGCATGCCGCCGCCGATCACTTTTCCCAGGGTGGTGAGGTCCGGCGTGATCCCATAGTGGGCCTGCGCGCCGCCCAGCGCCACGCGGAAGCCGGTCATCACTTCGTCGAAAATGAGCACGCAGCCGTATTCGTCGCACAGGTCACGCAGGCCCTGGAGAAAACCCGGCAGCGGCGGAATGCAGTTCATGTTGCCGGCCACGGGCTCGACGATGACGCAGGCCACTTGGCCGCCGACATGGGACAGGGCCTCGCGCACCTGATCGAGGTTGTTGTACTCCAGCGTCAGGGTGTGTTCGGCCAGTGCCACCGGCACGCCCGGCGACGTGGGAACGCCGAGGGTCAGCGCGCCGGAGCCGGCCTTGACCAGCAGCGAGTCGGCGTGCCCGTGGTAACAGCCTTCGAACTTGATGATCTTGTCCCGTCCGGTGAAGCCGCGCGCCAGGCGAATGGCGCTCATGGTCGCCTCCGTGCCCGAATTCACCATCCGCACCAGCTCGATGGAGGGAACCAGCGCGCATACCCGGTTCGCCATTTGCGTCTCCAGCACTGTCGGTGCGCCGAAGCTCAGACCGTTGGCGGCGGTGGCCTGCACGGCGGCAATGACCTCCGGATGGGCGTGGCCCACGATCATCGGTCCCCAGGAGCCCACGTAATCGATGTAGCGCTTGCCGCTTTCGGACCAGGCATAGGCGCCGGCCGCACGCTGGAAGAAGATGGGTTCGCCGCCGACCGCGCGAAATGCCCGTACCGGTGAATTGACGCCACCGGGAATGTGCTGCTGGGCTTGTGCGAACAGTTCGTGGGAGTGAGGCATGACGTTTCCTTTGTGATCGGTGTGCGTCCGTTGGCGGGCCGCCGCCGGGACCGACGATTATAACGTCACGTCGTCCAGCGAGCACCCGGCAATCAGGCAAACAGGGCCGCGTAGCGACGGGCCGCCGCGTCGATATCCGGCTCGCCAAACACGCCGGTGATGACCGCCAGCAGGTCGGCACCGGCGGCCACCAGCCGTGCGCCGTTCTCGGGTGTGATGCCGCCGATGGCCGCGATCGGCAGCGACAGACGTGCGTGGGCCCGCTGCAAAAGCTCGAGCTCCGCGCGCACCGCCTGCGGTTTGACCGTCGAAGGATAGAAACTGCCGAACGCCACGTAATCAGCGCCGGCCTCGGCCGCGGCGCACGCCGCCTGCAGCGAGTTGTAGCAGGACACACCGATGATCGCGTGTCGTCCCAACACATCGCGGGCCTCGCCGACCGGCATATCGTCCTTGCCGATGTGCGCGCCGTCGGCGCCCACTGCCGCGGCCAGCGGCACGTCGTCGTTGATGATCAGCGGTACGCCCCGCGTGCGGCACAGCTCCAACAGCGCTTCGGCTTCGCGCCGGCGCTCCATCGGGGGCGCGGCCTTGTGGCGGTACTGCACCATGACCGCGCCGCCGCTGATGGCCGCGGCCACGGACAGCAGCAGGCGTGGGCCGGGAGTCAGGGCGGGGTCGGTGATCGCATACAGGCCGCGTCGGTGTTGCATCGGCCGCTCAGGAATCGTTCTTGGCCCAGAACAGCCGATTGGGAATGAACTGTCCCATACCGATGCGGTAGCCGTGCTTGAGGCTCTCCCAGGTATATTCCTGGGCTTCGTGCACCGCATTGACCGGTTCCACCCCTTGGGCCAGCAGCCCGGCGATACTTGCCGCCAGGGTGCAGCCCGAGCCGTGGTAGCTGCCGGGCAGGCGTTCCCACTGGAATTGCTCCAGTTGCCGGTGGTTGCCATAAAGGGTGTTGACGACCTTGGGGGTGTTTTCATGGCCGCCGGTGATCAGTACGAATTCGCAGCCCTGATCGAGAATCGCCATGGCGCAGGCGCCCAGGGTATCGGCCTCCGGGGCCAGTGCCCTGGCTTCCAGCGAATTGGGGGTGAGCACCGTGGTCATGGGCAGCAGCAGAGTGCGCAGCGCGTCCTGCACCGCACGGTCCGATAGCTCGGTGCCGGCGCCGGAACTCAATACCGGGTCCACTACCGCCGGCACGTCGGGATAGTCGTGCAGGATGCTGTGCACGGCCTCGACCACGGCGACGCTGCCGAGCAGGCCGATTTTGAATGCAGCCACCGGCATGTCTTCGAGGATCGTGCGCGCCTGCTCGATGATCAGGGAACCGTCGACCGGCACCATGTTGGTGACATCGCGGGTGTCCTGCACCGTCATTGTGGTGATGATGGGGCTGGCGTGACAGCCGTGGCTGGCCAGCGCCTCGATGTCGGCCTGGGCGCCGGCGCCTCCGGTGGGATCCAGACCCGAAAATGTCATGACTACAGGTACGGATTGTTGGTGAACCATGGTGTGCTCCGTGGCCTGCCGCCCGCGCGGTGTCCGTGCAGACCGGGTTCGCATGCGCCCTGGCGGTGCCGTGGATTTTAGCACCGCTACCGGCTTGCCACGACTGATGATCGTGGGATAATTGCCGGTTCCGGCCGTGCGGTGGGCCTGTGCCGGCATGCTGCCGGCAATCGCCGGGTCGCCTCCGGCGCCAATCATGGGCGCGGTTTCCGCTCATGCCGTGCCGTCGGGGCCTGTGCCGGATCCGGGCGTCATCAACGCGACGAACTCCATTGGAAGCGAATATGAAGACTTACATGTGTGTGATCTGTGGTTTTATCTACGACGAGGCCAAGGGTCTGCCGGAGGAGGGTATCGCGCCGGGGACCAAGTGGGAGGACATCCCGTTGAACTGGGTATGCCCGGAGTGCGGCGCCAGTAAGGACGATTTCGAGTTGATGGAAATCTGATCGCGCCGCGGCTGCAAGCAGGCGAAACTGGTCTACACTGGGAGTAGTGTCAGCATGAGAACCACCGGTACGCGAAATGGGCGAAGCACTCATACAGGTGCAGGAACTGGCGCGCGCCGCCCGCGAATACTGTGATGTGATCGAACACCTTGACGGAGGCCGCGGCGACTGGCTGCACCGCTTGAGTTGCCTGTTGCCGCGGATCCACGCCGCCGTGTTGACGCTGAACAACGCGGCCGGAGCGGGTTCTCCGCAGGCATTCGTACCCGACTACGATTTGCGTTTCGAATTGTTTTCCCGACTGCGCGACCGCCTCGGCGAGCGCGACCGCTACCGGCTGGAATTCGATGCCGCCGAAGGCGGCACGTCCATGAGCGGCAGCCTGGCCGATGATATCACCGACATCTACTTTGAATTGAAGCGCGGTCTCGAAATGCTGGAGCACGATCCGCAGCATCCGACGCGGGCGGCCTCTGCCTGGCGCAGTGGTTTTCTCTGGCACTGGGGCCAACATCTGGTCGATGCCGAGCGCCACCTCTACGAGCTGCAGGTGAGCGAGCAGTTGTTTCCCAGGATCGGACTCGCCCACTGAAGCCGATGGTCTTGCGCGCAGCGGACCACGTTCCACGAAAGAATTTCAGTCGCTCCAGGTTCCGGCCCGGCGGGCGAGATAGGCCGTCTGCGCCGAGTGTTCCAGTGAACAGGTCCATTTGTACGCCAGGTTGACTGTCTCCGCGCAGGCATAGACGCCGTGGCCGCGCACCACCATGATCGGCTGCGCGGCGAGCACGGCGGCGACCCCGGCGGGACTCTCCTGGAGATAACGGTCGTAGTCGATGCTGATCACGGGTACCGTGGGAAAATACAGCTGTCCTTCGAAGTCGGGTGGTTCGAAGTCGCGACCGTCCAGCGTCATGGCGACCGTGTAGGGCCCGTGACTGTGAATCACGCAGCCCGCACTCGGGCGGCTGCGGTAGACGGCCAAGTGCAGCGCGGCATCCAATGAAGCGCCCGGCGGGGGCGATGCGTCAAGGCGACATTCGATCAATTGTTCTGGGCGCAGGCTGTCGGCGCAGGCACCGCCGGGCGTCACCCAGATGCGTTCGCCGCTGCGCACCGACATGTTGCCGCTGTGGGAATCGTTGATTCCCGCGCGGCGAAGCCAGCAGTAGTGGCGGATCAGGTTTTGTGCAGGGGTCATGGGCTGTCTTCCGGTGGTCGCTATCCGCGATCAATAACCGGTCCGTTGCAGATCGGCACCCGGCGGCATCTGAGACAGCCGCGCGATGCCGGTTTCGATGCTGCCGTCCGCGTGCAGCATCAGCCAGCGATAGCCGGGCGGCTGCAGGTCCAGGGCAAAGCGGTCGCTGTTGGGCTTGAACTGCACACAGGTGGAGGGGGTGCCCAGTAACCGGACGCCGTTGCGCTGACTGCTGAAATCCTGATGGATATGACCCCAGACCACGGCGCGCACCTGGGGATGGCGATCCAGCACGGCGAAGAATTCATCCGGGTTCTCCAGGCGCAAGTCGTCAATCCAGCGGCTGTCGACTGCCACCGGCGCGTGGTGAAGACACACCAACGTGTGATTGTCCGGCCGCTGTTGCAGGTGCCGTGACAGGCCGGCCAGTTCCGAAGCGCTCAGCCGGCCGCTGTCGCTGCCGGCAACGGTGGAGTCGAGCAGAATGATATGCCATCCGGCGCGATGCAGGCTGCGTGCGCCGGTGATCGGGCCGCCGCAAAGAGTGGACTGCAGGTTGCGGGGATCGTCATGGTTGCCCGGTAGCGCCCCGACGTCGGTGTTGGTGTCGAGCAGCAGCCGGCGCAGACGCCGGTAACCCGCTGTTGAGCCGTCGTGGACCAGATCACCGGTAGCCAGAATCAAGTCGGCCGGCGCGTGTCGCTGCTGCGCCAGCCGCAAGCACTGGTCAAGACTCTGTTGCGTGTTTATGCCCAGCAGGGTCTCATCGGGACTCGCGTACAAGTGCGTATCGGTGAACTGGAGAACCCGCAACGCCGGCGCCCGTTGTTGCGGGCGCCGTTCTGGCGGCGTTGGCGGTTGAGCGGTGTGGTTCATGTTCGGCGCCGATAGTTCGGAGTCGACGGCATGGAACGTCGCGCCGACGCTGGGATAGTGGCACTGCACGGCAGCCAAATCAACTCACGGTGACCCATAGCGCAAGGCGCGGTTGTGGGCGCGATGATCCTGTGCACCGACGGGGCGGGGACAATGACGGGCAAGAACATTCAACTTACCGACCGACTGCACCGCTACTTGCTGGATGTCTCCCTGCGCGAGCCACCGATCCTGGGCAGTTTGCGGGAGGAAACCGCTCAGCTGCCGTTGGCGCGCATGCAGATTTCGCCCGAGCAGGGTCAGTTCATGGCGTTGCTGGTGCGACTAATGCGTGCCCGCCGCGTGTTGGAGGTGGGCGTGTTCACCGGCTATAGCTCACTCAGCATGGCGCTTGCCATGCCTGCCGACGGGCATCTGGTGGCGTGTGACGTGAGTGAAGAGTGGACCGCGACCGCGCGCCGTTATTGGAACGAAGCGGGCGTCGCGGACCGCATCGAACTCAGGTTGGGGCCGGCGCTGCCGACCCTGGACGCGTTGCTGGAGTCGGGCGCCGCCGACAGCTTCGACATGGCCTTCGTCGACGCCGACAAGGCCCATTACGATGCCTACTACGAGCGGGCGCTGCGGCTGCTGCGCCCGGGCGGTTTGCTGTTGATCGACAACGTGCTGTGGTCGGGTCGGGTCATCGAGCCGCAGGCCCGGGACGATGATACCTTGGCGTTGCGCGCCCTCAATAAAAAAATCCACGCCGATGAGCGCGTCAGCATCAGCATGCTGCCGCTGGCCGACGGGTTGACCCTGGCGATGAAGCGTTAGGTGGTGCCCGGTGTGGCCCCGCCGCAATGCGCGCATAGCGAAACGCGGCAAGTCCCAACGCGCATGGGGCCGGTTTCACCGTTGACGGTGTGCCGGTAGCGTCGTGTCTTCGTTAGCGGCCGCCTTCGGTCGGATGGATTTTGCCGACGGTCCAGAAGCAGAAGTCGGCGAAACCGTATTGCCCGCCGATTTCATACGCCGTACCGGGTTTGGCCAGCGCAACACCCACGGTGCAGATACTGTTCACAGCCCGGTCGATGCGGTCGCCCTTGTAGTGGGGGCGCACCGCGAGCTGGCTGACGGTTTGCTCTCCAACACTGATCGGTTCGGACGGTTCCAGCACATAGTATTCGCTGCCTTCCGGGCCGCGTACGGTGCCGACGCCCCGTGCGCGTAGCGGATTGGGTCCGGCGTAGCCATCGAGGTCGTAGAATTCCAGTAAATGGTCTTTGGCGGTCATCCTTTGCACTCCATCCAATAGCGGCAGCCTCAATGCCGCGAATGCACCAATCTAGACCGGACCGGCTTTTCTGGCAAGCGGCATGCCCGCCCGCGCCGGCGCCGTTCCGTACGGCGTCATAATCGGAGCCGTTAATCCAGCGGCTTGATGAACACTTTCGAGTTGCGCTGATAGTTGTACAGCGAGCGCCTTTTAACCGGCAGAGCACCGATATCGCCAGGCAGGAAGCCGCGTTCGCGGAACCAATGGGCCGTGCGCGTGGTCAGCACGAACAGGCGGGCGATTCCCATGGCCGCGGCCAACCTCTCAATGTGGCGCAATAGCGCGTCGCCGCGGCGCCCGCCCTGGTAGTCGGGATGCACCGCGACGCAGGCCAGTTCGCCGACCGTTTCGTCCGCGAACGGATACAACGCCGCACAGCCGATCGTCATGCCGTCGCGCTCGATGACGGTGAAGTGGTCGATTTCCATCTCCAGCAGCTCGCGCGAGCGCCGCACGAGGATGCCCTGATCCTCCAGGGGCTGAATCAATTCCAGAATACCGCCGACGTCATCGATGTTGGCCTGACGTACCGTTTCATAACTCATGGCGGTGACCATGGTGCCGATGCCGTCGCGGGTGAACAGTTCCTGCAGCAATGCGCCGTCCACCGTGCGATTGACCAGGTGGGCGCGGCTTACCCCCGAGCGGCAGGCATGCACGGCGCTGGCCAGGTGGCTGGCGATCTCGTCGGGCAGGGTGCGCCGGGTGGCGAGCAGGCGTTGTGCCTCGTTCGGACTGAGTTCCTGGATCAGGCGCCGGCGCGAATCCAGAACGCCGGGACCCTCGACCAGGAACAGCAGTTTGTCGGCCCGTAATGCTTCCGCCGTGGCCGAAGCGACGTCCTCGGCGCTCAGGTTGAACACCTCGCCCGTAGGCGAGTACCCGAGCGGCGACAACAGCACGATGTCGCCGGCTTCCATGTGGCGGCGCAGCGCGACGGTGTCCACCCGGCGGACTTCGCCGGTGTGGCAGTAGTCGACCCCTTCGCGCACGCCCAGGGGCCGCGCGGTGACAAAATTGCCTGAGGCGATGTGGATGCGGGCGCCGGACATGGGTGTGTTGGCCAGCCCCATGGACAACCTGGCCTCGATCTCGACGCGCACGCTGCCGGCGGCTTCCTTGACGCACGCCAGGGCCTCGTCGTCGGTGACGCGAAGACCATTGACATAGCGCAATGCGGCGCCGCGTTTGCGCAGCCGCTCTTCGATCTGCGGCCGGGCCCCGTGCACCAGCACCAGCTTGATGCCGAGGCTGTTGAGGGTGGCGATGTCGTGTACGAGGTTGGCGAAGTTCGGGTCGGCCACCGCCTCGCCGCCGAACAGCACCACGAACGTCCGCCCGCGGTGCGAGTGGATATACGGCGAAGAGGCGCGGAACCAGTCAACGAACCCCTGATTGTTGTTTTTCTTCGGCAACGGCGCGGTCTCGGCAAAAATCCATACTATGCAGAACGTAACCGGAGTTTACAACGCCGTGGGGCGCCGCGTGGAGGTTTCAGTCCCCGACGCAGAAGCGCCGGATCAGCTGTTGCAGCAGATCCACGGTAGGTTGGACCCGCTCCAGCAGGAGATATTCGTCCGGTTGATGGGCCTGGTCGATGTCGCCGGGGCCGAGGACGAGGGTCTCGATGTCGAGCTGGGCGAGGTAGGGCGCTTCGGTGGCGAAGGCCACCGAGGCCGCGGAATGTCCAGTGAGTTTTTCCGCCACCCGCACCAGCTCCGAGGTGGCGGGGAGTTCGAATGCGGGCGTGCCCTGGAACAGCGGCTCGATGTTCAGCTCCAGGCCGCTGTCCTTGACGCACGCCTGCAGCCGCTGGCGCATTTCCGCGCGCAGTTCATCCAGCGCCATGCCCGGCAGCGGCCGCAGGTCGATGTGCAGCTCGCAGCTGCCGCAGATGCGGTTGGGATTGTCGCCGCCGTGGATGTGCCCCAGGTTGAGAGTGGGCACCGGCACCCGGAACAGCGGCTCGCGGTGGCGCTGCTGCAGCTCGCGGCGCCAGGCCAGCAGCTCGCCGATGACGCGGTACATGCCTTCCAGGGCGCTGACGCCCAGTGACGGATCGCTGGAATGCCCCGAGCGCCCGTAGAGGCGGATGGCCTCCATGAGGATGCCCTTGTGCATGCGCACGGGGCGCATGCCGCTGGGTTCGCCGATCACTGCATAACGCGCGCGGGGACGGCCCTGGCGCACCAATTCCTTGGCGCCGTCCATGGAGCTTTCCTCGTCGGCCGTCGCCAGGATGACCAGCGGCGAAGACAACTGTTGCGGCCGCAGTCCCCGGGCGGCTTCCACCGCCATCGCCAGGAACGCCTTCATGTCGCTGGTGCCCAGGCCGTAGAGGCGGCCGTCCTGCTCGGTGAGGACGAACGGGTCGTGGTTCCAGCGGCCCTCGTCGTAGGGCACCGTGTCGGTGTGCCCGGCCAGCACCAGCCCGCCGGGCCCGGTACCGAGGGTGGCAATGAGGTTGGCCTTGTCCGGCCACTGGGGCAGCGGCATCACCTCGACCGCGAAGCCCAGGCCGGCCAGCCAACCGGCGAGCAGGTCGATCACGGCCCGGTTGCCGGTATCGAAGCTCGGATTGACGCTGCTCATGGACGGGGTACCGACGAGCCGGGCGATCATTTCCAACAGGGTGGGTGCAGGGGAGCCCATGGGTAGCGATTGTGATCCGTGGCATGGGACCACGCAAGGCCCACGAAGGCCGTGCACTTTCTATACTTTGGGCTGGAACAGACGCGCTCGGGACTGATCGATGGCGACCACATGCCCGGACTTCACTCACGCCGGCCGGATTCCCGCGTGGCCGGTGCTGGCATTGGATCGGTACTCGCCGGCTCAAGGCGAGGCGCTGTTGCGCCAGTCGCTGGACCAGGGCCGGGAGGGCGGGCGGCCGCTGGTGTGCAGCGCCTGCCGCACCGCCATCACCACCGGCAACCAGCGGGTGGCGCGTGGCGGCAGTCATGAGCACCAATTCCGCAATCCGCATGAGCAGCTGTTCCGGATCGGCTGCTTCGCCTCGGCGCCCGGCTGTATATCCCAGGGTGCGGCGACCGAACAGTGGACCTGGTTCCCCGGCTACGCCTGGCAGGTGGCGCTGTGCGGCGGTTGCGGAATGCACCTGGGGTGGCGCTTTCGCGACACGGCCGCGGATATCTTCTATGGCTTGATCGTGGCGCGGCTGATGCCGGCACCGGAATGAGCCGCCGCCCGGCTCGGCCCGCGCCCGGGATGTCGGCGGCGCCTGTGGTAGAGGGTGTACCGGCGTGCTACAGTTCCGGCGCCGTGGACGGACGTTTTCCGTCGTCGAGCGGGCCCTGGCAAGGCAGGGCTGCGAACATGATCAGACCCGCCACTGTGCAGGATCTCGAGGCGCTGGTCGCCATCGAGGATCGCTGCTTCGTCGCCGACCGCCTGTCGCGCCGGAATTTCCGTTACATGTTGACCAAGGCCAACGCAGCCGTGCTGGTCGACGTGCACGACGGTGTCCTGCGTGGCTACGTCCTGCTGCTGTTCCACGCCGGGACCTCCCTGGCGCGACTGTACTCGATCGCCGTCGACCCCCGGTTCCGGGGGCTTGGCATCGGGGAGGCGCTGGTGGCCGCAGCCGAGCGGGCGGCCCTGGATGCCGATTGTGTCTACATGCGCCTGGAGGTGCGCAAGGACAATGCGGCATCCAGCGCCTTGTTCGCCAAACACGGCTACCGGCCCTTCGGCACCTATCTCGACTATTACGAAGACCACATGGCGGCGGTGCGCATGGAGAAGGACCTGGCGCCGCATCTGCAGCCGGAATTCGTCGGCGTACCCTATTACCAGCAAACCCTCGACTTTACCTGCGGCCCGGCGGCGGTGATGATGGCGATGAAGGCGCTTGATCCCGACATCGAGCTCAGCCGCCAACTGGAAATCCGTATCTGGCGCGAGTCGACCACCGTGTTCATGACGTCCGGGCATGGCGGCTGCGGGCCCTACGGGCTGGCGCTTTCCGCCTATCACCGCTGCTTCGATGTGAGCATCTACGTCAACGACGAGTCGGCACTGTTCGTGGATTCCGTGCGCAGCGACGAAAAGAAGGAAGTGATACGCCTGGTGCAGGAGGACTTCCTGGAGGAAATCGGCCGCCTGCCCATCCCCGTGCATTACCGTCCGCTGAGCGTGGCCGAGATGCGCGGAGAATTCGAGCGCGGCGGAATACCGGTGGTACTGATCAGCTCCTATCGGATCTACAAGGAAAAATCGCCGCACTGGGTGGTGGTGACCGGCTTCGATGACCGCTTCGTCTATGCCCACGATCCGTTCGTGGACGACGACAAGGGCAAGACCGTCACCGACGTGACCAACCTTCCCATCCTGCAGAAGGACTTCGAACGCATGGCCCGCTACGGCAAATCGGGCCAGCGCGCGGTGTTGATTATCCGTAAGGCGCCGACGCCGGCACAGCGGCGGACCGCGTCGGAGCCGCGTTGAGAGGCAATCATGGGAACTCAATTGATCGTGGTGGAGGACGCGGCCGACTGGGCGTTTGGCGACCCGGGTTGTCCGGTGGTGGATGCCGACGATTACCTGACCGGCCAGGAGTACTTCAATCTGCGCAACGTGCAGATCATCAATCTGTGCCGCAGTTACCGCTACCTGAGCGTGTCCTACTACTGCTCACTGCTGGGCGAAGCGCGCCGTCACCGGGTGATACCGTCGGTCAAGAGCATGCTGGACCTGAGCAGCAAGGCCATGTACGGGCTCGACGCCGTCAACCTCGACGAGCTGGTGCAGAAGAGCTTCAAAAAGCAGCCGGGCGATCCCTACCAGAACGTGTTCGAGATGGACGTGTTTTTCGGCAACGGCCGCTACGAGGCGCTGGGCGATCTGGCGCGGCAGATTTTCGAGACCTTCCCCTGTCCGCTGCTGCGGGTCGCCTTCCGGCGTCAGGACCGTTGGCACATCACTTCCATCAAGCCGCTGGCGCTGAATCGCCTTGCCGGCGACAGCCGCGAGTTCTTCATCGAGTCTCTGACCCGTTATTTGAAGCGGCGCTGGCGTTCGCCGCGCACCAGGACGCCCGCGCGCTATGACCTGGCGGTGCTGCATAATCCCGATGACCCGCTGCCGCCATCGGACAAGCGCGCATTGCAGAATTTCATCCGTGCCGGCGCGGCGCAGGGTGTGGCGGTGGAGTTGATCGAGCGCAAGGACTACGCGCGGCTGGCCGAATACGACGCGCTGTTCATTCGCGATACCACCCGCATCAATCACTACACTTACCGCTTCGCCAAGAAGGCCGAAAGCGAGGGCATGGTGGTGATCGACGATCCGCAGTCGATACTGCGTTGCACCAACAAGGTGTATCTGGCCGAGCTGTTGCGCGCCAACCGGGTGCCGGCGCCGAAGACTGTGATCGCGGGCAGGAATGACCTCAAGGCGGCCGAGGAGGCCATCGGCTTCCCGATGGTCATCAAGGTGCCGGACGGCTCGTTTTCCCAGGGGGTGTACAAGGCGGAAAACGGCGAACAGCTGCGCCAGGTCGCCGAGGGCCTGTTCAAATCGTCCGAACTGATTCTGGCCCAGGAGTTTCTCTACACCGAGTTCGACTGGCGCATCGGCATACTCAACCGGCGGCCGATTTTCGCCAGCCAGTATTTCATGTCCAAGAAGCATTGGAAAATCGTCAACTACGATGCCTCGGGCAAGGCCATCGAGGGCGGTTACAAGACCTGCGCGGTGGAGGATGCGCCGGCGCAGGTGGTCAAGGTGGCGCTCAAGGCGGCCAACCTGATCGGCGACGGCCTGTACGGCGTGGACGTGAAGCAGAACCGCGACGGTGTCTACGTGATCGAGATCAACGACAATCCCAACCTGGAAGCCGGAGTGGAGGATTTCGTGCTCAAGGACGAACTGTATCGCCTGATCATCGCCGAGTTCGTGCGCCGCCTTGAGCTGCGCAAGGCGGTCGAGCATTGAGGGCGCGCCGCCGGCACATGGGGCCACAGAGGGCCCGGGTGGAGCGGGGCGGCGCCCGCGGGAGGCCCGGCCGGTTGGCCGTCGGCGCCCGGAACTGCTTATAATTGGGATCATTTATACGAATCCGCCCGAGGAAGGCCCATGCCCCAATATCGCTCCCGGACCACGACCCACGGCCGCAACATGGCCGGCGCCCGCGCGCTGTGGCGCGCCACCGGCATGAAGGACGGGGACTTCGACAAGCCCATCATTGCCGTGGCCAATTCCTTTACCCAATTCGTGCCCGGCCACGTGCACCTCAAGGATCTGGGCCAGCTGGTGGCGCGGGAGATCGAGCGGGCCGGCGGCGTGGCCAAGGAATTCAACACCATCGCCGTCGACGACGGCATCGCCATGGGCCACGGCGGCATGCTCTATTCCCTGCCGTCGCGCGAACTGATCGCCGATGCGGTGGAATACATGGTCAATGCCCATTGCGCCGACGCCCTGGTGTGCATCTCCAATTGCGACAAGATCACGCCGGGAATGCTCAATGCCGCCATGCGCCTCAACATCCCGACCGTGTTCGTGTCGGGCGGACCGATGGAGTCGGGCAAGGCGGTGGTCGGCGGCAAGGAGCTGCAACCTGCGGGTCCTGCTCGGGCATGTTTACCGCCAATTCCATGAACTGCCTGACCGAGGCGCTGGGGCTGTCGCTGCCCGGCAACGGCAGCCTGCTGGCGACTCATGCGGATCGCAGGGAGCTGTTCCTGAATGCCGGGCGCCGGATCGTGGAGCTGGCGAAACGCTACTACGAAGGCGACGATGCCTCGGTCCTGCCTCGCTCCATCGCCGGCTTCGAGGCGTTCGAGAACGCCATGAGCCTGGATATCGCCATGGGCGGCTCCACCAATACGGTCTTGCACCTGCTGGCGGCGGCGCAGGAAGGCGGGGTGCCGTTCACCATGCAGGACATCGACCGCCTGTCGCGCCGGGTCCCGAACCTGTGCAAGGTGGCGCCTTCCAGCCCCCAGTATCATATGGAAGACGTGCACCGGGCCGGCGGCGTGCTGGGTATTCTCGCGGAGCTGAACCGGGCCGACCTGGTGCACGCGGACGTCGGTACCGTGCACAGCGACACCATGGGCGCCGCCCTGGCCAAATGGGATGCGCGCACCAGCAACGACGAGGCCGTGCAGCGGTTCTACCGCGCCGCGCCGGGAAACGTGCCCACGCAACAGGCGTTCAGCCAGGACAAGCGCTGGCCGGAGTTGGACCTCGACCGGCAGTCCGGCTGCATTCGGGACATCGAACATGCCTACAGCAAGGACGGCGGCTTGGCGGTGCTGTACGGCAATATTGCCGAAGACGGCTGCGTGGTGAAGACCGCCGGCGTGGACGCGAGCATCCTGAAATTCTCCGGGCCGGCGCGGATTTTCGAAAGCCAGGAGGCGGCGGTGGAAGGAATCCTGGGCGACCGGGTCCAGCCGGGGGACGTGGTGATTATCCGTTACGAAGGGCCGCGCGGCGGGCCGGGCATGCAGGAGATGCTGTACCCCACCAGTTACCTGAAGTCCAAGGGGTTGGGCAAGGACTGCGCCCTGATCACCGACGGCCGCTTCTCGGGTGGGACTTCCGGGCTGTCCATCGGCCACGTCTCCCCGGAGGCCGCCGAGGGCGGCGCCATCGGCCTGGTGGAGGAAGGCGACACCGTTGAGATCGATATTCCGAAGCGCAGCATCCGGGTTGCGGTTGCGGACGACGTGCTGGCGCAGCGCCGGCAGGCCATGGAGGCGCGGGCCGAGCGGGCCTGGAAGCCGGTTGATCGGCAGCGGACGGTTTCGGCGGCGCTAAAGGCCTATGCGGCCATGACCACCAGCGCCGCCCGCGGTGCGGTGCGGGACGTCAGCCGGGTCAGCCGCTGAACGCCGGCGACAGCCGGTTCGTCATATACTCGCACAGGGAAGGTGCCCCAGCCGGAGTTTTTGCCGCCCTGTCACGGAACTGTAACGTTGGTGTTTTACTAATGTCGGCGTTTGTAAGACGAGTGATTGGCAATGGCTGGAAACAAGAAGATTCTTATCGTCGATGACGAGCCGGCAATCCGCGAAATGGTCGGTTTTGCCCTGCAGCGCGCCGGGTTCGACACCCTCGATGCGGCCGATGGCCGCCAGGCGATGAACGCCATTGCCGATCAGGCGCCGGCGTTGATTCTGCTCGACTGGATGCTGCCGGACATCAGCGGGGTGGACCTGGCGCGGCGCTTGAAGCGCGACGACGTGACCAGCCGCATTCCGGTGATCATGCTCACCGCCCGCAGCGAGGAAAACGACAAGATCCGCGGGCTCGAAGTGGGCGCGGATGACTACGTCACCAAACCGTTTTCACCGCGCGAGTTGTTGGCGCGCATCCAGGCGGTACTGCGGCGTACCGAGCCGGCGGCCGAGGACTCGCCGATCGAAGCCGGCGGGCTGCAGTTGGACCCGGGGAGTCATCGGGTGACTGCCGAGAATCTGCCGCTGGAGCTCGGTCCGACCGAATTCCGGCTGCTGCATTTCTTTATGACCCATCCGGAGCGGGTCTACAGTCGTGGACAACTGCTCGACCGGGTCTGGGGCCAGAACGTCTATATTGAGGAAAGAACGGTGGACGTGCATATTCGGCGGTTGCGCAAGGCACTGGCCACCAAGGATTTCGACCGGATGATCCAAACCGTGCGCGGTGCCGGGTACCGGTTCTCCACCCAGGTGTGATTTTGCTCAACCCGTGGCTGCTCGAATTCTGGCGTTTCCTCGGCCTGCTGCTGGCGGCAGGGGGCGTCGGGCTGCTTGCCGGCCATGGCCAGTTGGGCGTGGTTTTCGGACTGCTCCTTTATCTGGGTATCCATCTGCGCAACCTCTACCGCCTGCAGCGCTGGCTACAACGCAAGGGCGGCTACCTGCCGGACGCCGCCGGAATCTGGGGCGAGGTGTACTATCACCTGCACCGGCTGCAGAAGCGCAACCGCAAGCGCAAAAAGCGTCTGGCCAGCATGCTGAACCGGTTTCGGGAGTCGACGGCGGCGATGCCTGACGCCACGGTGGTGCTGGACGCCGACGGAGCCATTGAATGGTGGAACGATGCTGCAACCCGGGTGTTCGGGCTGCGCTATCCGCAGGACACCGGTCAGGCGTTGACCAATCTGGTGCGCCACCCCGACTTCCGTCCGTACCTGGAGCAGGGCGATTTCTCGGCCCCGGTTCAGTTTCCCTCGCCCGCCGACGCCAACATCATGCTGTCGGTGCGCGTTGTGCCTTACGGCAAGAACCAGCGCCTGGTCGTGGCGCGGGACGTGACCCGTCTGCATTTGTTGGAGCAGATGCGCCGGGACTTCATCGCCAACGTGTCCCACGAACTGCGTACGCCCTTGACGGTGGTCACCGGCTACGTGGAATCCATGATGGATGCCGATGACGAGGCCCTGCAACCCTGGCAACGCTCACTGGAGGCAATGCATCAGCAGTCGGCGCGGATGCAGCAGATCGTCACCGACCTGTTGCTGTTGTCGAGGCTTGAAACCGACTCGGGCGGCAATGAGGATCAGGAAGTGGACGTGCCAGGTCTGATCGGCATGATCCGCGACGATGCCGTCGCTCTCAGTCGCGGGCGGCATACGATCAATGTGGATGTCGAGCGCGGTCTGTGGCTCAAGGGCAGTCGCAGCGAGCTGCGCAGTGCATTCTCCAATCTGGTCTACAATGCGGTGCGCTACACGCCCGATGGCGGACACATTGATGTGCGCTGGTATGCCGATGACAACGGGGCCCACTTCGAAGTTCAGGACACAGGTGTCGGCATTGCCGCCCATCACCTGCCGCGGCTCACGGAGCGGTTCTACCGCGTCGACGTGGGACGTTCGCGGGAAATGGGCGGCACCGGCCTGGGCCTGGCGATTGTCAAGCACGTGCTCATGCGCCACGGCACCGAGCTGCGCATTGAAAGCGAGCTGGGCAAGGGCAGCCTGTTTGCCGCGGAGTTCGCTCCCGAGCGGATCGTGCGTGCCGCCGTGCCCAAGCTGCAGGCGATCTGAAAACCGACGCGGCGGTTGGCCGGGTGACGGTCGTATCGCGGGCGCCGCAGACCGTGGTGGTTTCGCGCTATACTTTGGCCAGCAGCGGCGCCAAACACGTGCCCGTACCCGGCCTGCTAAACCAAGTTGCGGCATATGCCGCAGGGTGATCCGGCGCGGCCGGATGGTCGTACGGTAGGATCGAAAGAGGACCCGTCATGGAGAAATTTCAACTCGGCCACCACATTTCGCAGCAATTCAATGTGGAGCTGGAGGATATCCGCAACCGTGTGCTGACCATGGGTGGGGTGGTGGAACAGCAGATCAGCGACGCCATCAATGCGCTGGTGCAGGGCGATGTTGAACTGTGCCAGGAGGTGATCACGAACGACTACAAAGTGAACGCCATGGAGGTGACGCTTGACGAGGAGTGCGCCCAGACGCTCGCGCGGCGCCAACCCGCAGCTTCGGACCTGCGGTTGATCGTAGCGGTGATCAAGACCATCACCGATCTCGAGCGCATCGGCGATCAGGCGGAGAAGGTCGCGCGCATGGGCCTGCACCTGGCGGAAATGGAGCGGCCGAAGAATCAGTTCATCGAAATCCAGAGTCTTGGCAACCACGTGCGTGACATGTTGCATTCGGCGCTGGACGCCTTTGCCCGCATGGACGTCGACGCCGCGGTGGAAGTCGCCCACCGTGACCTGAAGGTCGACCATGAATACGAGGGCATCATGCGCCAGATGATCACCTTCATGATGGAAGACCCCCGGGCCATCGCCCGCTCGCTGGACGTCATGTGGGCGGCGCGGGCGCTGGAGCGCATCGGCGATCACGCACGCAACATCGGCGAATACGTGATCTACCTGGTGAAGGGCAAGGATGTGCGCCACATCAGCCTGGAGCAGATGGAGAAGGAGGCCCGGGAAAACCCCTAGCGTGCTGCCTTCCTGATGGTGCCGGCGCGCGCTCCGGCACCGTTTCCCCCCGGATTACAACTCGCCCCAGCTGGAGCGTTTGCGCCATCGGATGCGCGTCAACAGGATGCCGAACAGCATGCTGACGACCACGACGATTGCGCCGACAATAAACCAGTCGCGCTTGCTGCGGTCCTTGAGCGAGGCGTTCTCCTGGCGCATCAGCTGATTTTCCCGCTGCAGTTCCGTGATTCGGTTCTGCAGGTCGCGATTCTCGGAGGCAAGCTGCATGGATTTGCCGGACACGCGGCGGATTTCGGCCAGTTGCTGCGTAAGGGAGCTGTTTTGTTGGCTGAGTTTGCTGGCTTCCTTTTCGGCCGACGTGCGTTGCTGGCTCGCAGAGGCGAGTTCCTGGCGGAGCTGGTTCACCGTGTTCTCGAGGTCCGACAGCTTCTTTTCCGCCGCGCCCAGGCGTTGCCGCGCCGACGGCGTGTCGGTGAGGTAACGCGTGAGGATCCACCCTTCGGTACCGCTGGGCGTGCGGACCTTGGTGTAGCCGGTCTGGTCATCGGCTTGCAGCACCGTGAGCGGCGTGCCGCTGGGGACCTGCTGGAGAATCTGGTTGCGGGTGCTGGTGCCGCTGCGCACCAGCGCCTTGAGTTCGTCGGTCACGTATTTTACCGGCGCCGCATGGACTTGCAGCGCAAGGCTGGCCAATAGAACAGCAAAATAGGTCGCCCGTTTCACGGTTGTGCCCCCGAAGCCAGGAAATGGTCGCTATTGTGCCACGGCCGGCTATTCTACGAAATACGGCACAGCGAGCGATTGGCGGATTCCGTCACAGTTTGCCCTGCGTTGGCGTCGTAACGTGACAGTGAGTGGAGCATCCGGTTTGCGGGGGTTTTTGCGTTACAATCGGGACAGGCGGCGGCCGGCGCCGGAAGGCAGCGGTCGTCGACATCGTGAGTCCTGCGGGTCGTTTGCAAGCAGGGGGCCGCGTCTGCCACGGTAATGACGTGATTCGCAACGAACGTTGCCGCTGACCAGTGGGGCAGGTTGTGTATGGCGATACCGTTGACCATCCGACAGTTTCTTGACAAGCACGGCATTGCCTATGAGGAATTCTATTACCCGGAGGAACTGAATCCGGTCCAGGCGGCCGCGGCGCTCGGCATCCAGCCCGAGCAGGTGGCGGTCGCCAACGTGCTGCATGACCCGACCGGAATCGTGCTGGCCATCTACCCGGCCGGCTTCAGCCTGGATATCGAAGGTTTAAATCGGGAGACGGGCCGTTCCTTGAAGCCGATCCCCGACTCGAATCTGCCCCGCCTGCTGACTCAGGTGCATGGTAAAGTTTGCCTGCCGCTGGCCGGGCTGTACGGTCTGGAGGCGTTGGTGCACGAGACGCTGGCGGCCCAGGACTCCGTGTTCTTCTCCGTTGTGCCGGGCACCATGGTCGGGCTCAAAGGCTGGGATTTCAATCTGCTCCAGGGCCCGGCCTGGTACGACGGCACCTTTGCCCGGCCCGGCGGACAGCGAACCGACGCCGCCAGGGCAGCGACGGAGCGCGAGGAACGCCGCGCACGCATTCGCAGCCGGCTGCAGAATGTCGCCCGGCTGCCGGCCATGCCGGGCACCGCCCACCAGTTGCTCCAGCTCAGCGTCAACCCGTACGCCAATGCCAGCGACCTGGCCGCCATCGTCGAACAGGACGCGAGCCTGGCCGCCCAGTTGATCCGCTACGCCAATTCGCCGTTCTACAATTATCGTGGTGACGTCGACTCGGTGCGCGACGCCATCGCGCGGGTGCTGGGCTTCGACATGGTGATGGACATGGCGCTGGGCATTGCCGTTGGCAAGGCGTTTCGCATTCCACGTGGCGGACCGCTGGGGCTCGACGCGTTTTGGCGTCATTCCACCTACGCCGCGGTGCTCGCCCAGCGCCTGGCCGGCATGCTGTCGAGTTCCAAGCGCCCGCGTCCGGGCATGGCCTATCTGGCCGGGTTGCTGCACAACTTCGGCTTTCTGGCGCTGGGACAGCTGTTTCCGGAAGACTACAAGATCCTCTCGTCTGCTGTGTCCGCGCGGCCGGACGAGTCCGTCGGAGTCCTGGAACGGGACCTGCTCGGGGTTTCGCATCAGGAGATCGGCGGTTGGCTGATGGAAGCCTGGAATATGCCGCCGGAGCTTATCGTCACCGTGCGCGAGCATCACGACGAGCGGTTTCGAGGGGATTTGGCCGTCTATCCCAATCTGGTGTTGATTGCCAACCGGATGCTCAAGACGCTGAACGTGGGCGACGAGCCGGGCGGGGATCTGCCCGGAGAGTTGCTGTGGGCGCTGGGATTGTCCGAGGATGACGTGCTCTACGCTTTCGATAACGTCATTCAGAACCGCGAGGGTCTGGATTTCATGGCGCTGCAGATGGCGGCCTGAGGGGTTCGGGCGCCGCTCTTTGTCTGTTCCAGAGCCGCCGGTTATGGTGCGTCTGTCGTTCACCGTGCATGATGGGGCCGATGGCCGAATTTGCGACGCTGGAACGCCTGCCGGGGCTCACCCCGGTATTGTTTGCGGCATCCGCATACGGTGCCTGCCGCCGTATGCCGAAGGTGTCGGCCGACGGTCTGCCCCGCGGAACCGATTGTCGAGTGTATATGATCGGCGCCGGCCGTGATGTGACGTTGACGCGGGAGTTCGAGGTTTTTCACTTGCCCGTAATATTCCTTTATGTGGACGGGCGGTTTCACCGTCAACTGCGTGCTCCGGCCGCGGTGCCGGGGCTGCAGCAGGCGCTGGCGGCGCCGGCGCAGGAGGCCCCTTGAGGGTTGCGGCCGACACCGGGTTGCTGTCCGGGGTGCCGTTCCGGGAATCACCCAATTGCGATGATCGCCCGCCGGGTACGCAGATCGACCTCATCGTGGTGCACGGCATCAGCCTGCCGCCCGGCCAGTTCGGCGGCGAGTGGATCGATCGACTGTTCACCAACGACCTGGACTGCAGCGCCCATCCTTACTTCGCCGGTCTGGCCGACCTGCGCGTTTCCAGTCATCTGCTGATCCGGCGTGACGGATCGGTGGTGCAATACGTGCCGTTCGGGCGCCGCGCCTGGCATGCTGGGCCATCCCGATTCGACGGCCGCGAGTGCTGCAACGACTTTTCCGTCGGCATTGAGCTGGAGGGGGCCGACGACACCCCGTATGATTCCCGTCAGTACGCCAGCCTGGTGGAAGTGGTGGGGGCGCTGCGGCAGGCCTATCCCGCCATCACCACAGGGCGTATCGTCGGCCACAGCGATGTGGCTCCGGGACGCAAGACGGACCCGGGGCCGGCGTTCGATTGGGAACGCCTGCGTGCGTCGCTGCGCGCGCCTTAGCGGCAACGTTCCCGCATGGTGCGAACAGAGGCTACGCCAGCGGCGGCGGCATTGTATCATTGGGCGTGAGCACCCGCGGCGCCGTCGGCGGGCGGGCGCCAGAACAACAACCGGGAACCCGGGCAGACCCGCGCGGCGGGATGGGGATGCAGAGCCATGACGTTGATCGCAATTGTTGTCGCACTGGCCTTGGAGCTGTTTGTCGCGCGGATTGAATCCTGGCGCGAACCTCGTTGGCTGGACCGTTATGCCGCCTGGGTGCAGCGGTTGCTGGGGCGCTGGGGGGTCTGGGACGGTCCCGTGGGGGTGATTGCCCTGCTGGTGCTGCCGCTGATTCCAGTGGTGTTGATCCAGTCATGGCTGCACGGCGTGTGGTTGGGCCTGCCGGCGCTGATCTACGGCGTCGTGGTGTTGTCCTATTGTTTCCGTTATCACTCCGTGGATCGTGCCGTGGAGCAGTTCTGTGATGCCGTGGAGTCGGGCGCCAACGATCGTGCTGGCGAAGCGGTGGTGAATGTCATGGGCCCGGGCCGGCCGGCGAGTCCCGCCCCGGTGCGGGACATGACCGACGCGGTTCTGGTGCAATCGGTGGAGCGGCTGTTCGCGGTGCTGTTCTGGTTTGTGCTGTTGGGGCCGCTGGGCGCCGCTCTCTACCGCATAAGTTGGTTTGCCGATCAGCGCGCCAGCAGCGAGTCCGACGTGGAACCGGGGTTCACCGCCGCCGCCCGGCGGCTGCATGGGATCCTGCTGTGGCTGCCGGCGCGTTTGACCGCCGTGGCCTACGCTCTGGCCGGCAGTTTCGAAGATGCGCTGCACGACTGGCGCAACGGCACCGACTTCGCTCCGGTGGATCTGGTGGCGGGCAGCGAAGAAGTCCTGCAGCTGAGCGGATTCGGCGCTTTGCAGAGTGACCGGCATGCGGCGCCCGAGGCCCACGGTGAAGGCGGGGCGGAACTGGACGTTTCGGCGTTGAAGGCGGCTCACGGACTGGTGCTGCGGGCGCTGGTGATCTGGGTCACCGCCGTTGCACTGGTTACCCTGGCCGGCTGGGCCTACTGACGGCTGTAGCAGCCCGGCCGGCGGCGCAGGCATGAGCGGAAGCGGTTCGGTGCGGATCGGGGTGGACCTGGGCGGCACTAAGATCGAAGCCATGGCCATGGACGCTGCCGGACAGTCGCTGGCGCGAGCGCGGGTGCCGACGCCCGCGGGCGATTACCACGCCACGGTGAACGCGGTCGCCGAGTTGGTCGCGGACCTGGAACGCGAACTGGACCTGCGCGGCCGGGTCGGGATCGGTACCCCCGGCGCCGTTTCCGCGGTCAGCGGCTGCATCAAGAACGCCAATTCCACCTGTCTCAACGACCGGCCCCTGAAGCAGGACCTGGAGGCCGCGTTGCAGCGACCGGTGCGGTTGGCCAATGACGCTGACTGCATGGCACTGTCAGAGGCGGTCGACGGTGCCGGAGCCGGCGCCGACAGCGTCTTCGGCGTGATCATCGGCACCGGGACCGGCGGTGGTATCGTGGTCAAGGGTCGGCTGCTGGCCGGCCCCAACCGCATCGCCGGCGAGTGGGGCCACAATCCGCTGCCCTGGGCAGGTGACGACGAACGTCCGGGCCCGCGTTGCTACTGCGGCAAGAACGGCTGCATCGAAACCTTCATCTCCGGCCCGGGGCTGGCCGCCGATCATCACGCGGTGAGCGGCGAGCGCTGCAGTGCCCGGGAGATCGCCGAGCGCGCCGAGCTGGGCGATGCCTCGGCGGCCGCCACCCTGGAACGCTACGTGGATCGGCTTGCCCGGTCCCTGGCCGTGGTGATCAACATTCTCGATCCGCACGTCATCGTGCTCGGCGGCGGCGTTTCCAAGATCTCCGGTCTGTACGCGCAAGTGCCGCAGCGCTGGGGCCGCTACGTGTTCTCGGACCGGGTGGCAACGCGCCTGCTGCCGGCGTTGCACGGCGATGCCAGCGGGGTGAGGGGCGCGGCCTGGCTGTGGGCGGCTGGTGAGTAGCGAATGGCGGGTGGCGAGAAAGGCAGGGTGGACAAGCGCAGCGCATCCACCGTGCAACGGCAAGGCCGACGCCGGTTCCCGCCTTCGGCCTTGCCCCAACCCGCGCTGCCTCAGGGGGATACGCAGGGGGCGGAGTGCGCTTGGCGCACCGCAACCCGATTGCGCCGGTATGGCCGCCTGTTTCATGGGGAACTCTGATCCTTGGCATGGCTGGCGCGGGCAGTAGTGCGGTGCAACGCGCGGTGAACAACCTACCGGGAGGTCACGACTAGCCCGTAGCTTGTCCCAAGCCGGCTAGGTTTGCCGCGAGTGAATTTCGCGCAGCCGCGGCACCGCCAGTCCGGCCGCGTCGGCCAGTTGCAGGGCGCGCTCCAGCCGTGCCGGGGCGCTGCGGCCCATGCAGCGGTGCTCGGGGTCGCCGCGGAAGGCCTCCAGCATGCCATCCAGCAATGCTTGCCGGTCCAACGCGGCACCGGTCAGGGCCGCCTGGATATCCATCACTTCATCGGCAACCGACCGTGCCAGTTCCTGGTGCCGCAGCCACAGGTCGCCGACGCTGCCCTGGGTCACCAGTCCCGCGATGTTGGTGGTGAGGATGTAGAGGTTTTTCAACGCCAGCTCATGCAAGAGCTGCTGTTCGTCGGCGAGGATGCGGCTTGGAAGCTGCAGCGCCGCAAGCGCTTGGGACAGCAGTTCCGCGTGGGGTCCGAACACCGGCGAGGCGACGATCGGTTTGGGGTCGCTGCCCGGTTTTTTCTCGAACCACACGGAAATCACCGTCGGATTCCGCAACTCGTGACGCTCCCAGTCGCGCGGCAGGAGTTCGTTTTGCAGCAGGCCGACGCGATCGCGCCAGACCTCCGGCAGGTCTGCCAGTGTCGGATGCAGATCGTTTTCCGCTGTTGCCACCAGCACCAGATCCGGCTCCGGCACGGCCACGGCGACCTCGTAGGCGCGCATGGCGCGGGTCACCGGGTACACGGGGTGGCCGGTGCGCAGCAGGCCGCGTGCGAAGACGCCGCCGATTTCTCCGATGCCGATGATGATGACGGGACGTTTCATGGCGCAGGGGTGTCCGGTTGCGGCCGCTGACCGTGCAATGCAGGCTCGGGGGATTGTAGCAACCGGCCTGGGGCGTGTGCCAGCGCGTCGGCGCGGGGCGAGGTCAGCGTCCGCGCTGCCACATCGCTTCGGTGCCGGTGGCGCGGGCCGCCACGCGGGCCAGTACGAACAGCAGATCGGATAGGCGGTTTAGGTACATGCGGGCCTCGTCGCTGACCGGCTCGTGCCGGTTCAGGCGCACGACGCTGCGCTCGGCACGCCGGCATACCGCGCGCGCCAGGTGGCAAACCGCCGCGGCGCGGCTGCCCCCCGGAAGAATGAACTCCTTGAGCGGCGGCAGGCCGGCATTGAAGCGGTCGAGGACCTGTTCCAGGGCGCTGCTGCGTTCGGCGCGGATCAGCGTGTGGCCGGGGATGCTCAGCTCGCCGCCGAGGTCGAACAGGTCATGCTGGACGTCGGTGAGGCAATCGCGCATCTCCGTCGGCGGATCGCTGGCTAGCAACAGCCCGATGAGGCAGTTGAGCTCGTCGATGTTGCCAATGGCATCCATGCGAAAGCTGTCCTTCGCCACGCGCGTGCCGTCGCCGAGGCCGGTGGTGCCGTCGTCGCCGGTGCGGGTGTAGATCTTCGACAGTCGATGGCCCATGGCGCGGTCGTCCCGTCAGCCGTCCAGTAGCTTGTAAACCACCGGTAAGACGATATCAAAGTGCGTGCCCCTGAGCCATTGCGGCGGATGGCCGACGGCTTGTACGGCGTGCAGACTGCGCACTGCCGCACGATCGAGCAGGGCGTGGCCGGAGGTCTGCAGCACCCGTACCCGGCTCAGGCGCCCGTCGGAACCGACGCGCACGCCGAGGCGCACTTCGCCCTGCCAGCCGCGGCTGCGGGCCAGCGGCGGATAGTAGCGGTGAAACGCCAGCTGGCGCGCCAGCGCCCGGCGCAGCAGGGCCTTTTTGGCGGACTGATCCAGGGCGGTAGACGCTCGGTGCGAGCGCGGGCCGGGCGCAGTGTGCGCCTCGGCCGTTGGTGCCACGGCGGGTGATGGTGGTGCCGGCGGCCTTGCACGTTGCACCCGCCGCGGGTGCGGTGCGTAGGCTGCCGGTCTCGGCTGGTGCTGTGCCGGTGCCGCGCGTTCGGAACGCTGTCGCGGTTTGTGCACGGGCGAGGTCTGGGCGGCTGCCGGCCGCCGGGGAGTGGTGGTGTGTGCAGCGGCAGTCGCGGAATGGTTCCGGCTCTTCGGTGGCGTCGCGGCTGTCCGTCGAAGCGGCTTTGCCTGGCGGTGCGGCGGCGGCAGCGGTCCGTGCGCGCGCACCACGGACCGCGTGCCGGGTGGCGCCGGGGGCGTGGACCGGCCGGCGCGCACCAGCTCGATCGCCAGCGGCGCATCGATCACATGGCGACGGACCGAGGGCCACTGCAGCGACAGCAGCGCGACATGCGCCAGCACGGACAGCGCCAGGAACCACGTCAAGGCTGCGCCTTCGCCCATGGAGCCGCCGGGCTTCATGAGGCCGGCCACCGGGGGCCACGAGAATCTGTGCTGGCGATGCGCGTCAAGGCCAAGCCCCAATTCGATCGGGGTTGCGGGCCTGGTTTGCGCTGATCGGATGGGACAATCGCTGCCTGCGTCGCCCGCCGCGACACAAACCAGGGTGGGCCACAGGCCGGTCTCCGGGCTTGCGAGGGGGATCTGATCCCGGATCCGTACCTTCCCATGCCGTCGGCACAGTGGCTGTGGGCGGACCCTGAACTCGCTTACCGTTGCGGGGGCAGCGTCGGAATTGCTCCCGGTGGAGCGCACCGACTTCCCGTTTCATTCCCGCGGTGAGGCACCGCCGGGAACACCTGTTGGCGGGCTTCAATCTAGGCGCGCCGGACGGCACTGTCAAGCGCAGTGGTGTGGTCCGCGTGGCTGCGGCGACGCGTTATAATGCCGTAATGACCACATCCCACCTAATCGATCAGGGCCGCGGCGTTTTCACCATTGACACCGGCTACACCCGGCCGCGGCACGTGGCCTGCCACTTGATGATCGAGCAGGGCCGGGCGGCGTTCATCGACGTGGGCATCGCAGCCACCGTGGAGCGGCTGCTGGGAGCGCTCGATGAGTGCGGCGTGCCCCGCGCCAACGTCGACTGGGTGCTGGTGACCCACGCCCATCTGGACCACGCCGGCGCCGCCGGCGTGCTGATGCGCGAGCTGCCCAACGCCCGCTTGGTGGCGCATCCGCGGGCCGCCCGGCATATCATCGACCCTTCCAAGCTGATCGCCGGCGCCGCCGCCGTGTACGGCGAGGAGCGGCTGCGGGCCGAGTTCGGCGAAATTCTGCCGGTACCGGCCGAGCGGGTGAAGGAGGCGCCGGACGGTCTGTCGTTGGCCCTCGGCGGGCGGCCGTTGTTGTTCATCGACACCCCCGGCCACGCCCGCCACCATTACTGCATCTACGACGAGCGCAGCCGCGGGATCTTTGCCGGGGACACATTCGGTCTTTCCTATCGGGAGTTCGACACCGAGCGTGGCGCTTTCGCGTTTCCCACCACCTCTCCGGTGCAGTTCGATCCCGAGGCGCTGCACCGCTCGATCGACCGGTTGTTGAGTTTCGCTCCCGAGCGGGTTTTCGTGGCCCATTTCGGCTGTGTGACCGATCCGGCCGGCCCGGGCGCGGACCTGCACCGGCATATCGACGCGCTGGTGGCGTTGGCCGAACAGGCGCAGCACGCGGGCGAGGAGCGCGGACGGCGCCTGCGCGACGGCATGGCCGAACAAATACTGCGGGCGCTGCGCGAGCACGGCTGCACCCTGGCGCGCGAACGGATTCTCTCCCTCATGGATCTGGATATCGAGCTCAACAGCCAGGGTATCGAGTTCTGGCTCGACCACCGGCCGCGTTGAGCGTCAGCACGGACGGGCGGCGGCGTGACTGTCGCCGCGGCGCTCGGCGCGCCAAGCCCGGTTGCGCTCATGGCGCTACGGATGCTGCGAGTCGCGCAGGGAAATGACGGGCCAGCCATGGCGCTCGGCATGTGCCGCCAGGGTGGCGTCCGGATCCACCGCCACCGGGTGGGTGACCTGCTCGAGCAGCGGCAGGTCGTTGTGGGAGTCGCTGTAGAACCAGCTGCCGTGCAGGTCCTCCTCCTGGGTCTCCAGCCACTGGTGCAGCCGCTTGACCTTGCCGTCCTGGTAACACGGTATGCCGCTGACGCCGCCGGTGTAGCGCCCATCCTTCTGCTCGGGTTCGGTGGCCAGCAGGTGCTCGACCCCCAGGCGCTCGGCAATCGGCTGGGTGATGAAGCGGTTGGTCGCGGTTATGATCAGCAATGTGTGCCCCTGTTGCCGGTGTTGCCGCAGCAGTTCGCGGGCCGCCGGCAGCATCACCGGCTCGATCTTCTCCTGGAGGAATTGCTCGCGCCAGGCGAACAGCTGGGCCGGTTCGTGTTCGGCCAGCGGACGCAGTTGGAAGCGCAGGAAATCGTAGATATTCAGGGTGCCGGCGACGTACTCGCGGTAGAACCGTTCGTTCTCGCGCTCGTATTCGGGGCCGTCGACGACCCGGCGCTCCACCAGGAAACGTCCCCAGAGATAATCGCTGTCGCCGCCGAGCAGGGTGTTGTCCAAGTCGAAAATGGCCAGTGTCATGGAATAAACTGCTCAATTGCTGTGATCGTGCCCGGGTTCCGAAGCCGCCGCGGCGGGGCGGGCAAGGGCGATTCTACCGGATGCCGCGCGGGGATCTAGCCCGCATTTCCCGGCGCGCGGCTGGCGGAGGTCGAAGATTCGGGCTTACCCTGATGGGGTTCCGGTTTATCCACGAAAATGATGCACTTAGGGATTTGCGGTGGCGGGCCCCTTTGTGGAAGAATAATTACAGCGGAAATGCGCCCTGGAACCACAAGTGATTGATTCAGAGGGATATCGGTCCAACGTAGGCATCATCCTGTGCAATCGGGATGCCCAGCTGTTCTGGGCCCGGCGCATCGGCCAGGACGCATGGCAGTTTCCCCAGGGCGGTATTGCCGGCAGTGAAACGCCCGAGCAGGCACTGTTCCGTGAACTGGGCGAGGAGGTGGGACTGGAGCCCGAGCACGTGGAAGTGCTGGCAAGCACCCGCGGCTGGCTGCGTTACCGCCTGCCGCCAAATCTAATCCGCCGGTCATCGGTTCCCATCTGTATCGGCCAGAAGCAGGTGTGGTTTCTGCTGCGGCTGGTGAGCGCAGAGAACTGCGTGCAGCTCAATACCACCGATAAACCGGAATTTGATCATTGGCGCTGGGTGGACTATTGGCACCCGTTGCGCGAGGTCGTTTCCTTCAAGCGCAAAGTCTACCGCTGCGCCCTGAGCGAGTTCGAGCCGCTGCTGTTCCCCGAGTGTAGCCGCCGCCCGCGGCGTGCCCGCACGCGCAGCCGCAGGTCGCCGGTCTGAACCCGCGCTTTCCATGTCCAGCCGGGCCACGGTCAGTGGCCATTGCCCACCGGTGGGGATTTGATTCCCTATGCTGAGAACCCTGCGTCGAATCATCCAGGACGTCAACGCGGCCCGTGACCTGGATGAGGTGTTGGATCTGATCGTCCGCCGCGTCAAGAAGTTCATGGCGGTGGACGTAGCCTCGGTGTACCTCGCCGACGTGGAGCGGCAGCAGCACGTGTTGATGGTTACCGCCGGGCTCAAGCCGGAGGCGGTGGGTACCGTTCGTCTCGGACTCGATGAAGGCCTGGTGGGTCTTGTGGCGCAGCGCGCCGAGCCTGTCAATCTGGACGACGCTCAGCTGCATCCACGGTTCAGATTCTTTCCCGAATCCGGGGAGGCGAGGTACCACGCCTTCCTTGGCGTTCCGGTCATCCACCAGCGTAAGGTGCTGGGGGTACTGGTGGTGCAGCGCAAGCTGGCGAAGCGCTTCGCCGAGGACAAGGTGACTTTCCTGTTCACCCTCGCCGCCCAGCTGGCCGGCGCCATCGCCCACGCCGAAGCCAGCGACGGCAGCAGCATGTCGCGGATCCGTCATTCGCCGCACGAGCGTTTCATGTCCGGTGTGGGCGGGGCTCCGGGCGTGGGTGCGGGCACCGCAGTGGTCGTGTTCTCGGCGGCCGACCTGGCGGCGGTGCCGGATCGGGAGATCACCGATGTGGACGGCGAAATCGCCGGCTTCAAGGCCGCGGTTGCCGCGGCACGGGCGGAAGTCAAGCAGATGCGCCGGCGCCTGAGCCGCGTGCTGCCGGCCGAAGAGCGGGCGCTGTTCGACGCCTATGCACTGTTGATGAACAGCGACAGCCTCATCAACGGCACCATGGAACGCATCCGCGCCGGCAACTGGGCGCAGGGCTCGTTGTGCGAAGTCGTACGCGAGCACGCGCGCAAGTTCGCCGACATGGATGACGACTATCTGCGCGAGCGCGCCGAAGATATTCGCGAAATCGGGCGCCGCATTCTGTTGCATCTGCAGCGGCGGGACGTCGGTACACGCCAGTATCCGCGGCGGACCATTCTGGTGGGGGAGGAGCTGGCGGCCACCCAGCTCGCCGAGGTGCCGCCCAAGCGCCTGGCGGCGGTGGTGTCGGCGCGCGGGTCCAGCTCTTCCCACGTGGCAATACTGGCGCGAGCCATGGGCATCCCGGCAGTGATGGGCGCCGAGGACATGGTGGTCGGCAAGGTAGACGGCCGCGAACTGATCGTCGACGGCTACCAGGGGCGCGTGTACGTGCAGCCCTCACCGCCGGTGCGGCGCGAGTACGTGCGCCTGATGCGCGAGGAATCGCGGCTGTCGGAAGAGCTTCAGGAACTCAAGGATCTGCCAGCCGAGACCCCCGACGGCGTGCGGGTGCCACTGTACGTCAATACCGGTCTGGTGGCTGATGTGACGCCGTCGCTGAAGAGCGGTGCTGAGGGTATCGGACTTTATCGCACCGAGTTTCCGTTCATGATTCGCGAGCGCTTCCCGGGAGAAGACGAACAGTTCAACATCTACCGGCAGGTGCTGCGTGCTTTCGCGCCGCGACCGGTGACCCTGCGGACCCTGGATGTGGGCGGCGACAAGGCGCTGCCCTACTTCCCGATCCACGAGGACAACCCGTTCCTGGGCTGGCGCGGCATTCGCATCACCCTGGACCATCCCGAGATTTTCCTCACCCAGATTCGCGCCATGCTCCGCGCCGCCAGCGGCCTCGACAACCTGCACGTGCTGCTGCCCATGATCAGCGATGTGACCGAGGTGGATGAAGCCCTGAAATTGCTGGAGCGGGCGCTGGCGGAGTTGGGTGAAGAGGGTTTGAACGTGTCGCGGCCGCAGATGGGGGTGATGATTGAGGTGCCGTCGTCGATTTATCAGGCCGACAGCCTGGCCCGCCGCGTGGATTTCTTTTCGGTGGGGACCAACGACCTGACCCAATATCTCCTGGCCGTGGATAGAAACAACGCACGGGTGGCGAAGCTGTACAATACGCTGCACCCGGCGGTGCTGCGGGCCCTGCAGCAGGTGGTCGAGGCGGCCCACCGCCACGGCAAGCCGGTGAGCGTCTGCGGCGAACTTGGGGGCGACCCGGCGGCGGCGATACTGCTGCTGGGCCTGGGAATGGACGCCCTGAGCATGACCGTGGCCGGGCTGCAACGGGTCAAATGGGTGATCCGCACCTTCAGCCGGCGCCGGGCCCGCAACCTGTTGGCCAAGGCGTTGCAGATGGATGACGGGCACGCCATCCGTGCCATGCTCAACCAGGCCCTCGAACAGGCCGGACTGGGCAGCCTGGTGCGGGCCGGAGTGCGCGCCGATACCTGAACGGCCCGCGGGACCGGCATGCGGCCGCAGGCGGGGCCGCTGCACAGGCTGTGATCCCCGGGACTTGTCGTGGTCGGCTAATGGATTGAAAAGCGGGCGATAATCCCACAATCCGAGGGATGTGACCCGTGCCGGCGCGGATGCTAGACTAATTACAAGACAGTCACACGGAGCACCGTTTGGGGCTCCGACGTTGGAGGAAATCAGTTATGCAGCAATCCGAGGTCCAGGAAACGGGTGTTTCCTTCAATCCCGCGTTGAGCGAGACGCAGGTGCGGATCACGCCGGCCGCCGAGGCCAAGATGGCGGAATTGTTCAACGACACCGACGACGACATCGAAGCCATCCGGGTCTATGTCAGCGGTGGCGGATGCGGCGGCATGAGCTACGGCATGACGTTCACCGACTCGCGCACGCCCTACGACCGGGTGCGTGAGGCCGAGGGCTTCAACATCTATGTCGATAGCGTGGCCTTCGCCTATCTCGAAGGGGTCGAAATCGACTACGTCGAACGGCCCGCCGGCGCCAGTTTCGTGTTCAACAACGTGTTCGCCAGCACCGGCGGCAGCGGCGTTTGCGGCGCCTGCGGCGCCCGCGGCGGAGGTTGCGCCTGAGCGCCAGCAGCGAGCGGGCGCCGGCCCGCCCGGCGGTGCTGCTGATCGCGCCCGCCTCCAGTTATCGCCTGGCACCGTACCTGCAGGCGGCCAATGGGCTCGGACTCGAGCCCATTGTCGTTTCGGAGGGTGAACATTCACTGGTGGGCGCGGTTTCCAGTGGCATTCACGTGCGCATGGAGGATGCCCGGAGCGGCGCCGAGCGCATTGTGCAGGCCCTGGGCGGGCGGCCCATTGCCGGGGTCGTCGGCACCGACGACGCCACGGTGCCGGTGGCGGCGCAGGTGGCGGGGCAACTGGGGCTGGTTCACAATCCCCCCGGGGCGGCCCTGCTGTCGCGGCGCAAGGACTTGGCGCGCGCGCGGCTGCAGGCTGCCGGCATTCCGGTTCCGCGGCATCGGCGCCTGGATCTGCATGCGCCCCTGAATGTCCAGGTCCGGGATCTGCCCTACCCCAGTGTGGTCAAGCCGCTGTCGCTTTCGGGCAGCCGCGGTGTGATCCGCGCCGACGATCCGACCCAGATGCAGGCGGCTTGCGCGCGGGTCGGCACCATGCTGCGGGGCGATGATGCCCTCGGCGCCGAGGAGCGACGCTACCTGTTGGCCGAAGCGTTCGTGCCCGGTCCGGAGGTGGCGTTGGAGGGGATGTTGCGCGGCGGCCGCCTGCAGGTGCTGGCGCTGTTCGACAAACCCGACCCCCTGGACGGACCGTACTTCGAAGAAACCTACTATGTGACCCCGTCGCGGCACCCCGCGGCCGACCAGGAGCGGGTGGCGCAGCGGGTCCAGCAGGCCTGCGCGGCCTACGGGTTGAGGGAGGGTCCCGTGCATGCGGAGCTGCGCCTGCATGCCGGTGACGCCTGGATCATGGAAGTCGCTGCGCGGACCATTGGCGGCCAGTGCGCGCGCCTGTTGGGCTTCGGCACCGGGCGGACACTGGAGGACCTGGTAGTGTCCCGCGCCGTGGGAAGGGACCTGCCGCTACCCGACGGCGACGGCGCCGCCGGCGTTTTGATGATCCCGATTGCGCGCGCCGGGTCTCTGCGCCGCGTCGAGGGGGTGCTGGCGGCACGCGGCGTGCGCTACATCGAAGACTTGGAAATCAGCGTGCGCGAAGGCTACGAGCTGGTTCCCCTGCCGGAGGGCTCCAGCTATCTGGGTTTCATTTTCGCGCGAGCGCGCGCCCCGGAACAGGTAGAAGCCGCGTTGCGCCAAGCGCACTCCCATCTGAATATCGTCACGGCGCCGGTGTTCCGGTTGGAGAAGCGAGGGGAAAGCGTAAAGAGGAAAGAGTAAGCGGCGGCGCGTCAAGGCCTTCGGCCTCGCGTTTGAGCACGACGCATTGTACAACTCTGGCCATGGCATGTTCCTCGTTGGCTGCGGCGGACTGAGGCGGCTATTCTAGCATTCCGCGTCCGCATGGGCAGGTGCGGCGCTCTGGTCCGTGCCTCAGAACGGTTTGACGACCACCAGGATCACCACCGGAATCAGGATGAACACCGGAAACTCGTTCAGCCAGCGGTAGAACACATGGCTGTGACGGTTGCGGTCGTCACGGAAATCCTTGAGCAGTTTGCCGCAATACAAATGGTAGATGATC
The DNA here is from genome assembly GCA_037385045.1 of Gammaproteobacteria bacterium. Lineage (GTDB taxonomy): Bacteria > Pseudomonadota > Gammaproteobacteria > JASBUN01 > JASBUN01 > JARRNJ01. Next base: position 11,360 of record JARRNJ010000022.1, on the reverse strand, counting down.
AGCACGCCGACCAGCGCCAGCTTGACGTGCAGCCAGCCCGAGTGTCCGTAGGCGGCCCAGGCGTAATCGACCAGCATCCAGATTCCCAGGGCAATGGTGATGATCGCCCCGGGGGTCATGATTCCATAGTAGAGCTTGCGCTCCATGACCTTGAACCGCTCCAGGCTCACCGTGTCCTCGGCCATGGCGTGATAGACGAACAGGCGCGGCAGGTAGAACAGGCCTGCAAACCACGTGACCATGAAGATGATGTGAAAGGCTTTGACCCATAGCATGCGGTACTTCTCCCGACGCGGTGATTCAGCTGCTGCGCTTGTCCAGCATGCGCTCAATTTCATCCCGCAGTTTGTGCAGATCCAGCAATCCGACCCGGTGCAGGACGATGCGGCCGCTGGGGGCGATCAAAAAGGAGGTGGGTGTGACCATGCGCCGCATGCCGAAGGCTCTGGCCACCCGTTGGCTGATGTCCGTGACGACCGGATAGGGAATGTGGCGTTTGGCGACCATCTCTTCAACGCGATTGGGCGGGTCGTAGTACACGCTCACCCCGATCACTTCCAGGCCCCTGGGGTTCAGGTCCCGATACAGGCGGCTGAGACCGGGTATTTCCTGGATGCAGCTGGGACAGGTGGTGGCCCAGAAATTCACCAGCACCGGGCGTCCCCGCAGAGCGGCCAGATCGAGCTGATGGCGCGCGGTCGTGCGCATGCGGATATCCGGCGCCCACCGCATGCGCGTGGACGAAAACCACAGATAGGCCGCAGTGCTGAGCACGGCCACCAGCACCACGGCGATGATTCCGGTTTTTGCTCTCATGGAGTGGGCGGCGTTGCCTGCCGGGGACGCAAGGGTCGATGCTAAAAGCAAAATCGTGCAACCACAATGCCCGTGGCCCGCGGTCTAGATCAACCGATCCGGGTTGGGTTGTTTCTCGTCCGCCGGCTTGTCGCCCGGCGGCCCGCCGGAACCGGGCGCGGGCGGTGGATCCGGCGGCTCGGCTTCGGCTCCCGCTTTCTTGCGTTGCAGGAACTCCTCGGCCAGCACCTGATAGATCGGCTCCGGGCAGATGACGCGGGAGATCAGGTAGGCAAGGAACGCCGTGGCCATGATCGGCAGCAGCATGCTCTGGTTGGCGGTCATCTCGGTGACAATGATCACCGCAGTCAATGGGGTCTGCACCACCGCGGAGAAATAGGCGACCATGGCCAGGATGACGATCGCCGACGGCGGGATGCCGCCCAGAAACTGCGCGATGTGGGCGCCCAGCCCGGCGCCGGTGGACAGCGACGGGGCGAAGATGCCGCCCGGAATACCGCTCAAGTACGACACCACCGTGGCCAGCAGCTTCAGGTAAGGGTACGAATCGCTGAGCGAGCCGGTGCCGGTGACCAGCTGGCGGGCCTCATTGTAGCCGGTACCGTAGGTCAGCCCGCCGGAGGCAAGGCCGATGAGGGCGATGGACAGACCGCAGACGGCAGCGACCACCAGCGGCCGGCGTTGGCGTATCGGCTCGAGCCACTGGGTGCCGCGGATCAGCATGAAGCTGAACGTTCCGCCCAGCAGCCCGCCGGCAATGCCGCACACCAGCACGGCGATCCAGGCGGTGCCGAGCTGCAGCTCCGCGGGTGTGGATCCGAAGTAGGTGTAGTTTCCCTGGATGGCGATGGTAGTGACGCCGGCAACCACCACGGCGGTGAGCAGCGTGCCGCTGGTGCGTTCCTCGAACGAACGGCTCATTTCCTCGATGGCGAACATGATCCCCGCCAAGGGCGTGTTGAACGCCGCGGCGATGCCGGCGGCGCCGCCGGCCAGGATCAGGCCGCGGTCGAGGTAATGCAGCGGAAAGCGGGCGACGCGGCCCAGGGAAAACATGATGGATGCGCCGACGTGTACCGTCGGGCCCTCGCGGCCGATCGACGCCCCGCTGAGCAGACCCAGCACTGTCAGCACCACCTTGCCGATGACGATGCGCGCCGACAGCAGCGGCGCGCGCTCGGCATCCTCGCGCATCTCCAGGGCGGCAATCCCCTGGGGTATACCGCTGCCCTGGGAGCCGGGAAAGAAGCGCTGGGTCAGCCAGGCCACGAGGATGAGAATGGCCGGCGAGATCAGCAGCGGCAGGTACTTCGAATAGGCGATCCAGTGGTGAAATGCCTGGTTGGCCTCCTCGCTGACGTAGGCGAAGAACACCGCCACCAGGCCCACCATCACCGCGCCGGTCCAGAACACAACCCGCGTTTTCCACGCCCTGGGCGACAGCAATCGTGTTCCCGATTGTTTGAATTTGCGGGTCAGCAAAGGGTACTCCCATCGATATGGGGTGGCGGCACGAAATTCCCGATTATACGGAAAACCGCCAAGCGGTGGGCGGGCCACATGCGTCGTCACCACCGTTATTACGTATCATTATTTTCTAATAAACTGAATATAAAGGAAAAAGGTTGACCCGTGCAAATGTGTCAGCTAGATTACCCTGCAAACTCCCAGCGCAATCGGTCATGGTGATGGCAAGGTCCGGCGCACTAAAACAACGATAGCTGCACAACAATAACAACATCGATCCACCACCATATTTGAGCGGCTCATTGGCCGCTTTTTTATTTTTCCCTTCCCATCAGACTTTCCCGCCGGCCGCCGGAATTTGTATGATGTCGTGATTCAGGCTCGACGACGGGAGTGGATCAGTCCGATGATCAAGGCCGGTATCGTTGGTGGCACGGGTTACACCGGTGTGGAACTGCTGCGGCTGTTGGCAGCACATCCCCAGGTGGAGTTGACCGCGGTCACCTCGCGCAGCGAAGCGGGCCGCCCGGTGGCGGATCTGTTCCCGAACCTGCGCGGGCATTGTTCGCTGGCGTTCGCCGAACCCGATGCAGCGGCACTGGCGGCCTGCGACCTGCTGTTTTTTGCCACTCCGAACGGTACCGCCATGGGCATGGTGCCGGGGCTGCTGGAAGCCGGGGTGAAGGTGATCGACCTGGCGGCGGATTTCCGCCTCAAGGATCCTTCCGAATGGAAGCACTGGTACGGGGCCGACCATGCCTGCCCGCAATGGCTGGATGAGGCCGTTTACGGACTGCCCGAGGTCAACCGGGAGGCGATCCGCAATGCCCGCCTGGTGGCTAACCCGGGTTGTTATCCGACCGCAGTGGTGCTCGGCTTCCTGCCGTTGATCGAACAGCAACTCGTGGATCCCGCGCGCCTGATCGCCGATGCCAAGTCCGGTGTCAGCGGCGCCGGGCGCAAGGGGCATGTGGGCTTCCTGATGGGCGAGGTGGGTGAGAGCTTCAAGGCCTACGCCGTACCGGGCCATCGTCACCTGCCGGAGATCCGCCAGACGCTGGAGGCGGCGGTCGGCATGCCCATCGGCCTGACGTTCGTACCCCACCTGCTGCCGATGATCCGGGGTATCCACGCCACTCTCTACGCGACGCTGCGCCGCGGCGACGTGGACCTGCAGTCGCTGTATGAGGACCGCTACGTGGATGAGCCGTTCGTCGACGTGCTCCCGGCCGGCTCCCACCCGGAGACGCGCAGCGTGCGCGGCGCCAATTACTGCCGCATCGCGCTGCACCGGCCCCAGGGCGGCGACACGGTGGTGGTGCTGTCGGTGATCGATAATCTGGTCAAGGGCGCTGCCGGCCAGGCGGTTCAGAACATGAATCTGATGTTCGGGCTCGATGAGTCCGAGGGTCTGGAGGGCATCGCCCTGCTGCCTTGATGAGCGCGGTTTCCTGGTCATTGTGTGACGCAGGTGCCGGCACGCCAGTGCAGTCGGCTTGCATACTGAGAATTTGAAAGCCAGTAACCAACACTTGGTTGTCCGTCGCCATCGACCCTGGGTCGGTCGAGTGCTGGTGTTGGCCGCCGTCGCGCTGGCCGCCGGCGCATGCTGGTCCGCATACCAATGGGGTTGGCATCGCGGCGGCGTTGCCAACTATCGCCTGAGCGCCGACAATGAGCGCTTGAGCCGGCAAGTGGCGGCGTTGCGCAAGCAGGTGGCGCAATTGCACCAGGACGGTACGCGGCTGCGGAGTTTTCGCCGTATCGATGAGCAGGCCACAAAACAGGTGCGGGAGTCGTTGAATCAGCTGCAGCAGGAGAACATGGAGCTGCGCGAGCAGTTGCAGTTCTATCGCAATATCGTATCGCCCTCGAAGGGCAAGACCGGCCTCAATATTCAGAATTTCAAACTGGACCAGGGGCCCGGTGACAACCAGTACCACTACAAGCTTACGCTGATCCATGTGCCCGAATCGAAAGGCCGCCGACGCCTGGCGCGCGGCGTGGTCGAACTGACCGCCGAGGGCAAGCAGGGCGGCGTGCCGGTCCGCCTTTCCATGGCCCAGATCAGTCGCCCAAAGGTTGAAAATATTGCGTTTGCGATTAAATACTTCAAACAGTTCGACGGCGACATCGTTTTTCCCTCGGGTTTCACGCCGGCGACGGTGGTGGTCCACGTCATCCCCAAGGGGACGGACAAGACCGAGGAACTCGAGCAGAAGATTGAATGGCCGTTGACGGCCGAGTGAGGAGGGCAGCGCCGATGTTGGGCAAGCGCAGCAAGCCGAAAACAGTAGCGCGGATCGACACGTTGATCGGTCAGCACAGTGAAATCCAAGGCGATGTTGCCTTCAGCGGTGGATTGCATGTGGATGGCACGATCCGGGGCGACGTATCGGCGCCCGACGACAGCGGCTCGGTTCTGACGCTCAGCGAGCACGGTGCCATTGAAGGCGAGGTGCGTGTGCCCCATATTATTCTCAATGGTTCGGTGGTTGGCGACGTGCACGCTGCTGAGCGCATCGAGCTGGCCGCCCGGGCGCGAGTGACAGGCAACGTCTACTATAATCTCATCGAAATGGCCATGGGGGCTGAGGTCAACGGCAGCTTGGTTCATCGCTCTGAAGCCGCCGCCATTACCGACGATACGGCGCCGGTGCTGAGTCGCGGCGCGGAAGGCGAGCCGGAATCGGCGGCCTGAGGCCGATGAATTCTTGATCAAACTGATCAGGTAATGATAATATTGCCATCATTATCCGGAATCGATTACGTGTTTTGACGGAGAACCCATCATGAGCAGTGCTGCAGTAGAAACGGACAGCCCGCTGGTATTCAGCGAAAGTGCCGCGGCCAAGGTGAGGGAGCTGATTGCCGAGGAAGACAACCCAAATCTGATGTTGAGGGTGTTCGTCAGCGGCGGCGGCTGCTCCGGATTCCAGTATGGTTTCTCGTTCGATGAGAACAAGAGCGATGGCGACACCGAGGTCGAGAAGGACGGTGTGACATTGCTGGTCGATCCCATGAGCTTCCAGTATCTCGTGGGTGCAGAGATCGATTTCATCGACGACCTCGAGGGCGCCCGTTTCGTGATCCGCAATCCCAATGCCACCACTACCTGTGGCTGTGGTTCATCCTTTAGCGTCTGAATTGCCTCTTGGCTGACGGTGCCTGTCCCGGGCGCTCCCTGAAGGCGTGTGCCGGGGCAGCGCGTTGCCGCTCTTCCCTGTTCTTCCAGCGTCGTATCCCACGCGCCGCAGGGGTCAAAGTCCGTGTGTTTTGCTATCCTAGGCCGCCTGCATCCGTTGGGAGCTGGAGTCGATTTTATGAGTGAATATTTGCCCGGTCTGGCCGGCGTTCCGGCAACACAGTCGAATATCTCGGATATCGATGGCGCCAATGGTCTGTTGACCTACCGCGGCTACCCGCTCGAGGAACTGGCTGCCGGGAGCAGTTTCGAGGAGACCACGTTGCTGCTCCTCGACGGCGAATTGCCGACCGCCGCCGAGCTCGAGGACTTCGACGGCCAGCTGCGCCAGAACCGCCAGGTCAAATTTCAGATCCGGGAGATGATGCGCTATCTGCCCGCCACCGGCCACCCCATGGAAATGCTGCAGACAGCAGTGGCGAGCCTGGGCATGTTTTACCCTACGCCGGAGCATTTGGCTGAATCGGCCGCCAGCGGCGGGAACCTGGAATACGTGCACAACATGACCGTCAAGATCATCGCGCGCATGGGCACGCTGGTGGCCATGTGGGAGCACATTCGCAACGGCTACGATCCGATCCCGCCGCGCGAGGACCTCACCTACACCCAGAACTTCCTCTACATGCTCACGGGCCGCGAACCCGATCCGCTGCTGGCTCGCATCCTTGACGTGTGCCTGATCCTGCATGCCGAGCACACGATCAACGCGTCGACGTTTTCGGTACTGGTCACCGGTTCCACCCTGGCCAGTCCGTATGCCGTGGTCGCCGCTGCCATCGGCACGCTGTCGGGGCCGTTGCATGGCGGCGCCAACCAGAAGGTGGTGGAAATGCTCGAACAGATTCCGTCGCCGGCGGATGCGGCCGCATACGTGGACAAGCGCCTGGAGCGCAAGGAAGTGATCTGGGGTATGGGCCACCGGGAATACAAGACCAAAGATCCGCGCGCCAAGATTCTCCAATGGCTGGTACGGGACTTGATTGAGGCGCGAGGCGGTGACGTGAACCCCATGTTCGAGGTCGCCCAGGAGGTGGAGCGCATCTGCGAGGAACGCTTGAGCAGCAAGGGCGTCTATGCGAACGTCGATTTTTATTCGGGCATTCTGTACACGGAAATGGGGATTCCCAAGGATCAGTTCACCGCCATTTTCGCCATTGCCCGGTCCGCCGGCTGGCTGGCCCATTGGCGCGAGCAGCTGTCCGACAACCGCATCTTCCGCCCCACCCAGGTTTATACCGGCAGGGAGCCGCGCCGTTATGTCCCCATCTCGGAGCGCCCGGACCGCTGAACGGCCCCCCGGTTCGCTGTAGCTTCCGCAGGCGGCCGTGGCCACCCGCTACCGCATGCCGGCCCCCGGGTAGATGCCGCCCAGCACCACACCGTGGTGCGCGCCGGTGACCGTGGGCACGTTGCCGGGCCGTCCTTGCAGAGTCTGATGTGCCAGCCAGGCGAACGCCAGCCCTTCCACCCAGTCCGGGTTCATGCCCTGGGTATCTGTGCTCTGCACCTCGACGTCGGGCAGGTGCTCGGCCAGTCGCTCCATCAGAAAGGCGTTGTGGCTTCCGCCGCCGCACACCAGCAGGCGCCGGGTGCTCACGGCATGGGTGCGGACGGCGTCCGCCGCGGTGCGGGCGGTCAATTCGGTGATCGTGGTTTGGACGTCCCGCGGTGCGGCGGGCAGCTCCTGCAGTGCCAGCTCCAGCCACGGGCCGTTGAAATGCTCCCGGCCGGTGCTCTTGGGGGGTGGCTGGCGGAAATAGGCGTCGGACAGCAGTTGTTGCAGCAGCGCAGTGTCCGGGGTGCCGCCGCGGGCCCAGCCGCCGGCATCGTCCCGCGGTGCACCCAGGTGCCGTTGCGCCCAGTAATCGAGCAGCACGTTGCCGGGGCCGGTGTCGAAGCCGGTGACCGGCGCCGCGCTGTCGGCCGGCAGCACGGTAAGGTTGGCGATGCCGCCGATGTTGAGGACACAGCGGTCTTCGGCCGACGTGCGGAGTACGGCGGCATGAAACGCCGGTACCAGGGGTGCGCCCTGGCCGCCCGCGGCCATGTCCCGGCGGCGGAAGTCAGCCACCGTGGTAATTCCGGTGCGCTCGGCGATGCAGTTGGGGTCGCCGATCTGGACCGTGTACGGCCACGGGCCGGCGGGATGATGGCGCACCGTCTGGCCGTGGCTGCCGATGGCCCGAACCTGCTGCGGCTCGATGCCGGCATGGCGCAGCAACGCCTGCACCGCGTCGGCGAACACGTGGGCGAGCTCAAGATCGGTGCGCCCCAGCAGGTCGACGGTGTCATCACGGGCGCTGCTCAGGGCCAGAAGGCGGGCTCTCAAGGCCTCCGGCAGCGGGTGGCTGATGGCGTCCCTGAGCTTCGGCGTGCCGCCGCCGATCTGCGCCAGCACCGCATCCACGGCATCCATACTGGTACCGGACATCAGGCCAATGAACAGGTCGCTCATGACGGTGTTACAGGGTGCGCGCAGTGATTGGAAGCGGACCGGCCGGCGGATTCGGTCATCGCCCGGGCTCAGTTCCGGGCCAGCCGGCTGCGGTCCAATACCTCCAACTGGGCGATCAGCCGGGTCGAATGCCGCTGGAAACCGGTCCGATAGCGGGCCGGCAACGGCTGCGCGGTGGGCAGCTTCACCGTCAGCGGGTTGCGGTGCACGCCGTGGATGCGGAACTCGTAATGCAGATGCGGCCCGGTCGCCAGCCCCGACATGCCCACGTAGCCGATGACCTGGCCCTGTCTGACCCGGGTGCCCACATGAACGTGGCGGTTGAACGCCGACATGTGGCCGTAAAGCGTGCTGTAACCGTGGCCATGCTGAATTACCACGACGCGGCCGTAGCCCCCTTTGCGGCCGCGGAAGGTGACCCTGCCGTCGCCCGTTGCCCGGATCGGCGTTCCCGTGGGGGCGGCATAGTCGACGCCTTTGTGGGCCCGGATCCGGTTCAGGATCGGATGCATGCGATGGAGGCTGAAGCGCGAACTGATGCGGGTGAACTTCACCGGGGTGCGCAGGAACGCCTTGCGCATGCTGCGCCCGTCCGGGGAGTAATAGTCGGTGTGCCCGCTGGCATCGGTGTAGCGCACCGCGCGATAGGTCTTGCCGCGATTGGTGAACTCGGCGGCAATGATGTTGCCGTCGCCGATTCTTTCGCCGTTGAGATACTTTTGCTCGTAGACAACGGTGAAGTGGTCGCCCTCACGGATGTCCAGGGCGAAGTCGATGTCCCAGCCGAAGATGGTGGCCAGTTCCATGGTGAGGTTGTCCGGCAGGCCGGCGTCCTGTGCCGCCTGGAACAGTGAATCCTCGATGGTGGCGGTGGCGTATGCCTGGCGGATTTCGACGCTGCGCGCCACTTCCTGGGCGCTGAAGCCGTCCCCGGTGGCCCTGACGTGCAGGCTGTGGACCGGATCGGTCTGATGCACCAGTTCCAGCAGCCGATGCTGGCCGTCAATGCGCAGCTTGATCGTTTCCCCCGGGTAGAGATGCTTGAGGTGGGACACCGGCTTGCCCAGTTGCAGCACTTCGAAGAGTTGCCGCGCGCTGAGCCCGTTGCGCTTGAAAATCAGCGCCATATTGTCGCCCGGCGCCACTGTTACCGAGAGCCATTGCCCGGCCGCCTCCGGGGCCGTGACCGGCTGGGTGGCAGAATCCGGCGCGGGTTCGGCAGCGCCCGACGGAAGCTGCGGGGGCAGCGGCAGCTCGCCGCTGACCGTGCGGAAGTTCGGACTGCCCGCCGGCGCCTGTTGCAGCGCGGCGTCGCGGCCCCGGGTGGCGCCGGCGTTGTCTGGCGTCAGACCGATCACCAGCGCGGTCAGGCCGGCGCCCAGCGCCAGCAGCAGCAGGTGATGCCGGGCCGGGTGTCGCCGCTCTGGCCGGCCGCCGCCGCGGAACGCCAGGAACTTGTAGTCGCGGTTCATGAAATTGAACTAATTCATAGAAATCTATCGATTATTTCAAGGTTACCTTAGCGGTTGGCGGAGGCGCGGTCAAACGGAAAAAGTGCGCGATGTGACCGCTGTGGCAAGCCCGGCGCGGACCGGGCAAACGGCGTTCGTATACCTTTTTGCGCCGGTATCTAGTATCTTCTACCACCCTCCCGGACCGCCCGCGCGACGTCTTTGGCTGCACCGGCCACGGCAGGCGTGGGCCGCAAAGGACGTACATGGCATTTGGCGATGAGGTAGGCATGGTATCGACAACAGAGGCGCTGGCGATCATCAAGCGGGGTGCGCAGGAGCTCCTGCTCGAAAGCGAACTTGTCGACAAACTGAATTCGGGCCGGCCGCTGCGCATCAAAGCAGGATTCGACCCCACCGCCCCGGATCTGCACCTGGGCCACACCGTGTTGCTCAACAAGCTGCGCCAGTTCCAGGATCTGGGCCATGAGGCCATCTTCCTGATCGGCGACTTCACCGGCATGATCGGCGACCCCACCGGGAAGAACGCCACCCGGCCGCCGCTCAGCCGGGACGAGGTGATCGACAACGCCCGCACCTATGAGCAGCAGATCTTCAAGATCCTCGACCCGGAAAAGACGCTGGTGATGTTCAACTCCAGCTGGATGAACGACATGAACGCGGCGGAGCTCATCCAGCTGGCGGGCAAACATACCGTGGCCCGGATGCTGGAGCGCGACGATTTTCACAAGCGCTATGGCTCTGGGCAACCGATCGCCATACACGAGTTTCTTTATCCGCTGGTGCAAGGTTACGACTCGGTGGCTCTGAAGGCCGACGTCGAGCTGGGGGGCACCGACCAGAAATTCAACCTGCTGGTGGGGCGGCAGCTGCAGGATGCCTACGGCCAGCCGCCCCAGGTGGTTCTGACCATGCCGATTCTCGAAGGCCTGGACGGGGTGCAGAAAATGTCCAAGTCTCTTGGCAACTACATCGGCATCGACGAGGCGCCCGAAGAGATGTTCGGCAAGCTCATGTCCATATCCGATGACTTGATGTGGCGCTACTTCGAGTTGCTGAGCTTTCGGCCCATGAGCGAGGTGGAGGGCTTGCGCGCCGAGGTGGCAGCCGGGGCCAATCCCCGTGACATCAAGTTCGGGCTCGCCGGGGAGATCGTGGAGCGTTTCCACAGCCGGGCCTCGGCGGTCAAGGCACGCGAGACCTTTATAGCGCGATTCCAGAAAGGCGCCCTGCCCGACGAGATGCCCGAGTTGGAGCTGCGCTGTGAAGACGGCGCCAAGGCGCTCGCCAACCTCCTCAAGGAGGCGGGGCTCACCCAGAGCACCTCGGAGGCATTGCGGCTGATCAAGCAGGGTGCGGTGCGCATCGACGGCGACCGGGTTGAAGACCGGCAGCTGCAGGTCGAAGCGGGCTCGGTCCACGTGTTCCAGGTGGGCAAGCGCCGTTTTGCCCGCGTGCGGCTGAGCTAGGACCTCTCGGCCACGATGGCCCCCAGTCGGCGGTTGCGGGCCCCGGTCCGGGGCCCCGATATCCCCGTCCGCGGCCTGGCGGAAAAAAGCGGTTGACCGGAGCGCGGAGGCACGTATAATTCGCGCTCCCCCGTACTGAAGCGGTGCCGGGGAGAGATGGAAACAGGCGGGATTCACTCCAGATTTTTGTTGAGTCCTATTGACGGGACTCGGAATCCCCGTTTAGAATCTCGCTTCTCGGTCGGGCACAGTTCCCGGCCTCGGATCTTTAAAAATTCAGGTCAGATAATTTGTGTGGGTGCTTGCGTCGGGGGCGTTTGCTTTGCAAACAACATTCGATGTAAGCAACCTCGAAATTTAATTCCGAGCGAGTTTATGTCGAGCAAGGATTGGTCGCCCTCAAAGCGACCGTCAAACTTAAACTGAAGAGTTTGATCCTGGCTCAGATTGAACGCTGGCGGCATGCTTAACACATG
>JARRNJ010000021.1:0-63688 GCA_037385045.1 Gammaproteobacteria bacterium | reverse complement strand
GCTGTTTGACAAGTTGTGAGGTATCGATCTAAACTGCCTGAAAAACCATAACTTTCTTGTCAAGCGACAAGGCGGACTAATGACAATAAGAATTCCGGAGCCGCGACTGATGCGGGTCTGCATCGTCGACGGCAACGCCTCTCACGCTGCGGCGTTGCATGCGCAGCTCAGCGACCAGGGGTACCAGAGCGTCAGCATTGTCGGCAGTGTGCGTACACTGCTGGAGCATGCCCGCCAGCGTCAGTTGCCGATCGAGGAACTGGCGGACTTGGTGCTGGTGGCCGCCACGGATGCCGACAATGGACTGTCCGAGGCCTGCCGTGCGTTGTCGCACGCGACCCAGGCCGGAGGCACCGCGGCGGTCGTTGTTGCTCGTTGCGAGGCGGACTCCTATCAACGGCTCGCGGACTGCTGTCTGGCCACCGGTGCCGTTGACGTCATACCGGCAACGGAATCGGCCAACACGTTTTCCCGGCGCATTGGTCTGGTGCTGAGTCTGCAACGCGAGCGTCGCTTTCGCCGGCTGCGCGAAGAAGCGCTGGAGACTGAGTTGGCCGAGCGCAAGGTCATGGAAGCGCGGCTCAAACATCTGGTCGACCATGACGATTTGACCGGCCTGCCGAACCGCCGTCGTTTGGAGCAAGCACTGGAACTCGCTGTCATACGCTCGCGCAATTTTCACCGCACCAACGCCCTTCTATACCTGGATCTGGATCAATTCAAAGTCATCAACGACAGCGAGGGCCACGTGGCCGGCGACCGCCTTTTGACCGATGTCGCCAACAAGTTGCGCGGCTGCGTCAAACCCGGCGAACTGGTCGCCCGTATCGGATCCGACGAATTCGCTATTCTCCTCGAACATATCACCGAGGCCTACGCGCTGGAGTTTGCGGAATCGGTTCGTTCGCTCCTGGGCGACTATCAGTTCGGCGCCAGTGGAGGGCTGCGTTACCACGTCGGGGTCAGCGTGGGCGTGGTGATCAACGTACCTGACGACGAAGTCGGCGCCAGCGAGTTGTTGGCCCGGGCCGACCAGGCCTGCTACATGGCCAAGAACCAGGGTCGCAACACCGTCCACCGCTTCAGTGCCGATGACCAGGTGATGCACACCTTGCGCAGCGATGCGCTGTGGGTGCCACAGATTCGCGAGGCGCTGGCGGACGACAAGTTCTTCCTGGTGTTCCAGCCGGTGATGCACCTGCCGACCCGGCGCGTGACACATTACGAAGCGTTGATCCGGATGCATGGGGAAAACGGCGAGGTGCTCACCCCGGCGGAGTTCATTCCCGTTGCCGAGCGCATGGGGCTGATCCACCAGATCGACCTCTGGGTGGTGGAGCATATCCTCGACTATCTTGCCTCCCTGCCGGCCCATTTGTCGAATATTTCCATGAGCGTCAATCTCTCGGGGCACGCATTCCAGGATTCCTCGCTGTTGCCGCTGATCAAGCAAAAGCTGGACATGACCTGGGTTTCAGCGTCCCGCGTGACCTTCGAGATCACCGAAACCGCGGCCATTACCAACTTCGCGGAAACGCGCAAGATGGTCGCCCGGTTGCGGGCCTTGGGTTGCCGCTTCGCGCTCGATGACTTCGGTGCCGGGTTCTCGTCGTTCAGTTATATCAAGAACTTTCCGGTCGACATGCTCAAGATCGACGGTTCGTTCGTCGCCAACCTGATCAACGACCAGACCGATCAACTGCTGGTCAAGTCCATGACCGAGGTCGCGCACAGCCTCGGCAAGAAGGTCATCGCCGAATACGTGGAGCACGCCGAACTTATGGAGCAATTGGCCGGGTTCGGCGTCGACTACGTGCAGGGATACTACATCGGGCATCCGCAGCAGACCCTGATCGACTCGGATTGGCGTGCTCCCCAGGGTGCCGGGGTGGAGAGGTCCGCCGCCGGTTCCAGCACCAGCCAGGCGGAAGGACGCGCTGTGCGCGAGGCAAAGCTGCAGAACTGAACGCCAGGGGATGGATCCGGCTTCGAACCGAAACCCACGGCGGATGGAGTGGCAGTCAATAGTGGCATGAATACGCCTATGGTCAACTCCCCGCATAATCTGGGCATGGGTGCCGATGACCTGGTTGCCGGCGCGGTGGAGTTGGCATCGCCCCCGGAGATCTATCTCCGTTTGACCGAGCTGCTGGACGATCCCGCTCACACCGCGCTGGGCCTGGCAGACGTGCTGGAGAAGGACCCCGGCATGTCCGCGCGGCTGTTGAGACTGGTCAACAGCGCCTTCTACGGTTTTCCTTCGCAGATCGACAGCGTCCGGCGCGCCGTGACCATTGTGGGCATGCGCGAGTTGCGCGATCTGGTGCTCGCCACCGCGGTGCTGGATATGTTTTCCGGGTTACCGAACGAACTGGTGAACATGCAGACGTTCTGGGAGAACAGCCTGCGCTGCGCCGTGGTGGCAAAGCTGGTTGCCGAGGCCCAGGAGAGTCAGCAGCAGGTCGAATCGTTGTTCGTCTGTGGTCTGCTGCATGAAATCGGCCATCTGGTCATGTATTCGAAGCTGCCCGAACTGGCGCGCGAAGCATGGCTGCGCCACCGCTACGGTGCCGTGGAGCTGCATAAGGCAGAACAACAGGTTTTCGGCTTCGACTACGCCGCGGTCGGCGGCGCCCTGATGCGCGGCTGGCGTATGCCGCTGGTGCTGCAGGAAACGGTGGAGTTCCATCTCGAGCCGGAACGCGCCCGGGATTACGGGCCCCAGGTCAATTGGGTGCGGCTGGCGCGGCGGGTCGCGTCTGCTGGCACCTTCGACCCGCGCGTCGCGGCGCAGGTCGTACCCGGGGATGATCCGGGTTGGAGGCAGGCGGGTATCGCAGGTGAGGATGCGATGGCGGATCTGCTTGTGCGGGCCGCCGACCAGTATCAGGCTGCGCTGGCGTTGGTGCAGTGACCCCCCGGGCGGGCGGGCTATCAGTCCTGGCCGTCGTCGTCTTCAGGCACGGCTGTGTCGCGGTCCGCATCTTTGATGCGGCTGAGCAGGTCTTCCCGAGCGGCCACGGTGTCGTTGAACCATTCGGACAGCCGTGTCAGTCCGTTGCGCAGGCTGCCTTCCTGCTCTTCCATGCGCAGCGCGATCTGGCGCACGTCATGGAGCATCCGGTCGCGCTCGTCCTCGTAGCGGCGGCCGCTGTGTTCTAGGTAGGCGTCGCGCAGACTCTGGATCAGTTCGCCGAAGCGGTTCTCGTCGTAATCCCCCCGCTGCACGGCCGCCCGAAGATCAACTTCCGGGTCGAACAACTTCTTGTGAAACTGGCGTTCGAAACCTGCTTGCAGCTGCCGGCCGAGCGCTGCCATCTTTCCCTCCGATGTATGGGCGTCGGCGAGCAGCTTGATCAGCGTATCCTCGGTGTCGCGCACCGGCCGCTGGCAGCGACGCTCATACAGCGTTTCCAGGGTCGTGACCAGATCCTTGATCTCGTCCTCCGGGAAATCCCCCAGTTCCAGCGAGCGGTATACGAAGTGGCGCAGATCCAGGGGAAAGCGTTGGAATCGATCGATGAACGCTTCGACCAACGGCTCCAGCATCGCCTTCGCTTGTTCGGCGTCCGTCTCCTGCCGGTTCACGAATTCCAGCGCAGCCGCAGCCGGGCTCGTTGCCTGTTCGGTCGGAGGCGCGGCCGCCGGCGTCGCCGGCTGCGGCGACCAGGCTGGCTCGGCCGCCGGCGGTTGCGCAGGCTCGGGTGGCGTCGCCGAAGAAGGCCTCTGGTCCTTCCAATAGCCGCTGAGGCTGTGTGGTGTGCCGGAGAAGCGGAAATTCTTGCCGATTCCCTCGGCCAGGGTGTGAAAACAGCGGCTCGCCGCCGCCTGCGGCTCGGCGAGAATCACCGGGCGTTGAAGGTGAATCGAGGAGATCACCGTTTCGTCCAGCGTGATGTAACCAAGGTAGCGCACCGTGCTGTCGAGGTACTTCTGCACCGCCGCCTGGAAGCGCTTGAAGATGTCCATACTGTTGTGGAAGTTGGACACCATGTTCACGAGCGCGTAGATCGGTCGGTCAAATCCTTTCTTCTTCAATACCTTGACCAAGGCAAACGCATCGGTGAGCGAGGTCGGTTCCGGCGATATGACCACCACCGCGTATTGGGCCGACTGCACGAACGCCAGCACGGTGTCGCCGACCCCGGCCGCGGTATCGATCAGCACATAGTCATACTCGCGCTCCAGTACTTCCAGCGCATCGAGGAGCTTGCGCTGCCGGTCCGGGTCCAGCTGAGCGTAGTCCGCGATGCCGGATGCCGCCGGGATGATGGTCACTCCCCTGGGGCCCTCGACGGCTATTTCCTCGAGCGTCTTTTCGCCGTTGAGGAAATGTTCGAGCGTGTACGTGGGCGTCAGGCCCAACAGGATGTTGATGTTGGCAAGACTGGTGTCGGCGTCGAAGATACATACCTTGTCGCCGCGCATGGCCAGCGCGATGCCGAGGTTGGTCGTCACATTGGTCTTGCCGACGCCGCCTTTGCCGCTGGTAATGGCGATAATCCGCGAGGTGTGCTCGCGCGGTTGCGCCACGCCCTCGGCATAGCCCTCCGGGTCGGCGGAGTCCGTAATCGACGGTTCACTCATGTATTGCGTCGGCCTTGGCATATGGCGCTCACAGTCATTCACGGGAATGGCTTTGGAGGCGGATGCCGTCCCGTTTTCCGGAAGCAT
The DNA here is from genome assembly GCA_037385045.1 of Gammaproteobacteria bacterium. GTDB lineage: Bacteria > Pseudomonadota > Gammaproteobacteria > JASBUN01 > JASBUN01 > JARRNJ01. The sequence goes on along the minus strand of JARRNJ010000021.1, from coordinate 59,014 downwards.
ACCAGAAAACTCAGTTCTGTGTCCCCTGTCACATTATAAGAAACTGAATTTTCATGGGTTCCGGGCCCGCCGGCCGGCGGCTTCGGCCTGGTCCGGGGCGGTTTGCCGAGCCTCAGCGGATGAAAAAGAACTCCATCTGGAACCCGGCCAGCTCGATCAGGTCGTGGTCATTGAGCTTGCGGTCGCTCTCCGCGATCGGCTTGCCGTTCACCAGGGGCATGTCGGTGGCACGCCGTCCCTTGCGGCCCTTGACCGAAAAGATGGCGTAGCCGGTATGGGTGCGCGTAATCATGGCCAGCTTGATGCCCTTGTAGCCCAGCGTGTTGAAGGGCTTGCGCAGTTCCAGCACCGACTTGGCCATCGGACCATTGAGAATCCGGATTCCAGCCAGAGGCATTCCTTTCGCGTCGCCATCGGACTTGCCGACATCGGGCATCATCTGCGTTTCGGCCATTTCGGCCTTGATGAACATGGTGGGTTCGTACTGGGCCTTTTCCTCGCAGAAATAGGTCAATTGGTGGGCTCCGACCTGGATGATGTCGCCGTGCTTGAGCAGCAGTTTGCGAATACGTTTGCCGTTGAGCCATGTGCCGTTGGTGCTTCCCAGGTCCTCCACGTAAGTATTGCCGACCAATGTGCTGATCAGCGCATGACGCCCGCTCACCGTCATGTCGTTGAGTTGGATATCATTACCATGCTTGCGACCGATGCTGATGCTGTCGCTGGACACCGGGTACTCCTTGAGGATTGCGCCGTCCAAGGTCAAAATCAATTTCGCGATCATTGTTGGCTTCCCCACCTGCTAGATCCCGTCACTATCCCATCCCGCCACCGGCCGCGCTATCGGCGGCAGCCGTTGTTGCCCTCAACTCGGCAATTCATCCGCCGAAATGAAGCCCCCACCCGATCCGATTGCCTCCGCCTCGCGGTACTGCTCGAAGTCGGCCTTGTTGCGCGCACACTTGTATGCATCATTGCCGGTAATGAGCTTGGCGTCCAGCAACTTTCGCAAGGCATTGTCCATGCTTTGCATGCCCTGCATGGCGCCGCTCTGGATCACGTTGGCCAATTGGTCGGGGCTGCCTTCGCGGATGATGTTCGCCACGGCCGGCGTGTTGATCAGAACCTCCACCGCCGCCACCCGGTCGCGGCCGTCCGCGCGCCGTACCAGCTGTTGGGCGACGATGCCGCACAGCGACGTGGAGAGCATCGTTTTCACATATTGCGCCTCGCCGGCGGGAAACGCGTTGACGATGCGCTCGACCGAGGCGGGAGCGCTATTGGTATGCAGCGTGCCGAGGATCAGTATCCCCATCTCCGCGGCGGTGATCGCCAGGTGAATGGTTTCCAGGTCGCGCATTTCACCCACCATGATCGCGTCGGGATCTTCCCGCAGGGCGGAGCGAAGGGCGTCTGCAAACGAGTCCGTATGGGTTCCGACCTCGCGCTGGCTCACCAGGCACTGGCGGTTCTCGTGCACGTATTCGATCGGGTCCTCAATGGTGATCACGTGGCCTTTTTGCCGGCCGTTGATGAAGTCCAGCAACGCCGCCAGCGTGGTGGATTTGCCCGAACCGGTCGGACCGGTAACCAAAATCAGGCCCTTGCGCTGCTGGGCGAGGTTCTTGAGCACCGGCGGCAGGTCCAGATCGTCCAGTGTCTGAGGTTTCCCGTGAATGGTGCGGAACACTGCGCCAATGCCGTCCAGATGGCGGAACACGTTGACGCGGAACCGCGATACCTCCGGGATGAGATAAGCGAAGTCGACCCCACCCCGCGCCTCAAGGGTGGTCCGTGTGCGCTGCGGCATGATCTCGTAGAGCAGTTCCTCGGTTTCCTTGGCGCTCAGACGCCGGTACTTCACCGGGTAGATGTCTCCATTCAACCGGATGCGTGGCGGGTTGCCCGAGACCAGGTGCAGGTCCGAACCCCCTTGTTTCACCACCAGGTCCAGGAATGCGTCGATGCGTGCCAATCCTGTGTCTCCGTTTGGTCCCGATCCGGTCAGGTCACCGACAAGTTGATCTGCGGCAGCAGATCGGTGTTGGTGACGTAGGGTTGAAACAGTTTCTTGTCCGTGGCGTTGACGTAGGCGTCATCGGGGTCAACGCGCTTTTCCCGCACCGCCTCCAACAACGCCTGGTCCATCAGCTGCATACCCTTGTCGCGGGATGTCTGCAGCACCGAGGGAATCTGATGCACCTTGCGGTTCATGATGAGGTTGGCAATCGCCGGGGTGTTGATCAGGATTTCAACCACGGCAACGCGGCTGTGGCCGTCAGCGCTGCGCACCAGCTTTTGACTGACGACGCCGTGTAGATGCTGGGCCAGAAAGCTGGCCGCCTGATATTTCTGCTCCGTCGGCATGGCATCAATGATGCGGTCCAGCGTTTTCGACGCCGACGTGGTATGCAGCGTGCCCAGCACCAGGTGCCCGGTTTCCGCAGCTGTCATGGCCATGGATATCGTTTCCGGATCCCGCAGCTCGCCGACGAGGATCACGTCCGGGTCCTCGCGCAGTGCATCGCGCAGGCCACTGGCAAAATCCGGTACGTGAGACCCCACCTCGCGTTGGATCACCAGCGACTGGTTGCTCTGGTGCACGAACTCAACCGGATCCTCCAGGGTGATGATGTTGAGCTTGCGGCTGTTGTTGATCATGTTGATCATTGAGGCGAGTGTTGTGGATTTTCCCGTGCCGGTGGCGCCTGTCACCAGAATCAGGCCCTGGTTCACGAGCAGCAGTTTGGCGACGATCGGCGGCAGCCCGAGGTCCATGAGGCTGGGGATCCTGGGCGGTATAACCCGGAACGTCACGCCGATACCGCTGAGCTTCCGGAACAGGTTGACGCGGAAACGCCCCACTTCGTCGTCGTGATAGGCGAAGTCCAGGTCGCGGCCGGCCTCAAAGGCGCTGCGTTGCTCCGGCGTCATGATCTCGTTGATGAGCCCCTCCAGTTCCTCCGCGCTCAGCTGGCGGTACTTTACCGGCGTCAGTTGCCCGAGGGAGCGCAACAACGGCGGCGTACCCACGGCCAGGTGGATGTCCGAGCAGCCCTGTTCCCGTCCCAGCTGCAGGAAGGCGTTGATGCGGGGCATCAGTCCATCTCCTTGGCTGCACGCTGGAGCTCACGACGCAGGTCGGCGAAATGCTGGTAGCGCTTGTCGGGATCCGGATCCATCGCTTTGCGGATCACTTCGGAAAGCGTCGCGGGAATTTGCGGATTGAGCTCATCCGGGGGGGCGGCGCTGCCTTCGACGTGTTGCAGCAGCACCGCCATGGGATCGCCCCCCGAGTAGGGCGGTTTGCCGGTGAACATCTCGTAGAGGATGACGCCCATACTGTAGATGTCGGCTCGTGAATCGGTGTGTCTGCCGCGCGCACGTTCCGGAGACATGTACGTGGGGGTGCCGATCAGCAGTCCTGTCTTGGTCAGCGTGGAATCCGATCGGGTCGCGGCCGCGGCGAGGCCGTAATCGACGATTTTCACCCGGTCGTGCTCATTGATGAGGATATTCGCCGGTTTCAGGTCGCGGTGGACAACCTCTGCGCTTTCGGCTGCCGCCATGCCGTTGCAGACTTCCAGAGCAAGTTGGATGCCGCGCTGCAAGTCCAGCGGTTTTTTGCCTGCCAACTCATCGGCCAGTGAGTGGCCCGGGAAATATTCCATGGAAATGGCGAAGGACTTGCCGAGGGTGATGAAGTCGTAGATGCGGATGACGTTCTCGTGGGTCACCTTGCGGGCGTAGCGCAGTTCCTGGATGAAGCGCTTGATCATGTTGTCATCCTGCGACAGGTGCGGGTGCAGGAACTTGAGGATCAATTGGTCGTTAACCACCATGTCCTCGGCCAGGAATACCTCGCCGAATCCTCCCTTGCCCACTTTGCGCACGATGCGATACCGGTCCCCGAGCACCGTGTTCGGCACCAGCTCGGCCAGATCCAGCGGCCGGGACGGCTGTTCGACCTGCTCCGACAGGTCGAGCATGGAGGCTTCACCACTGGCCGCACCGGAGCTCGATGTCTCCGCTTCCGCAGAGGTGTGCGAGAGGATGGTCTGCAGGGAATGTTGTGCCAAGTCGCGTTCGTCGCCTTCGCTGATGGAGATCAACTGGGTCATGGCCTGGGTGACTAATTGGGTATGCTCTTCGTCGGTGAGGTCTTCCAGGGCGCGCACGGCTTCCTTGCGGATCTGTTCGTTGGTGCTCTTCAGGTGGCGGACGATGGCGTCGATGGACGCCTGATCGCCCAGGTTGGCCAGGGTCCGGATCACCATGGGGGTGGCGCTGGATTCCTCCTGCAGCATGTCGCGCAGGGAATCGAGCGTCTGGTCGGTGGCCAGTGTGATCAGTGCGTCCGCGGCGCGTTCGCGCACCCACCAGTCCTCATCGCCCAGGGCTTCGAGCAGGTAGCCGAGCGCCCGTTGGTCCTGGCTGGTGTTCAGGATCTCCACGGCGGTGCGGCGCAGGAACTCGTCTTCGTCCTTGATCAGCCCCAGCACCGCCTCGACCAGCTTCGGCCCGCCGATCTTGCCCAGTGCGTCGGCGGCGCGCACCCGCACCCACCAGTCCTTGTCCCGCAGCGCCACCAACAGGTCCTTGATGGCGCGCTGGTCGACCACTTCGTTGAGCACTTCGACCGCGGCGCGGCGCACGTACTCGGAGTCGTCCTGCAGGATGTCCACCAATTGTTGGACCGTCGTGGCGTCGTGGATCTTGATCAGGGTTTCGATGGCCTTCGACTGCACGGTGAGGTCCGGGTCTCGCAGCAGTCCCACGACCATCTTTGCCGGCACAGGGATGTCCAGGTTGCCCAGGGCCTCCAGCGCCGCCTGGCGCACGGCCTTGTGCGGGTCGCTCAGCATCTCGATCAGGGCCGAGCGTGCGTTGGGGTTGCCGAACTTGCCCAGCATCTGCGCCATGCGGGCGCGCACCGAGGGCTCGGCCGCTTTTGTGTGGTGCACCAGCAGCGGCAGGTCCTTTTCGGTAAGCGCCTTGTCGAGGAGCTGATACAGCACGGGTCTTGCGTTGGAGGGAATCTTGCTCAGCAGCAGGATCAGCTTTCTGCGGTCGACGCGCTCCAGATGGGCCAGGAGAATACGGCCCAATGCCGACTTTGACGTTTCGGGCGCCTCGAACAGTTCGATCAGGCGATTGGGGTCGAAATTCTGGGATTGGCACAGCACCCGGGTGACAGCCTCTATAGTGCGCCGGTCGGAAGAGGCAAGCGCGTCCACGAACAACGCGAATGTGGCATTGCTGACGAATCCGGCAAGGACGCCCTCCAGCGCGGCGGTGTTCGCCGCCTGCGGCAGCGCCTCGAGCAACTGCGGTACCGCGCCGCTGCCGATCTGTTTGAGCTTCAGTGTCGCCTGGATGGCGTCGGCGGACGAACCCGATGACGCCGTGAGCAGCGTTTCAATGGCTTTGCTGGCTTTGTAACGGTTGAACAGGCCCATTGCGGCGGTTTCCGACTGATTCCCGGGACACTGACCCCTGGCCGTCACATCCTATGGCGCAGGCAGTTCGATCGCGTGGACGATGTATGCCTTGTTCACGATGTAAATGCGGTTGTCGTCCACCAGCAGCCGTACGAACCGGTCACCGCTGCGATTGAGGTAGTCGTACAGCCGGGAGCGATCGGGCGGCAAGGGTTCGCGAATCACGCCGCTGATCACCGAGCCGTCCATCAACTGCAGCCGGCACGGCAGCGGCGTGCTGTCCGGTAAAATGGGAACGTCGTCCGCGGGGTACTCCAACCGCACGATGGAGCCGCGGTTGTAGAAGCGGATCTCGTCGGGATCGTGCCGCTTGAGGACGAGAAATGCCTCATTCTGGTTGAGGATTTCGAGCGGTTCCTGTCCGCCCGCGTGGCGCGTGCTCTGCTCATGCAGGAACATGGAACCGATCACGCGGCCTTCGGGATGTACCCAGAGCGTGACGGTCTTCTCTTTCTTGGGAATTCGCAGCAGGTCGCTGGCCATTCACACCCTCCGTCTGTGATCTGCGGATGAGGCCGGTTGCCGCCGGAGTCCCCACCAAGTCGTTGCCGGTCACGCCCCGGCAGTCTTGCTACTGCATGAAATCAGTTTAACATCACCGAGTTAAGATGGGATATAGCTCGTTGGCGCCAATTATTGTGATTGTGCGCCGGCGGCCGGCGCAGTACCGCGGGAGGACAGGCGCTGCCTCCGCTGCTATAGTCGACGTTGTGTCGGGTTTTTGGCGCTGAAGTCCGGTAAAGTTCAGGGTCCTGCGAACGATAGCATTTAATAGTGAACTATAAGGCAAGTGACCGATCCAGGCGAGTGTCGAGCGCTGGGGCCACGGACCAAGTCTACCGAATCAGGGTCGAATGATGAGCAAAATCAGCTTTGGAGACGCGACGCACGTGGGAAACGTGCGCGAACTCAACGAAGACAGCTACCTCGTGGACGAAGAGCATGGCCTGTGGGTGTTGGCTGATGGCATGGGCGGACACGGCGGCGGTGAGGTGGCCAGCCGCATCGTGGTCGACTTCGTGCAGGAATCAGTCGCCAAGGGGACGCCGCTGGCCGAGGCGGTGGCACAGGCCCACGGCGTGGTGCGGATGGCGGCCGATCAGGGCCTTGGGACCCCGGGCATGGGCGCGACCTTGGTGGCGGTCAAGTTTGAGCAGTCTGCCTACCGTCTGGCCTGGGTCGGCGACAGCCGCGCCTATTTGTGGGACGGACAGATCCTGCAACAGCTGACCCGCGACCACTCCCTGGTCCAGCACCTCCTCGATGCGGGCCAGATCAGCGAGGATGAGGCGCGCGAGCATCCCTATCGCAACTGCGTCACCCAGGCTGTCGGAGCGGCCGATCTGGACAACGTCAGCGTCGACGAGGTGTCCGGGACGTTTTATCAGGGTCAGCAGCTGCTGCTTTGCAGTGATGGTTTGACCGGGGGAGTCAGCGATGCGGAAATCCGTGCCGTGCTGCTGCAAGGTAACGACGAACAGGCGACGACCCGGCAGCTTATCGACCTGGCGCTGGAGCGCGGCGGGTCCGACAATGTTACGGTACTGCTGATCTCGGCGCCCGACGATGCGCCGGCACGTGAAACCAACGACAATACCATTCCCATCGTAACCGACAGTGTGAGCCGGGCCGCCGCTTCCGATTAGGACCGCACCGCGGCGGGCGACGCTACCCGGCACTGGATCTTCCGGACGCGCGCCGAGGATCGGTGGCATGTCGATGTGGCGCCGATTCGGCGCCGTTTCACTACAGCTCGAGATTGACGCGCGCTTCGGCGTTGGGCGCGCTGTTGATCTGCGGGCGGCACACGAACAGCCTGCCGGGATCGGCGCCTGCTTCGCGCACCAGCCAGGACTTGATGTTGGCGGCCCGCTGCGTGGCCAGTTCTTTCAGCCGCTGGTCCGGAACCGCGGCGGGCGGTTGGGCGGCCGGCTTTTGCTGGTCCTCCCGGCGGTCTGTCGGCGCCTTCTGCAGAGCAGCTCGATCGCGGTTGACTGCCACTGGACAGATCTTGATCCGCAGGTCCGGGCGCTTGCGCATCAGTTGCCCGAGCTTGCGCAGGTAGTCGCGCGAGGAACCGCTTAACGACGCGGACCCCGGCTGGAACAATACCGGCTGGAGTTGCACCGCCGACGCCGCCTTCTCGGCAAGCTGAACCAGCGTGATGGCCGCGCCATAGGGCTGCAGAGCGAATTTGATATAGCTCATGGCCGCCAGCTTCATGGTGTTCCCCAGGGCCTGGTTGATGGCGTCGCCGAGGCTGAACTTGGGATCGTTGATGTTGCCGGAGACCGGAACCTTGAGCCGAATGTTGTTGTTGTCGTCGCGCAGCATCGACAGCGCGGTGTCGAGCGGCATCGACAGCTGCGATGTCATCTGCTGCAGCTTGTCCCGATTCACCGGCGTTATGGCCAGGTTGTTGAGCTTCAGCAGGTTGGTTCCGGAGAGTTTGCCGCCGGTGATCCGCAGCCGGATATCGGCGCTGGCCTGACCGCTTTGCAGGTTGTAACCCAATGCCCGCGCGGTATAGGGCGAAAGTGGCGGCAAATCGAGGTTCTTAACCGTCCCGGTCAGGTTGAGATTCAGGTGGGGGGCGAACGGTTCGATCTGGCCCTTCACGTCGATGGTGGCGTATTTCCCCAGTTTTCCGCTGAGCCGGACCGGGCTCGGCTCCGTTGGCCGGGTGTTGTCGAGGTGCTGGATGGATGCGCCGGTGATGGCGAGCGTGCCTTCATAAACAGGCGTCACTGTCGCGTCACGGAACTGGATCCGGCTGTTGCCGGCGATCGCGGCTCGCGCCACTCGCAGTGCCAAGGATGAGTTGGCGTGGGCCGGCGTGCCCGGGCCCTGGGCCGTTGCGCCCGCCGCGAGCCGGTCGAGCAGATACCAGTTTCCCTGCCGGTCGCGGCGCAGAACGCCGACTGCATCGTGAAGCGTGACGTCGGCGACGCTCAAATCGTTGAGGTTCTTGACGTGCAGGTCTTTCATGACCACGGCGCCGGCATGCAGTAGCGGAGGGCCGCGATCGGCCGCAGCCTTGCCGGTTGCGGTCGCCTGGGCCAGTGAGAGGTTTTGGAGTTGGACGCCGCTGATGTCTACATCGTAGGTGCCGCGCGCGGAGAGCCCGTCGACCTGCAGTTGCTTCACGCGCATGGCTTCCATGCCTCGCGCCGCGTCGTTGATGGTCAGGTTACCTGCCTTCAGCGCGCCGTGGGCTTCATATCCCGTCGGCACGTCCCGCATGCCGTAGTCGAGGCGCCCGGTCCAGGCGAGCGAGCCGACGCTGGTGTTGAGTTTTCGACTGCGGTCGTCGAGATTCAGGCCGGTGCTGTCCAACACGCCGTCCACGCTCACGCGTATACCGGGCACGCTGCGCGACCGCTTCAGGTCGAGCTTGCCGTCCCATTTGAGGCGTTGATCGCGGATGTCCAGGCCTGCCGCCAGCACGCGGCCATCGGCCAGCGTCACGGTGCCCTGATGCGTGAGTTGCACGGCGCCGCCGGCCAAGCGCCGCAGCACAATTTTGCCATCGATTGTCAGGTTTCCGTCGAGCCCGCGAATCCGCGGTTCCAGACGATGTGAAAAAGCCGCGAGCGACAACCCCTGCAGCCGCAGGTGCCCGGCGAGCGTCGGTTCAGACGCAAATGCGTCGAGTGTGGCGTCCAACGTCAGCGGCGCGCCGTTGAACGTTCCGTGCAATCCGAGATGGGCGGTGTCACCGCTGTTCCAGCTGATCAGAGCGGTGAGGTCGGCTTCCTTGATGCGCAAACTGGTCTCGCCCCCGGCGTCGGCATAGTCGACCCGCGCCTGATGAAGGTGGAACCGGTCGATGCCGATGCCCCAAGAGGTGCTTGCGCCGTTCGCGCCGTCGGCCGGAGCCAACAACAGGCCTCCGACCCGCCAAGTGCCCGCAGGAGTCGGGCGAATGGACAGATCCAACCCGCTGAGGTCCAGGTCCTCGACGTAGACCCGTTTCTTCCACAACGGCCACCACGATAGCCGCGCCGCCGCCCGCTGGACCGACAACGCCCGGCGCCCGTCGAGCCAGGATTGCAGCCCATCGACTTCGAGCACACCGGAAAACGGGTTAAAGTCAACGTCTTGCACGACCACCCGCTGGGCTCCTCGCTGCATCAGCCAATGCACGAGGCCGTACTGGATAGCGTAGGGCGTTGCGATCAGCAGCAACAGGAACAGACCGCCCAGCACCGCCAGCACGCGCACCGAGCGCCGCTGCAACAGGCTCGCAGCGGAGGACCGCAGGCCTCGCGACGGCGGTTGCCGGTTGGCGTCGTTTGGCGGTTGGGGCGTGGGCATACGGCCACGATACACCGCAAGCGTTTACGTCGCCAGCGATGCAACCGGCGGTTGGTGGCCGGTGCCGGTTACCAGGCGTAACCCAGGTTCAGCAGGTAGGTGAGGTCGGTGTTTTTCTTGCCCGGTGCCGGGTGACGTTCCCAGTCGGCATTGACCTGAACCGAGGTGTTGAACCCGTCCCCCAGGGGGAAGCGAAAGCCCGTCTGCGAGTTGATCACCACGTCGTTGCCCTGACTGAGGCCGATGGTGCCTTCGTCCTGATGGAAGAACTGGGTGACGTGGTTGAACAGCCACTGGTCGTATCGTACCCCCCACCGCAAGGCGCCATAGTGGTCGTCCTGGGCGTCGATGAAGTCCTCGTTGACATACGCCACGCCGCCTTCGAGGTAAAGATTGCGCCGTTCGGATTCCCAGAATTGGTGTCCGAGCCCGACGCCGAGGGTGGTGCGCAGATTGAGATCCCTGAATTTGTCATTGTGAAAGCGTGCATTGATATAGAAATACCGCTTTTTCGACAGGAAGTGGTCGTACTTGGTATAGGCCGTCGCATTGGACGTGATCGTGGTGCCGCCGTCGGAAGCGCGATTGGCAATGGCGCCCACCGTATACCGGTTGAAGCGGCTTCGCGCGACCATCTCCGTGTCCAGATGCAGTTGTTTGGTCTGGGTGTTGCCGCTGGTGGCATTGATCCCAAGATTGACGTGTCCGGTGAACTTGACGCCCTTGCCGGAAATTTCCGGCGGCGGGTTGATGTAGGCGATCCTGTCCAGCGCTATGGGCGCGGTTTCGATGATCGTGCCCGCTTTGAGCTTCACCTTGCCGTTTTCGGCAGGCGAGACCACGGCATGCAGATTGGTGTCATCCTGAAGCATTACGTCGACCGGCCCGTCGGTGCGCAGTTTGACCACGTCTTTCCAGGCCACCTTAAGTTTTCCGGCATACTGCGTTTGAAACACCAGCGTGCCGTCCTTCTTGGTCACGACCTGGCCGGTGATCCGGTCGCCGTTGGCAAGGATAATCTGATCCGCGTGAAGGGGTTGGCTGAGCAGCAAAATGCCCACCCACACCAATGCGGAGAGTCTGGAAGTTGCCATGTACATGTCCCGTTGTGGCTTTTTGATTCGAGGTTTGTCGCGCGATGAAGCACCGCCGGCCGCGGCGGTGCAAGATGGAAGTGGAACACGGGAATTTGCTTTTCCCGCCGGCGCCGGCGCGTCTAATCCGGCGCCGCCCTTCAATATACTGAACTATATCAATAAACTCCGTGCCGTTTGCAGCGGTCGGCCGGCACGTGTGTAAATTTCGGTGAATTCTGGGGCTCTACATGAACGATGGGAACGGTCGGATTGATGCGTGGATCCTTGATCGCAGCGGCGGCGGCCGCCCGGCTGATCAAAACCAGTTTCGGCGTTTGAAGATGATCAGCATGACCACGGCAATGACGATCATCACCAACCATACGAGAGGATAGCCGTAGTACCACCGCAGTTCCGGCATTGCCCAGGGACTTTTGTTGTCGTTGCCGAAGTTCATGCCGTAGACACCGACGATGAAGGTCAGCGGAATGAAAATGGTGGCGATCACGGTAAGCACCCGCATGATTTCATTGAGGCGGTTGCTGACGCTGGACAGGTAGAGATCGAGCATGCTGGTGGTCATGTCCCGGTAGGTTTCCAACAGGTCTATGATCTGAATGGTGTGGTCGTAGCAGTCGCGGTAGTACACTTTGATGTCTTCATCGATGTCCGGTCCCTCCTCGCGAATCAACGCGTTGATCACCTCGCGCTGGGGCCACAGCATGCGGCGCAGGAGCAATAGCTCGCCCTTGATCCTGTGCAGGCGTCGCAGGGTGTCCTTGTCGGGCGATTCGAGCAGTTCCTCCTCCAGATCCTCGACCTGTTCGCCGAAGCCTTCCAGCACCGGAAATCCCTGGTCGATGACCACATCGATCAGGGCGTACAGCAGATAGTCCGCACCCCGCGACCGGATACGCCCGGTGTGCATCTGCAGGCGGGTGCGCACCAGCGAAAAAGGATCCTCGGGGCCGGGGTGAAAGCTGATGACGAAACCGTCGCCGAAAAACAGGCTCACCTGTTCGACCCACGCATACTGTTCGTGCATGACCGGGTGGCTCATGACGATGAACGCGTGTTCGTCGTAAATGTCCACTTTGGGCCGCTGGCCGGTGTTGATGACGTCTTCCATGGCCAGAGGATGCAGCATGAAGATGTCACCCAGGCGTCGCAGCGTGTCGGCTTCCACCTGGCCCTGTACATGAATCCAGGTGACGGTGTCGCGGGTCAGGTAAGGTCTGCAATCGTCCGCCGACACGATCTCCTTTTCGACGAAGTCGGCGTCGGTATAGTCGATCAGGACGATGCGGGGAGGTGTTTCGGGAATGCCGGCCGGCGGGAGCAGGGTGCCCGGCGATGTTCCGGGGGGGTGATAGCGCTTGGTGAAGTGGGCCATGGGGCGGAATCTCGCTTCTTGCTGTTTCGGTCTGCCGCGTGCCGGAAGGTGCCGTGCACCGGTTTCCGGCGTGCTAGCGTTTCGTCACCCGGCTGCCCCACCGTTCGGTAAGCGCTTCCAGGTTGCGGCTGTGGGTAACGAGGACGACCTGGTCACCCTCCTTGAGCTTGGTGTCACCATCAGCGAGCAGGAACTTGTGGTCCCGGTACATGAAGATGATTTTGCACTCCGCGGGCAATTCGAGCTGGGCGGCCGGACCTTGTTCGTCTTCGTGAACGACGAACGAGAACATACGCGCTTCATCCTTGATGATCCCCGACAGCTCCAGCAGGTCCATGCCCTGAACCATGTCCGCCAGGTAACGGCCAATGGTGCGCGTGGGGATGATGGTGTCCTTGAGCCCAAGCTCGATGCAGATGTGCTCGAATTCAGCGTCCTCGATCTTGGTCACAACCTGCTCGAAGCCGAGCGAACGGCCTACCAGCGCGGCGATGATATTGGCCTGGTCGTTTCCCGTGAGGCAGAAGAGGTAATGGGTTTGTTCAGGATCGGCTTCGCGCAGGATGGCCGGCTTGCTGCCGTCACCATTGAGGTAGCCGCAATCGAGTTCGTTGGTCAATGCATCGATGCGTTCCTTGTTGCGTTCGACGATCACGACCTCGTGGCCGCGCTCCAGGAGAATGCGGGCGGTCATTACGGCCAGGGAACTGGCGCCGACGAATACGGCTCTCATATGGACTCTGCCTTCTTGCCGAACCAGGTACCCGGGTAAAGTAGCACCAGCAGTGCGATGATTTCCAGACGCCCGGCCAGCATATCGAAACACAGGATGCCCTTGAGGGCGGGATGCAGGTGGGCATGACTGATGCCGGTGGACAGGCCCACCGTCGCCGTCGCCGAAATGACCTCGAAAAGAGCATCCAGCGGCGCAAAGCCGGCGGCGACGAACGGCAGCCAGGACAGGACCACCAGCCCCAGATATAACAGAATCAGCACCACCGCGCGTTCGATGTCCTCGCTCTCCAGGACTCTTTCGCCGAGCCGCGATTGCACCACCGCATGGGCCGGAACCGCGGTGCGCCGAATGGTCAGCGACATCACCCGCAGGGCAATCAGCGCCCGCAGCAGCTTGATGCCGCCGGCCGTGGAGCCGACCGATCCGCCCACGAGCATGGCGCCCATGAGCAGCGTCTTGACGATAGCGCTAAGGTGGTCGACCGGGAGGCTCGAATACCCGGTGGTGGTTTGAGCAGAGATTCCCATGACGACGGCGTGTTTCAGCGCCTGCACCGCCGGCATCCGGGTGTCGAATGCGATGAACAACGCCGTTACCAGCGCAAGGCAGACGAGGAACAGCGCGCGCAGCTCGGGGTCGGCGAAGGCTTGCTTGAAGCCGCGCAGATAGGTCCAGTAATAAAGGGGCAGGGCGATCGCCCCGCAAAACGACAGGAGTGTCACCACCCACGCGGCCCCGGTGCCGGCCGCGCCGGCCAGGCTGTCGGTGTAGGTCGAAAATCCCCCGGTGGAAACCGACGACAGGGTGTGGGTGACGGCCGCCAGCGGGTTCACCGAGGTCAAGCTCATGGCGACCAGGCCGAGGCCGGTGAGAATCAGGTAGACCAGGAGCACGCGCCGGGCGTGGGTGCGGGTGGTGGTGACGATGTTTTCGCTGGTGGCGTCCGGCTCAAACAGACGCCGCGAGGCCACATGGTGGCCGGCCAGCAGGCCTACGGACAGGACCACGATGCCGAGGCCGCCGTACCACTGCATCCAGGACCGGGCAAACAGGAACGCCGGGGGTTGGCCGGCGATGTCGGGGAGAGTGGACAGGCCTGTGGTGGTGATGCCGGAAACCGCCTCGAATAGTGTATCCACGAACCCTGCGCCCGCCGACATGAGGGGATAGGTCATGATCAGCGGAGTGAGCACGAACGCCAGCGCGGTGGCCGCCATAGCCTCGTTGGACTGTACGTGAGAAGGCTTGGGTAGTCGGCTGGCGAGTCCCGACGCGCCCCCCAGGATCCCGATCACGACAACGTACCGCAAGCCCCCGGTGGAGTCGCCGGTAGCGAAAGCGACCGCCATCGGCACGATCGTCAGCGCGGTGACCACCAGGCCCAGTTGTCCCAGATACTTGCATACCACCCGCGCCCGTATCGCGTAGGATAGGGCCGTGAGTTGTTGTTCGCCTTTTGCCACTGGCGGTGCCGCTGTTTCCCGAAGACCGTCCGGCAGTCCGGAATCGTTGTGTTGTCCGTAGCCGTTGCACGGCTGTCCTGTCTTTTTATAGTGCTCCTGTGCGGCTTCCGCCATCCTTTTTCGTACACGCGTCGAATCAAACCAATTCTGCGCGGCGCGCTTGTTACCGGCGGGGTTAAGGACCAGAATAAGACATATCAGCGCGGTAATCGTGGCGGGCGTGATCCGCGGAAATCGGGACCAGAGGCTATGAGTACTGTCTCCAAGGCTGCAGTCACGATCTTGTTTGCGCTGTTTCCGGGCTCAGCTCCCGTATTCGGCGCCGAAGTCGCGGGCTGGGTCGAGACGGTTCAGATCTATCCCGGTGGCGTCGCTCTGGCCGCCAAACTGGACACTGGCGCCAGACTCACATCGCTGCACTGCAAGTGCGTACGGTTGTTCGCCCGCAACGGCGAGAAGTGGGTAAGCGTCAAGCTCGAGGGTGCCGACGGCCGCGTCGTCAGTTTCGAGCGCAAAGTTGTGAGAACAACGGCAATAAAGCGGCACTACGGCAAGCCTCAGCAGCGTTTCGTCATCAAGCTGGGCGTGTGCCTCAAGCACGTGTACAAACGGGTGGAGGTCAACGTAGTGGACCGCGCGGGATTCGAGTATCCGATGTTGATCGGGCGCAATTTTCTCGCCGGCGGTTTTCTGATCGACTCCGGTATTACCCGTACCGGTGGACCGAATTGCAGCGATGTCCCAGAGAGCGACTAGGCGTCACTTCATCGTGCTCGTGGCCGCGTTGGTGTTCCTGGCGCTGGCGGTCTTCCTCTATAAGGTGTTCATGCTCGGCTTTCCGTTGCAATTCGAACGGAATGTGGAATTGTGGGATCTCGAGGCGCGGGTGGCGTTTAACGCCTCCGGGGGGCCGGTGCGGGTCAGGCTGCTGATTCCACAGGACACGCGCCGCTACCTGGTGCTGGACGAAAATTTCATTTCCGGTGGCTATGGCGTCAATACCGCCGACGAAGGTCCCAATCGCCAGGTGACCTGGTCGATTCGCAAAGCCAGCGGGCGCCAGGTGCTGTACTACCGGGCCACGGTTCGGCGGATTGTCACTCGCGGCGCTCCCCGCCGCGTTCCGGCGCCCGGCGTGGTGGCTCCCGACCTGACCGGCCCGGAGCTTGTCGCGGCCCGCCTGCTGGCGGCGGAAATACGCGCACATTCGGCCGACACCGAGACTATGGTGGCGGAACTGCTCAAACGCTTGAACAGTCCTTCGCCGGACCCCAATGCGCAACTGCTGTTGGGGAAACAGCCTAATACCGGCAAGCGCATGCGGGTGGCCGTGCAGGTGTTGGCCATCGCCGGCGTGCCGGCCCGTGTCGCCCGGGGCATCCAGATCGGCGAATTGGCGCGCAACGTTCCGGTGCTGTTCTGGCTGCAGGTGTGGGACAAGGGTTTGTGGCGATCATTTGATGCTGCGTCCGGTCAGCCGCGTATCCCGGAAGATTACGTTACATGGTGGCGCGGGGCGTCTTCGTTGTTGAAAGTCACCGGCGGGCGTAATGTCGATGCCCGCATCTCGGTGAGCATCAACAAGGACGCCGCCATGCGCGGTGTCATGCGCCGTGGCGCCAACAAGCCCAGGCTGGTCGAATACTCGCTGTTCAGTCTGCCGATCGAAACCCAGGCCGTCTATCACGTGTTGCTGATGGTGCCCATCGGCGCCCTGATCCTGGTTCTCCTGCGCAACGTGGTTGGTTTCAAGACGTTCGGGACCTTCATGCCCATCCTGATCGCGCTGGCATTCCGCGAGACGCAGCTGGTATGGGGCGTGATTCTGTTCAGCACCGTGGTGGCTATCGGGCTGGCCGTGCGCTTCTACCTGGAGCACCTCAAGTTGCTGCTGGTGCCGCGGCTGGCGTCGGTGCTCAGCGTGGTGGTGCTGATCATGGCGGCCATCAGTGTGATCAGCCACAAGC
This sequence comes from Gammaproteobacteria bacterium, assembly GCA_037385045.1. Classification (GTDB taxonomy): domain Bacteria; phylum Pseudomonadota; class Gammaproteobacteria; order JASBUN01; family JASBUN01; genus JARRNJ01. The sequence continues at coordinate 42,561 of JARRNJ010000021.1, read as the reverse complement.
TGGGCATACACGAAGGTCTGTCGGTGGCGTTGTTCCCCATGGTGATCCTGACCATGACCATCGAGCGCATGACCGTCGTTTGGGAGGAGCGCGGACCGGCAGAGGCGTTGCAGCAGGGGCTCGGCAGCATGGCGGTCGCCGCCATCGCCTACCTGGTGATCAACGTTTCCTATGTCCAGCACTTCGTTTTCGTTTACCCGGAATTATTGCTGGTGGTACTGGCGGGAACGCTGCTGCTGGGGCGCTATTCCGGTTACCGGCTCACTGAGCTGCGCCGTTTCCGGGCGCTGGCGGGCAAACCCTGATGTTCGTGCCCGTGTGGAGCAGGCTCGCCGAAGCCGGGGTGCTCGGCATCAACCGGCGCAACGCCGAGTTCATGCTGGCATACAATCCGCGCAGACTTTATCCGCTGGTGGACGACAAGTGGAGGACCAAACAGCTCGCTCAGGCGGCAGGTATAGCCGTGCCGGACCTGTATGCGATGGTGGAGATCGAAGCCCAGGTGCGCCACATCCACGACTCACTGGCGCCATATCACGACTTTGTGGTCAAGCCGGCGCAGGGAAGCGGGGGCGACGGGATCGTGGTGATTTCCGGGCGTTCCCACAACGCCTATCGCAAGGTCAATGGCGCGCTCATGGGCCGTGACGAACTGGAACACCACGTCGCCAACATTCTCAGCGGCATGTACAGCCTCGGCGGCCGCCGGGACAAGGCCATTATCGAATACCGGGTGAAATTCGATCCGGTGTTCGACCGCATCAGCTATCAGGGCGTTCCCGATATACGCATTATCGTTTTCCTTGGTGTGCCGGTCATGTCCATGGTGCGACTGCCGACCCGGGCCTCGGACGGCAAGGCCAACCTGCATCAGGGCGCCATCGGCGCCGGCATCGATATCGCCACCGGCGCCACGCTGCGCGCGGTGTGGGGCAACGACATCATCGACGAACACCCGGACACGGGTGCGTCGGTCACCGACGTGGTGATTCCGAATTGGGAGCGTCTGCTGCTGCTCGCCGCGCGCTGCCACGAGCTGTCCGGACTGGGCTACCAGGGTGTCGATATCGTGCTCGACAAGGACAAAGGCCCCCTGATCCTGGAGCTCAACGCCCGGCCGGGGCTGAACATTCAGATTGCCAATCGTGCCGGGCTGATGCCCCGCCTGCGGGCGGTCGAGGCCCGGGCAGCGTCGCTGGGCACGCCCGAGCAGCGGGTGGAGTTCGCACGCCGCCACTTTCTCCATCCGGCTCTGGAGGCCGCGGTCGCGGCACCCGGCTGAGTACGTGCGCCGGCTTCAGGCGAGCAGGCGATGCCAGAATCCGCCTGCGCGCCTGAGGGCGGCGGCGAAGTCGATGAAGCGAAGTCCGGTGCGGCGCTGCAGGGCGACGGCGCGGTCTTCCATCGGGGGGCCAAGGGCGGCGCGGGATGCCGTTGCCAGTGCGATCACATTGCCCCGGGCGCGGACCTGAAGTGTGAACACGTTGCTCCCGAAGTGGCGGCGCAATGTCGCCAGCGTGGTGCGAAAACCCGTCTGACGCCCTCCCCAAAGGTTGCAGGCGACCACGCCGGCGGGTGCCAGTGTTGCAGCGCAATGCGCGAAGAACGGAGCGCTGACAATGGACGCTGGAATACCCTGCGCGGTGAACGCATCGACGAGGATGGCATCGTAGACCGCGTCTGCGGCCCGTTGACAAACGAAGTCGGCGCCGTCGCCGATATGAATTCGCAGGCGCGTTGATCTTGGCAGGCCAAAGTACGCATGGGCCAGCTGCGTGACCGGGCGGCTCCGTTCCACAACGTCGAATTGGCAGTGTGGCAGTGTGTGCAACAGGAATTTCGCCATCGACCCGCCGCCGAGTCCGATCATGAGGATCCGCTTCGGATCGGGTACGAACAGGAGGAAGCTCATCATCGCCCGGGTGTAGGGCAGTACCAGCCGCTCCGGGGCGTGCAGGTACATGGCGCTCTGGCGCGCCGAGGTGCCGAAATAAAGGGCACGCGTGCAGCCGTCGTCGAAGATTTCGAGCGGCAGGTCCCCATCGCGGGAACGGTGTATCAGCTTTCCGGGGTAGGGATGCATCCCGCGGCTCGGAGCGATCGGTTCATGAACGGCCGCTCTTGCCACGCGTGGAAGCGGGGGCGCTGGAGAGCTTGCCGTCCCGCGGCGCGACCGGCGGCATGCGGCGTAGCAGGCGGGTCGGCCGTTGCCCGAGGCGGCGCTCGTAGATTGCGGTGAAGGCGAGCACGCTGCGCAGGTAGTCGCGGGTTTCGCCATAGGGAAGGGTTTCGATCCAAATGTCGGCGGGTACCGATTGCGCCGTCGGCAGCCACTGCCGCACCCGGTAGGTGCCGGCGTTGTACGCGGCCGTCGCCAGCACCGGGTGATCGCCGAAGCGGTCCAGCACCATACGCAGGTAGGTCATGCCGACGCGGATGTTGAACCTGGGATGATAGAGCTGCGCGCTGCGGTGCCAGCGGATGTTCATGTCGCGCGCGACCCGGCGGGCAGTCTGGGGCAGGAGCTGCATCAGGCCGAGGGCGCCTTTTTGCGACCGGGCCTCGGTGTTGAAGGCGCTCTCCTTGCGCATTACGGCATAGGCCCAGGCCGGGTTGATATCGACCCTGTGCGCCTGGCGGAGCACGACTTTGCGGTGCACGATGGGAAAGCGCAGCTTCAAGTCGTCCCGATACCGGGAGCGTCCCAGGGTCAGAATGGCGCGGTCATACCAGCCCCAGGACTGCGCCAGCTTGGCCGCCTGCTGCAACTGCATGTCGTTCAGGTCGCGGGTGGCGGCATACCATTCGCGGCGCGCGTCCAGGAGACGGTTGAGCGCAAACAGTTCCCGGGCGCGGCGGATGCCCGGGCGGTGCGCCAGCTGCTGCAACTGGCTGGACGTGAAGTCCAGGGCCTGGTTTTCGAAACTGTAGGAGACGCCGATGCGATCCGCTGCCAGAAAGCCCTCATAAGTCCGGGTTCGGGCGAGCCGGGCGTAAATGCGCTCGGCCTCGTGTTGATGCCCCAAGGCCTCCAGCGCGCGGGCGCGCCAGTAGCGCCAGCGGGTGTCGTTTTTCTCGCCGGCGGGCAGCCGATTCAGCCAGTGGAGAACTTGCGGCCAGTCCTGCTGATTCAACGCCGAGCGCACGCGCCAGTTGCGCACCCGGGCAGTGCACTGGGCACTGGGCACTTTCAGCAGCCAGCGGCCGGCTTCGGGATCACCGTCGTAGGCGAGGCTCAGGGCAATACGGCGCACCAGCCGACCGCGTTGTTCCGCCGTCAGATGATAGCGTGCCAGTATCCGCCGCCAGCTCTCGGCCGTATCGTGGGGATTGATGCTGGCGAGCCGTTCCAGTCCGTTCATGACAATCCAGCCCCGCGCCGGCTCCGGCGCCCGGACCGGGTCCGATTTCAACAAACGCGTGGGCTTCCGGTAGACCCGGTACCAGGCTTCGACCCATTTGCGCTGGGCCTCCGGCAGGTAGCGGCCGAGATAGCGGCCAAGCCGCGGGTTTCCGGCCTCCATGGCCAGACGGATACGCTCCCACGCCAGATCGGGCGTCAGGTTTCCGCTGGCCTCCCAGGTTTCCAGTACCGGATCGCACGCGTCGGGCAGCGACTGCCCGGTGCGCCAAAGGGGCCCGATACCCGCCAAGGCCTGCCGGCGATGTCCCGTTTCCAGCAAGGCGCGGCGATAATTGCATTGCAGGAACCCGTCGTCCGTGGGCTGGTAGGCGTGGATGTAGTCGCCCCAGCGGTGATGTTTGGCAAGGGAGCGCAGCCACCGGCCGCGCAGGCGCGGCGCCAGTGGGGTGTCGGCGAAACGGTCCAGGAAGGCGCCGATTTCCCGCGGGCTGGCGCTATCGAGGCGCTGGCGAAGGTCCTCGAACAGCAGGTACGGGTAAAGCGGGTAGTCCCGCAAACGCCCGAGCAGGTTTTGATACTGGCCCCGATGCCCTTGTTTGAGCAGCTGTTCGGCTTGCAGAAACTGTTGCCGCTGCTGCTCGGGGTTCGTGCTGGAGGCCGATGACCGCGGGGAAAGCGACGCCACGCCGACGAGTGCGGCGGTACAGAGCAGAACGATCCGGAGGCGCCGATGTCGGGTGCCGTTGTGCGGGTTCATGTGCTCACGGCTCGGGTCTTCAGGCTCCAAGTTGTGCGTTCCAGTATGGGCAGTTGGTGTTGTGGATGCAAGCGCGGCGGGGGCTGGCCTGCAGGCGGAAATTTGCCAATGTGGCGGGGTCCGGTATCATGCGCCTGCGCAGCCCCGGTCGGTGAGAGGCGGGGAGCGGTGAAAAACGGGAGCGAGGACAGGTGAACGGTGCATCGCTGACCAACATCTGGCACACGGTGCGTGATTCCGCATTTTCGACCCTATGGGCCGCACTCGGCGTGGGCGCGGTGTTGTGCATCGTCGGGGCGCTGTGGCTCAGGCGCCGGCGCGCGGCCCGCAGCGTGGCGGCCATCATGGGACGCCTGGGGCTTGACCGGGTGCACGACGTCATGATTCCCGACGGCCTCGGTGGCCAGATCCAGCTGGACTACCTGGTGCTGACTCCGCGTGGCCTGGTGGTGGTCGACGTGCGCGATTACCGGGGAACGATTTTCGCCGGTGAGACCATCGACCGCTGGACCCAGATTGTCGGGCGCAGGAGCTTTCATTTCGAAAACCCGCTGTTCCTCAACCGGGCGCGGATGATGGGGGTCAAGTCGCTGGCGGGGGACGTGCCGGTTTACGAACTGGTGGCGTTCACGCGTGACGGCCAGTTTCCCAAGGGCATGCCGCCGCAAGTGTGTTACGTCGACCAGCTGGGCGCGAGCGCGCCGTTCGCCACTGCCGCAGGCTTGCCGGGCGAGCCGCCGCTGCCCGTGCGGTTGGCGTGGCAGACGATCCGTCAGGCGGCGGTCAGGAGCCTGCCCGGGTAACCTCGCAGTGGCGCGCCAAGGGCGATTTCGGGGACACGTTCCCGGAAACAGCCGAGCCGCCTCAACGGTGCGCCGGTGAAAAGCTCCGTGCCGCGCCAAATTCGTGGCGACCCACCCGCAATCCCTTGTATTGGCGCAACATGATGACGCACTTGAGCAGCGTGGGCCGGTCGATGCGGGCCACGTCCAGGCCCACGGTCACGTGCGGCTGCGGCGTGTGTCCGTGGGCGGCGGCGACGTCGATGAACGGGCGCAGCCGCGCCGGATCCGAGCGGCGGGGCTGATCCTCGCCGCAGTGCTCGCGGTGGTAACGTTCCAACGTCAGCACCACGGCATGCCACGTCACGAGCCGGCCCTGAAACCTGCCCTGGAAGCGGATCTCGGCCCGGTCCGGTTGCGGTGGGGCGTAGAGCTCATAGTCGCCGGATTGGCCGATGCCGCGCATGGTTATCGAATCCCGGTCGGGCGCCGTCGAATTGCGCGGCGCCCGTTGTGGGCGTCCACGCCCGTGAACTAACATTATACTTCATCGAGCTTGGTGCCAGTCATCCCCATGGTGCGTGAGATCCGATTCGATCTGGCTATCTCCGCGGAGCAATACCGCCGTTACTACCGGGGCCAGGCGCAGGTCGTGCGGGTGCGCACCGCCGAGGGGCAAATCGTGCAGTTTCCCGCCTCGGTACTCAAGCCGCACCTCACCCACGCGGGAATCCACGGGCGATTCGTGTTGCAGGTGGATGCCGACAACCGGGTCGCCGGACTAAGGCGCATCGGCGTCTGAACCGCGGGGCAGCACCGGGTAATCCCGGCAAGGACCAGTCATGCCAGCGCCCAAGATCAATACTGCCATCCCCAAGCGCCGCTACGCTTTCGGGTCGTTCACCGCGGTGCTCTTGGGGGAGATCGACAGCGGCGACCAGCGGGCCTATCGCCACATCCTGGCCCTGGTGGCCCAGGGCCAGTCAGAGCCCTGTTTGTATGTCACCTGCGAGCGAACCAGCGGGCAGGAGCGTGCCCGCGGTGGGTATATCCTGCGGCAAGTCGACGGGGCAGGGGAGCGGGTCATGGGAATCGCGGATCAATGGAAAGATCTCGAGACATTCGCCGCTGAGGCGCTCCGCCTGGCTCAAGCGGCCCTGGGTCTGACCGACGAGACGCCCGTGCGGCTGGCTTAGACGCCGCCGGCGGTCTGGCGTGGGGGTGCGGATTCGACCACAATGAAGTAGGTGGATAGCACCGGCTGCACCGGCCCGGCGACCGTACTCCATGCCGTTACCAGCTGTATTTCCCGTCACTGTGCGCCGACGCTTGCGCCGACGGAATGCGGGCGCCCGCCTGTTGGGTGCCTGGCTGCTGCTGGTTCTGGCGGTTCCGGCATCGGCGCCCGCGGCCGACGACATCATGTCGCCCGGATTCGACGATCGGCCGCTGCAGGAGCCGGTGGAGACGCCGGAGTGGTTCAAGCTCAGCTTCCTCGACCTCCACGACGACCTGACCGAGGCACTGGCTGCCGGCAAACGCGGGCTGCTGCTGTATTTCGGGCAAAAGTATTGTCCCTATTGCAAGGCCTTGCTGGAAAACGACTTCGGCAAGCAGGACATCACGGCCTATACCCGGCATCACTTCGATGTCGTCGCCATCGACACGCGGGGCAACCGGCTGGTGACTGACATGGACGGCACCATCACCGCCGAAGCGCAGTTCGCCGTTGACCAGAAGGCAAGCCTGACGCCGACCCTGATCTTCTATGACGACTCGGCGCGGGAGGTGTTCCGGCTGGTTGGTTACCATCCGCCTTACCAGTTCCGTGCCGCGCTGGAGTACGTCGCGGATCGACACTATCGCACCGAGACTTTCCGCCACTATCTGGCCCGGGCCGAAGGGGCCTTGCACCTGGACGAAGGCACGCTCAATCACCGTGACTTCTTCAGCGCCCCGCCGCACATGCTGGACCGGAGTCACTTCCGCGCCCAGCGGCCGCTGGTGGTGTTTTTCGAGCAACGCAACTGCCATGCGTGCGACGTGCTCTATGCGGGCCCATTGAGCAACGCCGCGACGCTGCGCCTGCTGCGCCGGTTCGATGCGGTGCAGCTGGACATGTGGTCCGATGAACCGGTGGTGACGCCCGCCGGCCGACGCACGACGGCCAGGGCCTGGGCCCAGCGGCTGGGTCTGTATTATGCTCCGACGCTGATCTTTTATGACGAATCCGGCCAGGAAGTCATGCGCCTGGCGTCGGTGGTGCACTTTTACCGCCTGCAGGGCGTGTTGCGTTATGTGCTCAGCAAAGGCTACCGGCAATATGGGAGTTTCCAGCGCTGGCGGCGCCGTGCCGGCGCCAGCGCTCCGGCGCCCGCTTCCGGCGCGGACCCGTGACGGCTTGGCCTGTTAGAGGGCGCGCCGCCGAGGTTGATAGACGGCTGTCGTGCCTCCATATTTTTTCCATGACAACAGGTGTACGGCGGCTGTGCCGCGGCATGCCAATCGGCGCCCCAGGACAACGGAATTCATCATGGTGAACGTCAACGACAACTCCGCCGCTGCACCGGGAGCCACGGGCGTGGACGTCGACGCCTGGGTCGAGACGGTCGCCTCGCAACGTCCTGACTCCGAGCGCCAGGTCATCGGCCGCGCCGCCCGATTGGCAGTGGCCGCACACGGTTCCCAGCGGCGCGTGTCCGGCGAGCCTTATGTGCAGCACGTGTTCGCCGTGGCGCAAATCCTCGCCGCCCTACAGCTGGATCATGAAACCATCGCCGCCGCCATTCTCCACGACGTGGTGGAAGACACCGACGTGACCCTGGAGCAGGTCACCGAGCAATTCGGTCCGGCGGTGGCACGGCTGGTCGACGGCGTGACCAAGATGAGTGTCATGAGCGAATATCCCGCCCCCGGCGGCGACGATGGCCGCCGGCAGCGCTCCGACGCCGAGAGCCTGCGCAAGATGTTGCTGGCCATGGTTGAAGACGTGCGCGTGGTGCTGATCAAGCTCGCCGACCGGCTGCACAACATGCGTACCCTGAAACACCTGTCGGAGACTCAGCGGGCGCGTATCGCGCGTGAGACGTTGGACATCTTTGCGCCGTTGGCGAACCGGCTCGGCATCTGGCAGCTGAAGTGGGAGCTCGAGGACCTGTCCCTGCGTTACCTCGAACCGGAGGCCTATCAGCGCATCGCCAAGCTTCTCGACGAGCGCCGGGTCGACCGTGAGCGCTACATTGACAACGTCGTGCGCACCTTGCGCGCCGAACTGGAAAAGGCGGGCATCAAGGCGGAGGTGAGCGGTCGCCCGAAACACATCTACAGCATCTGGAAGAAGATGCAGCGCAAGGAGGTGGCGTTCGATGAAATCTTCGACGTGCGGGCCGTGCGCATCTTCGTCAACACGGTGGCCGAGTGCTATGGCGCGCTGGGTATCGTGCATACCCTCTGGCGGCATATTCCCCGGGAATTCGACGACTACATCGCCACGCCGAAAGAAAATCAGTATCAATCACTGCACACTGCGGTGATCGGGCCGGGGGGCAGGACCCTGGAGGTGCAGATCCGCACCCACGAGATGCATGCCCACTCCGAGCTGGGTGTGGCGGCGCACTGGCGCTACAAGGAGGGCGGCCGCTACGACGCCGGCTTCGAACAGAAGATCGCCTGGCTGCGCCAACTCCTGGAGTGGAAGGATGAAGAAGACAGCGCAGGTGAGTTCGTCGACCGGTTCAAGGCCGAGGTTTTCGAGGACCGGGTCTACGTGCTGACGCCGGCCGGCAATGTCGTTGACCTGCCCAAGGGCGCCACGCCGCTGGACTTCGCCTACCACATCCACACCGACGTCGGACATCGCTGCCGCGGGGCGAAGGCCAACGGCAGCATGGTTCAGCTCACCTACGAGCTGAAGACCGGCGACCAGGTGGAGATACTCACCGCCCGCGGCGGGACGCCCAGCCGCGACTGGCTCAATCCGCACCTGGGTTATCTGCGTACGTCGCGCGCCCGCGCAAAGGTGCGCGCCTGGTTCAAGCAGCAGGATCAAGAAAAGAACGTGGCGGCGGGGCGGGCGGCGCTGGACCGGGAGCTGCACCGTCTCGGCGCCGGGGACGTGAACCTGGAAAAGCTGGCCAAGCGTTTTCGCTTCCCGCGGGTCGACGAATTTCTTGCAGCGGTGGGGCGCGGCGACGTCACCTCCGGGCAGATCGCCGGCGCGGCCCAGGAGCTGCTGCCCGCGCCGGCCGCGCCCCCGGCTCCGATCGTTCAGCCGCGCCGGCGCGGGGCGCGGGGCGCTCCCGGAGACGTCAAGGTGGTGGGCGTCGGCAATCTGCTGACGTCCATTGCCCGCTGCTGCAAGCCGGTGCCCAACGAACCCATCGTGGGTTACATCACCCGCGGCCACGGCGTGACCATTCACCGCAGCGATTGTCCCAACGCGCTGCGACTGCAGCAGCAGGCGCGGGAACGGCTGATTGAGGTTTCCTGGGGCACCCAGACCGAGTCCACCTATCCCGTCGACATCCAGGTGTTGGCCTACGACCGCCAGGGCCTGCTGCGCGACGTGACCGCGGTGTTCTCCAACGAGAAGGTGAACGTGCTCAGCCTGAACACGGTGACTGACCGCAAGGATCACATGGCGCATATGCGCGTGACCCTGGAGCTTCACGACGTGTCGCAGCTGAGCCGGGTCCTGGACAAGATCGGGCAGTTGGCCAATGTGGTGGAAGCCCGGCGCCTGCGTTGAAGAGGGCTTCGGGGAGAGACGGTCAGCGGGGCAGGGCGCGCGGCACCATCACCGGGCGCCGGCGCCATTGTTCGAACCGTTGCTGCAGCGTTTGGTAGTGATCGGCCCACCACTGCGCGTTGATTTGCAGGGCGTTGTCCATGCGCTTGTCGGCGGTGGGCAGGTGGGGACGCATCTTGGCGTTGACCCGGGCCATGGCCGACCGCCGCACCGGCCCATAGGGTATGTAACGGGCCTGGGCCGCCAGGCTCGACGGGGACGTGGCGAAGCGGATGAAATCCATGGCCTGTTTGAGCCGGCCGGTGTGGCGTGGAATGCCCCACAGGTCGAGATTCCAGATCTGATGATCCCAGATGATGGGGAAATGCTCGTTGCGTTGTGACGCCGCGTAGATGCGCCCGTTGTAGACCGTGGTCATGGCGACACGGCCGGTTTCCAGCATGCGGACCGCTTGTTCGCCGCTGTCCCACCACTCGATATAGGGCTTGATCCGGTCCAGTACCCGGAAGGCGCGCTCGATCCCCGCCTCGGTGCCCAGCACGCGGTAAACCCCGGAAGGCGCGACGCCGTCGGCCATCAGCGCCCACTCCAGATTGGCCTTGGGGGTGTTGCGCATGCCGCGCCGACCGGGAAATCTCTTCACGTCGAAGAAATCCTTGAGCCGGTCCGGCGCATGTTCGCCGTAGGCGGCGGGATTGTAGGCGATCACCGTCGACCAGGTGACGCTGCCGACGGCGCAGGGGCGCAGACTTCCGGGGATGAAGTCATCGGCAGTCGGCGAGCCGTCGGGAGCCGGCGCCAGCCGGGCCGGATCAATCTTCACCAGCAGCCCTTCCCGGCAGCCGCGGATGGCGTCGGCCAGTTCCAGGTCAACGACGTCCCATTTGACGTTGTAGGAACGCACCTGGGCGCGGATCTGTTCCAGGCCGCCGCCGTAATCCAGCACCGACACCGTGACATGGTGCTGCTTTTCGTAGGGGCGTATGAACCCGAGAATCTGGCTCCTGGTGTAGGCGCCCCCCCAGGAGACCACGGTCAGCGGCGCGGCCGCCCGGGCCGGCAATCCCGGCCACGCAGCCAGTACGGGCAGCAGGCCCGTGGCCAGCCAGCGAAGGCAGTTCGCCCGTCGACGCTGGAAATGTGTGTTGCAAATGCGGCGTACTCGCATGTCAGAAATAGTAGCCGCCGCCGGCCAGGGAGCCGTTGCCGAGAAACACCATGTTGTTGGCACGGATGATGTCGATGTAGGTGAACAGTGGCCCGATGCCGATGGCGCAGCCGGTGGTGTTGAGCTGCGACTTGCGGAATCCGCTCGCATCCTTGTGCAGGACGCTGTAGTCGTTGTAACAGGTGATCTGGTCGATGGATTGCCAGTGCACCGGCAGGTTGTAGGCGACATTGAACACGCCCAGGGTGCCGGCTGATGCCACGTCGTAGCTGGTGGCGAACGCACCGAGGCGCACGGTCCGGTCGCTTACGCCGGCGGGATTGCGCGGCGAGAAATGATAGCGCGCGGCTTCCAGCTGCACGTTCCAGCGCCCGCAGCGGGAGTCGAGGTGCGCCGCCGCCGCCCAGTGACTGCCGTTCTTGCCGGTGTCCAGGCTGTATAGCGAGCCGCGCAGCAGCGACGCGCCGACCTCGTTGGAACAAGACGTGTCCCTGCCGAAGGTGTAGGCCAGGCGCGCATTGAACTGATTGGTCTGCTCGTTCTTCCCTGGTCCGACACTGACCACGTCGAATGAGTAGCGATCGAGATTCGATGAGTCGCCCAGCTCACCGTTCTTGAAGAACGCAAGCCTCAGGTCCCACGGACCCGATGTGCGCAGGTATTTGACGCCGGTGTCATAGTTGTCCGCCAAACCGACGTAATAGGGCACGCCAAACCAATAATTATGGGCCGCGTACGGCAGCAGGCCGAACGGCACTTTGGTGATGCCCGCCTGCAGCTGGCTGTGGTCGTTGAACTTGTAGCCGATCCAGCCGTGGTGAATGGTCTGCATGTACGGATACCAGCGGTACTCGGCCGAAAACAGCCAGTTCCGATAGCCGCCGTCGGCATTGATGCGGAACAGGTCGAGCCCGCTCTGGCCATGTTTGGCTTTCACGGCCGTGTCGTAGTTCTTGTAGAAGTAGTTGAAGCGAATCGCACCGCCCAGCTTCAGTCGCTTTTCCTTCTTCGGTGGCTGATCCTGTCGCGCGGAGGCGTCCGGTCGCGACTTGGCCTGCGACTGTTCGAGTTGGTTGATCTGCGTTTCCAGCGCCTGCACCTGCTGCTTGAGGCGTGCCATTTCCGCCAGCTGCGCCTTCAGTTGGCGCAGCTCCTGCTGCATTTGCTGCAGATCGGGCGCCGCCTGCGCCGCCGCACCGGTGCGCACCAGCAGCAACAGGGACAGGAACGCCGTGAGTTGTGTTGGACGCATGCGCATGGAAGATGGGGCTGACGCCTGGTTCCCGGTTGCAGCGCAGGCAGATAAGTCGCTGCCTAGCGTTTGGCGCGGCAAGGCTTCGATCAATTCGCGTTTGCGAAGAGACGATGAATTTCGCCAAGTATAGCAGCCGCGACCGGTGTCCGCGTCGGCCGAGGCCCGTCGGCGCGGGCGGAGGGCGCGCCAATGCTTCAGTGTCGCAGGAAAAGATGCAGTCGAAGTGACTGACGAGTCGCTGGCAGGAGAAGCCGAACAGCTGCGTTGCACTGAGGCGTGTCCACGGAGAGCATTTTGCCGGGCCGGATTGACGGGTGCAAAGCGACGGTCGTGCCGGTCCAGGTCCGCAGGTGCTTGCTCTTGCCCCGATCTCTTGGGTGGTGGATGCGCTTCGCTTATCCACCCTACGAGGACGCCTGGGTGGTGGATGCGCTTCGCTTGTCCACCCTACGAGGACGCCTGGGTGGTGGATGCGCTTCGCTTATCCACCCTACGAGGACGCCTGGGTGGTGGATGCGCTTCGCTTATCCACCCTACGAGGACGCTGCGCGCTCTTCACTCATGCCGGCACGGTGGACAAGCGATGCGCATCCACCGCGCTCGCGCGCGGGCCACGCGACGCTCTCGGCTGTCGGTAAGATTCGCGACTAATCCACCGCGCTCGCGCGCGGGCCACGCGCGAAGGGAACCGACGCGGCGTTCGCCGAGTGCGCAGTGCGGACAAGTCGAACGGCCCCTAACCGAAAGGGTTCTTGTCCCCGAAAGGGTACCTTTGCCGTTGCCGGTCCACGTGTTCCACAGGGGCGCCAGCGCCCACCCGTCCTGCCTCAGTATCCCGGATGCCGGCGCAATGTGCAGGTCGTCGGATCGGGCTTGGACCTCAGCACGGACCGGGCACACTGCACGGCACGCACGAAGACCAGGCGGCTGGCGCCGGCAGGCCGCTGTTCGGCCCGGCGCGGCGGCCCGAACGCCCGTGGCCCGGCGAGACCGCCAGTGTGGCAAATGGCGCAACGGGTGCGTGATTTCGCGGTACCCGGGGGGCCTGCTGCGGGCGCAGATCACTTGCGAAACAGCCACTTGGTCGACTGGCACGACAATTGCCCCGTTCCCGCGGATCGTTGTCCAACCATGCTGGAGCTTTGATGTCATACCGTTCTTTCGCAGTCGGCGTCGCGGTCCCGGCACTGTTCGCCGCCGACAGCGGTGTCGGCAGCGGCCGGTTCGGCGGCGGTGACCGCGATCCGGTGATCCGGCGCGACCGGAGAACCGGCCGGATATTCCTCTCCAGCCTATGTTCGCCTGCGTCGGCGGGTCCGGCGTCAGTGGCTGGACTACAGGGGGCGGTGAAGTTCTGAACCATGCCCTGGCAGACCGCGCAGTTTCGATCCCGTCCGACCACCGTCCAACCCGGCGGCACGTACGCCGCCGGTTCACGCTGCCCGGCAAGCCACGGGGAGAGGCGATTTGAAGCACTTGCAGAATCTGCTCTGGCCGTTGGCCCTGTTGCTGGCGCTGGTCGTGCTCGGAACCGCCGGCTGGAAGGCCAGGGGGCTGCTTCAGCCCCGAGCCACGGTCACCGCAACGACGCCAAACTGCGATCTTCAGGCCGGGCCCTGCGCCGCGCGGCTGGCAGACGGACGCGGCGTCATCCTCACCCTTTCGCCGCGTCCGGTGGTCGCACTCCAGCCGATGCGTGTCCACGTCCGGCTTGTCGGTCTCCGGGTCAGCCGCGTGGTAATCGACTTCACCGGTGTGAACATGGAGATGGGTTTCAACCGCTTCGTGCTCAAACCCGACGGGGCGGCCTACGCCGGGCAGGCGATCCTGCCCGTGTGCACCCGCTCGCGCATGGAGTGGCGCGCCGCGGTGTTGGTGCAGAGCGCCGACGGCGTGCTCGCTTTTCCCTTCCGTTTTGCCACGGTACGGCCGTGACCATGCGCACTGGCGCAGTGCGCCGAGAGGTTGCCCGATGAAACGTCTTGTCCCCTTGGCTGTGATCGTCATTCTTGCCGGAGCCGGTGTTTGGCTGGCGTTGTTCTGGCGGCCGCCGGTTGGCAGTGGCCACGCCACCCTGGAGGCACCGGCCCAACCCCGGGGCGGCGACTTCACGTTGAATTCGCTCCATGGACCGGTTTCCCTGGCCGACGACAGGGGCAAGGTGGTGCTGCTCTATTTCGGCTACACCATGTGCCCCGACATCTGTCCGACCACGCTGGCCACGATCAAAGCCGCTTACCAGGAGCTGACGCCGGCCGAGCGCGACCAGGTGGCCGGTATCTTCGTCAGCGTCGACCCGCAGCACGACACCCTCAAACGCCTGGCGGAATACGCCGGCTATTTTGATCCGCACATCAAGGGCGTTACCGGCACCCCGGCGCAGGTGGCGGCGGTGGCCAAAAAATACGGCGCGGTATACCGGGTGGTAAAAGAACCGTCGTCGGCTCTGGGTTACACCATTGACCACTCCGCCTTTATCTACGCCATCGACCGTCACGGCAAGCTGCGCGCCAACCTGCCCCACGGCACCACGCCGGGCCAGATCGCGGCTGAGCTGCGCAAACTGCTGGCGGAGAACTAAGGCGTGTTTACGCGACCGACGCGCCCACCGTTGGGCCTGAGAAGCCGTCAATCAAGGCGCGAGGAGCGTGGCTTGACCACGCCAAGCGAGCGACGGGCAGCACCGAATCACAGTTTCTCGGGCGCAACCCGCCGGGCCGCGTTTCGCCTTCCGCGGTATTGCTGCTCGCCTGTGTTGCCGGGCTACAGCGCGCTCATGGCGCCTTGCGGGACACAAAACGCCGCGCCGGCAGCAGATGCTTCGACAGCGTGAACAGGCTCTGACTATTCCAACCACATTTCACCTCAGACAGGAGAACATCATGCGCAACTTCATTCGTATCCTCGGCCTCGGCGTGCTGCTGACCGTTTCCGCGGGCGCCCTGGCCGCCGGCAGCGCCGCCGGCCAGGTTGCCGTCGACGGCGCCTACGTCCGAGCCGTTCCTCCCGGGCAGCCCAACAGCGCCGCCTTCATGACCCTGCGCAATACCGGTGACGCCGATCACGCCGTGGTCGCCGCCGCCAGCCGCGTGGCCAAGGTGGTCGAGTTGCACACCCACACCATGGTGAATGGCATGATGCAAATGCGCCGTATCCCTCGTATCGACGTGGCGGCGAAAAGCAGCACCGAACTCAAGCCGGGCGGCCTGCATATCATGCTGATCAACCTCACGCGGCCGCTGCGCGTGGGCGACACGGTAGCCCTCACTCTGAAGTTTGCCGACGGCAGTGAAAAGCAGATCAAGGCGCCTGTGCGTACCATCGCGGACAGCATGTCGATGGGCAAGGGCATGGGCGGGGCCATGCACCGCTGAAACCCACAGGCGCTCTGCGCCGCGCCCGCTCGGCCTGGCGGGAGGGCGACAGGGCTTCGGCACTGCATCCACCGTGCGGGGGCGCAACCGACCCCGATCCCCGCCGTTGGCCTCGATCCGGGCTGCGTTGCCTCGGGTGCGGGTTGTGCTTCGCGAGCCGCAGCGCAACCCGATTGGGCCGTCCGGGTCACCGGCCACGCTGGGCCGGTGACCGCTCGTACTGAGCAAGGGTCCGGTGAATTGTCCAGTGAACAACCTGTTCAGCGGCAGCGCCTCGCGCGCTGAACCAGCGGCCGCATCACCGGGCGTCTTCGCAAGCGGGAACGGGATCCACGGGGCTTCTGTGGTCCTTAAATGGATGAATGGCGCCCCGGGCAGGAGTCGAACCTGCGACCTACCCCTTAGGAGGGGGTTGCTCTATCCAGCTGAGCTACCGGGGCGGTGCGGGGAGGGGTTCCCCGTGTGGCACGGGCCGTGGAAATGGAATGGTCGGCCGGCCCGCGGGCACGGCTGAACCACGCCGATACTACACAATCGAAGTGTTTCAGGCCAGGGTGAGCGCTCGCCGGTTGACTCGTGCCGGGGCACAGTCGGTTGTTTGCGTTCGTTTCGATGCCGCCTTCGGCGCTTTCCTTTTGTGCCAATCACCGCCGCAGCGCTGCCGATGGACCGGGAGCGGTTCTTTCGACTTCCGGAGCCCGCCGGACTGCGCGGTGGTGCCCGACGGTGCCCGGCAACGCAGCGGTGGGCGCGATCGTCCGTTTCCTGACCCACGAACAGGCGTTGGCGTTCGCTTTGCAGAACGGGTATATGGAGGTCTCTGCCTGGTGACGCGGGTGCGGTTTGCTACCATGCGCCCAGGGCTCGCAACGCGGGTTAACCGGCGAGGAGACACCAATGAAGCTCAGCGGAAAGACGGCGATTGTGACGGGCGCGGCCAGCGGCATCGGCCGCGGCGTTGCCGAATTGCTGGCGCGTGAGGGCGCGGCAGTGGCAGTGGCGGACATCGACGCGGCGGGTGCGCAGGCGGCGGTGCAGCAGATCGTGGCGGGCGGCGGCAGCGCCCTGGCCGTGCCCATGGACGTCACCAGCGAGGATTCGGTGGTTGAGGGCACGGCGCGGGTGGCCGAGGCATTCGGGGGCGTCGATATCCTGATCTCCAATGCGGGTATCCAGGTCGTCGATCCGATCGAGGATTTCGCATTCGCCGACTGGCGGCGCCTGCTGGCGATTCACCTGGACGGCGCCTTTCTGACCACCAAGGCGGCCTTGCGCCACATGTACCGCGACGATCACGGTGGAACGGTGATCTACATGGGCTCGGTGCACTCCCATGAGGCGTCGGCGCTGAAATCGGCTTACGTGACGGCCAAGCACGGGCTGTTGGGGCTCGCCCGGGTGCTGGCCAAGGAGGGCGCGGCTCACAACGTGCGTTCGCACGTCGTCTGCCCCGGCTTCGTCAGCACCCCGCTGGTGGAAAAGCAGATCCCGGAGCAGGCCAAGGTCCTGGGGATCAGCGAGGAGGAGGTCGTGCGGCGCGTAATGCTCGGCGGAACGGTGGACGGCATATTCACCACCATCGATGACGTGGCGCAGACAGTGCTGTTCCTGTGTGCCTTTCCCTCGGCCGCCCTGACCGGCCAGTCCGTGGTGGTCAGCCACGGCTGGTACATGCAGTAGCGGTTCCTAGAGCCGTTCCAGGGCGATGGCAGTGGCTTCGCCGCCGCCAATGCACAGCGTGGCAATGCCCCGGCGTGCGGCGCGGGCGGTCAGGGCGTGCAGCAGAGTGACCACGATGCGTGCGCCGCTGGCGCCGATGGGATGCCCCAGCGCGCAGGCGCCGCCGTGGACATTGACCTTGGCGTGGGGGATGGCGTGATCGTGCATGGCGGCCATGGCGACCACCGCGAAGGCCTCGTTGATCTCAAACAGGTCCACGTCGTCCACGCGCCAGCCCGTGCGCTGCAACAGCTTGGCGATGGCACCGACCGGGGCGGTAGTGAACCAGGCAGGTTCCTGCGCGTGCGTGGCGTGCGCCACCACGCGTGCCAACGGCGTCAGTCCGCGTCGTTCGGCTTCTGCGGCGCTCATCAGCACGACGGCGGCGGCACCGTCAGAGATGCCCGAGGAGGATGCGGCGGTGATGGTGCCGTTGTCGCGGCGGAAAACCGTGCGCAGGGAGGGAATCTTGTCGATGCTGCCGCGGCCCGGTTCCTCGTCGCAGTCGAACGTGACCCCGCCGCCGCGGGTGGTGACCGGAACCGGGGCGATTTCGGCCGCGAATCCGCCGTCGGCCTGCGCGGCCAGCGCGCGGGTCAGCGACTCGACGGCAAAGGCGTCCTGCTGCTCGCGGGTGAATCCGTAGCGCTCGGCGGTGCATTCGCCGAAGTGCCCCATCGCCTGGCCGTCGTAAGGGTTGGTCAGCCCGTCCCAGGCCATGTGGTCGACGACCTCGAAGTTGCCGTAGCGGTTGCCGCCTCGGGAATTGGGAATCATGTGCGGTGCATTGCTCATGGACTCCATGCCGCCTGCCACGGTGATCGCCGCCGCGCCCGCCTTGATCAGATCGTGGCCGAGCATGATGGTCTTCATGCCCGAGCCGCAGACCTTGTTCACCGTGGTGCAACTGGCCGAGGGCGGAATTCCACCGGCGATGGCTGCCTGCCGTGCCGGTGCCTGCCCGAGGTTGGCCGGCAGCACGCAGCCCATCATGATTTCCGAAACCTCGGCACCTTCGACCCGCGCCTGCTCCAGTGCCGCGCGGATGGCTACGGCTCCCAGCGAGGGCGCCGATATCCCGGAGAACTGACCGAGGAAGGAGCCGATAGGCGTACGCTTGGCGGAGACGATGACGATGTCGGACATGGGTCGCTGCAGGCTGTGCCGGGCCTCGTATTATCCCTCGCGACACGACGGCGTGCAAAGAGCAGTCGTGTTTCGTTCGCCCGGGCGCCGTAGGGCTTTTCAAGCCGGTCGCGCGCTACACTTGTAGTGGCGACGCCGTGGCGATCGGCACGGCGTTGAAACACCAATATCCGTAGGGTTGGAGGGGAGACGCATGGATCAGCCCGTATGGCGACCCGATGAAGCGCGCTGCGAGAACTCGAACATGGCGCGCTTCGTGCGCTTCGTACAGGATCGCGTGGGTAACCCCGACATTCAGCGCTACGCGCCGCTATGGGAGTTCTCCGTGCGTCAGCCGGAGCGTTTCTGGCCTCTGTTATGGGAATTTTGTGGCATTCGCGCTTCCGGAGACCTGGAGCCGGCACTGCTCGACGCGGAGCGCATGCCGGGTGCGCGGTGGTTCCCGCGAGTGCAGCTGAACTTCGCTGAGAATCTGTTGCGGTTCCGTGACGACCGCCCGGCTATCCTGTTTCGCAACGAATGGGGAAACGCGCGCGAGCTCAGCCATGCCCAGCTGTATGCCGAGGTGGCGCGTTTCGCGAAGGGGCTCGAGTGCGCCGGGGTGGGATCCGGAGACCGGGTTGCGGGCTACCTGCCCAATATGCCGGAGACGGTGATCGCCATGCTGGCGACGGCGTCATTGGGCGCGACCTGGTCCTCGACCTCCCCTGATTTCGGCGTCCAGGGGGTGGTGGACCGCTTTGGTCAGATCGAGCCCAAGGTGCTGATCACCGTCGACGCCTATCCCTACGGCGGCAGGACCCACTCATGCCTCGCCAAGTTGGGCGATATGCTCGACGCCATACCGTCCGTCGAGCGCACCGTGGTGATTCCGTATTCGAGCGCCGCCCTCGATCTCGCCGCGCTGCCCCGTGCGGTGTCCTGGGCCGACTTCACCGCGGGCGAAGCCGACCGGGAAATTGCCTTCGCGTCGCTGCCCTTCGCACATCCGCTGTACATCATGTATTCGTCGGGCACTACCGGCGTGCCCAAATGCATCGTCCACGGAGCCGGGGGCACGCTGTTGCAGCACCTGAAGGAGCTCGTACTGCATACCGATGTCAAGCGTGACGACCGCGTTTTCTACTACACGACCTGCGGTTGGATGATGTGGAACTGGGCGGTTTCGAGCCTTGCCACAGGTGCCTGCCTGGTGCTCTACGACGGTTCGCCCTTTCATCCCGACGGTAACGCACTGTGGGACCTGGTCGACGAGCTCGGCGTTACCGTCTTCGGGACCAGTGCAAAATGGCTGGCGGCGATCGAGAAGGCCGGCGTCAAGCCGCGTGACAAACGGCGGCTGCAGTCTCTCAAGACGATTCTCTCAACCGGCTCCCCCCTGGCGCCCGAGAGCTTCGATTACGTCTACCGGGACATCAAGCAGAACGTACTGCTGTCGTCAATTTCCGGTGGGACCGACATCATTTCCTGTTTCGCCCTCGGAAATCCGTTGTTGCCGGTGTACCGAGGGGAGCTGCAGTGCCGCGGTCTGGGCATGAAGGTGGAGTCCTACGGCCCCGACGGACAGCCCGTGCGCGGCCGGCCCGGTGAACTCGTCTGCGAAGCGCCGTTTCCGTCCATGCCGGTCGGCTTCTGGAACGATGCGGACGGCGCCCGGTACCGCGCGGCCTATTTTGCCCGCTACCCGGGCGTGTGGACGCACGGCGATTTCATCGAGATCACGCCGCGCGGCGGGGTGATCGTCTACGGGCGTTCGGACGCAACGCTCAACCCCGGTGGCGTGCGCATCGGGACGGCGGAGATCTATCGCCAGGTCGAACAGATCGATGAGGTTCTCGAGTCCATCGCCGTCGGTCAGGCGTGGCAGGGCGATGAGCGCATCGTGCTGTTCGTGCGCCTGCGCGAGGGCGTGGAGTTGAACGATGCACTGCGCGGGCGCATCCGCGAGGTGATCCGGCAAAGCACCACGCCGCGGCACGTTCCGGCTCGCGTCGAGCAGGTCCCGGACATTCCGCGCACGTTGTCCGGCAAGATCACCGAACTCGCCGTGCGCGAGGTGATCCACGGGCGCCCGGTAAAGAACGTCGACGCCCTGGCCAACCCCGATGCGCTGGAGGCGTTCGCCGCCTTGCGCCCGTCGCTGGAAGCTCGCTGAGCGTTTAGCCAAGCCGGCGGCGGCAACCCCCGGTCCTGTCGAACGCGCCGCGGAACAGCCGGGTTCGCCTCGGCATGCCCGCGGGCCGGATCGTCCGGCTGGAACGAAGAAAACCCGCTGACTGATCAGCGGGTTTTTGAATGGTGGAGCCGAGGAGGATCGAACTCCCGACCTTCGCATTGCGAACGCGACGCTCTCCCAGCTGAGCTACGGCCCCGGTGGTTCCCGCCACGCAAGCTGCGCGTGAAGGGAGCCCGCTGCGGGCGGCAATGAATATGCGACCTTATCAGCCGCCCCGAGCGAAACGGGATTATAACAGCGCCGCGCGGTGGGAAGGAATACACGTATCGGGCGTAGCCCAAGCGCCGTCTGCCGCCGGTGGCGGCGTCGGGGGCGCCTGCGCCAAACGCCGCGTGTAATTATATAGAAGATATGACTCATCTAGTTGACTGGATCCGAGGCCTGACATACGATAGTTCCGCAAAAGCCCCAGGGTGGCGGCCGCGCCGGAGGACATGGCAACACAACAAATGCCGGCACCCGCAGCGGCTCCCGGGCTCTGCAAACCACGACCGGCACACCTACACTGAATTCCGAGGAGGTTCATCATGTCGCTTGAGGCGTCCTCCAACCCAGGCGGTGCGGCACCGCGCGTGGCTGACAGCATTGCGCGTACGTTGAAGGCGTACGGCGTTCGTTACGCTTTCGGCATCCCCGGCAACGACGTGCTGGAGACCATTCGCGCCTGTGAAGAGCACGGCATCGAGTTCATTCTGGCGAAGTCGGAGCCGTCGGCGGCGTTCATGGCCGATGCCGTATACCAGTTGACCGGCGCACCCAGCGTCCTCATACCCGCGCTGGGGCCCGGCATTGCCAATGCCGTTTCCGGCATCGCCGGCGCCTGGATGGAGCGCTCGGCGGTGGTGGTGTTGTCGGGGGAAATGGCCACCAACCGGCTCGGCATCTACAACCATCAAGTCTGCGATCATGTCGCATTGGCGACTCCGGTGACGAAGTACGCGGCCAACCTCAACCCGGACCGTCCTGCGCAGCATGTGGCCAAGGCCCTCGACATCGCGCTGGATTATCCGCCCGGCCCGGTGTTGCTCAACGTGCCGGCGGATTGCAACCGGCGGGCGGCCCAGGTGGAGGAAACGCTGCGGCCGGCTTCGGTGGCGTCCGCTCAGCTGGCCGCCGGGCAGGCCTCGGAGCTGGCGCAGTTGCTCCAGGAGGCGCGCAATCCCGTGGTCCTCGCCGGACGAGGCTGCCTTCAGCCGGGAGTGGCGGACGCGCTGCGCCAATTCGTCGAGTGTTGGCAGTTTCCGGTACTGACGACCTACAAGGCCAAGGGCGTCGTCGATGAGACCGGGCCGCTCAGCCTGGGCGCCGTGGGCCTGAGCCCGGTGGTGGACGCGCGGGTGCAGGAGTTGCTGGATCGCTCCGACCGGGTGGTCATGGTCGGCTTTGATCCCATCGAGCTGCGTGACGCCTGGCTCAACGCGTGGCCGGAGGCCCGCGCCTGCGTGTCCATCGACTGGTCGGTCCAGAACCACCGCATCTTTCCCGTCGGACGCCAGGCCGTTGGTGACGTAGCGGCCATTCTCGGGCAGCTGCGGCCGGCCGACGGGGCGCAGCTGCGATTCTGGGCCGACGAATATCCGCAGCAATTGAAGCGGGAGCTGCAGGAACTGACCGCCCCGCGCGCCCCGGCTCAGGGCATCAGTCCGGCCGGCCTGTTTCGTTGCGTCAGTGATCACGCCACCAGCGACTGGCTGATGACGGTGGACGTGGGCGCCCACCGCATTCTCGCCAATCACGTCATCCGCTGCACGCAGCCCGGTCAACTGCTGCAATCCAATGGCCTCGGTTGCATGGGCTACGCAGTACCGGCAGCCATCGGGGCGCAGGTTGTGCATCCGGACAAGACAGTGGTCGCGCTGCTGGGCGACGGCTGCATGCTCATGACCCAGGGCGAGTTGGCGCTGGCCGCCGAACGCAATCTCCCGCTGGTGGTGGTGGTGCTCAATGACGCCGCCCTGAGCCTGATCAAGCTCAAGCAGAGCAAGATGAACATGCAGGCGCGGGCCGTGGATTTTGTCTCGCCACGCTTCGATCAAATCGCGGAGGGTTTCGGGGCGCGCGGCGTGCGCGTGCAGTCCATTGACGCGTTCGATGCGGCGCTGCGCGAGGCGGTGGCTTCGCGCCGGTTGACGGTCATCGACGCCCAAGTCGATCCCAGTGAGTACTGGGACGAGATGTAATCTCGCAGGGTGTATCTGCCGGTGTCGGATTGGCACAACCAACAATATTTGCCGGAAGCGCAACGCCGGGCAGCCGCTTCATCGGTGGATGACTTTGTCATTGTGGGTGCCGGAGTTGTAGGGTTGACGCTTGCCTACGAGCTGCGCCAGCGGTTTCCCGGTGCGTCCATTGCCGTCGTCGACAAGGAAGCGGGACCGGGAGCGCACGCCAGCGGGCGCAACAGCGGTGTGCTGCACTCGGGAATCTACTATGCGCCGGGCAGCCTCAAAGCGCGGGTGTGTGCCGACGGCGCCAGGCGTATGAAGGCGTTCGTGAGGGAGCGGGGGCTGGCGCTGTCCGAGACCGGCAAACTGATCGTGGCACCGACGGAGCAGGCGGTGCCGGGCCTGGACCGGCTGCTCGCCAACGCGGCGGCCAACGGCGTCAACGCCGCCTTCGTCGACGAGCGGGAGGCCGCGGAACTCGAGCCCGCCGCGCGTACGGTGGGAGGGGCGATTTTTTGTCCTGACACGGCCACGGTGGATCCGGGTGAGATCGTGTCATCGCTGGCCGGTGTCCTGGCTCAACGCGGCGTGCGGTTCCGTTGGGGGGTTCGCGTGCAGGGCGTGGATGAGGGGCGGCGCACGGCGTCGAGCCGGCAAGGCCGCATCCGTTTCGGTTTCCTATTCAACTGTGCGGGCGCCTACGCCGACCGCATCGCCCATCTGTGTGGTTGCGCGCCGCGTTATGCCCTGGTCCCGTTTCGCGGCAGTTATTTTCGGGTCCGAAGCGACCGGGCGCCGGCGGTGTCCCGGCACGTGTACCCGGTTCCCGACCTCAGCCTGCCGTTTCTCGGTATTCACGTTTCGCGGTCGGTGCACGGGGACCTGTACGTCGGGCCCACCGCGCTGCCGGCGCTGGGCCGGGAGAACTACAAGGGGGTGAGGGGTGCGAATGTGCGCGACGCGGCGCTGGCAGCGGGCGTGGCCGCCCGGCTCTACTTCAGAAGCGATGGTGGGTTCCGGCGGCTGGTCCACGAGGAGATCCGCAACCGTTTCCGGTTCCTGGCGGCACGAGCGGCGGCGCGACTGGTACCGGCCCTGCGGGCCTCGATGCTCCAGCCCACGGCGAAGGTGGGGATCCGCCCGCAACTCGTCCAGTTGGATACCGGGAAGCTGGAGCCCGATTATGTTGTGCTCAAGGCCGGCAGCACCTTGCATGTGCTGAACGCCGTGTCGCCCGGGTTCACCAGTTCCTTTGCATTCGCACGCCTGATCGTGGATCGGTTCATGAACGGCCGGGGCGACGGGTTATGCAACGGAGAATCGGGCGTGGAAAGGGCGCCGGTATGAGCGGCTCGGAACCGGCGCGTAGTCACATACGTCTGCAGGACGCAGACAACGTCACGACGTTGCTCGACAGCCACGTGGAGCGAACCCGCCTGGCCGGCGGCGGCCCGGTGGAGGCCGGCGTGCCCTTCGGCCACAAGGTCGCGGTTGCCGCCATCGCTCAGGGGGAAGCCGTGCGCAAGTACGGGGTGGTCATCGGGCATGCGACGCGGCCGATCCATCCCGGCGAGCACGTACACGTTCACAATTGCACTTAAGGGGATTGCGAGGTGTCGACGACGTTCCGAGGGTTTCGACGCAGCGACGGCGCCGTCGGGGTACGCAATCATGTGGTGGTGCTCTCGACCGTCGCCTTGACCAACCGACTGGCTGCATTGATCGCCGAAGCGCATGCCGACGCGTTGTGCGTCAGCGGGGATTTCATGCGCGGTTTGCGGGGCCCGGACCCGGACGTTCAGCAGCGGGTGCTGGATGGAGTGGTGCACCATCCCAATGTGGGCGGAGCGCTGATCCTTGCGCATGATGCGAATGCCGCCGAGGCGATCCGGGAGCGCTACCAGAGCGTCGACAAACCGCTGGAGGTCCACGCGTTCATGGCCGCCAACGGCATCGGCGACGCCGTCGACCGCGGCCGCGGCGCATTGCGGGCCATTGCGCGTCAGCTATCGGCACAGCGGCGCCAGGCCGCGCCGTTGGGCGGGTTGACCGTGGCGCTCGAGTGCGGGGGCTCGGATGCCACCAGCGGCCTGTGCGCGAATCCCACCATCGGCCGTTTCGTGGACCGGCTCATCGACGAGGGCGGTACGGCCATCGTCTCGGAGACGGCCGAGTTCATCGGCGCCGAGCACGTAATTCGTGAACGGGCCGTGTCCGAGGTGGTCGCCGGGCGCATATTGGAGCGCATGGCCGCACGGGAGGCTTATATGTGCGCCGACGGAACCGATTACCGGGGCGTGAACCCGACCGCCGAAAACATCGCCGCCGGGCTCACCACGCTGGTGGAAAAGAGCATGGGGGCGGTGGCCAAGACCGGCACCACGCCGTTTTGCGGTTGTCTCGATTTCGCCGAGCGGCCCGACGGTCCGGGCCTGTACTTCATGGACACGCCGTTTTTCAGCCCCATGTCCATCACCGGGATGGTGGCGGCAGGGGCCCAGCTGACGCTGTTCGGCATCGGCGTGTTCAATCCTTCCGGCAATCCGTTGGCGCCGACGCTGAAAGTGTGCGGCAACCCGCAGACGGTCGACGTGTGGCGCGATGGCGTGGACCTGGACGTCAGTGGACTGGTGACCGGCGCGCGCGACCTGTCCGACACCGCCGAGGCGCTGGGCGGGATGGTCCTGCAAGTGATCGAAGGCGCCGCGACCAAGACGGAACGCTGGGGTGAAGGCCAGTTCATGGCGCCGAAGACGGTGCCGCCGTTGTGAATCCACCGACGCGAAGCCGCTTGCACGAGGCCGTTGATGTCGACGGCGTCGCCGAGGCGCTGCGCGCGCGGGTGGAAGGCGAGGTGCGTTTTGCCGACGGCGACCGTGCGCTCTACAGCGCCGATGCGTCCAACTACCGGCAGGTGCCTTACGGCGTGGTGATTCCCCGGCACGACCGGGATGTGGTGGCGGCATTCGAGGTCTGTCGCCAGGCGGGCGTGCCGATCCTCTCCCGCGGCGGCGGAACGTCGCAGAACGGCCAATGCTGCAACGTGGCGGTGGTGCTGGATTATTCCAAGTACATGAACCGGGTGCTGGATATCGACCCCCATGAGCGCACCGCGCTGGTGGAGCCGGGCGTGGTGTGCGACGCCCTGAAGCAGGCGGCCGAACCGCACGGCCTGACGTTCGGGCCGGACCCCGGCACCCACAGCCGCTGCACCATCGGCGGCATGATCGGCAACAATTCCTGTGGCGCGCACTCGGTCGTGGCCGGTAAGACCGACGACAACGTGTGTGAGTTGGAAGTGCTCACCTATGGCGGCGACCGGTTCCGGGTGGGGGCCACCGATGACGCTGCCTACCAGCGCATCGTCGCCGCAGGCGGACGCCAGGGGCAGATCTACCAGGCCTTGAAGGCGCTTGCCGACCGTTACGGCGACCTGATCCGGGAACGGTTCCCGGGCATCCGGCGCCGGGTGTCGGGCTACAACCTGGACCAGCTGCTGCCCGAAAACGGCTTCAACGTCGCCCGGGCCCTGGTGGGGACCGAGGGTACCTGCGTGGCGGTGCTGAACGCCAGGACCCGGTTGATCGCCAACCCGAAGGTACGGGTGCTTCTGGTGCTGGGGTACCCCGACATTTGTGTTGCCGCCGACGCCACCCCGGCGATCATGGCGTTTCATCCGAGCGCGGTGGAGGGCATCGACAACGAGATCGCCGCCGGTCTGCGCCGCCGCGGGATCTGCGCCGACGGGTTGGCACTGCTGCCGCCCGGCGAGGCCTGGTTGTTCGTGGAGTTTGCGGGCGCGTCGCTGCCGGAAGCCAGGGCGGCCGGCGAAGCGGCGCTCGCGGCCGCACGCCGTGACGCACGCATGTCCGGCGCGGTGTTGTTGGAGCGCGCCGCCCAGCAGAAGGCCGCCTGGAGTGTGCGCGAAACCGGCGCTTCGCCCAACCATCGGCAAGGCGACGAACCGGAGATGGTGGCCGGCTGGGAGGACGCGGCGGTCGACCCGGCGCGGTTGGGCGACTACCTGCGGGACTATCGCAAACTGCTGGGCAAGTTCGGTTATCGTTCGTCGCTGTTCGGCCACTTCGGCGACGGCTGCATCCACGGGCGGGTAAACTTCGATCTGCGCAGCACACAAGGCGTCGACACCTGGCGCGACTTTCTTCACCAGGCGGCCGAACTGGTGGTTCGTTATGGCGGCTCGCTGTCGGGCGAGCATGGCGATGGGCAGGCCAAGGCCGAGCTGCTGCCGCTGATGTTCGGTGACGAACTGATGGCGGTATTCCGGGAATTCAAATGCATCTGGGATCCGGACGCGATGATGAACCCGGGCAAGGTGGTTGATGCCTATCGCCTCGACGAAAACCTGCGCATGGGGCCCGACTACCGCCCCCGTACGTTGATGACGCACTTTGCCTTTGCGGGCGACGGCGGCAGCTTCGTCCAGGCCGCCGAGCGCTGCAACGGCACCGCCAAGTGCCGCAACCGGCACGCCGCCGGCCTCATGTGCCCAAGCTTCCGCGCCACCGGCGAGGAGCGCTATTCGACCCGGGGCCGTTCGCGCATGCTGTTCGAGCTGGCGCGGGGTGATTTTCTGCAGGATGCCTGGGACAACGAAGCCCTGCACGATTCCCTGGAACATTGCCTGGCGTGCAAAGGCTGCAAGAGTGAATGCCCGACCGCAGTGGACATGGCGGTCTACAAGGCCGAGTTTTTTTCCCATTACCACCAGCTTCACCGCCGTTCGCGCAACAAGTATCTGATGGCCACCATCGGTGACTGGCTTCCCCTGGCCGCCCGAGCGCCGCATCTCAGCAACTGGCTGACGGGTGGCTGGGGCCTGCGGTCACTGGCGCGCCTGATAGCGGGCACGGCCGAGCGGCCGTTTCCGCCGTTGGCGCCGCGGACATTCCGCCGTTGGTTCGCGGCCCGGGATACGCGGCGGGTGACCGAAAAGTCCGTGGTGCTGTGGCCCGATACGTTCAACAATCACTATCATCCGGAATCGGCGCAGGCGGCGGTGGAGCTGCTGGAGCGGGCCGGGTTCACCGTGCTGTTGCCCGACGGTCCGGTGTGCTGCGGCCGGCCTCTGTATGACGCCGGCCTGCTGGACCGGGCGCGCCGGCACCTGCTCCAAAGCCTGGCCGCCCTGGCCCCGTTCCTGAAACGCGATATTCCCGTGGTGGGTCTGGAGCCGGCCTGCCTGTCGGTATTTCGCGGCGAGTCACTGGAGCTGCTGGGCCGCGATCCCCGCGCCCGACAATTGTCGCAGCGGGTATTTCTGTTAGGTGAATTCCTGGAGCGCGAAGGATTCGAGCCCCCGCCTGGTGCCGGCGGCCGGGTGATTGTGCACGGCCATTGTCATCACAAGTCCGAGTTCGACTTCGGGTCCGATCTGCGCCTGCTGTCCCGGGCGGGATTCGACTGCAGTGAACCCGAGCCGGGTTGCTGCGGCATGGCGGGCGGGTTCGGTTATGCGCCGCGCACCTATCCGCTATCGCTGGCTATCGGCGAGCAGGCGCTGCTGCCCGCGGTGCGGGCGGCGGCGCCCGACACGCCGGTGGTGGCCAACGGCTTCAGCTGCCGGGAGCAGATCCGCCAGGGCACCGGCCGCGCACCGCTGCATGTGGCGGAACTCCTGCGCGCGGCCATCGATTCCAACGACGGGCCTGACCGCCGATAGCGAGCCAACCGGTGGACCGTTGGAACGCGGCCCTTGACCAGCCAAAGGATGCAGGACAAACTGCTATCGTACAAATTGCCCGGGTTCGCGGCAAAGCCCGCGGGGCAGATGCTCATCACTGGCGGCGTTGCCGTCCCACAACGGAGGAGGTAGGAATGAAACCAAAACGTATAATCCGACCTTTAGTGCCGGTCCTGCTGGCCCTGGCGGGCGCGCTGACCGGATTCGGCAGCGCACAGGCGGCGTATCCATCCAAACCCATCGAGCTGGTGGCGCCGTACGGGCCCGGCGGCGCTTCGGACCTGGCGGCCCGGACGCTGGCGTCGGTGGCTCCGCAGTACATCGGCCAGCCGGTGCTGGTGGTCAACCGGACCGGCGCCGGCGGCGTGGTGGGGTCCAACTTCGTGCGCAACGCGCGCCCGGACGGCTATACGCTGCTGATCGCCCGCGTCGGTTCCGAGGCGGTGGGCCCGGCGCTGAACCCGACCATCCCGTATAAATACAACGACTTCACCTTTCTCGGCCTGCTCGAGCTCAACCCCTACGTGTTCGTGGTCAAGGCCGACTCGCCCTACAAGACCTTCGGCGATCTGGTCAAAGCGCTGAAGGAGCACCCGGGCAAGCTCAGTTACAGCACCTCCGGCCCCGGCACCATTCTCAATATGGGTCCGCAGATGCTGTTCGACATTCTCGGTCTGCCGACCAACGCGGCAACCATGGTGCCGTACAAGGGCGGCGGCGGGGCTGCCACCGCGCTGCTGGGCGGTCACGTGGATTTCCTGGGTGTGAACCTGGCCACCGTGTTGAGCAACATCCAGGCCGGGAAACTGCGGGCCCTGGCGGTGACGACACCCGAGCGCTACGCCGGTCTGCCCAACGTGCCGACGGTGAAAGAGCTGGGCTATCCGAAACTGGAAGGCATCGTCGGTTGGAGCGGCCTGTGGGGACCGCCGGGGCTGCCCAAGGATGTGGTCCGGAAATGGGTGAAGGCGCTGCAGAAGATCTCCAAGGATAAGACCTGGAACGGGCTGGAGAAGAAACTGGGATCGGTGCCGTACATTCAGTCGCCGGAAAAGACCAAAGCGTTCGTGGACCAGCAGTACAAAGTCTACCACTCGCTGGGCAAGAAACTCGGTCTGATTGTCCATTAAACGGGTATGGGAGACCGCCGGCCGGCTGCCGGCCGGCGGTCGGCCCTCGCGGGGGGCGCGATGAGGAATCTGATCTTGGGCGTCACGTTGATTGCCGCCTTTTCCGTCATATTGTTCATAGCCATACCGAAAGGAATCTGGGTTCCCGCCCGACTGGGCGCCGGTGCGGTCTCGCCGGCCGCCTGGCCGCGGCTGATCACGATCGGCGTGATGTTGCTGGGGTTGGTGCTGATCGTACAGGGCGTCCTCCAGATGCGCCGCGAGGCGCGACTGCCGAAGCCGGACCGCGTGGCGGCCGACGATGCCCTGTCACTGCCACTTGCCTCGGCGAAGGTAGCCGCCGCGCTGGCCCTGTTGGGGCTCTACTTCTGGTTTCTGCACGTGCTGGGTATCGTCCTGACATCAATGATCGCGCTGCCGCTGTTTTCCCTTCTGTACGGCGAAAAGCGCCTGCGCGTGCTGCTTCCGATCACGGTACTGTTGCCGGTCGCTCTTTACTATTTTTTCACCGTCGTCGCCCATATCCCCATGCCGACGGGAATGTTCGGTTGAGAGGCGCCTTATGCTGGAAACCATACATGCGGGTTTTGCGTTGTTCGCCTCCTGGCAGAACGGGCTGGCGATATTCGGGGGCCTCGTCTTCGGCGTGGTGATCGGCGCAATTCCGGGGATGACCGGAACCATGGGTGTGGCCCTGGCCCTGCCGTTCACCTTCTACATGTCGCCGATCACCGGCATTCTGCTGCTGGTGGGTATCTACAAGGGCGCGATCTACGGTGGCTCGATTCCCGCCATCGTGATCAAGACGCCGGGCACCCCCGCTGCCGCGTGCACAGTCCTCGACGGATATCCCATGGCGCGCAAGGGCCAGGCGGGGCGGGCGCTGCAGATGGCGCTGTATGCCGGCTGCACCGCGGACGTCATTTCCAACATTGCGCTGATTTTCTTCGCCGGGTTCATCGCCAGCTTCGCGCTGCGCTTCGGCCCCCCGGAATATTTCACCCTGATCACGTTCTCGCTGACCATCATCGCCGGAGTCTGCGGCGCGTCCCTGACCCGGGGATTGGTCTCGGCGGGCTTCGGACTTCTGGCCGCCACCGTGGGTCTGGATCTGGTCTACGGATCGAGCCGCCTTGCCTTCGGTTCCGCCGATCTGATGGGCGGCTTCAGCTTCATCCCGGTGCTCATCGGCTTGTTCGCGCTTCCGGAAATCATCAACGAATACACCAAGCACCAGAAGGGGCGCGAACACTCGAAAGTCGATCGAAGCTCGGTTACATGGAGCGACTATCGCAAGTCGTTCAAGACCATTTTGCGCGGCAGCCTCATCGGCGTGGTGTTGGGCGCGATACCGGGCATCGGTGCCGCACCGGCGTCGTTCATGTCCTACAGCGAAGCGAAGCGCAATTCCAAAGATGGTGACCGCTTCGGAGAAGGAGAGATCGAAGGCGTGGCCGCTGCCGAATCGGGCGCCAACGGGGTCACTGGCGCCACGCTGATTCCGTTGCTGTCGCTGGGCGTGCCCGGCGATGTGATCACCGCGGTGATCCTGGGCGCTTTCATGATCCATGGTTTGACGCCGGGTCCGACGCTGTTCCAGAAGCATCTGACGGAGATCTACGCCATCTTCTGGGGCATCCTGTTCAGTTCCTTTCTCCTGTTCATTACCGGCAAGGTGGCGATTCGCGCCTTTGCCCGTCTGGGCGAGGTGCCCAACGCGATTCTGTTTCCAATCGTCATCGTGTTGTGTTTCTTCGGCACCTATGCCGTCAACTCAAGCATGTTCGACGTCGGCATTATGGTGGCCACCGGAGCGCTGGGCTATTTCATGCTGAAGTTCGATGTGCCGCCGGCGCCGTTTCTGATTGCGTTCATTCTCGGGCCCATGTTCGAGGACAACCTGAGGCGGTCGCTGCTGCTCTCCAAAGGTTCGCTCGGCATCTTCTTCAGCACGCCGATCTGCTGGTTTTTCATCATCCTGACGGTGTTGTCGCTGGCGTTGATCGTGCGGCGCAACGTGCGAACGCACCTCGAGAGCCGGCAGCGGCGTCGCGCCGAAGCGAAATGCGGCAGTTGAGCACGGGCAAGCGCCACGCTTTCCGGCGTGGGGGCCGCCCGGCGCTCGTGCTCCGGCACGCGGCCTTCGTCCGGGGAGGCGCGGTTTGATCATTTATCTGCACGGGTTCAACAGTTCCGGCGCCACGGTCAAGGGCGCAACGCTCAAGCGCCTGCTGGAGCCGATTCACGTGTCTCTGCCGAGTTATCATCACGACCCGGCGGTTGCCATTCGGCAGTTGGAGGTGGAAGTGGAGTGCGCTTTGGAGCGCTTTACCCGCGTCATGCTGATCGGCTCGTCCTTGGGCGGGTTTTATGCTCAAAGCCTGGGTCGGCGCTATGGACTGAACATCGTGCTGATCAACCCTGCGCTGGATCCAATCAGCACCCTTGCGCCCCATGTCGGGCCTCAGACCAATTACCATACCGGCGAGCGGTACTGCTTTGAGCGCCGCCATCTCGAGGCGCTGGCCCCGCTGTACGTGGACGCCGCCCAATTCGGCACGGTGCCGACGCTGGTGCTGCTCGATGCGGACGACGAGGTTATCGACCCCGAGGTCGCGGCGCGGCTCTACCGTGATCGCGGCAAAGTCATCGCCTTTCCCGGTGGCGACCACGCGTTTCAGCACCTGGAGGAATCCATTGCCGACATTCGCATGCACCACGACAGCGCCCGTTAGCCGGCGCGGCATTCATCACGGCGGCGCCGCGCGCCGTAGTGCGGAGGCTGGCATTCATGGCCGGGGATGATCTTGCGGCCGCCGGCGCATCGGAGTGCCAGTGGCCGTTGATCCGTTTGACGCGGATTGAGGCCATGGTGTGGCGGGCACCGATCGACGTGCCGGTAGTGACTTCGTTCGGGGCCATGGCCGACCGCCCGGTCCTGTTGTTGCGCGTGGAGGATCAGGACGGCGCCCACGGTTGGGGCGAGGTGTGGGTGAATTTCCCGGGCTGCGGAGCGGAACACCGTGCCCGACTGGTGGAGACAGTACTCGGGCCGCTGGTATTGAACCGACCGCTGCGGCACCCCGGGGAACTGTTCGATCACTTGCGCGGCCGGTTGCGGCTGTTGACGATTCAGGCCGGGGAGCCGGGCCCGCTGGCCCAGGTCACGGCTGGCCTGGATATTGCGCTCTGGGACCTGGCGGCGCGTAAGCTCGGACGGCCCGTTCGCGCGTTGCTGAATCCGGCTGCAGGTGCCGAGGTGCCGGCGTACGCCAGCGGGGTGCACCCGGACGAACTGCGCGAGCGCATTGATGCGGTTCGCGATCGTGGTTTCCGTGCCTACAAACTCAAGGTCGGGTTCGACGACCGGCGCGACGCGGACGCGGTCCGGGAAGCCCTTGCCATACTCGGCGGCCGCGCGGCGTTGATGGTGGACGCCAACCAGGCTTGGGATTTGGCGCGCGCCCTGCGCATGTGCAATCGCCTGGGCAACCTCGACCTCGCCTGGCTCGAGGAACCGTTGGCTGCGGATGCCCCGGCGCGGGAGTGGCGCGCTCTGGCCGCGGAATCCCGCGTTGCGCTGGCGGCCGGCGAGAATGTCCGCGGCAGCGAGGAATTCGCCCGCCTTATCGGCGCAGGCCCGGTGTCAGTGGTGCAGCCGGACATGTGTAAATGGGGCGGCTTCAGCGGATGCCTGCCGGTTGCCCGGTCCGCGCTGGAGGCGGGACGGCGGTATTGCCCGCATTTTCTTGGCAGCGGACTGGGGCTGGTGGCATCCGCCCAGTTGCTGGCCGCGGCCGGCGGTGACGGATTGCTGGAGATGGATGTCAATCCCAACCCGTTGCGCGAGGTACTGGCGCAACCGTTTCCCCGGCTGGCGTCGGGGCAGTTCCCGTTGCCGGTGGATCCCGGGCTGGGCGTTGAGCCTGACCTCGCTGCGGCCAAGCCGTGGTTGGTCATGCATCGGCAAGCCTGACTGTGTAACTCCACCACGTTGTTCACAACAAGGCAGCTAGTCCGTACGGTGTACCAAGCGGGTTGACTCGGGGCTACGGGCTCCGGCGATGGCTCCGGTAACGCGTCGCTACTTGCGGTCAGTTCGCGCAGTGCCTCGGCGTGTTGCCGCCTGCCGCGTCGAATCCACCTTGCGGCGCTGATCGGCACCGATAGCCCGAGATGCCCGGTGCAGTGAAACGGAATCCGGGGGCGCTCATCGCCTGGGCGGCGCGTCGCCCCGCCGGGGCAACGCCGACAGGCAGGAGGTTGGGTTGCGGTTTACCCGGCTGCGGCTGGCAGGGTTCCGGAATGCGGGTAGAATGGCACTGCTTTGTTCGGGCGTCCGGCCCGACCGTGACG
Organism: Gammaproteobacteria bacterium; assembly: GCA_037385045.1. Lineage (GTDB taxonomy): Bacteria > Pseudomonadota > Gammaproteobacteria > JASBUN01 > JASBUN01 > JARRNJ01. The sequence continues at coordinate 8,658 of JARRNJ010000021.1, read as the reverse complement.
CCACCCGACGATCCGCGAGCGCTCACCATGCCCAAGCTGTCCGTAATCGTCCCAGCGCTCAACGAAGCCGATGTGATCGGGCCGACGCTTGTGGCCCTGGCATCGATAAGGGGGCGCGGGCACGAGGTGCTCGTGGTCGACGGCGGCAGCCACGACGCCACGCCGGACGCAGCCGGGGAGTTCGCCGACCAGGTACTGATCGCACCGGAAGGACGAGCGCGCCAGATGAACGCCGGCGCCGCCGCTGCCACGGGAGACGTGCTGTGGTTCGTCCACGCCGACACACAGCCGCCCGCCGACGCCGACGAACGGATAAGTTTCGCTGTGAGGTCCGGCGCGCTCTGGGGGCGCTTTGACGTGCAACTGGCAGGCCGGCAACGGTCGCTGCGGCTCGTGGAGCGCATGATCAACCTGCGTTCCCGCATCACCGGCATCGCGACCGGCGATCAGGCAGTGTTCGTGCGCCGCGATGTGTTCGAGCAGCTGGGCGGCTTTCCCGACATCGCCCTGATGGAGGACATCGCCTTGAGCCGCAACCTCAAGCGTGTGGCGCGCCCTTGTTGCCTCCGCCAGACGGTCGTCACGTCAAGCCGGCGCTGGGAAAGCCACGGCATCCTGCGCACCGTCGTTCTCATGTGGCGTCTGCGCCTGGCCTACGCGCTGGGAGCCGACCCGGCCGTTCTCGCGCGTCGCTACCGCGCCTCGGACTGAATTCCCGGAGCAGCAAATGGGTGCGAAGCGGGCGTGTGACGAAATGCGGTACCCCGGCTCCCGCTTGTTGGTGTTCGCCAAGGCCCCGTTGCCCGGCCGCGTGAAAACGCGCCTGCGCGGCAAGCTCGGTTCTCGCGGAGCGGCACGTCTGCAGCGGCGGCTACTGTGGCGCACCGTCGCCGTGGCCAACGCCGCCCGCCTGTGCCCGGTCGAAGTCTGGTGCAGCCCGACTACCGCGCACCCGCTGTTTCTGGCCCTGCGCCGCCGTTTCGGCGTGCGCCTGCGCCGGCAGCGCGGAGCGGATCTGGGGCGGCGCATGTTTCACGCGTTGCACGCCACGTGGCGACGCGGTGCGGCCAGCTCCGTCCTGGTGGGCACCGACTGCCCGGCGTTGGGGGCCCGGCAGTGGCGACAGTCGTTGGACTGGTTGAATGATGGCGCCGACGCGGTGCTGGGCCCGGCCCGCGACGGCGGCTATGTGTTGATCGGCATGCGCACCCCTGCCGGTGGCCTGTTTCGCGGCATTCCCTGGGGAAGCGATCGTGTGTGCCGGATTACCCGGCAAAGGCTGCGCGCGTTGCGGCGACGGTGGCGGGAACTGGAGCCGCAGGCCGACATCGATACGCCCGCGGACCTGACAAGCCATCCCGTGCGTTTGGTTGGACGCGAGTGACCGCGCACGGGTCAGGTGGTGTTGCGCCCGAGCTTGCGAATCAGATCCCGTTGCAGGTCCGTTACTGTGCGGGCGATGGTCTTGCGGTGGCCGCTCGCCAGCTCCACCAGCCGGCCACCGACACGATGGCGTTCCGGTTGGGACAAAATCTGGGTGTAACGGACTTCAAATTTGCAGCTGATGGGTTTGCGGTTGGGAAGAAACAGGGAACAGGCCAGCAACTCCCCGCGCTGTAATTGGGCATAGGCACGCAGTTCCACGCCCAGTCCGGTCTCGGACAAGTCCACCACGCGTACTTCGAACGGCTGCTGTTCCGTCTTGGCGAGCTGGGCCCTCACGCCGCTCGATTCCCCCACGGGTATCCGAAAACTGGAACGGCGCTGCAGGTATGAGACTTCCGTCGGGAACCGGACCCGGTACAGCCAGATCCCCGATTCGGTCTCCGCTTGTTCCAGCGAGGTCGAGAAACGGGTTTCGACTCCCTGCACCACGGCGCGGGCGTTCAACATCCCCTGTTCCATCAGTTTTTCGTGGCCGCGCTGCGGCGTGAGCTCATCGAGGATCAGGTAGGTGAGCGCCTCGTCAATGTCGAGAATGGCGCTGTTGAACGTCTGTTTGGTATTCGGAAGGCTGACGGTCAGCAGGGCGCGCTGCTCCTTGATGCGTTTGATCAACCCGGAGATGATTGTACGGTCTGTGATCCTGTCAGCTTGTGTCACGGCGAGGCTCCGTTGCGCGCGAGCTCCTGGACTGAGGCAAAGTGTACGGTTCGTTGCCGCCGATCATACCATGACGGACTGGCCGGTAGCCTGGGTGTTGTCGGAGCCGTGGGGTTGGCAGGCGGCTGGTGCGGAAAGATACGACCGGGGCCCGGACTCAGGCCTTGGCCCAGCTTCTGCTGATACCGGTGTCGCTGGTTCGGCCGGTGGGGTCATAGGTGGCGGCGGCCGGGTTCGCGCCGTGCAGAAGAGCGAGGGTGTCGCGGATGGCGCGCCGGCTGTGCGCAACGATGGTCGCGTTGACCTGGTTGTTCTCGCGGCACTCGGCCACCACCGACAAAAGCTGTTCCCACGCGGTTTTCAGACTGCGGTTCGCGCAGGCGTTCAGGTAACGCTCGACCCCGGCCCGGTCCGAGGTGAAGCCCGCGTCGGCCAGCACGCGCCGCCGTTGTTCGTGCAACGCCTCGAGTTGCCTGAGCAGCTCATACTTGGAGCGGGCCACCGACTCGATCTTGGCCGGATCCTCGGCCAGCACCTGTTGCTCCTGCTTCAACAGCGTGCGCAATTCGGTGGCGCTGTCGACTTCCTGCGCCAACAGCTGCTGCATGCGTTCTACCTGGTCGCTGGTGGGGGGCATGAGCTGTTACCGGTGCGGCAGGTAGGCTTCGAACTGGGTCAGCTTCTGGGCCACGTTTCCCGCGTGAATTTCGTAATTGCCGTTGGCGATCGCCTGGCGGGTCGCGTCCACGCGCTGGACGTCAACGACCGGCACATCCTTGAGCTGCGCCTCCAGCTTCTGCAACTGCTTGGCTACATCGGTAAGCTGGATCGAGTCGCCCGTGCGGGCGCTCTGATGCGCCGCATGCGGGTTACCGGATTGCGTCTTGGTGGCAGCGCCGGTTGCATTGCTGTCCGCTGCCCCCACCGTGCGCGGATCACCTAAGCCGTTAATTTCTATAGACATACTGGATGTCTCCTGGCTGCAAAATATACACTTCCGTAGGCCTTTTCGGCCGCCTTGTCGGAAACTTTAGCGTTTGCCGCGGAATTGGGGGGACGGCTTCGAAACGCTATTCCACGCTCACCACGCCGGGCGCGGTCACAACACCTTGGACCACCCGGCGCGAACTGAGGTTCCTGACCTGTACGGTATCGCCCGAGGCGCCATCGCTCAAGGCCTTGCCGCTCATCCGCACGAGAACGCCGGCGGCATCGGCGGTGAGCGTCACCGTTTCTCCGCGGCGCACCAGCTTCGGGGCGGCGATTTCCGTCAGGCGCACCACCTGGCCTGCGCCCAGTTGCCGCAGCAGCACCTCACCCACCGCCTGTTGCGGCTGCTCCAGGTAGCCGCGCGGCAGCGTGGTCAGATCGCGCCGGGCCACGCGCAGGTCGGATGCCTTCAGGACGTGGTGCCGCGCCAGGGGAAGGGTGGTCACCACCACGTTGCCGACCACGACGGTCTGTGCGGACACGTACAATTTCCAGGGTTTGGCGCCGTGGCAGCGCACCCCGACCGTCGTCGAGCCGATCAGTCGCCGGGCGCCGGTGGCAAAAGCCTCCAGGGGCTTGTTGCAGCGGGGCAGGCGCAGCCGGGGGTCCAGGGCTCCCACGGATATGCTGCGCACATCGGCCTTGCGCTGCTTGAGTTGCGCGGCGAGGAATTGGCGCACGGCGTTGCGGATGGACTGGTGGTCCTGCAGTTGCGGGGCGGCATCCACGTGCCAGGCGATCGCCATTGCGCCGAGCCCTGCCAACGCCACGGTCAGCCGGTGAAATCGCCATTTGCGGGTCTGGCTTTGGTTCATGGTCGCGGTCCGAACAAATTCCGAATCAATCATTTGTACGTCCTGGCCTGGAGTACAGGGAAGATTCGTCAAGACTTTGACGAAAATGCCCGGCCAGTCGAATCTGCTCATGCCATATGCAAGTACTGTGCCCGGGGCGGTGGGCTCAAGGGGGCGGGCAGGCGGGCCGATAGCAAGGTAGCTCACCACAGGTTCAGGAGACCAGGCAATGGCAGGCGTACTCGAAAGTGTCGACCAGCGCACCCGTCTGGCGGGTCGCAACCGTTTGGAGTTGCTGCTGTTTCATCTCGGCAGCAGTCAGGTGTTCGGAATCAATGTATTCAAGGTACAGGAGGTGATTCACTGTCCGCCCCTGACCAAGGTTCCCAACGCCCACCCGGCGGTGCGCGGTATTGCCAACATGCGCGGCAAGACCATTCCGGTCATGGACCTGTCGATGGCGGTGGGGCGCGGCGGCGTCGACGACCCCCAGCAGTGTTACGTGGTGATCACGGAGTACAATCGCAAGACCCAGGGATTCCTCGTCGGTTCCGTGGACCGGATTGTGAACATGAACTGGGAGGAAATTCTGCCGCCGCCCAAGGGCTCCGGAATGGCCAGCTACCTGACCGCCGTGACCCGCGTCGACAACGAGTTGGTGGAGATCATCGACGTGGAAAAAGTCATGGCCGAAGTGGTGGGCGAGTCGGAAGAGATTTCGACCGATGTCAAGGAAAATGCCGCGTCCGGCGCCGAGCAGGAGCGCCGCGTGCTGGTGGTGGACGACTCGAGCGTGGCCCGCAAGCAAATCAAGCGTACCCTCGACCAGATCGGCCTGGAATCGGTCATGGCAAAAAACGGGCGTGAGGCGTTGGACCTGTTGCATCAGTGGGCCGCCGAAGGCTCAGTCTACGATCGGATATCGCTGGTGATCTCCGACATCGAGATGCCGGAAATGGACGGCTACACTCTGACGCGGGAAGTACGCGGCGATCCCGAGCTGCAGAATCTTTATATACTGCTTCATACCTCCCTGAGCGGGGTATTCAACAATGCTATGGTTGAGAAGGTCGGCGCCAACCGCTTCGTCGCCAAATTCAGTCCCGACGAACTTGCCACCCGGGTGCTGGAAGCTTTGGGTGAGCCGGCTTGATAGGCCAGTGGTCGACGCAGCCCGTCGCCGGGAGGCGAGCGTCACGGCCTGAGTCGGCCTCGTTCTGAAATCAATTGGTCCTGCAACTCGTTGCGGTCAATGTTGTTGACCGGAGATCGAGTTTGCCGGTATATCATTGGTGCTGCCCACAATGCAGCCTTTGTACGATTGGCAACCGGCCGAGAATACTACCGTGTCGTCGCATCCCATTACTGCCGAAGAATACGGGGACTTCAGGGAATTCCTTGAAAAGGCCTGTGGCATCGTATTGGGTGACAACAAGCAGTATCTGGTCTCCAGCCGGCTTAACCGAATCCTCGCCGAATACGAGCTGGAGTCACTGGGGCAGCTGGTCAGAGTACTGAGGGACCACCGTTCCTCCGCGCTGCGCGAGCGCATCATCGAAGCGATGACAACCAACGAAACGTCATGGTTTCGCGACAATCACCCGTTCCAGACCCTGCGCGATACCGTTTTTCCGCAACTGGCGAAGATGCGGCAGGGTACCGTGCGTATCTGGTCGGCGGCATGTTCCTCGGGGCAGGAACCGTATTCCATTTCCATGGTCGTGCACGAATATCAGATGGCCAATCCGGGGGCGTTGACGGGGGAGGTACAGATTGTTGCCACGGACATTTCGCCTGCCATGCTGCGTGACGCGCGAGCCGGTCGCTACGACGCTCTGGCCATGGCGCGCGGCCTGTCGCCGGAGCGCAAGGAGCGCTACTTTCGTCCGCACGGCGACACCTGGGAGGTGATTTCGCCGATCCGCGCCCGGGTCCAGTTCCGCGAATTGAACCTGTTGCAAAGCTACGCCCTGTTGGGCCGTTTCGACGTGATTTTCTGCCGCAATGTCCTGATTTATTTCTCTTCCAAGTCCAAGCGTGACATCGTCGTGCGCATGGCCAAGGCGCTCAAACCAGGCGGGTATCTGTTCCTCGGCGGATCAGAGTCTATCAGCGGCCTGAGCGATGCCTTTGAGATGGTTCGTTCCCCCGGCGGTGTAGTCTACCGGTTGAAGTCCTGAACGCCGGCGCCCTCATCCTTCCAGCAACCTGCAGATCTTGCCACCCCCGCGGCGCGAACTTGCCGCCGGTTTGCCTTCCCTCCGCGGTGCACCTTCCTAACGTATTGATTTGAAGCCGATCGGATCGTTGGCACGGCTGTTGCTTGTTTGGCTGGCAGAGAACCGTCTATTGGGAACCGAGCCATGCCGATCAACTTTGACACTGCCCTGGGCAACCACGTAGCCGCATTGCGGATTCGTGCGCGCCGTGCAGAGCTGCTGGCCTCCAACCTCGCCAACGCCGACACCCCCAACTACAAGGCCCGCGACATCGACTTTCGCGCCGCGCTGCAACAGGCGCAACAGGGCGGCGGCCTGGGGTTGGTCACCGACAACCCGCGCCAAATCCGCACCGCGGGTCAGAGCCAGCCGGGCGGCGAAGCGCTTTATCGCGTGCCGAGCCAGCCGGCGCTGGACGGCAATACGGTCGACGTCCAGGTGGAGCGTGCGGCGTTTGCCGACAACGCGGTTCGTTACGAGGCGACGCTGCAGTTTCTGGGCGGACGGTTCAAGTCAATGATTCAGGCGATTACGGGGAAATAAGCGATGTCACTGTTCAAAATATTTGATGTCGCCGGGTCCGGCATGACCGCGCAGGCGCTGCGGCTGAACACGGTATCGAGCAACCTGGCCAATGCCAACAGCGTCAGCGGCGATCCGCAGAAGGCCTATCGGGCGCGTGAACCGGTGTTCGCGGCCGTGCTCAGCGGTGTGCAGAAGGACCCGTCGGCGGTGGGCGTGCGCGTCAGCGGCGTTACCGAGAAGCAAACGCCGCCGGAGAAGCTCTACGACCCGGGCAACCCGATGGCCAACAAGAACGGATACGTGTACCAGTCCAACGTCAATCCGATCGAGGAGATGGCGAACATGATCTCCGCTTCGCGCACCTATCAGAACAACGCCCAAGTGATGAAAACCGCCAAACAGCTGCTGCTGGCTACGCTGCGGCTCGGACAATAAGCGGACAGCGGCAACAGGAGCCAACTATGACCACCGTCGATACCAGTCTCCTCCAGAGTCTCGGCCTGACCAGCGCCAACGCCAGCAGTAGCAGCGCCTCGGCGTCGGCGCCCACGCCCAAGAGCCAGCTGGGCCAGCAGGATTTCCTCAAACTGTTGACTACACAGCTCAACAACCAGGATCCGCTGCAGCCGATGCAGAACGGCGAGTTCATGACCCAGATGGCGCAGTTCAGCACCGTGCAGGGGATCCAGGGCCTGCAGAAGTCGTTCTCATCCTTTGCCAGCAGCATGACGGCCGACCGCGGCCTTCAGGCGGCAAGCCTGGTGGGCCACAGCGCGCTGGTTCCGGCGCAGACGGCGACGCTCGACAGCAACGGCCTGAGCGGCGCGGTCGATCTTCCCAATGCCGCCCAGGATGTGGCCGTGGGGATCTACGACAGCAGCGGACAGCTCGTGCACCAGATCGATCTCGGCAGCCAGGCCGCCGGGCTGGTGGACTATCAATGGGACGGGACGCTGGCCGACGGCAGCACCGCCGCGCCCGGCAACTATTACGTGAAAGCACAGGCGCTCATCGGCGGCAGCAGTCAGGAAGTGCAGAACCTGTCGTCGGCACGCATCAACAGCGTCAGATTCGGACAGTCGGGTCAGAACCTGCAAGTGGGGCTGGCCGGCATCGGGGATACCGCGTTCTCGAAACTGCGTGAGATCCGGTGATTGAACTATCAGGAGGGGTGACCCATGGCATTTCGTATAGCATTGAGCGGATTGAACGCGTCCTCGCAGGAATTGCAGGTGATCGGCAACAACGTTGCCAACGCCAGCACCACCGGTTTCAAGCAGTCACGGACAGAATTTGCTGACATTTATGCGGCATCCAACCTGGGTGTGACCGCCAACGCCATCGGCAGCGGGGTGAAGGTCGCCTCCGTCAGCCAGCAGTTCAACCAGGGCAACGTCAGTTTCACCAACAATAATCTGGACCTGGCCCTCAGCGGGAACGGCTTTTTCCGCCTCAACGACAACGGCGTCAGCGTGTACACCCGTGCTGGTGCCTTCGGAGTTGATCGCAACGGCTACGTGGTGAACAGCCAGAACCAGCGTCTCACCGCTTACTCGGCGGACAGCAATGGCAACATCACCGGCGCGCTTTCGGATCTGCAGTTGAGCACCGCCGATCTGCCGCCCCAGGCGACCACGTCGGCCACTGTGCAGGCCAATCTGGAGTCCCGCACCGGTACGTTGACCAGTGCCAGTTTCGATCCCACGGACCCGAGCACGTATACCAACTCCACGACGTTCACTGCCTACGATAGCTTGGGCAACCCGCGTCTGACGACGTTGTATTTTGTCCACACCGGCGGCGGCAGCTGGGACATGTACACCTCCGTCGACGGGACGGTGGTCGACTCCGATCCGGGCACCAGCGTTGGCGTCGGCGGCAACGCCCGCACCCTCACTTTCGGTGCGTCCGGCGCGTTGACGTCCACCTCAACGGTGACCACCGGCGCCATTCCGGGCATGGGCGGTTCCGGCAGCTTCACCATGGACCTCAACCTCAGCGGCATGACGCAGTACGGCAGCAACTTC
>JARRNJ010000020.1:0-48475 GCA_037385045.1 Gammaproteobacteria bacterium | reverse complement strand
AAGTCCAGCCCGGGCGCCAGCGGTACGTGGCGGATGTCGGCGCCGGCGATCACGAACCCGTAGGGGTGGATGGGATAGGCCGGATTGGGCACCAGCACCGCATCGCCTGGGCCCATGGTGGCTAGGGCCAGGTGCGCGAGGCCCTCCTTGGAGCCGATGGTGACGATCGCCTCGGTTTCGGGATCCAACTCGACGCCCAGGCGCGACCGGTACCAGTTGCACACTGCACGGCGCAGGCGCGGAATTCCCCTGGACATGGAGTAGCGGTGGGTATCGCTGCGTTGGGCAACCTCCACCAGTTTGTCGACGATATGCTTCGGCGTCGGCTGATCGGGATTGCCCATGCCGAAATCGATGATGTCCTCACCGCGCGCGCGCGCCTTGGCCTTGAGGTCATTGACGATATTGAAGACGTACGGCGGTAAGCGCTTGATTCTTGGGAACTCGTCCATCAGGTTCATGGGTCCGGTCAGAAAAAGTGGCCTAACATCATGTGCTTATAGCGTAAAATCGTACCAAGATACTGGCAACCGTGAATGCTGTCAATTGACTCATGCCACGCCGCGCGCCACGGCCGCCGGTACTCTTGCGTGTGCGGCCGCAGCGGCGTTAACCTGCTCGTCGACCGTTGCCGATCCGCACGGCGTCCCGCGCAGGTCGGCTCCGCCCACCCGGCCGGACCAGCCCGCCATGAAACTGAGCCTCGATATCAACACCGGCAGCACCGTCGTCCGCGGCTACGACCGCGGTCAGGTGGTGGTGAATGAGGAAGTGATCCGGCAAAGCGTGATCCTGCTGCCGGAGCGCCTGATTCGTGATTGGCCGCCGCAACGTTTCGAGGATCTGCACGAACAGCACATCGCCTCGCTGGCGGCGCTGGAGCCGGAGATCATTCTGCTCGGCACCGGCCCGCAGCTCCGTTTTCCGGATGCCGCGCTGATGCGCCCGACCCTGGACCGTCGCATCGGCGTCGAGGTCATGGATACCGCGGCGGCGTGCCGCACCTTCAACATCCTGTCGGCCGAGGGCCGCCGCGTCGCGGCGGCGCTGCTGATGATTTGACGCCGCGCGGCCCGAGCGGAGCCGCCGGCCTACTTCAGCAGCATCTCTTCGGAAAAACCTTCCGACTCCAGGATTTCGCGCAGACGCCGCAGGGCGTCCATCTGGATCTGTCGCACCCGTTCGCGGGTCACGCCGATCTCCTGCCCCACCTGCTCCAGGGTCGAGCGTTCGTAGCCGTGCAGACCGAAGCGCCGCTCCACCACCTCGCGCTGCTTGGCGTTGAGCCGGTTCAGCCACGCTTCCAGATTGTGATGGACATTTTCATCCTGCAGCAGCATCGATGGATCCGGATTGCTCTCGTCCGGGATCGCATCCAACAACATCCGGTCCTCGTCCTCGCCGATGGGCGTATCGACCGACGCGATCCGCTCGTTGAGGCCCAGCATCCGCTTGACCTCGTCGATGGGTTTGTCGAGCAGGCCGGCAATTTCCTCGGCACTGGGTTCGCGTTCCAGGTCTTGCGCCAGTTGGCGCGCCGCCCGCAGGTAGAGGTTGATTTCCTTCACTACGTGAATCGGCAGCCGGATGGTGCGCGTCTGATTCATGATCGCGCGCTCGATGGTCTGCCGGATCCACCAGGTGGCATAGGTGGAAAACCGGAAACCCCGTTCGGGATCGAATTTTTCCACGGCGCGGATCAAGCCCAGGTTGCCTTCCTCGATGAGATCCAACAACGCCAGCCCGCGGTTCATGTAGCGGCGCGCAATCTTGACCACCAGGCGCAGGTTGCTTTCGATCATGCGCCGACGCGCCGCCTCCTCGCCCTTCTGGGCCAGGCGCGCATAGTGGACCTCTTCCTCGGCCGTCAGCAATGGCGAAAAACCGATCTCGTTGAGATACAGCCGCGTCGCGTCGGGATGCCCGTCGGGAAATTCACCCGCGGCGAACAAATGGTCGTCGGGCAGATCGTCGCCCTCGGCGTCAGCGGCGGCATCCACCGACTCTTCGCCGTCGAACTCGTCGTCGGATTCGATTTCGGCCTCCCCCGCATCGTCGGCGGCCACGTCGGCGACAGCATCGACAGGTTTGTCCTGCGACGAAGAATTGCGGCGCCTCAGCATCACTCCCTCCTGTCTGGTGCAGGTTCTAGGGCAAACTTTAACCGCGTTTTGTTGTTCGCACAACGCACACGCGATCCGCCGGCGCGCATGCCGGCAACGCAGCAGCTGCATCGGCCAAGCGGCTATCGCTTTGGCAGATACCGCAACGGATTGACCGGCTTGCCGTCTCGGCGGATTTCGAAGTGCAGCATGGTGCGCGTGGTCCCCGTGCTACCCATCCGGGCAATCTCCTGGCCCGCATGCACCCGGTCGCCTTCCTTGACCAGCAGTCTTTCATTGTGGGCGTAGGCGCTGAAGTAGTCGTGGTTGTGCTTGATGATGATCAGCTTCCCGTAGCGGATCAGACCGCTTCCGCTGTAGACCACTTCGCCGGCGGCCGTCGCCCGAATCGGCTGGCCCCGCTTGCCGCCGATGTCGATACCCTTTTTACGGGGATCGCCGGCCGAGAAACTCTGCAATAACGGTCCCTTCGCCGGCCAGGTCCAGGCGGCGATGTGACGCACCGGCCGTGGTCGCGGCTGCTCATGGGCTTTGGTCCGCCGGGATGTCTGATGTCTGACCGGCGGAGCATGCCGCGTCACCACCGAACGCCGCGGCGCCGCCGGCGGCCGCAAGCGAATCTTCTCCCCCGGATAAATCCGATAGGGTCGGGCGATGCCGTTCCAGCGGGCGACTTCCCGATAGTCGTAACCATAGGCCCATGAGATCGAATACAACGTGTCGCCTTTGGTAACAATGTGATAGGCCGGATGATAAGCGGGAGGGCCCGCGGTACGCACGGTCCGGTCCGAGACCGGCGCCAAGGGGCTGCCGCCGCAGCCGTGCAACGTGAGCAGGGTGGCGATCAGACAAACACGCGCTGGCTTGGCGGCAAACATCAGCTCCTTAGGATAAAGAACAACAGGACTGCGGCGATCAGCAGCAGCCAACCCACCCGGTCGATATAGGTGCGCACGGCCCGCTGCATACGTTCCCCGCCCCACAGCATGAGTCCGGAAACGAGAAAAAAGCGGGCCCCGCGCCCGATGAGCGAGGCAACCAGGAATGGCAGGAACGGCATCGCCACCACGCCGGCGGAAATGGTGAATACCTTATAGGGAATCGGGGTGAAGCCGGCAAGGAACACCGCCCAGAACCCCCACGTATCGAACCAGCCCCGGGCCTTCAAAAAGGCGTCCCAATAACCATGGCGATGCAGCAGCGGCTGTACCAGGTCGAAGGCGAACATCCCGATCAGGTAGCCGACCGCCCCGCCCAGGGCGGAGGCAACGGTGGCCACCGCGGCGTAATGCCAGGCCCGCTTCGGCTTGGCGAGCGACATGGGCGCCAACATGACGTCCGGTGGAATGGGAAAGAACGAACTCTCGGCAAAACTCAGGCCGGCCAGATACGATGGCGCGTGGCGGTGGCCCGCCCAGATCATCGCCCGATCGTACAGCCGTGACAGCAGGCGGTTCAAATCTCACCTCCCAGGAGGGGAACGAAGCTTACCGGTTCGTACAAATCCTGAATGTACTCCGATTCCATGCGGGTGATGACGCTCAAGTGTTGGCAGCGTGCCGTGCCCACCGGGATCACCATGCGCCCGCCCACGTTCAGCTGACCCAGCAACTCCTCGGGCACGGCCTCCGGCGCCGCGGTCACCAGCATGCCGTCGAAGGGGGCGTGTTGAGACCAGCCCCATTGACCATCGGTGTGGCGGCTGCGCACGTTGCGCAGTCCCAGCCGCCGGAACCGTTGCCGGGCCTGCTGCTGCAGCGCCTCGATCCGCTCCACCGTAAACACGTCGGTGACCAGCTGCGCCAGCACCGTGGTCTGGTAGCCACACCCGGTGCCGACCTCCAGCACCCGCCGCGGAACGCCGCCGGCCAGCAACAACTCGGTCATACGGGCGACGACGTACGGCTGTGAGATGGTCTGGCCGTAACCGATGGGCAGCGCCGTGTCCTCGTAAGCGCGGCTGGCGAGCGCTTCGTCCACGAACAGGTGCCGGGGCGTTTGCAGGATGATATCCAGTACCCGGCTGTCGACGATGCCCTTTTCGCGCAGGCGATTCACCAGGCGTTCGCGGGTGCGTTGTGATGTCATGCCGATCCCGCGAATCATGGAGTCGGTCAACCGCATATCATCGCGCTCCGATCCAGGCGGCCACCTTGTCCAGTGCCGGGTATTGGGTCAGATCCACTTGAATGGGCGTCACGGAAACCCGGCTGGTCCGCACCGCGTGGAAATCGGTGCCGGGGCCTGCGTCCTGCTCCGCACCGGCGGGCCCCACCCAATAGATGGGCCGGCCCCTTGGATCCGCCGACTTGACCACCGGCTCGGCCTTGTGGCGGTGACCCAGACGGGTGGCTTCGTAGCCGGCGATCTGCTCCCACGGCAGATCAGGCACGTTGACGTTGAGTATGGTGTCGCTGGGCAGGGGGTCGCTGCGCAGACGTTCCACCAATTCCACCGCCACCCGCGCCGCGGTATCGAAATACCGGGGGGTTTCCCCGGCCACCAGGGACACGGCAATGGCCGGCAGCCCGAGAAACCGCCCTTCCATGGCCGCGGCAACGGTCCCCGAATAAATGACGTCATCGCCCAGATTGGGGCCCGAGTTGATGCCGGACACCACCATGTCCGGCTCCTCCGGCAACAATCCGGTAATGCCCAGATGCACACAATCGGTCGGCGTACCGTCGACGCAGACAAAGCCGTTGTCCATGCGGCGCGGGCGCAGCGGCTGATCCAGGGTCAGCGAGTTGCTGGCGCCGCTACGGTCACGTTCGGGGGCAACGACACTGATATCCGCGATGCGACTGAGTGCTTCTGCCAGTATTACGATGCCGGGAGCCTGATAGCCGTCGTCGTTGCTGATGAGAATCCGCATAACCTGCCAACATGCGCTCAGCGGCGCCCAGGGTGTGTGGGTATTTACTATACTGGAATCCGCCCCTTGCCGACACAGGTACTCACCCCGCCGGCGCGCGCGGCGGCCCGGCCTGCTTTGGAGCATCGGCTCGCATCCCGTATACTGGAACCGTGTCCACGGCCGCCGGGGCCGCGGACGGGTCGCCAATCCGAGGTCCGGCCGTGGCGGACGATTCCTACAATCGCGATGACGAAAACCGCCTGTTCCGCGAACAGGTCGGACCCGTGCGGCCGCTGGCCCAGGACGTGGTGGAGCCGGTGTTCCGGCGCGTGGCGCCGGTGCCGCGCAAGACGCTCGAGGACCGCCACCAAGTTTTGCAGGACAGCCTCTCCGATGAGTTCCATCCCGCGGACGTGGAGACGGGCGAGGAACTGCTGTACTTCCGCTCCGGCCTGCAGCACAGATTGATCCGCAAACTGCGCCGCGGCCAGTTCAGCCTACGCGCCGAACTGGATCTTCACGGCATGACCGTGGCCATGGCGCGCCAGGCGCTGCTCCGGTTCCTGCTGCAGTGCCGGGAACGGGACCAGCGCTGCGTGCGCGTCATCCACGGTAAGGGCAACGGCTCCAGCCATCGCGGGCCGATACTGAAGACCATGGTCAATCGCTGGCTGCAGCAGCGCGACGAGGTGCTGGCATTCTGTTCGGCCCTGCCGGCCCACGGCGGCACCGGCGCGGTCTACGTGCTGCTCAAGCGCCGCTGAGAACCAGCGTCACTCCAGATCGGCCACTTCGCGCAACACCGCCGTGGCGTAACTCCCGGCCGGCAGCGCGAACCGCAGCCGCAAAACGTCATCCGCGTCCCAGCTCCAATTTAAGTCCGCCGGGACGACGCGCAGTGCGCGCCGCTCCTGCTTCATTCCGGCCCGTTCCAACCCGTCACGCCAGGCGTCGAACGGCTGCAGCACCCGCTGCTCCAGCGCCAGGCACTCGCCCCGGGTCCCGGGCTGTCCGCGTCCCCACAGCGGCCCGGTGGGATGAATATCGTGAGCGGCCAAGCGCTCGCGCAGGGTCCTGTCCAGAGCCTCACAACCGAACACGCTGCGGCTGCCTTGCAACACCATCAGGTCGCCGGCCAGGCCGGTATCCCAATCGCCGTCCTCAACGCGGGCAGCCAGCACCGAATTGAACAAGTGGGAACGGGCGGCGGACAAGTACAGTCCGCGCCGGTGACGACTGACGCGCCCCAGGCGTCCGGCGAACAGGGCGTCGGCCGAGTTCAGATTACCGCCGTCGCGGCCGAAGCGCTGGGGACCGAAATAATTGGGCACGCCCCGATCCCGGATGCGCCGCAGCCTTGTCTCCACCGCCTGGCGATCACCATGGAGCGAACGCACCACCAGGTTGAAGGCGTTGCCCCGCAATGCGCCGCGGCGCACTTTACGATGATGGCGGACGATTTGAAGGAGTTGCAGGTCATCGTTTTCCAGTTGCCGCCAGTCGGGCTCCGGCTTCCCGGGCAGATGGATACTGAACCACTGGGTGGTAACCGCGTCACGGTCCTTGAGACCGGCGAAGCCCACGTCTATCGGCTGTACGCCCGCATGACGGGCCAGCTGCCGCGCCAGCCAATCAGTATTGGTGTTGCGCTTGCGCACGTGCAGCAGGACATGCTCACCTGCACCGCTGGGCTCGAACGCCGGCTGTTCGTCGACCAGAAAATCTTCCGGCGCGCAGCGGATGCGTCCGCGCGCAGGGGCCGGTCCGTGGGCGTGCATCAATTCCGCGCTATCGTAGGTCATCGTGGACATTGCGGGAGCATGGGCGGCAAAAAACCGAACCGGAGATGACGCTAGCCTTGTTCCAACAACACCACGGCGTGGCTGGCGATCCCCTCGCCGCGGCCGGCAAAGCCCAGGCCCTCCGTGGTGGTGGCCTTGACGTTGACACGCCCCACGGGCAACTGGAGATCCGCGGCCAGGTTATCGCGCATGGCCTCCACGTGAGGCGCCAGCCGGGGCGCCTGGGCAATGACGGTGGTGTCGACGTTGGCGACCCGCAATCCGCTTTCGCGCAGCAACTCCATCACCTGCCGCAACAGCGTGCGGCTGTCGGCGTCGCGGTAACGGGGATCGGTGTCGGGGAAGTGTCCGCCGAGGTCACCCAGACCGGCCGCCCCGAGCAGTGCGTCACACAAAGCGTGTATGAGCACGTCCGCGTCCGAGTGGCCCGCCAGCCCGCGTTCATGGGGTATCGTCACTCCACCCAGCACCAGGCGCCGCCCGGCGGCGAAGGCATGGACATCAAAACCGTGACCGATGCGCATTACTGCTCCTGCTGCTCGCGTAGATAGAACTCGGCCAGGGCAAGATCCTCGGGCCGGGTGATCTTGATATTGTCGGCGCTCCCCAGCACCAGGCGCGGCATTTCACCGACGAACTCCATGGCCGATGCCTCATCGGTGACCAGGGCCCCCGCCGCCAGCGCCGCGCGCAGGGCCTGGCGCAGCGGGCCGAGACGGAACATCTGCGGCGTGAGCGCGTGCCACAGGCCGTGCCGTTCCACTGTTTCGCACACCGTTCCGTCGTCATCGGCGCGTTTCATGGTATCGCGCACCGGCACAGCCAACAGACCGCCCACCGGATGGTCCCACAATTGCTCCACCAGCCGGTCGACGTCGGCATGGCGCACGCAGGGGCGCGCCGCGTCATGGACCAGCACCCACTGGTCGTCCGCCGCCTGTTGCGCGAGCCGGTCCAGGGCATTGAGCACCGAATGGCAGCGTGCGGAACCCCCCTCCGCGTCCAGTATCGGCACCCTGCAGCCCGCGCGCAGTGATTCCCAACGCGAATCATCGGCCGCCACCGCCACGACGACGCCGCTGGCACCGGGATGGCCGCATATGCGCGTCAGCGTCTGCTCAATCACGGTGCGCCCGCCAAGGGGCAGATATTGCTTGGGAACCGCCGCGCCCATGCGCGCGCCCACCCCGGCCGCGGGAATCACAACCCAGAATTTGCGGCGGTGGGCGGAAGATTGTGTTGCGTTCATTCCTTGGGCCCGACGCCCGGCAGGAGCCGGCCAACGTCACTGGTTCGCGGTCTTGCCGCGGGTGTGGTCCGAACGGGCTTGCGGCATTCTCCCCTTGCCGCCCTCGACGACCTGGTAGAAGGTTTCGCCCTGCTTGACCATGCCCAACTCGGTGCGCGCCCGCTCTTCGATGGCGTCGAGGCCGTGCTTGAGGTCCTTGACCTCGCCCGCCAATGCCTGGTTGCGCTCGCGCAGCTCCTGGTTGGTCAGCTTCTGCTGCTGCACCGCGTGGCGCAGCCGGCGGACATCCGACAGGCCGCCGTCACCGACCCACAACCGGTATTGCAGCAGCACCAGCAGGATCAGCAGCAGGCCGGTCAGCCAGCGCATCAGCTGTGCCCGGCCGGCCGCAAGACCACATTGTCAGCGCCGTGCGCCATCCGCGACCGCCGATCAGCCCGGATATACGTTGAACGCGCTGCGCCCGCTGTATGTTCCACGATCCCCCAATTCCTCTTCGATGCGGATCAGCTGATTGTACTTCGCCACGCGGTCGGACCGGGAGAGCGAGCCGGTCTTGATCTGGCTGGCGCTGGTCGCCACCGCGAGGTCCGCGATGGTGGTGTCCTCGGTCTCGCCGGAGCGGTGGGAGACCACCGAGGTATAGCCCGCTTCTTCGGCCATGGCGATGGCCTCCAGGGTCTCGGTCACCGTGCCGATCTGATTGAGCTTGATGAGAATCGAGTTGGCCACCTTGCGTTCAATGCACCAATTGCAGGCGGCTGCCCAACCGTTCGGTAAGCAGCGCCCAGCCGTCCCAGTCGTCCTCGGCCATGGCGTCCTCGATGCTGATGATCGGATAGCGATCCACCCAGGCGGCGAGATAGTCGATGAACTCCCCGGCGCTGAAGCGCATGCCCTCCGACTTCAGCCGATAGACGCCATCCTTGTAGAACTCCGAGCTGGCGGCGTCCAGCCCCAGTGCAATGTCCTCGCCGGGCCTGTAGCCGGCGTTCTCGATCGCCTTGAGGATGACTTCGATGGCTTCCTCGTTGGAGCCCAGGTTGGGCGCGAATCCGCCTTCATCACCGACCGCGGTATTCATGCCCTTTTCCTGCAGAACCTTGCGCAAGGCGTGAAACACCTCGGCCCCGTAGCGGACCGCTTCGCGCACGCTCGGCGCTCCCACCGGAATCACCATGAATTCCTGCAGGTCGACGTTGTTGTTGGCGTGGGCGCCGCCGTTGATGATATTCATCATGGGCACCGGCAGCTGGTAGCGGTCGCGTTCGGCCAGTGCGCGATAGAGCGGCTTTCCGGCGGCGCCGGCGGCGGCATGAGCACAAGCCAAGGACACCGAAAGGATGGCGTTGGCGCCCAGGCGATTCTTGTTGGCGGTCCCGTCGAGGTCCAGCATGACCTGGTCGATATTGCGCTGGTCATCCACGTTCTTGCCCAGCAAGGCGTCTCGGATCAGCGTATTGACGTTCTCCACCGCTTTAAGGACCCCTTTGCCACCGTAACGCTTGGCATCGCCATCGCGCAGCTCCAGCGCCTCCAGTTCCCCGGTGGACGCACCCGACGGCACCGCGGCGCGTCCGCGGACGCCCGAATCGAGCGCCACATCGGCTTCGACCGTGGGGTTGCCGCGGGAGTCAAGAATCTCGCGGGCATGAATGTCTTTGATTTTACTCATGACCCAGTGTGCTCCAGTACCTGAAGATCAAGGTGTCGTTTCGTGAGTGCCGGCGAGCGGAGCGCCTGCCGATGCCGGGCGCCGTGCGCTCAAAGCCGAAAACGCGGGAAGACTTTCACCGGCCGCGCGGCGCTACAACCGGCTTTCCGCGAACCCCTGCTGCTTGACGGCTGTATCGATCGCCTTGAGGGTTTCCAACAGCTCCGCGATGCGTCCCAGGGGCCAGGCGTTGGGCCCGTCACTGAGCGCCCGTTCCGGCTCCGGGTGGGTCTCCATGAACAGCCCGGAAACACCCGCGGCAACCGCTGCGCGGGCCAGCACCGGCACAAATTCCCGCTGTCCGCCCGACGAGGTGCCCTGACCACCGGGCAGCTGCACCGAATGGGTGGCATCGAACACCACCGGGCATCCGGTGTCACGCATCACGGCCAGGGAGCGCATATCGGAGACGAGATTATTGTAGCCGAAAGACACGCCGCGCTCACAGACCATGATCTGGCGATTGCCGGCGGCAAGCGCCTTGTCCACCACGTTCTTCATGTCCCACGGTGCCAGGAACTGACCCTTTTTGATGTTCACCGGCTTGCCCTGGCTTGCCACATTGACAATGAAGTTGGTCTGGCGGCAGAGAAACGCCGGTGTCTGCAGTACGTCAACGACCGCCGCCACCTCCCCCAGTGGGGTATCCTCATGTACGTCGGTCAGCACCGGAACGCCGATCTGTTCCCGCACGCGCTCAAGGATCCGCAGCCCTTGGTCGATGCCAAGTCCCCGGAAACTGTCCAGGGACGAGCGGTTGGCTTTGTCGAACGATGACTTGTAGATGAAGGGGATGCCCACGCGCGCGGCGATCTCTTGGAGCTGGCCCGCGGTCTCCAGGGCCAGTTGCTCGCTCTCGATGACGCAGGGGCCGGCTATCAGAAACAGCGGCCGGTCCAGGCCCACGTCGAACCCGCACAACTTCATACGGTCGCCGCCTGCTTGGCGCTCTCCTGCCGATAGGCGAGCGCCGCTGCGATATAACTGGTAAACAGCGGATGGCCGTCGCGCGGGGTCGATGTGAACTCCGGATGAAACTGGCAGGCGATGAACCACGGATGATCGTTCAGTTCGACCACTTCCACCAGGGATGCGTCGAGGGAGGTCCCGGAAACGGTCAACCCCGCCTGCTGAAGGGTATCCCGGTACTGGTTATTGAATTCGTAGCGGTGGCGATGTCGCTCGCGAATTTCGTCGGCGCCGTAGACTGCGTGCACGCGGGTTCCCGGAACCAGGCGGCACTCCTGTCCGCCCAGGCGCATGGTCCCGCCGAGATCGGAATCCGCCGCCCGGGTCTCGATGCGCCCGTCGGCGTTGAGCCATTCAGTGATCAAGGCGATCACCGGTTGCGGCGTATTGGGATCGAACTCGGTGCTGTGGGCACCCTGCAGGCCGGCGACGTCCCGGGCGAACTCGATCACCGCCACCTGCATGCCGAGGCAAATGCCCAGGTAGGGAATGCGGTGTTCCCGCGCATAGCGCACCGCCTGGATTTTGCCTTCCACCCCCCGTTCGCCGAAACCGCCCGGCACCAGAATCGCATCCATGCCCTCCAGGCAGGCGGTGCCTTCACGCTCCATCTGCTCGGAATCCACGTAGACGATGTTGACCCGGGTCCGGGTTTTGATGCCGGCATGGGCGAGGGCCTCGTTCAGGGACTTGTAGGACTCGGTGAGGTTGACGTACTTGCCCACCATGGCTACGTTGACCTCGTGCTCCGGGTGGGCCATGGCGTCGACCACCTCCTCCCACTCGGACAACTCCGCCGCCCGGGCGTCCAGACGCAGCTTCTGCACCACGATGTCATCGAGACCCTGGGAGTGGTACCACAGCGGAATCTTGTAGATATTGTCCACGTCGATGGCGGAGATGACCGCGCGCTCGTCGACGTTGGTGAACAACGCGATCTTGCGCCGTTCGTCGGCGGGAATCGGGCGGTCGGCCCGGCAGAGAAGAATGTCGGGCTGAATACCGATGGAGCGCAGCTCGGCCACGGAATGCTGGGTCGGTTTGGTCTTCAACTCCCCGGCACTGGGAATGTACGGCACCAGCGTCAGGTGCATGTACAAAACGCGCTCGCGCCCCAACTCCACGCCCATCTGGCGGATCGCTTCCATGAACGGCAGCGACTCGATGTCGCCCACAGTGCCGCCGATCTCCACCATGGCCACGTCGGCGCCGTCGGCGCCTTCCATGATACTGCGCTTGATCTCGTCGGTGATGTGCGGGATCACCTGCACCGTGCCGCCCAGGTAGTCGCCGCGGCGCTCCTTGCGAATCACGTTTTCGTAGATCTGACCGGTGGTGAAATTGTTGCGCTTGGACATCCGGGTGCGGATGAAGCGTTCATAATGCCCCAGGTCCAGATCGGTTTCGGCGCCGTCGTCGGTGACGTACACCTCGCCGTGCTGAAACGGACTCATGGTGCCGGGATCCACGTTGATGTAGGGATCCAGTTTCAGCATGGTGACTTTGAGGCCGCGCGCTTCGAGAATAGCGCCAAGGGAGGCCGATGCGATTCCCTTACCCAAGGAGGAAACCACACCACCGGTGATAAAGATGAATCGCGTCATACAAGGACTCGCCAGGAGGTTCTGCGCGCGGCCGCGGGGCCGTCGGATGGGATTACAAGGTACCAGAACGGGACCGATACCTCAACGCGAACTCGGTCACCCGGCGCCGAAAAATCCGCCCGAATGCGACGCTGTGCCAGGCCTGCACGCGCGCCTCGGATTGGTGCGGACCGCGACCGGCGGCACCCGCGCTGCTATGCCTGTTCCCAGACGATCACGCGACCCGGCTCGCCGGGCTGGGCCGCGAACGGCGCGCACACCCACAGGTCGGCCACGGCAGCCAGTTCATCGCCGATATAGACCAACGGCAGGCGAGCACGCTGCCACGGTGGCACGCCGTATTCCTGTAGCCGTTTCTTCAGCGAGCGGCTACGCTGCCTCCCCGGCGGACGGTACCGTTCACCCCCCTGACGAAAGCGCACGGTCATGGGGCCGCGGCACACCCGTTCGGCGAGTCCTGCACCCTGCACCGGCCGGGTGCTCAAGCGGCCATGGGGCAGGCCCAGCGACTCGTTCGGACGCCACGTCACGGCGGCAGGGAGGTCGGGCGGCGCCAGCGGGGACATCAGGTAGACGCCGTCGCGGTAGCGGCGCACCTCCGCGCCCGGCCAATGCACCACGGGTGTCGCATCCGGCCGCGCCTGAAGCAGTTCCTCGGCAACCTGCTGCAGCTGACCCGCCGACGGCAGCGGCAGACCCTGCTCACGCACCCAGTAGCGCAGGACATTACGCCGTCGCTCCGGGGACAGCACCCGCAATGCGGTGACGGACAACTGGCGCGGTGCATCCGTCGCGGCGGTTTCGCGGTCGACCGCCGCCAGTGCGTCCAACAGGCGCGCCGCGTCGGCGCAATGCTGCGCCGCTCGCGACAGGGTCGCGGCTGCGGCCGGCCAGCGTCCGGTCAGCAACGGGACAACGCGATGGCGCAGGAAATTGCGGTCGTAATCCAGGCGGGCGTTGCTGCTGTCTTCCACCCAGTGCAGACCGTACCGGCGGGCGTAATCCTGCAACTGGCCGCGGGTGACCTCCAGTAGCGGTCGGGCCAGCAGGCCGCGGCCAAATTCGGCGGAAAACGGCATCGCCGCCAATCCGTGCGGGCCGCTGCCGCGCAACAGCTGCAGCAGCAGCGTTTCCGCCTGGTCCTGCTGGTGGTGCGCTGTGAGCAGGATGTCGCCGGCGGCAACGACCGACGCCAACGCCCGATACCGTGCTTCCCGGGCCGCGGCCTCGGGGCTCTGACCGCGGCCTGCGCGGGCGTCAACGCGCAGAGTCTCAAGGGGTAGCGACAACCCGGCACAGACATGGGCGCAATGTTCGGTCCAGTGGTCGGCGTCCGGATGCAACCCGTGGTGCACGTGCACCGCACCGACCGACGCGCCGAGATCATGACGCGCACCGTGGAGGGCGTGCAACAGCGCATGGGAATCCAGGCCGCCGCTGTACGCCACCCAATAGCGCGAGGGAACCGGCAGGCGGGACAGGCTACGCAGCAGTTGGGAAGGTGAAAAATCCATGCAACCGGCGCCGCCGGCTCAATGTGAGGACCTGACCGCGACCGGCGCGAGCCCCATCAGCCGCTCTTGAAAACACCGAAATTCATCAGCCGCTGATGCCGGCTTTCCAGCAGCTTGTCCAGCGGCATGTGCTCCAGGCCTTCGACACTGTCCACCAGCGCGCGCTTGAGCGACTCGGCCATCACCGCCCGGTCGCGGTGGGCGCCGCCCAGGGGCTCCTCGATCACCGCGTCCACCAGCTCCAGCTCGTGCAGGCGCTGTGCCGTGATACCCATCGCTTCGGCGGCATCGGCCGCCCGTTCGGCACTCTTCCAGAGGATCGACGCGCAGCCCTCAGGGGAAATTACCGAATAGGTGCTGTACTCGAGCATCAGCACCCGGTCGCCCACCCCGATGGCCAGGGCCCCACCCGAGCCGCCTTCGCCGATGACGGTGCACACCACCGGCGTTTTCAGTCCCGCCATCACGAACAGGTTGCGGGCGATCGCTTCACTCTGGCCGCGCTCCTCGGCGCCCACGCCGGGGTAAGCCCCGGGGGTGTCGATGAACGTCAGCACCGGCATGCGGAAACGCTCGGCCAGGTGCAGCAGCCGCAGCGCCTTGCGGTAGCCTTCCGGGCGCGGCATGCCGAAATTGCGGCGCACCTTTTCGTTGGTGTCGCGTCCCTTCTGGTGGCCGATGAGCACCACCGGCTTGCCTTCCAGGCGCGCCACCCCGCCGACGATGGCCGCGTCGTCGGCAAACGCACGGTCACCGTGCAACTCGTGGAAATCGGTGAAGATACGGTCCACGTAGTCGAGGGTGTAGGGACGCTGCGGATGGCGTGCGATCTGTGCAATCTGCCAAGCGTTGAGATTGGAGAAGATCGAGCGGGTCAGGGACTGGCTTTTAGCCTCCAGGCGCGCAATCTCTTCGCCGATATTGATTTCGTTGTCGTCGCCTACCAGACGCAATTCTTCGATCTTCGCCTCAAGTTCGGCGATCGGCTGTTCGAAATCCAAAAAGTTCATGTTCATATTCATTGGCATGTCAACGATACAGGTTGCGCACGTCGCGATACAAGCTGAGATCCGACATTATATAGAAGCCGTAACTACACGAACACAGTAACAATCCGTAAATCCGCATCTTTCCGTGGGCGGATCAGGCTTCGTATACCACCTGGACCCGCTCGGGCCCGGCCAGCTCCCGCAGACGGCTCAACAGCTCGTCGGTGGGCCGCACCCGCCATTCCTGCCCCAAGGGCAGGCGGGCCCGGGCCGTCGCCGCCCGGTAATCGATCCACACCGGGCAATGGCCCTCGCGAAACGGCGTCAACACCTCCGCCAGGGAACGCACGAAGCCGTTGCCGCTGCGTTCGTCGGGCAGCTCGATCACCAGGCGGCGGGCAAACCGCTCGCGAGCCTGATCGATGGTATAGACGCTCTCTCCGGTCAGGCGATAACCGCCGCTGTAGTCGTCCAGACCCAGCATCCCCTGCACCACCACGATCCGATCCTTGGCGATGATACTGCGATACTGGTCGAACACCTCCGGGAACAGGGTGGCCTCGATACGCGCCGTACGATCGTCCAGGGTCAATATTCCCATGCGCCCGCCGCGCCGGGTGTTTACCGCCCGCACGGCGATGACCAGGCCCGCCACCACCACTGAGCGCTCCTGGGCACCGGCGCCGCCCCACGCGTCTCCGCCGGCGACGAGCTCGGCGATGCGGCCGCTGGTGACCTTGCTCAGCTCCTCTTCATAGCGGTCGATGGGGTGCCCGGTAAGATACAGCCCCAGGGTTTCCTTCTCCCCGCTGAGCCGCTGGTCCTCATCCCATTCCGGCAGTTCCACCAGTGCCGCCGGCGGGGCCAACTCGGCACTGTCATCGCCGCCAAACAGGTCGACGATGCCCGCATCATGGTTGCGCAGGTGCTGTTCCGCCGCCTTCAACGCGTCCGGCAGTTGCGCCATCAGCGACGCCCGGTTGCTGCCCAGTTGATCGAGGGCGCCGGCCCGGATCGTTGCCTCCTGAACCCGGCGGTTGGCCTTGCGCAGGTCGATGCGGCGGCAGTAGTCGAACAAACCGGCAAACGGCCCGCCGGCCTCCCGCTCGGCGATGATGCTGTCGATCGCCCCCTGCCCCACGCCTTTGATCGCGCCGAGTCCGTAGAGAATGGTGTCGTCATCGGCGACCGTGAAGCGATAGTAGGAAGTGTTTACCGACGGCGGCATCACTTCCAGGCGCATGTCCCGGCACTCTTCGATCAGGGTCACCACCTTGTCGGTATTGTCCATGTCCGACGACATCACAGCGGCCATGAAGGCCGCCGGGTAATGGGTCTTCAGCCACGCGGTCTGGTAGGACACCAGGGCGTAGGCGGCGGAATGGGACTTGTTGAAACCGTAGCCGGCGAACTTCTCCATCAAGTCGAAGATGTGGGTCGCGGTCTTGTCGTCGACACCGCGCTTGAGCGCACCTTCGGTGAAGATCGCCCGCTGCTTGGCCATCTATCTGCATCACCTGCTCCTGGTACAGGATCACGCCGTAGGTCGGCTTGAGGATGGGCTCCAGGTCGGGATGGGGATACGCCACCTTGGCCCGGCCGTGTTTGCGGTCGATGAAGTCATCGACCATGCCGGACTGCAGGGGCCCGGGCCGGAACAACGCCACCAGCGCCACGATGTCTTCGAAGCAGTCCGGCTGCAGGCGCTTGATCAAATCCTTCATACCGCGGGATTCCAGCTGGAACACCGCAGTGGTGGCGCAGCGCTTGAGCAGCTCGAACGTGGCCTGGTCGTCCATGGGAATGGCGGTGATATCCAGCGGCGGCTCGCCCGCCTGCCGGCGCTGGTGGTTCACCGTCTGCACCGCCCAATCGATGATGGTCAGGGTACGCAGGCCCAGGAAATCGAACTTGACCAGCCCCACCGCCTCGACATCGTCCTTGTCGAACTGGGTCACCACGCTGGCCGATCCCTGCTCGCAGTACAGGGGGCTGAAGTCGGTCAGCCGTGACGGGGCGATGACCACTCCGCCGGCGTGCTTGCCGGCGTTGCGCGCCAGGCCCTCCAGTTTGCGCGCCATGTCGATGACGGCGCCCACCTCTTCGTCCTGCTCGTACAGCTGGCGCAGTTCCTCTTCCTGGGCCAGCGCCTTGTCCAGGGTCATGCCGATTTCGAACGGAATCAGTTTGGCGATGCGATCGACGAATCCGTACGGATGACCCATGACCCGGCCCACGTCCCGCACCACCGCCTTGGCGGCCATGGAGCCGTAGGTGATGATCTGCGAAACCTTCTCGCGGCCGTAGCGTTCGGCCACGTAGTCGATCACCCGGTCACGCTGGTCCATGCAGAAATCCACATCGAAGTCCGGCATGGAGACGCGCTCGGGATTGAGAAAGCGCTCGAACAGCAGTTCGTACTTGAGCGGGTCCAGATCGGTGATGAGCAGCGCGTAGGCCACCAACGACCCGGCCCCGGAGCCGCGGCCCGGGCCCACGGGGATGCCGTTTTCCTTGGCCCAGCGGATAAAATCGGCGACGATCAGAAAGTAGCCCGGAAAGCCCATCTGGATAATGACGTCCAGCTCCCGTTCCAGGCGCTGCTCGTATTCGCGCCTGCGCTCGGCATGATCCGCCGCCTCGGGATCGAGCGTGCGCTCCAGCCGGGCCGCCAGCCCGGCGCGCGCTTCGGCGCGCAGAAAGCCGTCGGCATCCATCCCCTCGGGTACGGGAAAACTCGGCAGATAGTTCTTGCCGAACTGCAGTGCCAGGTTGCAGCGCTTGGCGATCTCCACCGAATTGGCCAGGGCCTCGGGAATGTCGGCGAACAGCGCCTGCATCTCCCCGGCGCTGCGCAGGTACTGCTGGTCGCTGTAGCGGCGCGGCCGGCGCGCATCGTCCAGCGTACGCCCGTCGTGAATACAGACCCGGGCTTCGTGGGCGTCGAAATCCTCCGGGCGCAGGAAACGCACGTCATTGGTGGCTACGACCGGCAGATCCAGCTGCTGGGCCAGCTCCACCGCATCGACGATATAGGCATCTTCGCCGGCGCGGCCGGTGCGTTGCAGCTCCAGGTAGTAGGCTTGCGGGAAACGCGCCATCCAATAACGGGCCAGCTCCAACGCCTGATCCCGCCGCCCGGCGAGCAGCGCGCGGCCCACGTCGCCGTCGCCGGCGCCCGATAAGGCGATCAGACCGTCGCTGGCGCCATCGATCCATTCGCGTTCCAGCATTGGCACACCGCGGTGCTGGCCCTCCAGATAGCTGCGCGACACCAGCTGGGTGAGATTGCGATAGCCTTGCTCATCGCGGCACAGGAGCAACATCCGGTACGGCTGGTCGGATTCGCTGTCGTTACGCAGCCACACGTCGACGCCGATGATCGGCTTGATGCCACTGGTCTGGGCGGCGCGGAAAAACTTCACCATGGCAAACAGGTTGCACTGGTCGGTCACGGCGACGGCCGGCATGCCCAGTTCGGCCACGACGCGAGTCAGCGGCTTGATGCGCACCAAGCCGTCGACCAGAGAGTATTCGGTGTGCAGGCGCAGATGTACAAACCCGGTAGGCATGGCGCTATTGTAATGGCGAATCCCACCACCGGCGACCGACCCCACGAACGACGCCAGCACCGGGACGGAGGCCCGCCACGGCATCGCGCGCCCCGGCGTCGAACCGGCGCGGCCGTAAAATGCTGAGCGTCCGCTCAATAAGCAATGGCCGTTAAATCAGACTATTACGGTGCGATTTGCTTGCAGATGCGTCAAAAATGGTATAGCTTCTTGGGCACAAAAAGAATAAGGCCGTGAAAACCGGCCAGGGAGGAGACGTACCAGCAGGGACGCTGCCTAACACCACCCGCTTCGCATCGGGCATTTGCGTGGAGCGGCGGACGGAACGGAGCAGGTAACGGCGACGAGTCAACGGATCATGTACCACGGACAAGGCGCTCAACCGGAACACTGGGCACTGTTGGCGGTGTTTTTCACCCTGTTCGCCTTGTACGGCCTGCTGAAAAAGCCCCGTCCCGGCCACGACTGCGCCGCACTGATCCTCCTGGGGATACTGTCGGTGGCCGCCAATGCCGGACTGCTGATGCTGGCGAGCCACGTCGGCTACGACTCCTACGATGTGCTGGCCCTGCTGACGTTGAAACAGGCATCGGTCGAATCGAGCTTCATCATCTTCGGCTACTGCCTGATTATCAGCGGCATCGCCCATCTGGTGCGGACGTTTTTCGCGCCGGCGCTGATCGGGGCGGGCCGGCCTTTCTTGTAGCCGGTGCCGCGGCTCGAGCGGACGCCGGCCGCTCAATCTTTCCCCTGCCCGGCCGTATAAAGGCTGTGAAACCTCGCGGCAGCACCCGGTGACAGGTTGACCCATGTCACCGCCATGGTCATGAAAAAGCTCGTTATCGTCTTGATGTGCCTCCTTGTCTGGGCCTGCAACGAACGGACCCTGGTTCGGATTGCGGCGAGCGGTCATCCGCAACGCACCGCGCGTGAACTTCTCGAACGCCGCGCCCACAGCTACCAATCCAATCCGCTGCTCGCGGTGCACGACGCACGGGAGTTGGCGCGACTGGTCGAATCGCTGCGCGGCCACGTCAGGCACACCTGGGGCGGCCGCTCCACGGTGCTCCCCAGCCGCCACCGCTACGTAAAGTACACGCAAAACTACCAGAGTCGCGCCATCGTCAACTTCGACAGCGGTGAAATCACCGTGGAAACTCTTGACCGGCAGCACACCGCACGCAGTCTGCAGAGTGCCATCGTCACCACCCTGTTGACGCCGGACGACCCGCGCGCCGTTGATCTGTACTCCGCCAGGACTGTCAGGTTGAGCGGCACCCCGTACCTGGCCGGCCTGGTGCGGGACCAGCACGGTCGGACCGTGGGAACGCCCCCTCGGGCGGAGGCCTACGCTCGCTGGTTGCGCGGCCACCGCCGGCACACGCACCGGATACACACCCCATCCGGAAGCAGGGAGGTCACCTATGTGCGTTTTCATATGGTCCGCGACCACCTGCGTCGGGCCGCACGCCGGTACAAACCCCTTGTAACCCGGTATGCGCACCGCTACGGCGTAAGCCCGAATCTGGTATTCGCCATTATCAAAACCGAAAGCAATTTCAATCCGTTCGCCGTCAGTCCGGAACCCGCCTATGGCCTAATGCAACTGGTACCTGCGACCGGCGGACGTGACGCCTACCGGCTGGTGCACGGGCAGGACCGCACTCCCTCACCGCAACGACTGCTGCGCGCGGACCAAAACATCGAACTCGGCACCGCATACCTGGGCCTCGTAAACCACCATTACCTCGGCGGCATCCGCAATCCGGTGTCGCGCGAATATTGCACCATCGCCGCCTACAACGCCGGCGCCGGCAACGTTTTGCGAACCTTCTCATCCAACCGCCATCAAGCGGTTCGCACCATCAACGCTATGACGCCCGCGGCCGTGTACCGGCGCCTGCGCACCCACCTCCCCAGCGCGCAAGCCCGCCGATATCTGGCCAAGGTACTGTCGGCACGCCGGGACTTCGTCAGCCTCTGATTCCGCAGGCCTGGAACAGCCGCGCGCCCGCAGGTGCCACCAGTTTCGGGGATGATCGCCGGCGGCATTGCCACGGAAGACGATCAGACACCGTCACTGCGATGGATTGCTGGAGAAATCCGTATCTGCGTATATGTTTTGATCAGCATCCGTGCGTGGCCGCCGACAAGCCGATGGAAAGCCGGCCGCCGCGGCGGTTTGTTGGGGACGCGCCGCCTTGCGGCGCAAAGTGGGCGGCGCGGTGCTTGCGTCAAGCGGCGGAGGAATCAATGGTCACGGTCAAACAAGGCGAGGTCACCACTGCCAACCTCAACGCCATCCAGGTGCATGTCTTTGCCGATCCGGCTGATCCGCATCGCCGGCTGGCTACCATTACCTATGGATTCGAGGATGACGGCGATCAGATCACCTGCCGCACCCTGATCGAGCATCGCCCGATGAGCGACCAACAAGCGCTGGCCCTTGCCCGCCGCCATGCCGAACAGCACGGCATTCCGGAGATCTACTACAAGAAAAGCTGAGTCCGACGATGCCACCGATCGGTGGGTGGGCAGTTACTTGTCCGCACGGTCCCGCGCCGGTCGGCAGGTTTTCAGCAGACCCTTGACGTAGACCCAGTTCGCCTTCATGTCCCGCGCCTGCCACTTGGCATCGGCAAATTGTCTGGGCAAGGCACGATACCGGAATTGCCGGCAGGCGTTGAATCCCCCCGACACGAGCAGCACCGCCGCGAATACGGCAATCGCATTCCGGTGGATACCGATGTTCTCGCCGCCGGCCAGTATCGCGTACGCACGACCACGGACGTGCAACGATTCCGGCGCCGAAGCAGGCGCCATCGGCGGGCGATGTCCCGTGGCTGCGTCCGTTGCGGTCAGCGCTGCCGCGCCGCGTCCTTACTCATCACGGATCGATGGTTGGTGTGGTCGGTGATCGTGCTGGTCACCTGCAGCTGGGACGGCCCGGCGGCCGGTCTCGAACTACCGAAGGCGTTGCTGAGCAGGCCGGCTGCGCCGATCCCGGCGACCGCGACCAAGACGGCAATGATCGCGAACTCCGGCATTGCCTGACCGCCTTGGCGAGTGCGGCCGTTGGGCGGCGCGGAAAGAACGGATGGTGGGCACCGCATACACTGTCCTCCTTGAAGATCCCTGTGCTCCGGCGGCAGACCGGTCCTGTCACTCGTTCGGTCCGGCCTGGACGGCAGTGTGCAAGGCCGCCGCGCGCGTGTCAACCAACAGCGCGCCGCGTGGCGGCGAGCACCGTCTCTGCCACCGTCCGACGTAGGACCAGTCCTACATCCGGACGGGATCCGACTCCATGCCGCTGTGAGCCCGGAATCCGCTGGGCCGCCGACGGACCTTCAGGACCGCGCCATCCGCTTTCGCACCGGCGCATATGACCTGCGATGCACGCGGCAGATACCATGTTCGTCCAGGGCGGCGAGATGCGCCCGTGTGGGGTAGCCTTTGTGAACCGCAAAACCGTAGGCCGGGAAAAGGCGGTCAAGCTCGATCATCTCCCGATCCCGGCACTGTTTGGCCAGAATCGAGGCGGCACTGATCGCGGGAATCAGAAGGTCCCCCTTGACTACCGCCTGCGTCTGAATCGGCAGCCGCGGACACTGGTTGCCGTCCACCAACACCGACCGCGGTTGCAGCGGCAATGCCTGCACCGCCCGCTGCATGGCCAGCAACGTCGCCTGCAGGATATTGATCCGGTCGATCTCCTCGACCTCGGCCCTGCCCAGCGCCCAGGCAATGGCGTGGTCGCGGATATTCTGTTCGAGGACTTCGCGCTGCGCCGCGCTCAGCTTCTTGGAATCCGTGAGTCCGCCGATGGGGTGGTCCGGGTTCAGGATCACCGCTGCGGCCACTACCGGGCCGGCCAATGGTCCTCGTCCCGCCTCGTCGACGCCGGCGGTGTGGCCGTCGGCCATGAGGGTAACGAAGTCCCGGGATTGGTCCGGCGCCGCGATGGTCATTGCGTTGCCGCCGTCGTTCCGGCCGCCAACAGCTCCACGACCGCGTCGGCTGCCCGCTCATTGGCGTCACGGCGCAGCGATTGGTGAATCTGCTCGAACGCACCATGCATTTCGTCCCGGCGGGCCGGATCGTCGAGCAGCAGCAGAAGTTCCTGCGCCAGCCTGTCGGCGGTGGCGTCGCCCTGCATGAGTTCCCGCACGACTTCACGACCCGCGAGCAGATTGGGCAACGCATAGTGCCGGACTTTCAGCAGCCGGAACAAACGCAGCACCGCGTAGGTCACCGGTGACAAGCGATACGCGACGACCATCGGGCGTTTCATAAACATGGCTTCGAGGGCGGCGGTGCCGGACGCCACCAACACCACGTCGCTGGCAGCGAGCACCGTGCGGGCCTGGCCGTCGACCAGGGTCAGAGGCAGTTGCGGCGCAACGCGCCCCCGGATTTCATCGAATCGCGCCCGCACGCCCGTGTTCACCATGGGCGCCACGAACCGCAGTTCAGGGCGCCGAGCGTGGCACAACGCGGCGGCTCTCAGGAACGGCTCGGCGAGGCGCCGAACCTCGCCCATGCGGCTGCCGGGCAGCAGCGCCACCACGGTCGCCGCGCCCGTCGCCCCCAACGTGCGGCGCGCCGCATCACGGTCGGGGGTCTGCGGAATGGCGTCGGCGAACGGGTGGCCCACGAACCGGGCCGCCACTCCGTGGCGGCGGTAGAACTCCGCTTCAAAGGGAAACAGCGTCAGCATCAGGTCGACATTGCGGGCGATCTTCCGCACCCGCTTCTGGCGCCAGGCCCAGACGGAAGGACTGACATAATGAACCGTGCGGATGCCGGCCGCGCGCAGGCGGCCCTCGAGCCCGAGATTGAAATCGGGCGCGTCAACGCCGATAAAAACGTCGGGCGGATTGCTGCGAAAATAGCGAAACAGCCGCCAGCGGATGCGCAACAGTTCCGGCAGGTGCCCCAACACCTCAACCAACCCCATGACGGCCAGCTTCTCCGACGGGTAAAGTGCCGCGCATCCCGCCGCGACCATGGCCGGGCCGGCAATGCCCTCGAACCGGGCGTCGGGAACCCGTGCGCGCACCGCTTCGATCAAACCGGCGGCCAGTTGATCCCCCGACGCTTCTCCCGCGACAATGCCAATCCGCACCACGCTACCGGACCGTCCTTCCGTTTGGAAACCAAGCGGCGCCGAACCCGTCAGCGAACTACGCTCCGGCGCGTCTGCTCGAGAAATTCACGCCACACCGCCAACTCCTCGCAAGACTCCGCCATCTCCGTGATGCGCTCCCTGGCCGCCTCCAACTTCAGATTGGACCGGTAGAGCACCTTGTAGGCACGGCGGATTTCCCGTAGTGCGTCGGCGCTGAAACCGCGGCGCGCGAGACCCTCGAGGTTAAGCCCATGCGGTCGCGCGGGGTTGCCGGACACCATTACGTAAGGCGGCACATCCTTGGCGATGCCGCTACCCATGGCGGTAAACGCATGGGACCCGATCCGGCAGAATTGGTGCACCAGCGTGAAGCCGCCGAGAATCGCGTAGTCATCCACCAGCACATGTCCGGCAAGCGATGCGCCGTTGGCGAAGATGGTCTTGTCCCCAACCTGGCAGTCGTGGGCGATGTGCACGTAGGCCATGATCCAGTTATCGTCGCCGACACGGGTCACCCCCACGTCCTGCACCGTCCCCCGGTTGATGGTGCAGTATTCCCGAATGACGTTGCGGTCGCCGATTTCCAGCCGCGTCGGTTCCCCGGCGTATTTCTTGTCCTGGGGATCGTCACCCACCGAGGCGAACTGATAAATCCTGTTGTCGCGCCCGATCCGCGTGGGCCCGTTGACCACGGCGTGCGGCCCGATGGAAGTGCCGGCCCCGATTTCCACCCCCGGGCCGATCACGGCAAACGGACCGACCGTGACGCCGTCGTCCAACTCGGCAGCCTGATCAACAATGGCTCGCGAATCGATCAAGGGTCTATTTTCCTCTCCGCGCACATCAACTCAGCACTGGCCACCACCTTGCCGTCAACCTTTGCCTCGCCGTTAAACACCCAGATGCCGCGTTTGGTCCTGGTGTGTTCCACTTCCAGCCGAAGCTGGTCGCCCGGCTCAACGGGCTGCTTGAAGCGCGCCTTATCAATTCCCACGAGATAGTACAGCGTGTTCTTTGACGGGTACCCTTCCCCGGTTTTGAATGCCAGCAATCCGGTGGCCTGCGCCAGCGCCTCGGTAATCAGCACCCCGGGCATGACCGCACGGTGGGGAAAATGCCCCTGAAAGAAAGGTTCGTTGATCGTCACGTTCTTGATCGCAACCAGGGACTTGCCCGGAACAAACTCCAGAACCCGGTCAATCAGCAGGAACGGATAGCGATGCGGGAGGTATTTGACGATCTCGTGTATGTCCAGCGTGTTCGCATCCATCAGTATTTTTCCTGTGGTGTCACTCGTGATCGAGCTTTTTTTCCACCGCACGGAGCCTGCGCGCCATGTCGTCAAGATGGCGGAAGCGTGCAATGTTCTTGTGCCAGGTTTGGTTCGTTTCGGCGGGCATACCGGATGAATAGACGCCCGGCTCGTCAATCGACTTGGTGACAAACGACATGCCGGTAATCTGTACGTGGTCGGCGATCCGGATGTGTCCGACGATCCCTACACCGCCGCCGATTGCGCAATGGGCGCCGATCGTGGCGCTACCGGCGATGCCGGCGCAACCGGCGATCGCCGTGTGCGCGCCGATCTGTACGTTGTGCGCAACCTGAATCAGGTTGTCCAGCTTGACGCCGTCGCCAATGAGGGTATCGTCGAGCGCACCGCGGTCCACCGTCGTGTTGGCCCCGATCTCCACATCGTCGCCGACGATCACCCGCCCCAACTGCGGGACCTTCAGCCACCGGCCGTCCTCATTCGCCAGGCCGAATCCATCGCTGCCGATTACCACGCCGGGGTGCAGCAGCACCCGCGCGCCGATCTGCGTCGCGTGACAAAGGGTAACGTGCGCGATCAGGCGTCCATGCGGACCGACCACTACGGACGGGCCGACGACACAGTTGGGACCGACAAACACGCCGGCCCCGATGACCGCCTTGTCCTCCACCACGCTGTGGGGGCCGATCCACGCGCTGGGGTCGACCCGGGCCGTGCCGGCGACCACCGCGCTCGGATGAATGCCCGGGGCGAATGCGGGCTGCGGATGCAACAGCGCGGCAATGCGCGCGTAAACCAGGTAGGGTTGATCCGTTACCAGGGCCGCGACGGGGCACAACTCCAGATCCGCCCGTCGCAGAATAACAGCGGCCGCGCGAGTGCCGGACAGCAAATTGCGGTAACTTGGATTGGCGCAGAAGCTGATGGCCGAGGGTCCGGCGTTCTGGAGCGTCGCCACGCCGGTCACCAGCGTATCTGCAGCGCCGACGACCTCCCCGCCAACCTTTTCAGCCAGTTCGCCTAGCGTCAGCCCCACGCGGACACACTCGTTTATCGCGGTTACTTGCCCGAACCCGATTCGGACTTGAACTCTTGGCGCAGTTTGTTCAACACCTTATCCGTGATGTCGACCGAATCCGACGCATAGATCACACCGTCGCCCATCACCATGTCGTATTTCTCCTTCTTGGCGAGCTCGACGATGGCCTCATAGACACGCTTCTGCAGTTTGCGCAACTCATCGTTGCGCCGGATATTGAGATCCTCGCGGTAATCGTCCTGCGTACGGCTGATCTCGCGTTTTCGGTTGCGGATGTCCGCCTCCAGGCGATTGAGCTGCGACTCGCTCATGGTCACCCCCTCTCGCTGAAGCCGGTCTTCCAGATCGCGCAATTCCTTGCGCAGCTTCAGCAAAGCCCGGTTGCGGGGCTCGAACTCCTTTTCCAGCCGCTTGTTGGCAGCCACCGCCTGGGGTGCCTTCTCCAACAATTTCGGGATGTTCACGAACGCGACTTTCGACGTCTGGGCCTGTGCCAAGGACGCGCCCAGAACGAACAACGCTACTGCAATCAGGCATCTGGATCCGATTTTCTTCAACGTCCTGCTCCGTAAAACCCAGCGTCAGCTGTCAGAAGAACGAACCGCCCAACGAAAACTGGAACGACTCAGTCTGGTCATTGGGCTTGCTGTTCAAAGGCTTGGCAAAACTCAACTTGAGCGGCCCGACCGGCGACAGCCAGACAGCGGAAACACCGGTGGAATAGCGCAGATCTTTCACCTTGAAGTTCCTCACGCCGTTGGTCACGTTACCGAAATCGACAAACGCGCCGAGCCGAAACTGCTTGCTGTCCAGCCCAAAGGGAGTGGGGAAATACACCTCCGCGCCGCCGGTCAGCACGAAATTTCCGCCCTTCGGATTGCCATACTCGTCCTTGGGTCCAAGCGTATTCTGCTTGTAGCCGCGTACCGAATCCGGTCCGCCGGCATAAAAGTTCTCATAAAACGGCAAGGCACTGGTGTTGCCGAATCCGTTGCCGTAGCCGACGTCGCCCTTGAGCAGCAACGTCAACTTGCTGGTGATCTGCTTGTAGCGCTGGTAGCGATAACCCAACTTATAATACTGCAAGTCGCTGCCGGGAAGGGCAACCTGCCCGTACAGACTGTGCAACACGCCGTCGTTGGCGAAAATCGCCCTATTTCGGGTGTCGTGATTCCAGCTTGCTCCCAGCCGGATTGTACCAAATTTGGCCCCATTTGTTGTAATAAAATCCTTGACATACTGCGGTGAACTGTCAGTTTCGTTGATCTTGTCCTGCTGATAGCCGAGGCTCACCCGGATCCGGTCGTATTCGTTGATGGGAATGCCGTAATTTACCGAAATCTGGTTGGTATCCAGCGTGTAACGGGACAGGTTGGCCTGAGAGGCGTCCGTCTTCTGGGACGCTATCTGGAAGCCCCGGCTGACCCCATCGACCGTGTAGTACGGGTTGTCGAACGAAATGCTGTAGCCGCGAATGATATTGCTGTTGTTGGCGTTGATGCTGAGCCGCTTGCCGGTGCCGAGGAAATTGTCCTGCGAGACACTGCCGCTGAGGATCACGCCACCGGTCTGGGAGTACCCGACACTGGCCAGCAGGTTGCCCGAAGGGCGTTCGGTCACGTTGAAATTCACATCGACCTGATCCGTCGTCCCGGGAACGGGCGGTGTTTCGACATTGACGTCCTTGAAGAAGCCCAGGCGCTCTAGCCGCGTACGAGAGCGGCTCACCTTCTCGGTAGAAAACCAGCCGCCCTCCATCTGGCGCATCTCGCGGCGCAGCACCCGGTCATTGGTGTGCACGTTGCCGGAAAAATTGACGCGCCTGACATATACCCGCTTGCCGGGATCGACAAAAAACGTCAACCCTACCTGCTTTTTCTTTTTGTCGATATCGGGGATTACGTTGACGTTGGCGAACGCATAGCCAACGTCACCGAGCCGGTTGGTAATGTTTGTGGTGCTTTGGCTGATCACCTTGCGCGAATACGTCGCGCCTTTACGGATCTTGATCAGCCTTTCGAGTTCCTTGGCGGGGACGATGAGATTGCCGGCAAGCTTCACGTCCTTGACCGTGTAGCGCGAGCCTTCGGTGACATTGATAGTGATGTAAATGGACTTTTTGTCGGGAGAAATCGACACCTGCGTGGAGTCGATCTTGAACGTGAGATAACCGCGGTCCAGGTAGTACGATCGCAGCGTCTCGAGATCGGCGGCGAGCTTCTGTTTCGAGTATTGGTCACTGCCGGTGTAAAACGAGAACATCGTCGGAGTGCTGAGCTTGAACAGCCCCGTCAGCTTCTTGTCGCTGAACGCCTTGTTGCCGACGATATTGATTTCGCGGATGCGCGCCGAGCGGCCCTCGGAGATCTTGATGGAAACCGCCACCCGGTTCCGCTCCAGTGGCGTCACCGTAGTTTTGATCTTGACCGCATACTTGCCTTGGCTGAAATACTGGCGCTGCAGCTCCTGCTCGACTTTCTCCAGCAACGAGCGGTTGAACACCCGGCCCTCGGCCAATCCGACCTGTTTCAGGTTGCCGAGCAGCTGTTTCTTGTCAATCGATTTGTTGCCGGTAACCGAGATACTGTCGATGGAAGGACGTTCCTGGACCACCACAACCAGCACGTCGCCCTGGCGCTCCAGGCGAACATCCTTGAAAAAGCCGGTTTTGAACAGTGCACGGATCGCTTGCGCCGAACGCTGTTCCGTAAGAGTATCCCCGGCTTTGACCGGAAGGTAGTTGAATACCGTACCGGGAGAGATTCGCTGCAGGCCTTCTACGCGGATATCCTTCACCACGAACGGTTGAAAACCCCACGCGAGTGGAAGGAAACTGCAGAACAACAGCAGCGCGCCAAACGTCTTTCTCATCATGAATCCTGTTTGTGTTCTACTTATGCAGGTGCGCTCAATAAAATAGGCGAAGGAAGTCGTTGTAGAATGCCAGCGCCATGATCATCAACAACAGCAGGATCCCAATCCGCTGGCCGGCGATTTGGGCCTGCTCCGACACGGGGCTGCCCTTGACAAGCTCTATAAGGTAATACATTAAATGGCCGCCATCCAGTACGGGTATGGGCAGCAGATTGAGCACGCCGAGACTGACGCTGACTACGGCCAAAAATGTCAAAAACGGCAGGAATCCCAGGGCTGCCGACTCGCCCGCGTACTGGGCGATGGTCAGCGGACCGCTGATATTTCGCAGGGATGCGTGCCCGGTGATGACATTACCCAGTACCCGCAGCATGAGTACCGACATATCCCAGGTCTTGCCGGCTCCGGCGGCAAATGCCTTCACAGGGCCATATTGCACCTCCGCGGTCAACTTCTTCAACACGCTGTCGGGAATATGCACGCCGACCAATCCGATGGTCTTGTCACCCCGCTTATCGACACCTGGCGTGATGTCGGCGTCGAACCGATGCCCGCCGCGGTCGACCACCGCGTGTATGGTCTGGCCTGGATGGCCGCGGACATAGGCCACCCAGTCGGACCAGTACTTCACCGGCTTGCCGTCCACTGACACGATGCGGTCCCCGGCCTTGAGGCCCGCCTTGTCCGCCGCATCGCCAGGGACGATGCGCCCCAACTCGGCGGGCGGACGCCAAGGGACGATGCCCAGCTTGCCGACCAGGTCCTGCGGCTCGATCTGCGATGTGTCGTGGGCCAGGTCCAGTACCCGGCGTACGACTTTACCGTGATCGTCGCGCACGCTGACCGGCACGTTTGAACGCGCCAGCGCGGCTTCCAAAAACGCCAGGCGCGCCGTCTCCCAGGTCGGCGTCTTGCGCCCGCCGATGCTTAGGATCTCGTCACCGGCACCGAAACCCGCCTGCTGG
Source organism: Gammaproteobacteria bacterium (assembly GCA_037385045.1). GTDB lineage: Bacteria > Pseudomonadota > Gammaproteobacteria > JASBUN01 > JASBUN01 > JARRNJ01. The sequence continues at coordinate 18,803 of JARRNJ010000020.1, read as the reverse complement.
GCATAGCTGCCGGGCTCAACGGCCCCGATCAGCGGCTTCACACCGGGAACGCCGATCATGAACATGACCCAGAACGCAGCGACGGCGAACAGGAAATTGAACGCCGGTCCGGCCGCCACCACCGCCAACCGCGTGACGATGGGCTTGTTGTTGAAGGCGCGATGGCGCTCCTGCGCACTGACCTCGCCTTCATGCTCGTCCAGCATCTTGACGTAGCCGCCCAGCGGCAACGCGGCGATGACATATTCGGTCTCGCCATCCTTGGAGCGCCGCCTCCAGATCGGCGTGCCGAAGCCGATGGAGAAACGCAGAACCTTGACACCCAGGCGGCGGGCCACCCAGAAGTGTCCGAACTCATGCACTGTGATCAGAACACCCAGGGCAACCAGAAACGAGACCACGTAGAGCAGTGCGGAACTCACCCGGCGTGCCCTCCGGCCGCCAGCGCCGCGTAGCGGCCCGCGACTTCCCGTGCATGCTCGTCGGCCTGACTGATCACCTCGAGCGAAGACGCCTCGGCCGGTGGGATCGACTCCAGCGTCTTCTCGATTACCGCCGGAATATCGGCGAACGAAAGTTCGCCGTCGAGAAAGCGCCGTACGGCGACTTCGTTGGCCGCGTTCAACAACGTCGAAGCCGTACCACCCTCCTCCAGCGCTTCGTAGGCCAGGCGCAGGCATGGAAAACGATTGAAGTCGGGTCGTTCAAAATCAAGGCGGCCCACCGCGAACACGTCCAGCGACTCGACGCCGGAAGCGATGCGCTGCGGCCACGCCAGGGCATGTGCGATCGGGGTGCGCATGTCCGGGTTGCCCAGTTGGGCCAACACGGAACCGTCGGCATATTCGACCAACGAATGCACTACACTTTGCGGGTGAACCACCACTTCCACCTGGCTTGGTTGGGTGTTGAACAGCCAGCAGGCTTCGATGACCTCCAGCCCCTTGTTCATCATGGTGGCCGAGTCCACTGAGATCTTTCGACCCATGACCCAGTTCGGATGGGCGCAGGCCTGCTCCGGGGTCACCTTGGCCAGCTCGCTCAGAGCCAGCTCACGAAACGGTCCACCCGATGCCGTCAGAAGAATCCGCTTGACGCCCGCCGGCTCGAGGCCGTGTTCGAATCCCGGCGGCATGCACTGGAAGATTGCATTGTGCTCGCTGTCGATCGGCAACAGCTGGGCGCCGTTTTCCCGCACCGCATCCATGAGAATACGCCCCGACATCACCAACGCTTCTTTGTTGGCCAACAACACGCGTTTGCCGCAGCGGGCCGCCGCCAACGTCGGTGTCAGGCCGGCGGCGCCCACGATGGCCGCCATAACGTAGTCCGCTTGCCGCAGGGAAGCAACCTTCTCCAGTCCCTCCACGCCGCTCAGGACCTCGACCGCCAGCCCCTCCCGGCGCAGCTGCGTGCAAAGCCGTTGCGCGGCATCCGGATCAGCCGCGACGGCGTATTCCGGCTGGTGGGCACGACACTGCTCAACCAACCGCTGCGTCTCGGTGTTGCAGGTGAGCGCAACCACGCGGAAGCGGTCCCGGTGACGTGCGAGGACATCGAGCGTGCTGATGCCGATCGAACCTGTCGACCCCAGCACCGTGACGCCGATCATGTGGGGATGTTCAGCCATAACAGACCCAGAACGAACGCCGGCGCCGCTGCCGTGAGGCTGTCGATCCGATCGAGCATACCCCCGTGGCCCGGCAACAATTGGCCGCTGTCCTTGAGGCCCCGATGACGCTTGAGCATACTTTCAAACAGATCCCCGACCACCGAAACCGGAACCAGGCACAGGCTCAGCGCAATGAAGGCGAGTAGCTTGGCGTCCCGCATCCCCAGCAGGAATCCCATCAACGTAGCATACACGAACACGGATAGGAGGGCTCCGTAAACACCTTCCCAGGTCTTGCCGGGACTCACCCGGGGTGCCAGCTTGTGCCGGCCCCACCGGCGACCGGCCACGTAGGCCCCGCTGTCTGCGACCCAGGCCAGCGCGACAATGAACAGCACCCATGCCGGTCCGTGTGGCGCGACCCGATGCAGGATCAGCAACGCCGACCACGTAGGCACCAGCGCCAGAACGCCAGCGGCCCCCTTGAGCACGCACATGAGACCCGAGTTGCGCTGACCCAACGGATAGTTGAGAAGCCATATCCAGGCCACAAGCCACCATAGGACAGCGGCATAGATGATCGTCTGGCTCCACACCAGGCTCTGCAGCGCGAACCAACACGCCACCAACAGCACGGCGACGCAGGCCACGTAGATCACCCGTGCCTGAGGGCGCTGGAACCCTGACATGCGGCTCCATTCCCATCCGCCGATGAGGGCGAAGAGCGCAAAGACCAGGGCCAGATAGCCGGTGGGCAAAGCGAGAATGCCCCATACGATCAGCCCGCCGAGCACGAGCGCGGTAAGCAGTCGCTGCTTAAGCATTGTGCCGCTGCTGCGCCACCTGATCGCCGGTACGGCCAAACCGCCGCTGACGGCCGGAATAAGCCTCGAATGCAGCGTCGAGTGCGGCTTTGTCGAAATCGGGCCAGAGACAGTCGGTGAAGTAGAGTTCCGTGTATGCCAGCTGCCACAACAGGAAGTTGCTGATCCGCTGCTCGCCGCCGGTACGGATAAAAAGATCGGGTTCGGGAACATCGGCCAGGGAGAGTTCGGCGGCAAAGCTCTCGACCGTGACATCGGCTGCCCGAAGCGTACCCGCTTCGACCCGCTCGGCAATTCTGCGCGCGGCATCGGCGATATCCCATCGTCCGCCGTAGTTGATCGCCACGTTGAGATTCAACCCGGCATTCTCGCGCGTAAGCTCCTCTACCTGGCGCAACTGGGCCTGCAGCTTGTCCGAAAAGGCGCCGCAGTCGCCGATAAAACGGGTCCGTACATGGTGCTGATGGAGCGATCTCACCTCGCGCTGCAGAGTGCTCAGAAACAGTTCCATCAGCTGCCCCACTTCCTGCTCCGGTCGACGCCAATTCTCGCTGCTGAACGCAAATAGCGTTAGCGCCTTGATCTTGTCGTTGATACAACATTCAATGACGCGCCGCGTCGCCTTTACGCCCGCGCGATGGCCGAGGTGCCGGGGCATATGCCGACGTGCCGCCCAACGGCCGTTGCCATCCATGATGATTGCGACGTGACGCGGTAGCTGGATCTTTCGCATATCCGACAGTCCGTCCATTGCGCTCGGGACACTCATCCGCCCAACCCGCAGGCGTGTCGCCGCTGGCAGCGAAGCGAGCCCGCCGCCCCGCGAAGCGGTGGCAGCAACGGTCCCAAAAGGCTCAGACCTCCAACAGATCCTTCTCTTTGGACTCCAGCAGCTTGTCCACCTCGGCGATGTGCTGATCGGTCAATTTCTGGATCGCCTCCTGCCCCCGGTGCTCTTCGTCCTCGGAGATCTCCTTTTCTTTCAAGAGCTCCTTCAGGTCACCGTTGGCGTCTCGGCGGATATTGCGCACCGCAACACGCGCGGCCTCCGCTTCCTGACGCACCACCCGGATCAGGTCCCGGCGCCGCTCCTCGGTCAGCGGCGGCATCGGCACACGGATGACCATGCCGGCGCTCGACGGGTTGAGTCCCAGATCGGACGTCATGATGGCCTTTTCGATGGCGCCGACCATGTTCTTCTCCCACGGCGTGACCGCGAGCATTCGGGCATCCTCCACGGTCACGTTCGCCACCTGTTTGATCGGCACGTCACTGCCGTAGTAATTGACGGTGATATGATCGAGCAGGCTGGTATGAGCACGGCCGGTGCGGATTTTGCCGAACTCCTGTACCAGCGATTCCACGCTCTTCTTCATCCTGGCGCCCGCATCCTTCTTGATGTCTTCAATCATGACGTTATCCCCGCTCGACGACGGTCCCGATCTCGTCACCGCGCATCATACGCACGAGGTCTCCCTCGTTATTGATGCTGAAAATGCGCAACGGCATATTGTGATCGCGACACAACACAACAGCGGTCGCATCCATCACCATCAGCTTCCGCTCCAACACCTCATCATAGGTCAATCTGCGGTAGCGCTCCGCCTCGGGGTTCTTGACCGGATCCTCGGAATACACGCCGTCGACCTTGGTGGCCTTGAGCACCAGATTCGCACCCAGTTCGATGGCGCGCAGACTGGCCGCCGAGTCGGTGGTGAAGAAGGGATTGCCGGTACCGGCCGCCAAAATCACGACCCGCCCCTTTTCCAGATGGCGGATCGCGCGGCGCCGGATGTAGTCCTCGCACACCTGATGGATGCTCAGCGCCGACATCACCCGCGCAAACACGCCCTGGCGTTCGAGCGCGTCCTGCAGCGCCAACCCGTTCATCACCGTGGCAAGCATCCCCATGTGGTCGGCGGTAACGCGGTCGATCCCTCCCCTGGCCAGCCCGGCACCGCGGAAAATATTGCCGCCGCCGATGACCACGCCGACCTGCACACCCATGCCCGTGACCTGTTTGATTTCGCCGGCAATACGGGAAATCACATCAGGGGAAATACCGTAATCGCCGCCGCCCATCAGGGCTTCGCCGCTGAGTTTCAACAATATCCGCTGGTACTTCGGTGGCTCTGTCGACATGGTGCCTTGTCTATCCAGTCACATGTTCGGTGAAAGTTCAGCGGTTCAGCCCGGCGCCGGTTCAACACATGCGAAACGCATTCGCCGGTTCGGGCTATCCTAAACAAACGGCCGCGAATCGCGGCCGTTTGGTGGGAGGCGTCAGTTGCCGCGAACCTGCGCCATTACTTCGTCGGCAAAGTTCTCGGATCTCTTTTCGATCCCTTCACCGACTTCCATGCGCTCGAATCGCAGCACCTCGGCGCCCTTGTCCTTGAGCAGCTTGCCAACAGTGATATCAGTATCCTTCACGAACGGCTGACCAACGAGCGTGACCTCCGCGAGAAACTTGCGCAGACGGCCCTGAACCATCTTTTCGACGATATCGTCCGGCTTGCCGCTTTCGCGCGCCTGAGCGGTGAAGATGTCCTTTTCCTTGTCGATCATGTCGGCAGGTACGTCGGCTTCTGCAACACACACCGGACGACTGGCGGCAATGTGCATGGCAATGTCCTTCGCCAGCTCAGCGTCACCGCCCTTCATTTCCACCAACACGCCGATGCGCGAGCCGTGCAGATAGACGCCGAACCGCCCCGCAGTCTCGCGCCGAACGAACCTGCGCACCTGGACGTTCTCGCCGATCTTGGCCACCAGCTCCTGGCGCACCTCTTCGACTGTCTTGCTGCCATCCAGCGCCAGGCCCTTCAAGGCCTCCAGGTCCGCGGGAGCCTGATTCAACACGCGCCGGGCAACGGACGTGGCAAAGTCGCGGAAGTCTTCTCCGCCGGAGACAAAATCGGTTTCGCAATTCACTTCAACCACGGCTGCCTGCTTGCCGTCGTCGGAGAGTTCGATGATCACCGTACCCTCGGCCGCCACGCGTCCCGCCTTCTTGTCCGCCTTTGCCAGACCGGACTTGCGCATATGCTCGATCGCCGCGTCGATGTCGCCGTCGGTTTCCACCAACGCTTTCTTGCACTCCATCATGCCGGCGCCGGTGCGCTCACGCAGCTCCTTGACCAATGCCGCCGTAATCGCCATCAGATTCCACCTCTAAGTCTGTTCCGGTCGCCGCGCCCCTGCAGGGGCGCGGCATTCTATCGTAATCAGGCCGTACCCGGCGCCTCGTCCTGCGCCTCGACCGTGTCTTCGGCCTGTGCCGCGGCTTCCGCCGCCGGAGCCGCATCCGCTTCCTTCGCTTCCTTGCTCTCGGGCTCGGGAGCCTTCTTCGCGGTTTTCTTCTTCGCGGTGGCCTTCTTGGCCGTCTTCTTGGCGCCAGGCGCGGGCGCGCCGCCCGCGTCGAGTTCCACGAACTCGTCGCTTTCGTTACCCAGATGCTGGATGGAACCGCGGGCATCGATCACTGCGTCAGCGATCCCGGCGGTGTACAGCTGGATGGCGCGGATCGCGTCGTCATTGCCGGGAATCACGTAATCGACGTCCTCAGGTGAATTGTTGGTATCGACTACCGCCACCACGGGGATGTTGAGCTTGCGGGCTTCGTTGACGGCAATTTTCTCGTAGCCGACGTCGATGACGAACAGCGCGTCCGGCAATGACTGCATATCCTTGATGCCGCCCAGGCTGCGCTCGAGCTTTTCCATCTCGCGGCGCAGCATCAGGACCTCTTTCTTGTTGAGGCGTTCGAAACTGCCGTCCTCGGACATGGCCTCCAGCTCCTTCAGACGCTTGATCGACTGCTTGACCGTCTTGAAGTTGGTCAGCATTCCGCCCAGCCAGCGGTGGTTGACGTAAGGCATGCCGGCACGGGCGGCCTGCTCACGGATGGTCTCGCGCGCCGCGCGCTTGGTGCCGACGAACAGTATGGTGCCGCCGTTGGCCGCCAGCTTGCTGACGTAGTTGATGGTCTCGTTGTAGAGCGGGAGGGTCTTTTCCAGATTGATGATGTGAATCTTGCTGCGTTCACCGAAGATGAACGGACGCATCTTCGGGTTCCAGTACCGAGTCTGGTGCCCGAAGTGCACGCCAGCCTCAAGCATCTGGCGCATAGTGACACTAGCCATGATAAAGCTCCAATTTTCAAGGGGTTAATCCTCCATACGCCCCATCCAGCGACCCGCCGTGGCGGGCACCCGGCTGAACGTGACGGCGTATGTGTGAATTTGCTAAAAAAGCGAGCGCTTTATACCATAATCCCGCTCGGACAACAATCAACGGGCGCCCCGCATCGGGCTAAAAGATTGATTTCCCGATAACATCCACCCCGGCAGCGACATTTCCCCATGACCGTAACCATCAAGACGCCCGAAGAGATCGACAAAATGCGCACTGCCGGCCGTCTCGCAGCCGACGTGCTGCTGATGATCGAGCCGCACGTGCAACCCGGGGTGACCACCGAGGAACTGGACCGGTTGTGCCATGACTATATCGTCGAGGAGCAAAAGGCGATTCCCGCGCCCCTGAACTACCGCGGTTTCCCGAAGTCCATCTGCACTTCGGTCAACCACCAGGTGTGCCACGGCATTCCCGGCGCCAAACGTCTGAAGAACGGCGATATCGTCAATATCGACATCACCGTGATCAAAGACGGCTTCCACGGCGATACCAGCAAGATGTTCCTGGTCGGCGACCCCTCCAAACAGGCGCGCCGCCTGGTGGACATCACCTATGAATGCATGCGCATCGGCATCGAGATGGTCCGCCCCGGCGTGCGCCTGGGCGACATCGGCCACGCCATCCAGGCGCATGCCGAGGCCAGCAACTTTTCCATCGTGCGCGAGTTCTGCGGCCACGGCATCGGGCGCCAGTTCCACGAAGACCCGCAGGTGCTCCACTACGGTACTCCGGGAACCGGGCTCGAACTGGCCGAAGGAATGACGTTCACCATCGAGCCGATGGTCAATGCGGGCAAGCGCCACGTGAAGATCCTCGGCGACAACTGGACTGTAGTGACCAAGGATCACAAGCTCTCCGCCCAGTGGGAACACACCATCCTGGTCACGGCCGACGGCTTCGACGTCCTCACCCAACGTCCGGAAGAAGCGCCGTTCCAGCCCCGCGCCGCCTGACTGATTCATATCCCGCTGCCGCGCGCGTTGGCGCTATACTGACGGCGGTACCCTGACCGCGAGAATCCACGTGCAAACCACTCCGCTGTTCGACGACGGCCAATTGCAACGTTCGCTGCGCCAGGGTGCCAGCGTCCTGGATGCCTACCGCGCGACCCTGCGCAATGGCACGGACGCCCTGCGCCGAATGTTCGAATCCGGCGTGGCGGTCGACGAACTGGTCACCGGGCGCGCCCACTTGGTGGATCAGGTGCTGGGGCACGCCTGGACGCGCTTCTTCGAATCCGGGCACGACACATCGGCGCTGGTGGCCGTAGGCGGCTATGGCCGCGGCGAGTTGCAGCCCTATTCCGATATCGACCTCATGATTCTGGTGGAGGAAGCACCCGGGGAGGCGCTGCGTGACCGCATCGAGGGGTTCCTGACCTTCCTCTGGGATATCGGGCTGGAAGTCGGACACAGCGTCCGCACGGTTTCGGATTGCATCCGTGAGGCGACCCAGGACATCACCGTGGTGACCAATCTAATGGAAGCCCGTCTGCTGGCCGGCGACCGCCGCCTCTACGAGGCCATGCGCGAGGCCACCGACGCCAACCATATCTGGCCGAGCAATCAGTTCTTCGAAGCCAAGCGGGAGGAACAAAAACGACGCCACCGCCGCTTCCACGATACCGCCTACAACCTGGAGCCCAATATCAAGGAAGGCCCCGGCGGGCTGCGCGACATCCAGATGATCGCCTGGGTGGCAAAACGCCATTTCGGCGGCAAATCCCTATACGATCTTGTGGAACATGGGTTCCTCAGCGAAGCGGAATTCCGCAAGCTGATCGACGGGCAAACCTTTCTCTGGCGCATCCGCTTTGCGCTGCACAGCGCCACCGGCCGGCGCGAGGACCGCCTGTTGTTCGACTACCAGCGCTCGCTGGCGGTCAAGCTGGGCTACAGCGACGGACCGCACAACCTCGCGGTCGAGCAGTTCATGCAGCAGTACTATCGCACCATCATGCAGCTGGGACGGCTCAACGAAATGCTTCTGCAGCTGTTTCAGGAAGCCATACTCTACGCCGGCGATCCCGGCGAACCGCAGCCCATCAACAAGCGGTTCCAGGCCCGCGGCAGCTTCATCGAGGTTACCAACGACCAGGTATTCCAGCGCCAACCGTTCGCCTTGCTGGAGATCTTCATGCTGCTGCAACAGCACCCGGAACTCAAGGGCGTGCGCGCGTCCACCATTCGCCTGATTCGCGACAACACCCACCGCATCGACGACAGGTTCCGTTCGGATCTGCGCGCCCGGTCCCTGTTCATGGAAATCCTGCGCCAGCCCCGCGGCATTACCCGGGAACTGCGGCGCATGAACCGCTACGGCGTGCTCGCCGCCTACCTGCCCGCGTTCGGGCGCATCGTCGGGCGCATGCAGTACGACCTGTTCCATGTCTACACGGTCGACGAGCACTCCTTGTTTGTGATCCGTAATCTGCGCCGCTTCACGGTACCTGCGTTCCGGGACGAATTCCCCCTGTGCAGCGAGCGGGTCGCCGACATCGCCAAACCGGAACTGTTGTATCTGAGCGGCCTGTTCCACGATATCGCCAAGGGACGCGGCGGCGACCATTCGGAGCTGGGCGCCGCGGAAGCGCTGCAGTTCTGTCTCCATCACGGGCTCAGCCGTTTCGATGCCGAGCTCGTCGCCTGGCTGGTGCGCCAACATCTGACCATGTCCATGACCGCCCTACACAAGGACATCAGCGATCCGGAAGTGGTGAACGAATTCGCCGCGCTGGTGGGCGACCGGATGCATCTCGACTACCTGTACCTGCTGACCGTCGCCGACATCCGCGCCACCAACCCGAACCTATGGAATTCGTGGAAAGACGCGTTGCTGAAGGAGCTCTACAGCGCGACGCGCTACGCGCTGGAACGGGGACTCGAGCGGCCCATCGAGGAAGAGGAGCACGTGCTCGGGACCCAGGCCGAGGCCAGGGCGCTGCTTGCCGACCGGGGCGTCGACGAACAACAGGTGGACGCCCTGTGGAGCAACCCGACACCCGACTATTTTCTCTATCATTCCCCCAAGGAGATCGCCTGGCACACCGAGGCCATCGCCCGCTGCGATGCAGGGGACTTGCCGCTGGTTTTGGTCAAGGCACTCGAGCACCGCGGCAGCACCGAGATCTTTCTTTACGGGCCCGACCAACCCCATGAATTCGCCATCGTCACCTCCGCGCTGGAACAGCTGGGGCTGACCATCGTCGACGCACGCATCGTCACCTCGCGCAACGGCTACACGCTGGATACCTTCCTGGTGTTGGAGGCCAGCGGTGAAGCCATCAAAAATGGATTTCGGCTGGAAGAGATCCAGGCCACTTTACGCGAGCGCCTGGTGCACCCGGAACGCTACGACACCACCGTGTCGCGACGCCCACCCCGCCAGCTCAAGCACTTCGACATTCCAACCGAAGTCCGTTTCGAGCAGGATCCCAACAACGCCCGCACCATCATGAAAGTGACCACCCCTGACCGCCCCGGCTTGCTGTCGCGGGTCGGCAAGGCGTTCACACGGCACGGCATCAACCTGCAGGGCGCCCGGGCCAGCACCATCGGCGCCACCGCTCAGGATGTGTTCTACATCACCGACGCGGGCATGCGGCCGATCGAGGATCCGGCGCAGCTCGACGAACTGCGCCGCAGCATCGAGGAGTCGCTGCGCGAATAGGCCCCCGGTTTCCGGCGCGCGTCATCCGGGTGTTTCGATAAACTCCAGCGCGTTCCCGTCCGGGTCCCGGCAGAACAACGCCCGGCGGCCGGACCGGCTGCGGGTATGGGCGATGCCGGCCTCAGCCAGGTCGTCCGCCAGTGCATCCAGGTCGGCGACGGTCAGGGCCAGATGGCGGTCGCGCCCACCGTGGGCCGGCCGGCCTTCCACGGGATCAGGGTTGGGCAGCTCGAGCAGGTGAATCTGCTGTCCGCCCACCCGCAGCCACGCCCCGGCATAGCCGAGATCCGGACGCCTGGAATCGACCGACAAACCCAACACGCCGGCATAGAACTGCAGCGCCCGTGCGGTGTCGGCCACGATCAGGCTGCAGTGGTGTATGGATCGGACTTTGATCATGATTCCCGCGCCGCGGCCCGCGACGATACCAGCGCCGCGCCGACGATCAACAGCCCACCAAGCCACTCCCGCGCCAGCATGGTCTCGTCGGTGAGCAGTTGGGTCGACGCGGTGGCCACCACCAACTCGAACAGCAGGATCACCGCCGAGCGGTGCAGGGGCATGTGAGTGACACCATACTGCGTGGCAGCGGTCATCACAACGATGCCGAACAGGCCCAGCGCCACGGCCGCCACCCAGACGCCGACGCCCACCTGGGGCGGCGGATTGCCCGCGGCGCTCACCCATAGCAGGCCCACGACCACCCCGCCGGCCCACGCGGTGACGGTCTTGACCGGGATGGAAACCCGCTGCATGGCGCGCACCAGCACGTTGCTCACGGAAAACGCCAACCCGGCCGATATCGCCAGCCAGTCGGCCGTGTTCTGCGGCCACGGCAAGCCGATTGCCGGATCCCACAGCATCAGCATGGCGCCGGACAGCGCCAACGCCAGTACCAGGAGCGACAACCGGCTGAGACGTTCGCCGAGAAAGATCCGCCCCAACAGCACCGTCCACACCGGGGACAGGTAAAACAGCAGTACAACCCGCACTACCGTGCCCTCGAGCACGGCAATGATGAAACTGACGTTGCACCAGCCTGCGGCCAGCAGCAGCGCCAGCAGCAGCCACGGATTGCGCGCCAGCTCGGTGCGCCGCGACCAGGCACAGGCGACGCCCGGGACGAAAGCGGCAGCGTAGGCGGTGAGCGTGGTCCAGATACCGCCCAAGCCGCCGCCCTGAATCAGGCGCAGCGGATACCAGAGCAGGCCCCAGAGCGTGGCGGCGAGCAGCAGACTCAACACCGCGCCCGTTTGCTGTGTCGGTTTGGAAGCCATTTGACGCTTATCTTATACTAGTGCGGATGTGGCACCAGCCGGCCGCCGGCCGCAAGCCGCCTGCACCGATCGGGCCAATCCGGCACGATTGAGTTGCAACCAGCCCGTCGCTTGTATTTCAAGGGAACGCCGCCCTACAACGGACAACGAACTCGACCGCGACTCCGACATGAATCCCGATCTGCACCGGCTGCAACCCTATCCGTTCGAAAAGCTCGCGCGCCTCAAACACGGCGTGACGCCGCCGGCCGACCTGGAGCACATCGCCCTGTCCATCGGTGAGCCGCGACATCCCACCCCCGGGTTTATCAGTGAGGAGCTGATTACCCATTTGCACGGGCTGTCCAGCTACCCGGTCACCCGTGGCGGCCCGGCACTGCGCGAAAGCATCCGCGACTGGCTGCAGCATCGATTCGGGTTGCCCGCCGGCAGCCTCGACGCGAACGCCAACGTGCTGCCGGTCAGTGGCACCCGCGAGGCCCTGTTCGCCCTGGCCCAGTGCGTCATCGACCGCAGTGCCGAGCCGGTGGTAATGATGCCCAACCCCTTTTACCAGATTTACGAGGGCGCCGCCCTGCTGGCCGGCGCCGAACCGTGGTTCCTCAGTGCGGACCCCGACCGCGGCTTCGTGCCCGATTTCAACGCCGTGCCCGAAGACACCTGGCGCCGCTGCCAGTTGATCTACATTTGCTCACCGGGCAATCCCACCGGCGCGGTACTCGACCGTGCGACCCTGCAGAAGCTCATTGACCTGGCCGATCGCCACGACTTCGTCATCGCGTCCGACGAGTGTTATTCGGAGATCTACTTCGACGAGACCCGGCCGCCGCCCGGGCTGCTGGGCGCGGCTGCCGCCATGGGCAATACCGACTACCGCCGCTGCGTGGTATTCCACAGCCTGTCAAAGCGCTCCAATGCGCCCGGCCTGCGCTCCGGTTTCGTCGCCGGAGACGCCGCCGTGCTGGACAAATTCCTGCTCTATCGCACCTACCAGGGCTGCGCCATGCCCCCTCCGACCCAGGCCGCCAGCACCGCCGCCTGGCGCGACGAACGCCACGTCGCCGACAACCGGGCGCTGTACCGCGAAAAATTTGAAGCCGTGCTGGAAATCCTGCAGCCGGTGCTGAATGTGCAGCGTCCCGACGCCGGTTTCTACCTCTGGCCGGAAACGCCCATTGACGACACCGAGTTCGCCCGCGGCTTGTTCGCCACGCAAAACGTCGCCGTGCTGCCGGGCAGCTACCTGTCGCGCAGCGTTGACGGCCACAACCCCGGTGGCCGTCGGCTGCGCATCGCGTTGGTGGCGCCCGTGGACGCCTGCGTCGAAGCGGCCCAGCGCATCCGCGCCTACGTCGAGTCGCTGTAAGGCCCGGCGGACGACCGAATCGACCACTCACCGGCGAAACAAAGATATACTGGCGACCACGGCAGGACACCGCCGTTCCAGTGCCCGGACCGGCACCCAATAACCAAGCTTCAAGGAGAACACCATGTCGGGGAGAAAGATTGCCGCGGTCGCGGCTGTCGTCGCCATTGCCGCCGCCGCGGCGTTCGGCGTCAAGCTTTATCAGAACCGCGACGCGGCCCAGCGGGCCGATGCGTTCCTGCAGCACACACTCGGCAAATTGGGCGATACCCACTACCAGAGCGCAAGCCGCTCCATGTCGGGTGTGCTGACCATTCACGGCCTGACGCTCAAACCCAAGGGGCGGCCGAACGAATACCGGATCGGCGAGCTGGTGGTCCACCGCTACGACAACCAGCACCGGACCCCGAACTTCGCCCACATCGAGGCCCGGGGCGTCAAACTCGACATGAGCAGCCTGCCCGATCCCCGCGCGGCCCTGTTCCTCGGCATGATGGGTTACCAGAACCTCACCGCCGACGTGGAGGTGAACTACAACTACAAGCCGGCGGCCAAGACCGTGTCGGTGGCGTTTCGCGAAGACGTCAAGGACATGGGCGAACTCAAGCTGGACCTGGACCTGAACAACGTCGCCGTCGAGCAGGCGCTGTTCACCTATCCCGCCATCGAACTCAAGCGCGCGCAGGTGACCTACCGCGACGAATCACTGATCAAACGCCTGCTGAAAATGGCGGCGGCGCAAAGCGGCGTATCGGAAAAGGACCTGATCGCCAGGATCCAGGGGCAACTGGACCAGAAAATGGCCCAGACCAAGACCCGCCTCGAAGCCAAGGCACTGACCGAGGTCAAGCACTTCCTCGACAACCGCGGTTCCCTGACGGTGTCGGTGGAACCGTCACAGCCGGTGCGGCTCGCAGAGCTCAAGGGATTGGCCCCGGATACCGCGGCCGAGCGGCTGAACATACATGTAACCAGCTACTGAGGCCGATAGTCCGCCCGCGCGGACGCGGCGCCTCCCGCCGCGTCCGCCACTGGAGTTGGCCCCGCAACTCACTTACAATTTCTGTTTTTCCAACGCCAAACCGCTGTCCCCGGTCGCGGCGGGCAACCTCTATGATCAAGGAACCAGCATGAGCGACATCCAGAACATCATCCACGAGGCATTCGAGCGCCGCGCCGACATCACGCCGCGCACCGTGGACACCCACGTCAAGGAAGCGGTCATGGAGGCGATCGACATGCTCGACGCCGGCACAGCCCGGGTGGCGGAGAAACGCGATGGCGAGTGGACCGTCAACGAGTGGCTGAAGAAGGCCGTTCTGCTGTACTTCCGAATTGAGGACAACAGCTTCATCAAGGGCGGTTTCACCAACTACTGGGACAAGGTGCCGTCCAAGTACGCCGACGCCAACTCCCGGGAGTTCCGCGATGGCGGCGTGCGCGTGGTGCCGCCGGCAGCCGCCCGGCGCGGCACGTTCCTGGCGCCCGGGGTCGTGCTGATGCCCTCCTACGTCAACATCGGCGCCTATGTGGACAGCGGCACCATGGTGGACACCTGGGCCACGGTGGGCTCCTGCGCCCAGGTGGGCAAGAACGTGCACCTGGCCGGCGGCGTCGGCATCGGCGGCGTGCTCGAACCGATCCAGGCCAGCCCGACCATCATCGAGGACAACGTCTTCATCGGCGCGCGCTCCGAGATCGTCGAAGGCGTGATCGTCGAACAGGGGGCGGTGATCTCCATGGGCGTGTACATTGGTCAGAGCACCAAGATCTACAATCGTGAAACCGGCGAAGTGCACTACGGCCGGGTGCCGACCGGCGCGGTGGTGGTGCCGGGCAACCTGCCGTCGGCGGACGGAAAATACAGCCTCTACTGCGCCGTAATCGTCAAGCAGGTGGACGAAAAGACCCGCAGCAAGGTCGGCATCAACGAACTGCTGCGCGACATCTGAGCGCGGCGCGGACTGATCCCGCGGATGGTGACCCTGTACGGCATCAAGACCTGCGACACGGTGCGCAAGGCGCGCAAGTGGCTCGACGCCCATGATATCGACTATCGGTTTCACGATTTCCGTGCCGACGGACTCGATTCCCGGCGGCTGGCCGCGTGGGTCGACGAGTTGGGTTGGGAAATGCTGTTGAATCGCCGCGGCACCACCTGGCGCCGGCTGCCCGAGTCGAAACGCGCCGGCGTCGATCGTCAGCGGGCAACGGCATTGATGTTGGAGCATCCGGCGCTGATCAAGCGCCCGGTGCTGGACCTGGGTGGCGCACGCCAGCTCGGTTTCAGCGCCGAGCGCTACCGGCAACTGTTCATCGATTGACCACTCCCGGACTGCGGAACTGAAACCGTGTCGGCAACGATCGAATTAACCAAAGACCTGGTCGGCCGCGCGTCGGTCACACCCGAGGACGCAGGCTGCCAGGAGGTGATGATTGCACGGCTCGAAGCGCTGGGCTTCGGCGTCGAAAGGCTGCGTTTCGGCGACGTGGAAAACTTCTGGGCCCGCCGCGGCGACAAACGCCCGTTGTTCGTGTTTGCCGGCCACACCGACGTGGTACCGACCGGCCCGCGGGAGCAATGGCATTCGGATCCGTTCGTCGCCGACATCCGCGACGGTTTTCTTTATGGCCGCGGCGCCGCCGACATGAAGGGCAGCCTGGCGGCGATGATCACCGCCTGCGAGCGCTTCCTGGACGCCCACCCAGCGCCCGCCGGCTCGATCGGCTTCCTGATCACCAGCGACGAGGAAGGCCCCAGCGTCGACGGCACGGTCAAGGTGGTGAAGCACCTGGAAGCCCGCGGCGAGAAGATCGACTGGTGCCTGGTGGGGGAACCCACCAGCAACGAGCGCCTCGGTGACTGCATCAAGAACGGCCGGCGCGGCTCCCTCAGCGGCGTGCTGACGATCCACGGCCAGCAGGGCCACGTGGCCTACCCCGACCTGGCTGACAATCCGGTGCACCGCGCGGCCCCGGCGTTGGCCGAACTGTGCGCCATCCGGTGGGACGAGGGCAACGAATTCTTCCCGCCGACCACGTTTCAGATTTCCAACATTCACGCCGGCACCGGGGCAGAAAACGTGATTCCGGGGCACCTGCAGGTCCATTTCAACTTCCGCTATTCCACCGCCAGCACCGATGCCGGCCTGCGGCGGCAGATGGAAGCGGTGCTGGACCGCCACGGCCTCGACTACCGCCTTGACTGGCACCTGTCGGGCAACCCGTTCCTGACCTCCCGGGGCGCCCTGGTGGATGCAGTCTCCGCGGCCATCGACACGACGACCGGGCTCCGGACCCAACTCTCCACCGCGGGCGGCACCTCCGACGGGCGCTTTATCGCCCCGACCGGCGCCCAGGTGGTGGAGTTGGGTCCGCTTAACGCCACTATTCATAAGGTGAACGAGTGCGTGCGTTGCCAAGACCTCGACACCCTGTCCACGGTGTATCAGGAGACGTTGAAGCGGCTGCTCACATGAGCGCCAGGCAGTGAGATTTCCAGCCCAGCCTCTTGCGCTCGGCGAACCATGTAAGTAATATTGCGAATCATTCGTATTTGTTTCTAATAAGTGGAAGCGCCGTGTCCGGTTTTACACTCACCTCCCTCGCCGTCGGCCAACGCGCCGTCATCACGGACATCAGCGCCGAAGCCGACGTTCGCCAGCGGATGCAGTCGATGGGATTGCGCAGCGGCCGCGAAGCCTGCATCGTCCGCGCGGCCGCGTTGGGCGGACCGATCCAGGTACGGGTCGGCAGTGTCACACTGATCCTGCGCCGGTGCGACGCGGCACGGGTTCGAGTCAGTCTCTGCGCATGAAACGTATCGCCCTGGTGGGCCTGCCCAACACGGGCAAATCCACCTTCTTCAACCGTCTTACCGGCGCCAGTTCCCGGGTGGGGAACTGGCCCGGCATCACCGTCGACCTGCTCACCGCCGACATCATTCTCGGCGCCGAGCGAATCGAGGTGGTCGACCTTCCCGGTATTTACGACCTGCACGGCTTTTCCGATGACGAGCAGGTGGTGCGCCGGTTCCTCGAGAACAATCCCGTCGACCTGGTTTGCGTGGTCCTCAACTCCACTCAGCTCGACCATCAGCTGGGCCTGGCGGTGCAGCTGCGCAAGCTGGACCTGAACACCGTCGTGCTGCTCAACATGGCCGACGAGGCCCAAAAGCTGGGCATTCAGATTGACACCGAGAAGCTCAGCCGCGGACTGGGTTGTCCCACCCTGCTCGTCAGCGCGCGCAACGGCTTCGGCTTCGGCCGCGCCCGCGAGCAGATCACCACGGCACTGCGCGACACCGCGCCGCAACCGCTGGCGACCCTGCAGCAGCGCCTGTCCCGGGACGACCTGGTCGCCCATGCCGCCGAGCGCCTGGTTGCCAACACCGTGACCATGCCGTTGGTGCTGGAACGCAAGACCACCGAGCGCCTTGACCGGCTGCTGCTGCACCCGCTGCTTGGCCTGCCGCTGTTCTTCGCCGCCATGTATGTGGTTTTCCAGGCGGTTTATACCCTCGGCGCGCCGCTGCAGGACGCGGTCGCATGGGGACTGGACGAATTCCGCACCTTCGCCCTGGTACCGTTGCAGTCTTACCTGCCCGGGCCGGTCTATGGGCTGCTGGTCGAAGGCATTTTCGACGGCATCGGCACGGTGGCCTCGTTCGTGCCGGTGATCATTCTGTTTTTCTTCAGCATGGCACTGATCGAGGACACCGGCTACCTGTCGCGCGCGGCTTTCCTCACCGATGCGCTGATGTCCCGTTTCGGGCTGGACGGACGCGGATTCGTCATGCTGTTGATGGGATTCGGCTGCAACGTTCCCGCGTTGATGGGCACCCGGGTCATGCGCAGCCGGCCGTTGCGCCTGTTGACCATGCTGATCATCCCCTTCTCTCTGTGCTCGGCACGGCTGCAGGTGTTCGTATTTCTGACCACGGCCCTGTTCACGCCCCGGCAGGCGCCGCTGGTTTTGTTTTCCCTCTACATTGTGAGCTTCGTCGCCGCGCTGGGCAGCGCGTTTCTGGTGCGCGGACGCCTGCACAGCAACGAGCCGTTCGTGCTGGAGCTGCCTCCCTACCGCCTGCCAACCGTCCGCCAGGTGTTTCTGCGCGGCTGGCACGAGGTCCGTCACTTCCTGCACCGGGCGACCAAGTTCATCGTCGTCGGCGTGGTGTTGGTTTGGTTCCTCACCCACTATCCGTCGGCCACGCCGCCGGGCGGGCCGGACAGTTTCGCCGGTATGCTGGGGCACCTCATGGAGCCGCTGCTCAGTCCCATCGGTATCAGCGCCGAGATGGCGGTGGTACTGGTATTCGGGTTCGTCGCCAAGGAAATCGTCATCGGGTCCCTGGTAGCCATGACCGGCCTGCAGGGTGTTGCGCTGGTGCAATATCTCGGCCAGCAGATGGACTGGGTACACGCGCTGAGCTTCATGCTGTTCGTGCTGCTCTACACCCCGTGCCTGTCCACGGTGGCGACCTTGCGCAGCGAATCCCGCAGCTGGGCGTTTACGGGATTTGCAGTGGTGTGGGCACTCGGCCTGGCCTGGCTGGTAAGTTTCGGGTTCTATCAGGGCGCTCTTTTCCTGGGTTACTGATCCGCATCCGGCGCTCCACCCCGCTACGTCACATCCTGTTTCCGAGCCCGCGGCGGTTGCATGGCCGGCAGCAGGCTGGCATAATCGATAGCACACTATTTAATATGTTACTATTTAATGGGTCATACGGCTTCCACCGATGTTTTTGGCATGATCCTGGCGGAAACGGCCCTGATCTGGCGCACCATGCTCGACCAGCGGCTGAAACCGTTCGGCCTCAGCCAAGCCAAGTGGCGTGTGCTGCTGCATCTGGCCAA
>JARRNJ010000019.1:0-38251 GCA_037385045.1 Gammaproteobacteria bacterium | reverse complement strand
GGCAAGGTCAGCAAACGGCCGTTACCCTTACCGGGCACAAGCACCCTTCGGGCACAAGCACCCTTCGGGCACAAGCACCCTTCCGGGTATGAACCCGTAGGGTGGATAAGCGCAGCGCATCCACCATCCCTGTGGCAAGGTGCACAAAACCGCCATTAACCTTCGGGTACAGGCACTCCAGGGCGGCGCCCAACCGCTCCGGCCCTGCGTCAGCATCCCGGGTGCCGGGGCAACATGCAGACCCGTTCACCCAGGCCGCCGGCGCAGCTGCAGCAGCAGGACGCCGGCGGCCAGCGCGGTGAGCACCGCGGCGGCGAGGAACGCCGTGGCCATCCCGTACCACTGCCAGAGCAGCCCGAACAGCACCGCGCCGGGCAGGGCCGCCACGCCGGCCACCAGATGGTAGAGCCCGAAGGCGGTCGCCTTCACGGCCGCCGGGGCATAGTCGCCGATCAGGGCCCGCTCCGCACCCTCGGTGAATGCCAATGCCGCGGCATAGGCCAGGAACAGCGCCCACACCAGCACCGGCCCGTCCTGCCACAGGGCCAGCAATACCAGCGCGGCGATGCGCAGTATCCAGCCCGCGGCCATGACCGGCACTCGGCCCCAGCGGTCCGACAACATGCCCGCGGGGGCCGCGACCACAGCCTTGGCGCCGTGGGCGGCGGCCCAGATGAGCGGAATCCACGCGATCTTCAGGCCGCGCTGCTCGGCCCACAGCACCAGGAAGGCTTCCGGCGTCGAGGCCAGCGCCAGCATCCCGGCGGCTGCAATCAGGCCGCGCACACGCCGGTCCAGGTGCCGCCAACGCAGCGGCGCCGGCGGGGACGGCGGCGGGCGAGCGCCGTCGTCGAGCCCGAGCATCAGCAGGGCCAGTACCAGCAGGCCCGGCACCACCGACAGCAGAAACACATGGCGCATGTCCACCTGGGCCTGCAGCAGCACGAACGCCAGCAGCGGGCCCACCATGGCCCCGGCGTGATCCAGGGCGCGGTGGAAGCCGAACGCGCGGCCGCGCACCCGGTTGTCCACCGAGGCGGACAGGATGGCGTCGCGGGGCGCGGTGCGCAGTCCCTTGCCGACCCGGTCGAGAAAACGCAGCCCCAGCACCCAGCCCCAGCCCAGCGCCAGGCCGATCAGCGGGCGGGCGGCGTTGGAAACACCGTAACCGCCCACCACCAGCGCCTTACGGTTCCAGCCGCGGTCGGCCAGCCGCCCTGACACCAGCTTCAGGACGCTTGCCACCGCTTCGGCAACCCCTTCGATCAACCCGACCACGGCCGGTCCGGCGCCCAGGGTGGCGGTCAGGAACACGGGCAGCAGCGGCGCGATCATTTCGCTGGCGGTGTCGTTGAGCAGGGACACCAGACCCAGGACAATGACGGTACGCGGCAGTGACAGGCGCAGGAACGACACGGGCGGCTTCCAGGATTCGAATCGTTGACAGTTTAACCCGCCTGGGCCGCGGGCACCCCGGGCGCCGGTGCGCCATGCCGGCTAGACGCCGGAGCGCCGACGGGACCCCAGGCATCTGCTACCATGGATGCGGGACCACAAAGGCGGCAGCGGCGCCTGTCGCTGCACGAACCGCCCATGCATCCTCATCATCACAACCATGATAACGACCACTCCCACGGCCGCCGCGACGACCGGCGCATGCTGTGGACGCTGCTGCTGACCGGGGGCTTCATGGTGGCCGAGGTCGCCGGCGGGCTGATGTCCGGCTCGTTGGCGCTGCTGGCCGACGCCGGGCATATGCTCACCGACACCGCTTCGCTGGCCCTGGCGTTCGCCGCCGCCAGGGCGGCTGGAAAGCCGGCCGACGCGCTCCGCTCCTACGGTTACCACCGGGCCCAGGTGCTGGCGGCGTTCATCAACGGGGTGGTGTTCATCGCCATCGTGGTATGGATCGTGGTCGAGGCGGCCATGCGCCTGCTGGAGCCGGTGCACGTGCTGGGCGGCACGATGCTGGTGGTGGCGGTGCTGGGGTTGGTGGTCAACATCGCCGGGTTCGCGATTCTCCATGGCGGCGACCGGGACAACATCAATGTCCGCGGCGCGCTGTTGCACGTCATGGGCGACCTGCTGGGTTCCGTGGCGACGATTGCCGCCGCCGCCGTGATATTGGCCACCGGCTGGATGCCCATCGATCCGCTGCTGTCGGTGCTGGTGGCGCTGCTGATCCTGCGCAGCGCCTGGCAGGTCGTGCGCCAATCGTCCCATATTCTCCTGGAAGGCACCCCCGAAGACGTGGATGTGGCCCATTTGCGCCAGGTGCTGGAGCAGGCGGTGCCGGCGGTGCTGGACGTGCACCACGTGCACGTCTGGTCGTTGACCCACAAGCGTCCGCTGCTGACCCTGCATGTCACGGTGGGCGAGGATGCCGATTACCTGCGCACGCTGCAGGAGGTGAAGGAGGTGTTGGTGCGGCGTTTCGGCATTGAGCACTCCACCATCCAGATCGAGCGCGGCAGTTGCGCCGATGCGGCGGCGAGCGCCAGATGAAAGAGGTAAAGAGAACAGAGCCGTGAAAATCCTTCCTTTGCTCTTTTCTCTCTACCCTTGCGTCTCCCCGTCGTCGCCGGCCAGCCAGTCGACCGGCCGCAGGTAGTCGGTGTAGAGCTCCGCCTCCGGAGTGCCGGGTTGCGGCTGCCAGTTGTAGCGCCACTGCACCAGCGGCGGCAGCGACATGAGGATCGACTCGGTACGCCCCCCGGATTGCAGGCCGAACAGCGTGCCGCGATCGTAGACCAGGTTGAACTCCACGTAGCGACCGCGCCGGTAGAGCTGGAAATCCCGCTCCCGCTCGCCGAAGGCGTGCTCCTTGCGCCGCGCCACGATGGGCCGGTAGGCGGGCAGGTAGTGGTCGCCGATGCTGCGCATGAAGGCGAAACAGCGGTCGAATCCCCACTCATTGAGATCGTCGAAAAACAAGCCGCCCACGCCGCGGGGTTCGTTGCGGTGCGTGATAAAGAAGTATTCGTCGCACCAGCGCTTATAGCGGCCGTAGACGTCGGCCCCGAACGGCTCGCACGCCGCACGCGCGTTGCGGTGCCAATGCACGACGTCCTCCCGGAACGGATAGTACGGCGTCAGGTCGAAGCCGCCCCCGAACCACCAGACGGGCTCGGCGCCTGCCTTTTCGGCGATGAAGAACCGCACGTTTGCATGGGAGGTGGGTACATAGGGATTATGCGGGTGGATCACCAACGACACGCCCAGGGCCTGGAAGCTGCGCCCGGCCAGTTCCGGGCGGTGGGCGGTGGCCGACGCCGGCAGCCCGGGCCCGTGCACGTGGGAGAAGTTGATCCCCGCCCGCTCGAACACCGCTCCGTCGCTCAGCACCCGTGAGCGCCCGCCGCCGCCCTCGGCCCGCTGCCAGCGGTCCTCGGCAAACGTTGCTCCCGCGTCTTCCTCTTCCAGGGATTCGCTGATGCGCTCCTGCAGCTCCAGGAGATAGCGGCTGACCGCCTCGGTGTCGGGTGTGCTCATGATACGGCTTTCGCGGCGCTGAGTCGGGCAGGGTATCGCAGACCGGATCCGATGTCAGGCGCCGTTCCCTGCCGGCGTGGGCGGGAAAGCCATGTTCTTGAGCCGCCCGGCGCGTAGCCAGCGCCGGGCGTCTTCCGCCGCCGCGTTCAGCGGTGCATCCACCAGGGTCCGCCGCCGGGGCCCATCATGCCGGGCGTTCCGCCGCGCCAATATTGGCGCTGCCGCTGCAGTTGCTGGCGCTGTTCCTTGGTCAACATGCCGTCGAGCTGTTTCATCATTTCCACGCGTTGGTCCAGCATCTGCTTTTTCAGCTTCGACAGCTCATCGTAGGCGGCATCGATCGCCTTGCGGTCCGGCGATCCCGATTCGAGCTGCTCCCACAGCTTGGCGCGCTGCTCCATCATTTTCGGCATCAGCTTCCAGCGCTGCTGCCAATGGTCCTGATAGATCTTGGTCAGCTTGGCCCGTTGCCCGTCGCTGAAGTCGAGCGTCCACAGGCCGCGCATACCGTAACCATGCCAGCCTCCGCCCATCATGCCGGGTCCCATGCCGTAGCCGCCGCCGTAGCCCATGCCGGGTCCCATGCCATAGCCGTGCCAGCATCGGCCCATCATGCCGGGCCCCATGCCGTAGCCGCCGCCGTAGCCCATCATGCCGGGCCCCATGCCGTAGCCGCGGCCGTAGCCCATCATGCCGGGCCCCATGCTGTAGCCGCGGTCGTAGCCCATCATGCCGGGCCCCACGCCGTAGCCGCCGCCGTAGCCCATCATGCCGGGCCCCATGCCGTAGCCGCGGCCGTAACCCGTGCCGGGTCCCATGCCATAGCTGCCGCCGTAACCCATCATGCCCGGGCCCATGCCCCAGTACGGCGGCTCGTTCTGGGGCGCCTGCTCCTCGGCGACGACCGACCACGACCAGCTCACTGCTATCAGACCGATGAGCAGCAGCGCCGGCCAGGTGCGCTTTGGAAACGTCTTCATGGTGTACCTCCTCGGTATCAGGTTCCCGTCCCCGCGCGTCAGGTTCGCGGCCGGCGACGCGCGTGGCCGGCGAAACGATACGCCTCTCGGACATTGCGCCGCCGCGTCGGTAACCTCCGGCGTGCCGCTGAATAACGTATGGCATACCGCCTTGACACCCGCAAGGGTAGGAACGCGATCAGTAATCGTTGATCTGTGTCATGGCGACGGCCCCGGGATCTGCCCGATTCTGTAGACCCCCAAAGCGTTCCGATGTTTCGTGCTCCAGGTGTGACCAGCTGCCATGACCTCCAGAAGCCCCGATCGTTCCGACGCCCCTGCATCCGGCGCCTGGGTCTACACGCTGCACGGCAACTGCTACCTGAACCTGACCAACCAGTGCACCCTTCGCTGCGGCTTCTGCCCCAAGTTCAATAAGACCTGGGACGTGCAGGGCTACGATCTGCGCATCGACGGTGAGCCGTCGGCAGAGGAACTGTTCGCGGCGATCGGTGACCCGTCCCGCTTTAAGGAAGTGGTCTTCTGCGGATTGGGTGAGCCGATGCTGCGCCTGGATGTGCTGCTGGTGACCGCAGAGGGCGTCAAGGCGCGCGGCGCCCGCCGCGTGCGGGTGAACACCGACGGCTTGGCCAACCTGGTCCACGGCCGCGACATCACGCCGTCGTTGTTCGGCCGCATCGACGCACTGTCGGTTTCTCTCAACGCCCAGAACGAAGAGGTCTACAATCGCAATTGCCGGCCGTTGCTGCCGGGCGCCTACGACGCGGTGCTGCAGTTCGTGCGCCGGGTGCGGCTGTTCGTTCCGGACGTCACCGTGACGGCGATCGACGGGCTGGCCGGTGTGGACATCGACGCCTGCCAGCAGCGGGCCCGCGAGCTGGGCGTATCATTTCGCCGGCGGGTGCTGGACGAGGTGGGTTAACCTCAGCCGGCACGCAGGACCATGCCGCCGGTGGCGCTGCGGATCTCGGTCGGCCGGCCCTGCCCGCCGGTCGGTCCGTGCACTATGCAATCGATTTCATCTCCGAACGCCAGACGCACCCGCAGGGCGGTACGCGCCGGCGGGCGGCTGGCGACGTTGGCGCTGGTGGACACCAGGGCCCGGCCCGCGGCGGTACACAGGGCGGCGGCCAATGGGTGGGCCGTGACCCGCACCGCGATGCCGGCATGGGCACCGCGCAGCCACCAGGGCGTTTCCGGCCGTGCCGGCACCACCCAGGTCACCGGCCCCGGCCAGGTGGCGCGAATCCTGCGCGATACCGCCGGCGTCAGCGGTCCCAGGTAGGGCCGCAGCTGTTCCAGGCTGGCGGCTATGACGATCAGTCCCTTGCTCACCGGCCGTTGTTTGAGTCGCAACAATCGCAATACCGCCGGCCGGTCCAGCGGATCGCAGCCCAGCCCGTACACGGCCTCGGTGGGATAGGCGATGATACCGCCGGCATCCAGTGCTCGTACCGCTTCGCGCAGGTGCCAGCGGCTGATGGATGTGGTTGCGGCCATCTCCAGATCGTTCCGGGCGCGTGCGCTGGCGTCAGTCGAAGCCAAACCGACCCACCCAATCACCGTGACGGAAGTCGATCTCCAGCCAGTGCGGCACGAAGGCGGCGGGGTTGGTGACCGGGAAGTCGGTCAACGGCGGCTCCTCGCCCTCGTAGTCCACGCCGCAGGCCGCGGTCATCACCGGATGGAAACGCAGGTGCAGGTGTTCGTTCACCGCCGTGGTGCCGGCGGCGGCGTCCAGGTCGCGGAAGCGGACCCGTTTGCGAATTAGGCAGCTGAAGTACAACTCCATTTCCGCCAGCAGCGGCTGGCGGCGCGCCGCCAATGCCCGCCGGGCGGTCGTGCTCAGCCGTACCCGAACCGGTCTGCGCTGTACCGTCACGGTGGTGTTCACGCCGTTGCCGGGATAGGCGGTGGCGGCGCCGGGGCTATCGCCGCCCCAGTTTCTGCTGCAGCTCCGCGTCCTTGCTGAGGACCCGGTCGGCATTGGTTTCCCGGTCCAGCTTCAGGCGCTCGGCCAGTTCATGGTCGGCATTGGCCAGCATCTGGGCGGCCAGATAGCCGGCGTTCTTGGCCCCCGCCTTGCCGATGGCGACGCACGCAACCGGGATTCCGCCCGGCATCTGCACGGTCGAAAGCAATGAATCCATCCCCTTCAGCGGACCGGCATCGAGCGGCACGCCGATGACCGGCTTCAGCGTCAGGCCGGCGACGGTGCCCGCCAGATGGGCGGCCAGGCCGGCGGCGGCGATGAATACGCCCGCGCCGCGGTCTTCGGCGTCGTGCACGTAGGCGTGGGTCGCTTCCGGGGTGCGGTGGGCGGAAGTGATTTTCACCTCGCACGGGATCTTCAGCGCATCCAGTACATCAATGGTGGCCTGCATGGTCGGCAGATCGGAGTCCGATCCCATCAATACGGCAACAAATGGTTTGCTCATGTTCGCGGGCTTTCTCGTTGGATGTTGGTACCGTGAGGCCCGGGCGGACAGCGCACCCGGACCGGGACTGGTTATTCTCCCCGTATTGCCGCCGGGCGTGCAAGCCGCCGCCAGGGAACCTCTGCACAGGCCGCTGAAGCGGCGCTTATGGCGTTGCAAAGGCGCTCGGAATGCTCATTTACTGCGCGCTTCCTCGCGCCTTGTGATCATCCGCTTGATCGACCTGTGCAGAGCTTCCCTAGGAAGCCGCGTTCTCCTGCCCCTCGACCTCGGCCGCTGTCTCTTCGGCGCCTTCATAGTCTTCGGCGTAGCTGCAATCTTTCTGCGGGCAGACCTTCTGCGTTCCCCGTCGCTTGGTGGTCTTGATGGTGAGCATCGGCCACCCGCATTGGGGACAGGGCTGGTCCAGGGGCTCGTTCCATACTGCGTAGGAGCAGTCGGGATAGCGTGAGCAGGAATAGAAGATCTTGCCGTGGCGGGACTTGCGCAGCAGCATGGTGCCCTGGCTGCATTCCGGGCACCGCACGCCGGTGTCCTTTGGTTTCTCCAGCGGTTCGATGTACTTGCATTTGGGATAGCTGGAGCAGCCGATGAACTTGCCGTAGCGCCCGCGGCGCACGATGAGGTCGGAGCCGCACTTGGGGCACTGGCGCCCTTCCACCACCTCGGGCTGCTCGGCTTCCTCCTTGGACTCGTTGACGTCCCGGGTATAGTCGCAGTCGGGATAGGCGGTGCAGCCGATGAAGCGGCCCCGCCGCCCGAGGCGGATTGCGAGGGGGGCGCCGCACTTGGGGCACTTTTCGTCGATCTCTTCCTGGGTGACGTCCTTGCGGCTCACCGATTGCTCTTTGTCGTCCACCAGGCTCTTGAACGGGTTCCAGAATTCCTTCAGCACCGGAATCCAGGAGCGCTCGCCGCGGGAGACGTCGTCGAGTTCGTCTTCCAGGTGCGCGGTAAAGTCGTAGTCCACGTAGCGGGTGAAGTGCTCAGTGAGGAATTTGTTCACCACCCGGCCCACGTCGGTGGGATGGAAGCGGCGTTTCTCCAGCACCACGTATTCGCGCTGCTGCAGCGTGGAAATGATGGAGGCATAGGTGGACGGGCGCCCGATGCCGCGCTCCTCCAGCGCCTTGACCAGGCTGGCCTCGCTGTAGCGCGGCGGCGGCTCGGTGAAATGCTGTTCGCCGCGAATGCCCAGCAGGTCCACCTTTTCGCCCTGCAACAGCGGCGGCAGCAGGCGGTTGTCCTCGTCCTCGCCCTTCTTGGCGTCGTCGAGGCTTTCCTGGTAAACGGCCATGAACCCCGGGTGCACGACCGTGGAGCCGGTGGCGCGGAACAGGTTGTCCGGGCTGCCGGCGGCCAGATCGACGCTCACGGTGTCGATGGTGGCGTGGACCATCTGGCAGGCCACGGTGCGCTTCCAGACCAGGTCATAGAGCCGATACTGGTCCTTGGTCAGATGGTCCTTGAGCGCATCCGGGATGCGTTCGGCAGACGTCGGGCGGACCGCCTCGTGGGCCTCCTGGGCATTCTTCGACTTGGTCTTGTAGATGCGCGGCTCCGGCGGCAGGTTGTCGCTGCCGTAGCGGCTGGCGATCAACGCGCGGATGTCATCGAGCGCTTCCTGGGCCAGGTTCACCGAGTCGGTGCGCATGTAAGTGATCAGCCCCACCGAGCTGCCGCCGATGTCGATGCCCTCGTAGAGCTGCTGTGCGACGCGCATGGTGCGCTGGGCGGTGAAGCCGAGCTTGCGCGCCGCCTCCTGCTGCAGGGTGGAGGTGGTGAACGGCGCCGCCGGATTGCGCTTGCGCTTTTTCTTGTCAACGGCGTGAATGACCAGCTTGCCGGCGGCCTGCTGCAGCAGCGTGCGCTCCATCTCGTGGGCGCGGTCGGCGTTGGTAATGCTGAACTGGCTGAGCTTCTTGCCCTGGTAATGGGTCAGCTTGGCTTCAAAGTTCTGACCCTGGCTGGAGAGGTCGGACTCGATGGTCCAGTACTCGCGCGCCTTGAACCGCTCGATCTCCTCCTCACGCTCGACGATCATGCGCAGCGCCGGGCTTTGCACGCGTCCGGCCGACAGGCCGCGGCGGATCTTCTTCCACAGCAGCGGCGAGAGGTTGAAGCCGACCAGGTAGTCGAGCGCCCGGCGCGCCTGCTGGGCGTTGACCAGATCCATGGACAGGTCGCGGGGATGCTCCACGGCTTCCTTGATGGCGCGCTTGGTGATCTCGTGGAACACCACCCGGTGTACGGCCTTGTCCTTTAGCGCCTTCTTGTCGCGCAGCAACTCGTAGAGGTGCCAGGAAATGGCCTCGCCTTCACGATCCGGGTCGGTCGCCAGGTACAGGGTCTCGGCCTTCTTCATGGCCTTGGCGATTTCCGCCACGTGCTTCTGGTTCTTGTCGATGACCTGGTACTTCATGGCGAAATCGTGCTCGGTATCCACCGCGCCCTCTTTCGGCACCAGGTCGCGCACGTGGCCATAGGAGGCCATGACCTGGAATTCCTTGCCCAGGTACTTGTTGATGGTGCGAGCCTTGGCCGGCGACTCGACGATGACCAGATTTTTCGCCATAACAATAATATGGTATGCCGGTTGAGACCCGATGAGGCGGCGGCAGGCGGCCGCGCCGGGTATCTATCGGTTGTACGAAACTGCGGAGACTCGGGCGGGGGTGGCACTGGCCCTCGTCGGCCGTCGGATGCCAGGACAGGCTCCTAATGCAAGTTCCCGTAGAAGCCGTCGAAGACCATATCTTCGATCCACTCGTAGGCGCCTTCCTGCCCCGGCTGATTGAACAGCACCATCATGACGACCCACTTGAGCTGCTCAACGTTGATTTCGCTGGCCTCCAGCGCCATCACCCGGTCCACGACCAGCTCACGGGTGGTGGAATTGAGGATGCCCGACTGCTCCAGGAACATCAGGAAGCCCCGGCATTCCATGTCCAGCTTCGCCGTTTCCTGCTTGGAATACAGGCGGATGGATCGGCACGCCTGGATATGGGGCTCCGGATTTTCGGTGCGCGCCCCGAGGTCGTCCAGCCAGTCGAATGCCTTGTGCACCTCAGGCAGCGGGAAGCCCGCCTCCAGCAACTCCACTTGCAGCGATTCGCGGTCCGGTTCGCTTTCGAACTCGCCTTCCATGTAGTTCTGGAACAGGTACATCAGGACATCAAGCACATTTTCTTTCATCGTGACCTCATGTTAATGCCCGGTTGAACGTGCCACCCGGACTCGAGGCCACCAGGCCCCGCAACTCTAAGGTCAGCAGGATGGAGGAAACTTCATCCGCCGTCAATCCACAGCGCTCCACCACCAGGTCCACCGAGGCGGGTTCGTAACCCAGCGCCTCCAGCACCTGTTGCTGGCGCGGCTCCAGTTCCCCGGGGGCGCCCGCCGCTGCCCGTGCCGCCGTTTCCCGGCAGGCGCCGGCCAGCGTCCCGATCTCCGCGAGTACGTCGTCGACGGTCTCCACCAGCTTGGCGCCGTCGCGGATCAGGCGGTGGCAGCCGCGGGCGAGCGGATTGTGGATGGAGCCGGGGATCGCGAACACCTCCCGGCCCTGTTCCAGCGCGTGGCGGGCGGTGATCAGCGAGCCGCTGCGGGGCGCCGCCTCCACCACCAGCGTGCCCAGACTGAGGCCGCTGATGACCCGGTTGCGGCGCGGAAAATGCTCCGGCGCCGGGCGGGTGCCGGGTGGAAACTCCGAGACCAAGGCGCCACCGGCGGCGACGATCTCGTCGGCCAGGCCCTGGTGGCGTGCCGGGTAGACCCGGTCGAGGCCGCTGCCCAGCACCGCCAGGGTGACCCCGCCGGCGCCCAGCGCGCCGCGGTGGCCGGCGCCGTCCACGCCCAGCGCCAGGCCGCTGGTCACCGCCAGGCCGGCGTCGACCAGCGCGGCCGCGAACTGGGCCGCATGCTGGCGCCCGCCCGCGGTGGGGTTGCGGCTGCCAACCACCGCCAATTGCAGCCGTTGCAGGCAGTCGAGCGCGCCGCGCACGAACAACAGCGGTGGTGACGCGGCAATTTCCCGCAGCAGGGGCGGGTAGTTGGCGTCGCCCAGGGTAACGAGGCGGTGCCCGGGCTCCCCCAGCCACGTCAGGTCCCGTTCCACCGCCGCCCAGTCCGGGGCCGCCAGGTACTCGAGCGTGGCCTGTTTCAGGCCACAGGCGCCCAGTCGGGCGGCGTCAGCGCGCAGCACCGCAGCGGGTGATCCAAAGCGCTCGATCAGGGCGGCGAAGCGCGCCGGACCGATGCCGGGGGCGCGGTACAGCGCCAGCCAGGGGGCCGGGTGCGGCAGCGGCAAAGGTGGGTGATGGTCCGGGGCCTGGTCCATGGCGGCTGGCGTCCGGGCCCGTCCTGGGCCCGGATCCAAGCGAGCGGTTAGGGATTTCGCACGAAGTCGAGCACGTGCATGCTGGTGGTGGCGCGCATCACCAGCGCATAGCTGACCCGGTCGAAGGTGCGGAACACCATGACAATGCCGGCGCGTTCGTCGGGAAGCTTCACGGTGTCGCCGGTCTTGCCGCTGACGGTGTCCGGGACCACCTGACCGCGCTGATACACCGCCAGCACGGTGCCCACATTGAGCCCGTTGCGGGTGCCGCGGTCCAGCACCACGGTCTGGTACTGGCCGATCTGGGTGACACCGTCCACCACCGAGATGATCTGCCCGTCGACCTTGTGCGCCGGCGGGTGCGGCATGAAATTGGCGTTGTAGGGTTTTTCGTCCGACGGCACCAGCCGGTCCCCGACCCGCACTTCGCGCTTGCTGGTGACCACCTTGAAGGTGGCGGGGTCGCCGCCGCGCACGAGCTGCGCATCGCCCACGTACAGGGCCTCGTAACCGAGGATCTCGCCCGTGCGGCCGTCACGATAGGGGCCGCCGGGGCGCACGATCACGTAGTTGGTGGCCTTGTCGTTCTTGATGCCCCGCACATAAACGCGGCCGCCGGCGCCTGTGATCACGTGTTCGCCGGCGCTCTGCACCACATAAGGCGCCGATTTGAGCCGGTCGGGGCCGGTCACCAGGGGCCGGGCCAGGAACGGCCGGATGGCCTCCAGGGGGATGGTGGGGATGGCGCGTGGCAGCTGTTCCACCCGTATATGGGGTTCCAGCTTCACCACCGGCCGGCCGCGCTGCAGCTGCAGTTGCGGTTTGCCGTTGACGTAGACCAGTTTGATCACGTCGCCGGGGTAAATCAGGTGCGGATTCTTGATTTGCGGATTCGCGTACCAGATGTCCGGCCACAGCCAGGGGTCTTTGAGAAACCGCCCGGCGATGTCCCACAGGGTATCGCCCTTGACCACCACGTAGCGGTCCGGGTGATCAGGGCGCAGGGTCACGTCCGTTGCGAGCGCCGTACCGGCAAAAAACAGGGTGAACAGCAGGGCGAGGATGGTTATCTTTTTAGGCATAAACGTCCCTTTAGCTGGCCGGAAATACCCCGGACGTGGCCGAGTTTAGCGGAAAAGCGTGGCGTCTCAAACTGTGGTAAGCGGCGCCTACAATCCTGTATCATCATCATGTTAGCAGTACAAGGTGTATGTATACACTAGA
Organism: Gammaproteobacteria bacterium; assembly: GCA_037385045.1. Classification (GTDB taxonomy): domain Bacteria; phylum Pseudomonadota; class Gammaproteobacteria; order JASBUN01; family JASBUN01; genus JARRNJ01. The sequence continues at coordinate 25,778 of JARRNJ010000019.1, read as the reverse complement.
TTTGTACGGAAATCACATGGCCAAGTTACAGATTTTGCACTACCCCGATCCGCGTCTGCGCACCCGGGCCGAACCGGTGGAAGCCGTCGACGACGAAGTGCGCCGCCTGGTCGACGACATGTTCGAAACCATGTACGACGCGCCCGGAATCGGACTGGCCGCCACCCAGGTCGACGTCCATCGCCAGGTGATCGTGCTCGACGTGTCCGAGGAGCGCGACCAGCCGTTGTGCCTGATCAATCCCATGATCCTCAGCGCCGAGGGCGAGGAGGAAACCGAGGAAGGCTGCCTGTCGGTCCCCGGGGTCTACGACCGGGTGCAGCGCGCCGAGCGCATCGAGGTTCGCGCCCTGGGCCGCGACGGCAAGCCCTTCGAAATGCAGGCCGAGGGGCTGCTGGCCGTGTGTATTCAGCACGAGATCGATCACCTCAGCGGCAAACTGTTCGTCGACTACCTCTCGCAACTCAAAAAGCAGCGCATCCGCAAAAAGCTGGTAAAACACGCCAAAGTTGCACTATAAACCGGCCGTCCCCGCTGTCGCGGACATGGTTCATGTTTCTGCTATCGGCATGCGGTGCCGATTCTGTAGCCGCCCGGAGCCGTCGGGGTCGGCGCCCAAGCAGTTGTCGGGACGGCGGATTTATCACTTTCACAGAGCCACGGGTTGAGCCTCGATGTCGGAACCGTTTGCGATCGTATTTGCCGGCACCCCGGAGTTCGCGGTGCCGGCCCTGGACGCCCTGTTCGGCTCGCCCCACCGTGTGGTTGCCGTCTACACCCAGCCGGACCGGCCGGCCGGACGCGGCCGCCGCACGCGCCTCAGCCCGGTCAAGCAGCGCGCTGTGGAACAGGGGCTGGAGGTCCGCCAGCCGGCGAGCCTGAAGCCGGCCGACGAGCAGCAGCGCCTGGCGCAGCTGCGCCCGGACCTGATGGTGGTGGTGGCCTACGGGCTGATTCTGCCGCCGGCGGTGCTGGCCATTCCGCGTCTCGGCTGTCTCAACATCCATGCCTCGCTGCTGCCGCGCTGGCGCGGCGCGGCGCCGATCCAGCGCGCCCTGCTGGCGGGCGACGCCGAAACCGGCGTCACCATCATGCAGATGGCGGCCGGCCTGGATACCGGCGACATGCTGACCAAGGTGGCGACCCCCATCGGGCCGCAGGACACCGCCGCCACCCTCCACGACCGCCTGGCGCAGCTGGGGGCCGAGGCGCTGCTCGATACTCTGGGACACCTGCAGCGCGGCGACCTGGCGCCGGCACCCCAGGACGAGGCCCACGCCTGTTATGCAGCCAAGATCGACAAGGCCGAGGCGTGGCTGGACTGGGCCCGCTCGGCGCCGGAGCTGGAGCGTCAGGTGCGCGCCTTCAATCCCTGGCCGGTGGCGCAGACCGGACTGCGCGACCTGACCCTGCGGGTGTGGGAGGCGCGGGCCCTGGACCGCCCCCACGGAGCCGCCCCCGGGGCCGTGGTCAGCGCCGGACGCGACGGCATCGACGTGGCCTGCGGCCAGGGCGTGCTGCGGCTGTTGCGGGTGCAGCTGCCCGGCGGCAAGCCGCTGGCCGCCGCGGAATTTCTCAACGCCCGTTCCGTCGCCGGGGCGCGGCTGCATTCGGCGCCGCTCTAGTGGCCGCCGGCCCGAGGGCTTGGCATGGGCGCTGAAGGCACCGCGCCGCGGGTCGCCGCGGTGCGCGCCCTGGCGGCCGTGCTCGGCGAGGGCCGTTCCCTGAGCGCCGCGATGGCGCCGGTGCTGGGTCCGCTGGCCGGCGCCGACCGCGCCCTGACCCAGGAGCTCTGCTACGGCGTGCTGCGCTGGCACCCGCAGCTGCAGGCCCTGGCCGGCGCGCTGCTGCGCAAGCCGCTCAAGCGCCGGGATCTGGACGTCCAGTGCCTGGTGCTGGTCGGCCTGTACCAGTTGATCCATCTGCGCACGCCGGACTACGCTGCGGTGGCCGAGACGGTGGAGGCGGCGCGGGCGCTGGGCAGGTCCTGGGCGGCGGGGCTGGTCAACGGCGTGCTACGCAATTTTCTGCGCCAACGGCAGCAGCTGGAGCAGGCCCTGGCCGGCGACGAGGCGGCGGTGTTCGCCCATCCGGGCTGGCTGTTGCGGCGTTTGCGCGACGATTGGCCGCAGCACTGGCGCGCCATCGTCGACGCCAACAACGCCCGGCCGCCCATGGTGCTGCGGGTCAACCTGGCGCACCAGTCGCGCGACGCCTACGCCGGGCGGCTGGCGGCGGCCGGGCTCACCGCCGTGCCGGTGGCGGGTGTGGCCAGCGCCCTGTGCCTGGAGGCGCCGGTGGATGTGCAACGCCTGCCCGGCTTCGACGTCGGTGACGTGTCGGTTCAGGACGGCGCCGCCCAGCTGGCGGCGTGGCTGCTGGAGGCGGGGCCGGGGATGCGGGTGTTGGATGCCTGCGCCGCCCCCGGCGGCAAGACCGGCCACATTCTCGAGCAGCAGCCGCGGCTGCAGCGCCTGGTGGCGCTGGATGTCGACCGCGATCGCCTGCAGCAAGTGCGGGAAAACCTCGATCGTCTCGGCCTGGCGGCCGACCTCGTCGCCGGCGACGCCGGGCGGCCCGATGCCTGGTGGGACGGCCGCGGGTTCGACCGCATCCTGCTCGACGCCCCTTGCTCGGCCACGGGTGTGATCCGGCGCCATCCCGATATCAAGGCGCTGCGCCGGGCTAAGGATATTGACGCCCTGGCCGCGCAGCAGCGGCGCATCCTCGAGGCGCTGTGGCCCTTGCTCGTCCCAGGGGGTATGCTGTTGTACGCGACTTGTTCCATTCTTCGCGCCGAGAATGCGCAGCAGGTCGAGCGGTTCCTGCGCGACCACTCGGATGCCTACGAACGCAGGATCGAGGCGGGCTGGGGTCATGCGGGCGCGCACGGGCTGCAGCTTCTGCCCGGGGAGAACGGCATGGACGGCTTCTTCTATGCGCGACTGGACAAGTGCGGTTGATGCGGCACACGAGCTTCGACGGAACATGACGAGCCCCGCCACACCATATTGCGGCAAGCGCGCGCTGTGGGTCTTGCTGCTGTGCGGCATTTTCAGCATGCACCTGGCCGCGGCGGCGCCGGAGGACAACGCCGGTTTTGCGGTGGTGCGCGCCAGCACCCACCTCTCCGATGAGGTCTATCATCTCGACGCCCAGCTGCGCTACAAATTCCACCCGGTGGTGCTCGAAGCCCTCGACAGCGGCGTGCCGATCACCCTCGAAATGCAGATCCAGGTCGTGCATCCTCGCAGCTGGATGTGGAACGAGGTGGTCTACGGCCTCAGCCAACGCTATCGCATCCAGTACCATGCGTTGACCCGGCAATACCTGGTGATCAACCTCAACAACGGCGTGAAGTCGAGCTATGCGAGCCTGGGCGCGGCGCTGGACGCGGTGGGCACGGTGAAGAACCTCCCCATTCTCGACCGGCGGCTGCTGCGGGTGGGCGAGCACTACCAGGGACGGCTGCGCACACTGCTGGTGATCGGCGCCCTGCCCTCGCCCCTGCGTATCTGGGCCTATTTCTCCAAGGACTGGCACCAGGCGAGTGACTGGTACACATGGTCGCTCCAGTAATCAAGCGTTTCGCCACCGGGATTTTGCCGCCGGCTGTGCTGTTCGTGCTGCTGCTGGCGTCGCTGTATCTGCTCAGCTATTCCACCGAGCAGGCGGGACGGTTCGCGAACCTCTACGAGTGGATGCTGCTGGTCAACGCCAGCGGCCTGCTGGTGCTGATCACCCTGATCGGGGTGAACCTGCTCCGCCTGCTGCGCCAGCGCCGCACCGGCGTGATCGGTTCGCGCCTGACCGTGCGCATGTTGATGCTGTTCGTGGTGCTGGCGGTGGTGCCCACCAGTATCGTGTACTACTTCTCGTTCCAGTTCCTGCAGCGCGGCATCGACAGCTGGTTCGACGTGAAGATCGAGCAGCCGCTGCAGGATGCCCTGGAGCTGAGCCAGGCGTCACTGGATCTGCGCAAGCGTGAATTGCTCAAACGCACCCAGGAAATGGCCCGCGAGCTGACCGACGTGCCGGACAGCCAGACCGCCTCGGCGCTGAACCAGCTGCGCAGCCACAGCGAGGCCATGGAGCTGACGGTGCTGGGCCAGAACAGCCGCATCATCGCCTTCAGCAGCGCCGATCCGACGGTGGTGGTGCCGCACCGCCCGAGCGACGAGATCATGCTGCAGCTGCGCCAGGCCAGCAGCTACATCGCCCTGGAGCCGATCGGCGACAGCGGGCTGCAGATCCGGGTGGCGGTGGCGGTGCCAAGTGCCACCGCCGACTCCACCGCGCGCTACCTGCAGGCCCTGTATCCCTTCACCCAACGCATCAACACCCTGGCCAACAGTGTGCAGACGTCGTTCGCCAAGTACAAGGCGCTGGCCTACCAGCGCAAGCTGCTGAAGAAGAGCTTCCTGCTGACCCTGTCCATGGTGCTGCTGTTGAGCGTGCTCTCGGCGGTGTGGGCGGCGTTCGTCTCCAGCCGCCGGCTGGTCAAGCCCATCCGCGACCTGGCCGAGGGCACCCACGCGGTGGCCGAGGGCAATTACGACAAACGCCTCCCCATCACCACCCACGACGAACTGGGTTTCCTGGTGCGGTCGTTCAACGACATGACCCGCAAGGTCGCCCAGGCCAGTTACGAGGCCCGCCGCAGCCAGCAGCAGGTTGAGCGCCAGCGTGCCTATCTGGAGGCTGTCCTGGCCAACCTGTCCTCGGGCGTCATGACCCTCGGGCGCGACAACGTGCTGCGCACCGCCAACGCCGCCGCCAGTCATATCCTCGACATCCCGCTGGACGGCTACCTGGGCGACGGGCTGGTGAAGCTCACCGTCGAGCATCCTCACATCCGCCGCTTCGTGGATTCCCTGGCGCCGCACGTGGCCAAGGGCGAGCTGGAGTGGCACGAGGAGATTTCCTTGTTCCGCAACGGCACCCGGCAGATTCTCATCTGCCGCGGCACCAACCTCAGCGGCCACGACAGCGGCCGCGCCGACCAAGTCATCGTGTTCGACGACGTGACCGCGCTGGTGCAGGCCCAGCGCGACGCGGCATGGGGAGAAGTGGCGCGGCGGCTGGCGCACGAGATCAAAAATCCCCTGACGCCGATCCAGCTTTCGGCCGAGCGGCTAAGGCATAAATATCTGAAGACCATGCCGGAGAAGGACGCCGCGCTGCTCGACCGCGCCACCCACACCATCGTACAGCAGGTGGAGGCTATGAAGGAGATGGTCAACGCCTTCAGCGATTACGCCCGTGCGCCGCACCTCCAGCTGGCACCGCTGGATCTCAATGCCCTGGTCACCGAGGTCATGGAACTCTACACCGAACTCGACGTCCACCTGGACCTGGACCCCGACGCGCCCATGGTGCAGGCCGATGCCGGGCGCCTGCGGCAGTTGCTCCACAACCTGGTCAAGAATGCCGAGGAAGCGATGCACGAGCGCAAACGCCGGCGGGTCGACATTCGCACCCATTGCAGCGACGGCAGCGGTGTGCGCATGGTGGAACTGGTGGTGCGCGATTACGGCCACGGTTTGCCGGAAGCCGCGGAGACCCAGCATTTTGAGCCGTACGTGACTACCAAGCCCAAGGGAACCGGTCTAGGATTGGCCATTGTGAAGAAGATCGTCGAAGAACACGGCGGCGCGGTGTGGATCGAGAACGTGCGCCCGCCCGCCGGTGCCGCCGAACCGGTACGCCCCGCAGGCGCGCAGGTGGTCGTGCGCCTCCCGCTGCTCGCACGCGCCGGCATGGATGCGCCTGCCTCGGCGGGAGCCCCCGGCGGCGCCGGGACCTGAAAGGACGCGAACCATGGCCAATCCCTACGTGCTGGTGGTGGATGACGAGCCGGATATCCGCAATCTGGTGCGTGAAATCCTCGAGGACGAAGGCTACGAAGTGCAGGTCGCCGAAAGCGGCGCGGCCGCCCGCGCCGCCTGTCACGACCGGCGTCCGGACCTGGTGCTGCTCGACATCTGGATGCCCGACGTCGACGGCGTCTCGCTGCTCAAGGAGTGGGTCGAGGCCGAGGGCGGCCTGCCGTTTCCGGTCATCATGATGTCGGGCCACGGCACGGTCGAGACGGCGGTGGAGGCGACCCGCCTGGGCGCCTACGACTTCATCGAAAAGCCCCTGTCTCTCGCCAAGTTGCTGCTTACCGTCGAGCGTGCCGTGGAAGCCGACAAGCTGAAACGGGAAAACGTCGGCCTGCGCCGCCAAGTCCAGCCGGTGACCGAACCGGTGGGCCGCAGCCCGGCCATGCAGCAGCTGCGCGACCAGGTCAAACGCATCGCCTCCCATGACACCTGGGTGCTGATCACCGGTGAGCCGGGCACCGGCAAGCACACCTACGGCCGTTACCTGCACCACAACAGCGCCCGGCGCGACGGCCCGTTCATCGAGATGCGCGGCGGCACCATCGCGCCCGAGAATTCCGCCGTGGAGCTGTTCGGCAGCGAAGACGACGGTGGCATCTATCGGGGGCGGCTGGAACAGGCCCACGGCGGCACGCTGTTCATGGACGAAGTCGCCGACATGGACGCCGAAACCCAGACCCGCCTGCTCAGCGCCCTGGAGGCGCGCAGCTTCATGCGCGTCGGCGGCGGCCATGCGCTGGAGGTCGACGTGCGCATCGTCGCCTCCAGCCACCAGGACCTGGAGCAGGAGGTGAAGGCCGGGCGCTTTCGCGAGGATCTCTACTATCTGCTCAACGTCGTGCCGCTGCGCATCCCGCCGCTGCGCGAACACCGCGAGGACGTGCCGGAGCTGCTGTCCTACTACGTTGACTATTTTGTCCACACCGACCATCTGGCCTACCGCCGCTTCACAGTGGCGGCGCAGAACCGGTTGCGAAATTACACCTGGCCGGGCAATATCCGCGAACTCAAGAACATGGTGCAGCGGCTGCTGATCCTCGGCGCCGGCGAGGAGATCGACACCGACGAAGTGGAAACGGCCCTCGGCGGCGCCGGGCAGGCCGGCGAAGGCATGTCGGTGGCCGCCACGGCCATGGAGCTGCCCCTGCGCGAGGCGCGGGAGCTGTTCGAGCGCGAATACCTGCAGCATCAGCTGGCGGCCTGCGGCGGCAGCGTCGGCAAGCTGTCCCAGGTGGTGGGCATGGAACGCACCAACCTGTACCGCAAGTTGCGCGCGCTGGGGATCGACGTCAAACAAAAATAGGCGCAGCAAGCCGGGCCCATGCCGGGGACGCGCGAGGCGGCGCCGGCGGGCCGAAGGGGAAGTGTATGAAGATCATCATCCTCGGAGCAGGCCAGGTGGGTTCGTCGGTGGCCCACAGCCTGACAGGCGAGGCCAACGACATTACCGTTGTCGACACCAACACCAAGGTGCTGCAGGATCTGCAGGACCGGCTCGACCTGCGCACCGTCGCCGGTCTGGCGTCCTACCCCGACGTGCTGACGCGCGCCGGGGCCGAGGACGCCGACATGGTCATCGCCGTGACCAACAGCGACGAGACCAACATGGTCGCCTGCCAAGTGGCCTACACGTTGTTCAATACACCCACCAAGATCGCGCGGGTGCGGGCGCTGGAGTATCTCACCCACCCCAAGCTGTTCACCCAGGAAGCGTTTCCCATCGATGTCATCATCAGCCCAGAACAGCTGGTGTGCGATTACATCCAGCGCCTGATCGAGCAGCCCGGTGCGCTGCAGGTGCTCGACTTCGCCGGCGGACGGGTGCGGCTGGTGGCGGTCAAGGCCTACTACGGCGGCCCCCTGGTGGGCCACGAGCTGCGCACGCTGCGCGAGCACATGCCCACCGCCGAGGCGCGGGTGGCGGCGATCTTCCGCCGCGGCCGGCCGATGATTCCCGAAGGCAACACCGTCATCGAGGCGGACGACGAAGTGTTCTTCATCGCCGCCACCGAGCACATCCGCGCGGTGATGAGCGAGCTGCGCAAGCTCGACAAGAGCAACAAGCGCATCATCCTGGCCGGCGGCGGCAATATCGGCAAGCGGCTGGCGGGCGCCCTGGAAGGGCGGTTCCAGGTCAAGATCATCGAGCGCGATGCCGATCGCACCCGCGCAATCTCCGAAGAGCTGGACAAGTCCATCGTGCTGCTGGGTGACGCCGCCGACGAGGAGCTGCTGCTGGAAGAGAACATCGAAAACACCGACGTGTTCTGCGCCCTGACCAACGACGACGAGGCCAACATCCTTTCGTCCATGCTGGCCAAGCGCCTGGGGGCGCGCAAGGTGATGTCGCTGATCAACCGCGCCTCCTATGTGGATCTGGTGGAAAGCGGCATTATCGATATCGCCATCTCGCCGCAGCAGGCCACCATTGGCAGCCTGCTCACCCACGTGCGCCGCGGCGACGTGGTGGTGGTGCACTCCCTGCGCCGCGGTGCGGCCGAGGCCATCGAGGCGGTGGCCCACGGCGACAGCCGCAATTCCAAGGTGGTGGGGCGGATGGTGGAGGAAATCAAGCTGCCCCCGGGCACCACCATCGGCGCCGTGGTGCGGGGCGACGAGGTCATCATCGCCCACCACGACACCGCGATCGAGCCCGAAGACCACGTGATCCTGTTCCTTACCGACAAGAAACGCATCGGCGACGTGGAAAAGCTGTTCCAGGTCGGCGTGACGTTTATTTGAGGGAAGGGCAAAGGGAAAAGACGAAAGAGCAAAGGGGGCGCCGATGGGGGGAGCTGATCAAGCGGGCGGCGGTATGCAGGCTGTGTCGTTCTTGTCTTTTCTCTTTTCCCTTTCCTCTTTGCCCTGCCCCTCATGCAACTGATCGTCATCCAACGGGTTCTCGGCATTTTCCTGACGCTGTTCAGCTTCACCATGCTGCCGCCGGCGGCGGTGGGCTGGTGGTACGGCGACGGCGACCTGTACCCGTTCCTGCACGGCTTCGGCTGGATCCTGTTGGCGGGTGTCCTTGCCTGGCTGCCGGTGCGCCACCGGCGCCGCGAGCTGCGCCTGCGCGACGGCTTCATGATCGTGGTGCTGTTCTGGGTGGTGCTGGGGTTGACCGGCGCGGTGCCGTTCCTGTTGTCCACTGAGCCGGCCATTTCGGTGACCGACGCGGTGTTCGAATCCTTCTCGGGGCTGACCACCACCGGCGCCACGGTGCTGACCCACATCGACCACCTGCCCCATGCCATCCTGTTCTACCGCCAGGAACTCGAATGGCTGGGCGGCCTCGGCATCATCGTGCTGGCGGTGGCGGTGCTGCCCATGCTGGGCGTCGGCGGCATGCAGCTGTACCGGGCCGAGACGCCGGGCCCGATGAAGGACACCAAGCTCACGCCACGCATCACCGAAACGGCCAAGGCGCTTTGGTACATCTACCTGGGGCTGACGGTGCTCTGCGCCCTGGGCTACTGGCTGGCGGGCATGGGGCCGTTCGACGCCGTCGCCCACAGCTTTTCCACCGTGTCCATCGGCGGCTTCTCCACCCACGACGCCAGCATGGGCTATTTCAACAGCCCGGGTATCGAGCTGGTGGCGGTGGTGTTCATGCTCCTCTCGGGCATGAACTTCGCGCTGCACTTCACCGCCTGGCGCCGCCTCAGCCTGCGCCCCTACCTGCTCGACGCCGAGGTGCGCGCGTATCTTTACATCCTCACGGTGGCGGCGGTGGTATCGGCCACTTACCTGTATTTTTCCGGTGCCATTCCGCAGGTGGGCAGCGCCATCCACCACGGCATTTTCCAGGCGGTGTCCATCGGCACCACCACCGGCTTCACCACCACCGATTATTTCAACTGGCCCGGGTTCCTGCCGGTGATGCTGCTGTTCATCAGCTTCATCGGCGGCTGCGCCGGCTCCACCGGCGGCGGCATGAAAGTGATCCGCTTCCTGCTGCTGATCAAGCAGGGCATGCGCGAGATCAACCGCCTGATTCATCCCAGCGCCCATTTCCCCATCAAGGTGGGCGGCAAGGCCACCTCGCCGCGGGTGGTCGACGCCGTGTGGGGTTTCTTCGCCGCCTACGTCGCCACCTTCAGCATCATGCTGCTGATCCTCATGGCCACCGGCCTCGACCAGATCAGCGCCTTCTCGGCGGTGGCCGCCTGCATGAACAACCTGGGCCCGGGCCTGGGCTCGGTGGGCGCCCACTACGCGGGGCTCAGCGATGTAGCCAAATGGGTGTTGTGCTTCGGGATGCTGCTCGGGCGCCTGGAAATTTTCACCCTGCTGGTGCTGTTCAGCCGCACGTTCTGGCGGCGCTGACGGGGAAATGGTGAAACCGCGCGCGAGCACAAGACGGCCAATATCCGGGAGCGGCGGATGCGCGTAGCGGTGATCCAGCGCGTGCTGGGCCTGTTCCTGGTGCTGTTCACCCTGGCGCTGATCCCGCCCAGCCTGATTTCCATCTGGTACCGGGACGGCGAGCTGTTTCACTTCACCGTCAGCATGGCGGTGTTTCTGATCACCGGCCTGCTGCTGTGGCTGCCGGTGCGCTCGGTGCGGGCGGACCTGCGCGGGCGCGAGGTGTTCGTGATCGTGGCGTTGTTCTGGGTCGCCCTGGGGCTGCTCAGCGGCCTGCCGTTCATGTTCGGTCCCCACCTGACCTTCACCGATTCGGCGTTCGAGGCGGTGTCGGCATTCACCACCACCGGCGCCACGGTCATCGTCGGGCTCGACGACCTGCCGAAGTCGGTGCTGTTCTACCGCGCCGAGCTGCAGTGGCTGGGCGGTATGGGGGTGGTGGTGCTGGCGGTGGCGATCCTGCCCATGCTCGGCGTCGGCGGCATGCAGCTCTACCGCGCCGAAACGCCGGGGCCCATGAAGGATGAAAAGATCACGCCGCGCATCAGCCAGTCGGCGCGGGCGCTGTGGGGCATCTACGTGGGACTCACGGCGCTGTGCGCGCTGTCGTTCTGGCTCGCCGGCATGAGCTGGTTCGACGCCGTGGCCCACAGTTTCACCACCCTGTCCACCGGCGGCTTTTCCACCCACGACGCCAGCATGGGCTACTTTAACAGCCCCGCCATCGACTTGATCGCCCCGGTGTTCATGCTGGCCGGCGGCATCAACTTCAGCGTCCACTTTCTGGTGCTGCGCGGGCGGGCGCCGGGGTCCTACTGGCGCGACCCGGAGGTGCGCACGTTCCTGCTGGTGGTGCTGGCCCTGACCCTGGTCATCGCCTGCATGCTGTTGTTCAAGGGCCGCTACAGCACGCCGTTCGAGGCCTTCCGCTACAGCTTCTTCCAGGTGGCTTCGGTGATCACCAGCACCGGCTTCACCACCGACAACTTCTCGGTCTGGCCGCTGTTCGTGCCGGTGCTGCTGATGCTGTCGAGCTTCATGGGCGGCTGCGCCGGCTCCACCGCCGGCGGCATGAAGGTGATCCGGATGCTGATCATCAGCAAGCAGGCCAAGCGCGACATCGACGGCCTGGTGCACCCGAGCCGCGTGCAGCCCCTGAAGCTGGGCGGGCGGGTGATCCCGGACCGGGTGCTGGACGCGGTATGGGGTTTCTTCTCCACCTACGTGGCCGCGTTCAGCCTCATCATGCTGACGGTGATGGCCACCGGCGTCGACCACGTCACCGCATTCTCCGCGGTCACCACCTGCATCAACAACCTCGGCCCGGGACTGGGGCGGGTGACCAGCAACTTCGTCACCATCAACCCGGTGGCCAAATGGCTGCTGGTGATGACCATGCTGCTGGGGCGCCTGGAAGTCTTCACCCTGCTGGTGCTGCTGTCGCCGCGGTTCTGGCGGGGGTAACTCGATGAACACCCAGCGCAGAGACGCGGAGACGCAAAGGCCGCGGAGTTGATGATTGCGGCGTCGGTGGTTGTGCACAGACCACAGTGCGCGGATAAGCGCTAACGCATTCGGGATGGGGCGCACGGAAAACTGTGCACTACCGGGCGCCCACCTCACACGCGTGTGTGACGCATGCCGCGCAGCAATCAAGCCTCTTTGCGTCCTTTGCGTCTCCGCGTCTCTGCGCTGGATTTTGACCCGCCGCCCAACCGCCCGGCTTTTGCGTTGAACCACGAAATCCAACACAATCTCCGTCCATGAGCACCGATCTGCGCGACAAATGGGACTCCCGTTACCGTGAGGCCGAAGGCCTGCCCGGGGCGGCCGCGGTGTTGGCGGACAATGTGCACTTGCTGCCGGCTTCGGGGCGGGCGCTGGACTTGGCGTGCGGGCTGGGGGCCAACGCGCTGCTGCTGGCCGAGCGCGGCCTGCGGACCCGGGCCTGGGACCTGTCGCCGGTGGCGGTGGAGCGGCTGCAGGGTGTGGCGCGGGCGCGCGGCCTGACCGTGGAGGCCGAGGTGCGCGACGTACAGCGCGAGCCGCCGCAGCCGGAGACCTTCGACGTCATTGTCGTCAGCCATTTCCTCGATCGGGAACTGGCGCCGGCGCTGATGGCGGCGCTGCGCCCCGGCGGGCTGCTGTTCTACCAGACCTTTACCCGGGCCCGGGTCCAGGATACCGGCCCCTCCCGGGCCGAATTCCGCCTGGGTGAAAACGAGCTGCTGCGGTTGTTCGCCGGCCTGAGCCTGGTGGCCTACCGCGAGGAGGGGCGCATCGGCGATCTGGAGCGGGGCTTTCGCAACGAGGCGTTGCTGATCGCCCGGCGTCTGCCCCGCCCCCGTGCCGAGCCTTGACCTGAGCGCCATGTCGATCATCGAGAATTTCGAAAAGATGCTCGCAGCGGGCCAGGACAATGCCCTGCTGCGCTACTCGCTGGGCAGCGCCTACCTCCAGCAGGGCGATGCGGCGCGGGCCGTGGAGCACCTGGAACGCGCGCTGGCCCAGGACCCCGACTATTCCGCCGCCTGGAAAGCCTACGCCAAAGCGCTGGCCGCAGCCGGCCGCGGCGACGAGGCGCTGCAGGCCTACGAAGCCGGCATCGAGGTGGCCGAACGCAAAGGCGACAGGCAGGCCGCGAAGGAAATGCGCGTGTTTCACAAACGGCTGCTGAAGCAGCGCCCGCAGTAACGGGCCCCGCCCCCCCACATGCCTGAACAGCGGTCATCAAGCCGGCGGCAGACAGACTACGGGCCGGAGTCACTGGGCCTGCCGGCGGCGCTGCTGCATCCCCGTTATTGGGGCGTGTGGGCGGCCGCCGGCCTGTTGTGGCTGCTCACCTGGCTGCCGTGGCGGGTGCGCTCGGCCATCGCCGTGCCCTTCGGCGCCCTGGCCTACCGCGCCAGCGGCAAGCGCCGGCGCATCGCCGAGGTGAACCTGCAGCTGTGTTTCCCGGAGCTGGGGCCGCAACAGCGGCGCCGGCTTATCCGGCTCCACTTCCGTTACAAGTTGCGGGCGCTGCTGGATTATCCCATCCTCTGGTGGGGCAGCCGCCGGCGCCTCCAGCGGCTGGTGCGCATCGAGGGGGAAGAGCATTACCGGGAGCATTTCGAGGCCGGGCGGCCGGTGGTCCTGTTCATGCCCCACTCGGTGGCACTGGACTTCGGTGCCAGCGCGCTGGCGCGGAGCTACCCGGGGGTGGGCCTGATCAAGCCAGCCAGCAATCCGCTGGTGAACTGGCTGATGCTGCGCGGCCGGCTGCGTTTCGGCGGGCGGCTGTTCACGCGCCGCTCCGGCATGCTGGCGCTGGTGCGCGCCGTGCGCGGCGGTTCCTTCTTTTATTACCTGCCCGACGAGGATCTGGGCGAGCGGGCCTCCACCTTCGTGCCGTTTTTCGGCGTGCCCGCCGCCACCCTGACCACGTTGGGACGGTTGGCCCGGGCCTGTCATGCGGCGGTGGTGCCCGCGGCCGCCTACTACGAGCCCGAGCACGGCCGCTACGTGCTGCGGCTGTCGCCGGCGCTGCAGGACTTCCCCACGGCTACCGCCGAACAGGACGCGCTGCGCATGAACCGGGAACTGGAGCAGGCCATCCGCCGCCGACCGGAACAGTACCTGTGGACCATGAAGCTGTTCAAGACCCGGCCGCCCGGCGAGCCGTCGCTCTACGGCGGCGACTGACAAAGCCGGTCAATAGCGCGGCGGCTCGCCGGCGGGGCGGGATTTGAACCGCTTGTAGCTCCATTGGTATTGCTCGGGCAGCGCGCGCACGCAGGCTTCCACGCCGCGGTTGAGGGCCGCCGCGCCCACCGCCGGGTCCGCGGCGGCAAGCTCGGCCGGCGCCGGGTGGAACACCAGCCGGTAGCCGCGGCCCCGGGGCAGGCGTTCGGCGTACACAAACACCGCCGGTGCGCCGGTTTTGTGCGCCAGGCGCGGAATCAGCACCATGGTCCCCGCCGGGCGGCCGAAGAAGGGCGCGAACACGCCGCCGTGACGCCCGGGGTCCTGATCCGGCAGGATGCCCACTGCCTGGTGCCGGGCCAGGGCCCGGTACAGGGCCTTGATGCCGCTGGGGGTGGTGGGTACCAATTGCGGCCCCATGCGTTCGCGGGCCTGGCGCACCAGGTCGTGCAGTTCCGGCAGCCGCGGGGGCCGGTACAGGCAGGTGATGGGTCCGCGCGCGGCGTAGTACAGGCTGGTCAGCTCCCAGGCGCCCAGGTGCGGGGTCAGGCCGATGAGGCCGCGGCCCTGGCGCTCGGCCGCCTCCAGGTGCTCGAGCCCGTCCACTTCCCGCACCAGGCCGAGTACCCGCTGCGGCGCCCAGAACCACAGCGCCCCGGTCTCGGTGAAGGTCTTGCCGGTTTCCATCAGGCTGCGCCGGGCCAGGCGGGCGCGCCGGCGCGGCTCCAGCTCCGGCAGGCACAGGGACAGGTTGATGCGCGTCACCCGCCGCGCCTCGGTGGGCAGCAGCCAGAACAGCCAGCCCAGGAATGCGCCGACGGCGTGGGCGGCGGGCAGCGGCAGCAGGGCGAACAGTCTGAGCAGCCCGGCCAGGACCGCGGCCCGCGCCGGTTTCACGGCTCCTCGTCCGGAACGATATCGGAGTAGTCGGTGGCCAGCACCAGGCGCGCGCGGCCGGCGTCGGCATCGGCCACCTGCAGCTTGATGCCGCCCACCGCGATGCTGTAGAGCCAGTCGGTCTGCACCAGGTTTTCGTCGGCCAGGGTGGCGGGGATGCCCTCGGCCTGCAGCCGCCCGAGGGCGATATGGGCGTCGACCATGTTATCGAATGTGGCTACGGTTACCACTTTTTGTCCATTTGTTGCTTGTTCATCGCCATATAATCCCACTTAGCGAGGAATCACGGCCACTTTTGATATGTTTGTCGGAATATCATCGAATCTGATATTAAAGTGGGTTTTATCTGCATTAATCCGCCGTATTCTTCGACATAAGTGGCTTCACAGCCCGCAAAAGACTCCGGAACAGCTGGGGATTATCCCGCTCCTCGCCCGCCAGCATTTCCTTCATGTGCTGGCGCTGTGTCGGCATGGCGAAACAGGCCGGGCAGTTCTCGGCGATCACCGGCAGCGGCGCCTGGCGGGCGAAGTCCGCGGTCTGGCGCTCGCGGGCATAGGCCAGGGGCCGGATCACCCGCAGGTCGCCCTCGCGCACGGTGTAGTTGGCTTTCATGGTGCGCAGCTGGCCGCCGTGGAACGCCGACATCAGGAAACTCTCCGCCAGGTCGTCCAGGTGCTGCGCCAGGGCCAGCACGTTGTAGCCCTCCCGCCGGGCGGTGGTGTACATGACGCCGCGCTTCATGCGCGCGCACCAGGCGCAGTAGGAATCGTTGTCCATGTGCTCCTGGCCCAGCTCCATGATCGGCTGCTGCTCGTAGAAATAAGGAATGCCGAGCCGCGGCACGTAGTCCTTTAGAGGCGAAGGGTCGAAGCTGTCGGACATGGGGTCGACGGTGAGCGCCGCCACCTCGAAGCGCACCGGGGCGTGGCGCTGCAGGTGAATGAGGATGTGCAGCAGGGACAGGGAATCCTTGCCCCCGGAGAGGCCCAGCAGCACCCGGTCGCCGTCGCGGATCATGTCGTAATCGGCAATGGCGCGGCCCACCGGGCGCAGCAGCGCCTTGGGCGGTCGCAACGCCTCCAGCCCAGCAGATTGGGCGACCCGGTTCATGGTCGCGAGTGTAGCGCGGCGGCGGCTGCGGGCGCCAGCGGCCCAACGGGCCGTGCGGAGGCGAAGTACCGTGCCTATACTGAGTTAGAAACCGTCAATTTCCCGCCGCGCGGCCGGCTTTCAGGTCGGTTCCGGCGCCGCGGCAGATTCCCCGGGGAGATGCCAGTGTTCGTCGTGCGGCGCGTGTGGAGGCAACTGACCGAGCCCGGTCCCCGCGCCGGCAGCGGCGAGCAGCGCCGCCGCCACCGGCTGTTGGCCAGCCTGCTGCTAGTCATCGTCGTGCTGGGTGCGGCCTCGGCGGGCGTGCAACTGGCACTGGTCACGGATTTCGCCCCCACCTTCACCACCATCCTCGTGGCCCTGGCCGCGCTGCTGCTCGCCTACGGCCTGCTGCGCCGCGGCTACTACCTGCCGGCGGCCCTGCTCACCATCGCCGTGACCACAGCGGTGCCGCTGCTGAATCTGCTCATCAATCCCGCCGACCTGGTCGCCGAGGCTTACTTGATCGTGCCGGCGCTGCTGACGGTGACGCTGTTGCCCGAACGGGCCGTGGCGCCGGCGCTGGCAGTGATCGTGGCCGCGGCGCTGATCGCGGCGATGGTGGTCGGCGGCGGCACTGTTCCCGAGCGCGAGCTGGGCGCCCTGTTTCTGCTGGCGCTCACCAGTCTGTTGTTGCTGGTGGTGCTGCGCCACCGCGGCCGCCTGGAGCAGGACCGGCGCGCGGCCCTGGCCGAGAGCGAAGCCAACTTCCGTGCCCTGGCGGAAAACGCCAATGACGGCATCCTGGTGGTACAGGACGGCAATGTGGTGTTCGCCAACCGGCGCGCCGGGGACCTGGTGGGCGTGGACGCGGGATCGCTGATCGGCCAGCCGTTCACCGATTACGTGCACCCGGACTGCCGCGCCGCCGTGGCTGAGCGCTACCAGCGGCGCATGGCCGGCAAGTCGGTGGGCGACCATTATGAACTGTCGCTGATGGGGCCGGGAGAACAGCGGGTGCCGGTGGACATCAACGCCGGGCGCACCACCTGGCGGGGGCGCCCGGCCGGCCTGGCCGCGGTGCGCGACATCCGCGAGCGGCTGGCTGCCGAGGCGGAGACGCGCAAGCTCTCCAGCGCCTTGCAGCAGACCGCCGACGCAGTGGTGATCACCGACCGCCGCGGGGTGATCGAGTACGTCAATCCAGCCTTCGAGCGCATCACCGGCTATTCCCGCGAAGCAGCCCTGGGCCGGCGCCCGAGCCTGCTGAAATCCGGCAAGCAGGGCGAGCATTTCTACCGCAATTTGTGGGAGACCATTACCGGCGGCGGCGTGTTCAGCGAAGTGTTCGTCAACCGGCGCAAGGACGGTTCCTTTTACTACGAGGAGAAGACCATCACGCCGCTGAAGGACGCCGACGGGCACATCACCCATTTCATCGCCACCGGCAAGGACATCAGCGAACGCATGCGCGCCCACGAACGCCTGCAGTTCATGGCCCACCACGATGCGCTCACCCAGCTGCCCAACCGCGCCCTGTTCATGGACCGGCTCAAGCAGGCCCTGGGGCGCGCCCGCTGGCACGGCCGACTGGTGGCGGTGATGTTCATGGACCTGGACCGCTTCAAGGTCATCAACGATTCCCACGGCCACGATACCGGCGACCGGCTGCTGCAGGAACTGTCCGGGCGGCTGCGCCATACCCTGCGCGAGCGCGATACCGTGGCCCGCTTCGGCGGCGACGAGTTCGCAATTCTGCTCGACGACGTGGCCGCCGCCGGCGACGTGGCGGAGCTGGCGGAAAAGCTGCTGCGGGCGTTCGCCGAACCGGTGGCTGTCAACGGCCGGGAGGTGTTCACCACGGCCAGCATCGGCATCAGCATGTTCCCGGCCGACGGCGAGGCCACCGGCACGCTGCTCAAGCACGCCGACGTGGCCATGTACCGGGCCAAGGAGCTGGGCAAGAACACCTTCCAGTTCTATTCCAAGGACATGAGCGCGCGGGCCTTCGAGCGCCTGACCCTGGAGACCAGCCTGCGCCGGGCGCTGGAGCGCGACGAGTTCCGGCTGCTGTACCAGCCGCAGATGGATCTCGACTCGGGCCGCCTGCTGGGGTTCGAGGCGCTGCTGCGCTGGCAGCACCCGGACCTGGGGCTGGTGAACCCGGGCGACATCATACCGGTGCTGGAGGAGACCGGCCTGGTGGTGCCGGTGGGCGAATGGGTGCTGCGCACCGCCTGTGTCCAGGCCCGCGTCTGGAGCGGGGACGACGATGGTCGGCGCTGGGTTTCGGTCAACGTGACCGGCCGCGAACTCAACGCCGCCGGTTTCGTCGACCGCGTGGAGCAGGCTGTCGCCGAAGCCGGCCTCACGACCGGGGCGCTGCAGCTGGAGATCACCGAAAGCGCGCTGATGCACAACACCGAACGCATCCAGGCGACCCTGGAAACCCTCAAGGCACTGGGCGTGCGCCTGGCCATCGACGATTTCGGCACCGGCTATTCATCGCTGGTTTACCTGAAGCGCTTTCCCATCCACGTCCTCAAAATCGACGGCGCCTTCGTCCACAGCGTGCCCGGCAGCCCCGACGACACCGCCATCGTGCGTAGCATCGTCGCCCTCGGCCGCAGCTTCGGCCTGAGCGTGATCGCCGAAGGCGTGGAGACCGAGCGCCAGCTGGACTTTTTGCGCGAGCAGGGTTGCGAAGCGGTGCAGGGATTCCTGCTGGCGCCGCCCCTCCCCGCCGAGGCACTGCCGGAATTCGTGCACGACTTCGAGCGCCGCCGCCGGCAAGCCTGACGCCCCGGCCCGCGGCCGCCGGCGAAATCCCCACGCTCTACAGGGACTTGCGGGTGAGATCACTGCGCTTCCCGTGTTAGAATGGTTCGCTCACCGCGTCCGTGCTCCGGCGCGCCTCAGAAAAATTCTTCAAAATTCACGAGTTTTACCCATGCCTACACTCCAAGAAGCCCTCAATCAGCGAATCCTCATCCTCGACGGTGCCATGGGCACCATGATCCAGAGCTACAAGCTCGAGGAGGGTGATTACCGCGGCGACCGCTTCAAGGACTGGTCCTCCGACCTCAAGGGCAACAACGACCTGTTGTCCCTGACCCAGCCGACGATCATTCGCGATATCCACACCGCCTACCTGGAGGCGGGGGCCGATATCGTCGAGACCAACACCTTCAACTCCACCTCCATTTCCCAGGCCGACTACGGCATGGAGGAGCTGGTCTACGAGCTGAACCAGGCCGGCGCGCGCCTGGCGCGCGAGGCCGCCGATGCCATGAGCGCCGCCACGCCGGACAAGCCGCGGTTCGTGGCCGGCGTGCTCGGCCCGACCAACCGCACCGCCTCCATCAGCCCGGACGTCAACCGGCCCGGCTACCGCGCCATCCATTTCGACGACCTGGTGGCGAGCTACACCGAGGCGGCCCGGGGGCTGCTGGACGGTGGTGTCGATCTGATCCTGATCGAGACCATCTTCGATACCCTGAATGCCAAGGCGGCGGTGTTCGCCCTGGAGACGCTGTTCGAGGAGCGCGGCGCACGCACGCCGGTGATGATCTCCGGGACCATCACCGACGCGTCCGGCCGCACCTTGTCGGGGCAGACCGTCGAGGCGTTCTACAACTCGCTGCGCCATTCCCGGCCCATCAGCTTCGGCTTCAATTGCGCCCTTGGTGCCAAGGAGTTGAGGCAGCACATCGAAGAGCTGTCAGGTTTTGCCGAGTGTCGGGTCAATGCCCACCCGAACGCGGGTCTGCCGCCGGAAGCGATGGCCACTGAGATTCGCGAGTGGGCCGAGTCGGGCTTTCTCAACATCATCGGCGGCTGCTGTGGCACTACGCCGGCGCACATAAAGGCCATCGCCGAGGCGGTCGGCGAGTTCCCGCCGCGCCAACTGCCGGAGCGCGACTACACCATGCGGCTGTCCGGTCTGGAGGCATGCAATGTCAATGAGGATTCGCTGTTCGTCAACGTGGGTGAGCGCACCAACGTCACCGGTTCGGCGAAATTCAAGAAGCTGATCCTCAACGAGGACTTCGACACCGCGCTGGAGATCGCCCGCCAGGACGTCGAGAACGGCGCCCAGATGATCGACGTCAACATGGACGAGGGCATGCTCGACGGGGTCGAGGCCATGACCACGTTCCTGAATCTGATCGCCTCCGAACCCGACATCTGCAAAGTGCCGATCGTGATCGACTCCTCCAAGTGGCCGATCATCGAGGCCGGGCTGAAGTGCGTACAGGGCAAGGGCGTGATCAACTCCATCTCGATGAAAGCGGGCGAGGAGGAGTTCTTGCGCGAAGCCACGCTGGCGCGCAAGTACGGTGCCGCGGTGATCATCATGGCCTTCGACGAGCAGGGCCAGGCCGATACCCTGCAGCGGCGGATCGACATTTGCACCCGCGCCTACAAGTTGCTCACGGAGAAGGCCGGCTTTCCGCCGGAGGATCTCATCTTCGACCCGAACATATTTCCGATTGCCACCGGGATGGAAGAGCACGACAACAACGGCGTGGATTTCATCGAGGCGACGCGCTGGATCAAGGGCAACCTGCCCCACGCGTCGGTGTCCGGCGGCGTGTCGAATATCTCGTTCTCGTTCCGGGGCAACAATCCGGTGCGCGAGGCGATCCACGACGTATTCCTGTATCACGCCATCCACGCCGGTATGGACATGGGCATCGTCAACCCGGGTCAATTGGGCGTCTACGACGAACTGGATCCCGAGCTGCGCGAGCTGGCCGAAGACATCGTCCTCAATCGGCGCCCGGACGGCACCGAGCGCATGATGGCGGCTGCAGACAAGTTCAAGGGAACCGGCGGCACGGGTGCAGCGAAAAAGGAAGATCTCGCGTGGCGCGAATGGCCGGTGGCCAAACGCCTGGAGCACGCTCTGGTGCAGGGTATCGACGCTTACGTCACCGAAGACACGGAAGAGTGCCGTCAAGCGTTCGATCGCCCGATCGAGGTGATCGAAGGTCCCCTCATGGACGGCATGAACGTCGTCGGCGACCTGTTCGGCGACGGTCGCATGTTCCTGCCCCAGGTGGTGAAGTCGGCCCGCGTGATGAAAAAGGCAGTGGCCTACTTGATTCCCTACATCGAGGCGGAAAAGAGAGAGGGCGCCAGGACCAAGGGTAAGATTCTCACGGCCACCGTGAAGGGCGACGTGCACGACATCGGCAAGAACATCGTCGGCGTGGTGCTGCAGTGCAACAACTTCGAGGTCATCGATCTGGGCGTGATGGTCCCCGCGCAGAAGATTCTCGACACCGCCCGGGAAGAGAACGTGGACATTATCGGTCTGTCCGGTCTGATCACGCCGAGCCTGGACGAGATGGTGCACGTGGCCAAGGAGATGCAGCGCCAGGGGCTCGAGCTTCCGCTGCTGATCGGCGGCGCCACCACGTCACGGATTCACACCGCGGTGAAGATCGAGCCGAATTACTCCGCCGGGCCGACGATGTACGTAAAAGACGCGTCCCGCGCGGTGGGTGTGGCCCAGAACCTGGTGAGTGAAACCCACAGGGACGACTACGTGGCCAAGATCAAGGCCGAATACGTCCAGGCCCGCGAACAGCACAAGGGCAAGAAGGCCGCGACCAAGTGGCTGACCCTGGAGCAGGCGCGCGCCAACAAGACCAAAATCGACTGGTCGGGCTATGAGCCGGTCAAGCCGGCGGCCCTGACCGGTTCCTTCTCGGTTGAGGCGCAGCGTGTTGCGCCGACGGTCGTGACCGACCAAGGCCATGCGGTGCTGCGTTTCGAGGACTACCCGCTGGCGGAGATCGCCGAGTACGTCGACTGGACGCCGTTCTTCCACACCTGGGAGATGAAGGGTTCCTACCCGAAAATCCTCGACGATCCCGACAAGGGCACCGAGGCGAAGAAGCTGTTCGACGACGCCAACACCATGCTGCAGCAGATCATCGACGGCAAGTGGCTCACGGCCCGTGCGGTGTTCGGCCTGTTCCCGGCCAACAGCGTCGATGACGACGACATCGAGGTCTTTGCGAGTGACGACCGCACCGACGTACTGACCCGCCTGCACCACCTGCGCCAGCAGACTGAAAAGCCGCCGGGCCGTCCCAACCAGTGCGTTGCGGATTTCGTCGCGCCCAAGGACTCGGGCGTCAAGGACTACATGGGGGCCTTCGCGGTCACCGCCGGCCTCGGCATCGAGACCAAGCTCGCCGAGTTCGAGAAGGACCACGACGACTATCACGGCATCATGCTCAAAGCCCTGGCCGACCGCCTTGCCGAAGCCTTCGCCGAACTGCTGCACCAGCGCGTGCGCAGGGAGTTCTGGGGCTACGCTGCCGACGAGCAGCTGGGCAACGATGCGCTGATCAAGGAGCAGTACAAAGGCATTCGCCCGGCCCCCGGCTATCCGGCCTGCCCGGAGCACACGGAAAAGGGCCTGCTGTGGCAGCTGCTGGACGTGGAAGACAACGCCGGCATCCAGCTCACGGAGTCCATGGCCATGTGGCCCGCCGCCGCGGTCAGCGGCTGGTACTTCGCCCACCCCGAGTCCAAGTACTTCGCCGTCGGCCGCATCAACCGCGACCAGGCGGAGGACTATGCGCGGCGCAAGCGGATGAGTCTGGAGGAGGCCGAAAGGTGGCTGGCGCCGTCGCTGGGGTATGATCCGGATGAGGCGGAGCAGGAGCCTCCCACGAAGGTGGCGAGTTGAGGTAAGGTAGTGGCATGGATGCTCGGGAGTACAACGACGCTTTGGAAGGGAACCCGTCCCGCCGGTGGGTGGGGCGGGTTTTTTTCATGTTTCGCGCGACCAGCTAGCGTAGCCCGGATGGAGCAACGCGGAATCCGGGATTTGAGCGAGATACAATGCGTTGACTCCCCGAACGGCAGGAAACCGGTTGGAAAGGGCACAAGGATATGGTGCACTATCGCCGCAGGCGGGTTCCAGGCGGCACGCATTTCTTCACTGTTACGTTGCGCAATCGCAAATCGGCGTTACTGACCGACAACATCGGTCTGTTGCGCGCGGCGTTTCGCCAGGTACATCCGCGACGGCCGTATACGCTGGACGCAGCCGTTATCCTGCCCGACCACCTCCACGTGGTGATGGCGCTGCCCGATTTCGATTTTGACTACTCGGGTCGATGGCGCGCGATCAAGAGTCTGTTTGTTCGTTATCTGCGCCGCGCGCACGGTTTGGTCGAGCGGGTCGTCGACTGGCCGTATTCGTCTTTTGGCCGATACGTGCGAGCCGGGGTGCTTCCAATGGATTGGGGTGGACGACCGGTGGCGGAAAACGATGGGGCGTTTGCGGAGTGAACCCGGATTCCGCTTCGCTGCATCCGGGCTACGCGCTGATGATCACAAATGGTGCCACAGGGTCAGCTGATGCAAAGCCACGAAAAGTTTCCACAGCAATTCGACTGTGATGGCGCCCGAGGTCGCCTATGAGTAGCACAAAGACACCGACCGCTTCGGCTTTGGTCCGCAGATAAGCGAACGCCTCCGGAACCGTGCCCTGTGCCCGAAACTCGTGGAGGTCGAATCCAATCGTTGCCTGAATCGAGGCGGAAATGCGCTCAATGCCTTCGTTAATCGTTGCGGAACCGACAAAGGGCAGGGGAAACCCCTCGTCTTCGTCCTCCATGGCGGCCCGAATGATGCTTTGTCGTGCACGAATGTCGCGAACCAAGGCATCGATCAGCGCGTCCTCCGCCAAGGAATAGTCCTCGGGCAGTTGTCTGAAGTCCTGGCCACGATCACCCTTCGGCGGAGGAGTTTCCAAGTAAAATACGATCAGCGGTCTGCGATAGACCTTGGATATCTTTAGCAGAAGCGGCCGTGTCAAGTCGGTCTCACCTCGTTCACGTGCCGCCAAGCGAGCATCAGGGGCAATGCCACGAGCTGCTTGGAGACGCAGTGTTACCGCCGCATCCGCGACCGTGAGCCCCTCCGTCTCGCGAGCCCATCGCAGTACGTCTGGATTTGCCGGATTTTGTTGGCATACTGTTGATAATAGAGAATTCGTGCGGTCGGTGACACCGCAATTTCGGGGACGGCGTGAGCTAACCCCGCTTTTTCGGAGAGATCGGCGCCACCGCGAAAGAGTTACGAGATGCAAATATGGGTTGATGCGGATGCCTGTCCGGCCGTGATTAAAGATATCCTGCTTCGCGCGGCGCACCGCACGGCAACGTCCGTGACATTGGTTGCGAATCGAGCGATCCACGTTCCTCCGTCGCCGTTTGTCAAAATGCTTCGGGTGCGTGCCGGTTTTGACGTGGCCGACAATGAAATCGTCAAGCGGATGGCCGCCGGGGACCTGGTAGTCACGAATGATATTCCGCTGGCGGCCGAGGTGATCGAGAAGCAGGGTATTGCACTGAGTCCGCGCGGCGAGCTGTATAGCCGAGAAACCATCAAGCAGCGGCTCACCATGCGAGATTTCATGGACACGATGCGCGCGAGTGGCGTGCAGACCGGTGGCCCGGCGGGGCTGAGTCAGCGGGATCGCCAGTCATTTGCTAATCACCTGGATACAATCCTGCGCCGCAAGGACGAGCAATAACCGAGGGAAAAACCGCGTTTGGGGTCAGAGTAAAAACTCCAATCGAGCTCCTTGCTGAATTTAGCTGACAGGCAGTTTTTGCTTTGACCGAAGATTTGCCCGGGACAGCCCCGCCCACGGCCACAGAAATTCTGCCGCCATAGCTAGCGTGCAGAACCAAAGGGGTCTGCGGCCAAGCTTCCCTAACAGCGAGCGATAATTGCCCTCGGACCAGGCTTTCCAGGGCTGCTGACAACCCTTGCCCCGGACGCCAGGTGAAATTATATTAGCATTAATATGTTGGGCAGCTATGGATAAGAAACTCGAACCCGGATTAGGCGAGCTGCTTCGGCATCTGACCGACCTTGTCGACTCGGGAGCGCATGCAGACTACCGTGCGAGGGGGGTAGCCTACCGTCCGCGCTATACGCCCATCATGCGTGTATTGGCAGACGGTGCGCGGCCAGTCGGTGAGATCGTCGCGCAACTGTCGATTACCCAGGGCGCCGTCAGTCAGACGCTTAAACGCATGGAGGAAGACGGCTTGATCGTGCGACGCGCGGGTCGTGATGCCCGAAAAACCATTGTGACTTTAACGAAGTCGGGGCGGCGCCTGCTCACGGTGCTGGAACCCCACTGGCAAGGCACCTTTCGCGCAGTGGAGGCGTTGGAGAAGGAAGTCGGGGCTCCCATTCGCTCGGTCCTGGCCACAACGATTGCCGCGTTGGCGAAGGTCGGATTCGACAAGCGAATCGCCGATGCCGAACGCGGCAGAAGAGGCGCGAGGAAGAAATGAAGGATACGTTGCAACCCGGGATTACCTACGAATACCGGCTTACGGTCCCCTTATCGAAGACCGTGCCCGCGCTGTACCCGGAGTCCGACGAGTTTGTGGCGATGCCCGAAGTTTTCGCTACCGGGTTTTTGGTCGGATTTCTGGAGTGGGCGTGTATTCGCGCGATCAATCCCCATCTGGATTGGCCGAGCGAGCAGACCGTCGGCACCCACATCGATGTCAGCCATGTCGCGGCCACGCCGCCAGGCCTGGAAGTCACCGCAAGAGTCGAGTTGATCGAAGTCATCGGCAGGAAGCTTACGTTCGTCGTCGAAGCGGATGATGGCATAGACCTGATCTCGAAAGGCCGGCATGAACGCTTTGTGATAGATCGCGACCGCTTCGAGGCCAAGTTGAATGACAAGCGTATCCGCCCGCCTGCCGACGTGGGCGAAAAGCCGGATTAGCAAGCGTAGCCCGGATGAAGCAATGCGAAATCCGGGATTCGGGCCAGACACAACGTAATGATTATACG
>JARRNJ010000018.1:0-32456 GCA_037385045.1 Gammaproteobacteria bacterium | reverse complement strand
GCAGCCGGTAGCCGCCTTCCTTGACGTAGGCGTCATAGTCCACGTAATCGGGCAACTGCGGTTCGGTCGCACCGGCGGCGACCGCCTCCAGAATCGACTCGACGCCCGCACGATCCACGTACTGCTGCCCGACCATGGCCACCGGCGCCGTGTCGCAGCGTCCCATGCACGGCGCATGCACCACCCGGACCTCCCGGCCGGCCTTGCTCGCGAGTTCCGCGACGATGGCCTGCGCGCCCGCCAGTTCACAGGCGATGCTGTCACAGACGCGGACCGTGAGCGGCGCCGGCGGCGCTTCGCCTTCCTTGACCACGTCGAAGTGGGCGTAAAAAGTCGCCACCTCGTAGACCGCGGCCAGCGGCAGGCGCATGAGGTCCGCCAGCGCGGCCAGATGCCGCGCCGACAGATGGCCGAAGCGGTCCTGGATCAGGTGGAGGTGTTCGATGAGAAGATCGGACCGCATGGGCCGATCGCCGAGAAGCTCGCGGATCTCGCCCAGGGCCGCCGGTTCCACCTGGCGGCCCTTGGGCGTATTGCGGGTTTTCTTCTTCCCGGCGCCCGGATGTCCACGTTTAACGAATGACTGCTTTGGATTTGTCATTACGACCCCCTGAGTAGTTGACTACCGGGGACACCGGCAAACGAACAGGCAACGGAACTTCACGGGTGGGCTCAGCCGCCCAGAACCTGCCTCAAGGTCGTGCCAAGACCTGCCGGCGAATCGGCAACGTGAATTCCGGCACTGCGCAGGGCTTCGATCTTGTCCTGCGCACCACCTTTGCCGCCGGAGATGATCGCGCCGGCGTGCCCCATGCGGCGCCCCGGCGGCGCCGTCAGCCCGGCGATGAAACTGACGATGGGCTTTTTCACCTTGGACTGCTTGACGAACTCCGCGGCCTCTTCCTCGGCGGTGCCGCCGATCTCGCCGATCATGATAATCGATTCGGTCTTCGGATCGCCCAGGAACATATCCAGGCAGTCGATGAAGTTGGTTCCGTTGACCGGGTCGCCGCCGATACCGATGCACGTCGACTGGCCCAACCCCTCGGCGGTGGTCTGGGCGACCGCCTCGTAGGTCAAAGTTCCGGAGCGCGAGACGATGCCCACGCTGCCGGGTTTGTGAATGTGGCCCGGCATGATGCCGATCTTGCATTCGCCGGGCGTGATCACGCCCGGACAGTTGGGTCCCACGAGCCGGGTGTTGGAACCTTTCAGCACCCGCTTCACCCGCACCATGTCCATCACCGGGATTCCCTCGGTAATGCATACCACCAGCGGCAGCCCGGCATCGATCGCCTCGAGAATGGCGTCGGCGGCAAACGGCGGCGGCACATAGATAACCGACGCATTGGCGCCGGTCTTGTCGACCGCATCGGCGACGGTGTTGAACACCGGCAGGTCCAGATGGGTCATGCCGCCCTTGCCCGGGGTGACGCCGCCGACCATGTTGGTGCCGTATTCGATGGCCTGCTGCGAATGGAAGGTAGCTTGTGAGCCGGTGAAGCCCTGGCAGATGACGCGCGTGTTCTTGTCGATGAGTACAGCCATTACTGAGCCCCCTTCACGGCATTCACCACTTTCTGCGCCGCATCGGCGAGATCGTCTGCGGATATGATGTCCAGACCGGAATCCTTGAGAATGGATTTGCCGATCTCCACGTTGGTGCCTTCCAGCCGCACCACCAGGGGAACCGCGAGATCGACCTCTTTGGCCGCCTCCACGATTCCGGTGGCGATGACATCGCAGCGCATGATGCCGCCGAAGATGTTCACCAGGATGCCTTCGACGTTGGGGTCGGACAGAATGATCTTGAACGCGGCGGTCACCCGCTCGGCGGTGGCGCCGCCGCCGACGTCGAGGAAGTTGGCCGGCTCGCCGCCGTAGAGCTTGATGATGTCCATGGTCGCCATGGCCAGGCCGGCGCCGTTGACCATGCAGCCGATGGAGCCGTCGAGCTTGATGTAGTTGAGCTCGTGCTGGCTGGCTTCCAGTTCGGCGGGATCCTCTTCGTCTTCGTCGCGCAGGTCCTCGATATCCTTGTGGCGATACAGTCCGTTGTCGTCGAAGTTCATCTTCGCGTCGAGAGCGATCAACTCACCGTCGCCGGTGACCACCAGCGGATTGATTTCCACCAGGCTCGCGTCGAGCTCGGTGTAGGCCCTGTAGATACCCTGCAGGAACTTGACCGCCGAACGCACCTGCGGACCTTCGAGCCCGAGGCCGAAGGCCAGCTTGCGGGCATGGAAGGGCTGCAGGCCGATGGCGGGATCCACCGCCACCTTGAGAATCTTTTCCGGCGTCTTGGCTGCCACCTCTTCGATGTCCATGCCGCCCTCGGTTGAAGCCATGACGGTCACGAAGCTGGTGGCGCGGTCGAGCAGCACGCTCAGATACAGCTCGCGGGCGATGTCGCAACCCTGTTCGATGTACACCCGCTTGACTTCCTTGCCCTCGGGGCCGGTCTGGTGGGTAACCAGGTTGGTGCCAAGCAGCTGTTCGGCGGTGGCCTTGACTTCCTCACGCGAGCGCACCACCTTGACGCCGCCGGCCTTGCCGCGCCCGCCGGCGTGAATCTGCGCCTTCACCACCCATACGGGACCACCGAGCTCCTGGGCGGCTCCGTCTGCCTCGGCCGCACTGAATGCAGCGCGTCCCTGCGGCACTGCCACACCGAACTTGGCGAGCAGCGATTTGGCCTGATACTCATGAATGTTCATTGATCCCCCATGCTTCTTCGGTTCGGCGTTGCATTAAATTATATCGACACGAAGCTGACTGTGTATATTGTATACCAGTTTTGCGGCTATACAAGGTTCGCAGGCGAATCGTCGGCCCGGCAGCGCTCGTGGGCGACCGCCAGTCCCGCCGGCGTTGGCCCGCGATGAGCTAACGCCGGCCCGCCGCCACCGGCTGCGGATAGATCTCGCCCAGCCGATTGTTTTCCGGTTGCCCCAGTTCATCCAGGCGCGGCGTCTGGTAGCCGCGTACATCGACGATGCGGTTGCGGCCATCCACCAGCACCGCCCGGCTGACCCGGCCCGCCAACTCGCTCACCGGCACGTCCTCGTAACCCATAATGATCGCGAGGTCGCCCTTGTTGAACTGGTGCGCCGCCGCCCCGTTCAGGCAGATGGCCCCGGAACCCTTCGGCCCCTCGATGACATAGGTCTGGATCCGGCCGCCGGAAGTGATGTTGACGACGTCCACCTGGGTGTGAGGATAGATCCCTCCCGCCTCCAGCAACAGCGGATCAATGGTGATCGACCCGACGTAATCGGGATTTGCCTCGGTTACCGTCACGCGGTGGAGCTTGCCGTACATGAAGCGTCGAGTTGCCGCCATCTTTGCCTCCGGTGGCGCGAATGCCAAACGCGCGATTCCAATTCACCTGGCGGGCCTGCGCCCCGCCGTGGAAAAGAACAGGCCATCGGCCCCGGTTTCCGCGGCCGCCATCGACTACGCCGTTGAGTTTGCGCAAACGTTTTGCGCCAGCCGTGACCTGCCCCGGCTACGTGGTATACAGAATACCCATGCCCAAAAGTCATGTCCAACTGCGCCCGTTCGGGCCTGGCCGACGCGTTGCGCCAGGCGGACACGGACCGGCAATGAATCACGATAGGTTGACGGCCCGGTCCGCAACCCGCCCGCGACCATGGGCATTTGTCCTGAACCCGCATTCGGAATATGGGCGCACCGTGCAGCGCTCACGCACCTCACACACCGCCGGGCTTCCGATCGGATCGTGTAACGGCCTACCCCGCCGGTTTGAACCCGGAGACCTGCACGGAACCTGTTTGGTGGTATACATTATACAAACTTTGTGGTAGTTCTTGGGCCGACTCGGCGCGCCGCGGCCCGGCGCGCCCACGCTCCACCGGCGGACACGGGACCGGAAACATCATGCCTTACACCAAACATGCGGATATACAGATCTACTACGAGCGGCACGGTAGCGGATGCCCGGTATTGTACCTGCCAGGCGTCGGCGGCGACCTGCGCAGCAAACCCAATGTCTTCGATTCCTTGCTGGCCAGCCGGTTCGACGTCCTCAGTCACGACCACCGGGGCACGGGACGCACCGACAAGCCCGACGGCCCCTACACCATGGCCCAATACGCGGCGGACGCGGTCTCCGTCCTGGAGGCGGTCGGATGGACCAGCGCCCACGTGGTCGGCGTTTCCTTCGGCGGCATGGTGGCGCAGGAACTGGCGTTGCGGCACCCGCAGGCGGTGCGCAGCCTGGTGCTCTGTTGCACCACCTCGGGCGGCGCCGGCGGCGCCTCCTATCCCCTGCACGAGCTGGCCGACCTGGCGCCGCGGGAACGGTCGCGGAAATTGCTCGCCATCGCCGACACGCGCAGAAACGAGCGCTGGCAGGCCGAACACCCGCAGGAGACGGAGCAGCTGCTGGACCAGGCCGCAGCCAATGCCTCGCCGTTTCTGAAGGAGCCGGGCGGCATCGCCGGCCTCACCCGCCAGATCGAGGCGCGCAGCCGGCACGACACCTACGAGCGGCTGCCCGACATTGCCGTGCCGGCCCTGGTCTGCGGCGGCCGCTACGACGGCCAGGCGGCGCCCGACGCCGTGACCAACCTGCACCGGCGCATTCCCGGATCGCAGCTGGCCTTCTTCGAGGGCGGACACCGGTTCCTGTCCGAGGATCCGCGCGCCTACGAGGCCGTCGCGGCGTTCCTTCATCGCCAGTGCAACACGGATACGGCGCGGGAATAGCCGGGACCACAGGGTCATCGCACGGATTCCGTCTCCCGGATGAGAATTAGCCCGCCGCAGCCGCCCGGAGATCGAGGCCATGCGGCGCAAGCGGGTGCACGTGCGCCCGATGCACAAAACCTAATAGAGAGCTGGATGAGCGCACCGCAGCGCATCCATACCGGCCCGACAAGCCAACCTGAGGGGGTCCCATGTCGAGCGACGTCACCGCTGCCGTTTCCCTGTCCGAACTGGAGCCATGCAGTGCCGGCTCGCACCACGTCCACCGGCGCCCGGCGGCGCGCAGCCGCCGGTGCATGTTGCTGCGGGCCGTCCCGGCCGCGGCAGTCGCCGCCTGCTCCATGATGTTTTCCAGCGGGGTCTGGGCGGCCCCGGAACACGCCAGCGCGCCGGCGCTGACCGGTCACCTGGTGGGTTATGTCGCCCTGCTGCTGTTCCTGGTCGCCTACCTGCTGGTCATGGCGGAAGAGTTCACCCATCTGCGCAAATCAAAGCCGGTCATTCTCGCGGCCAGCATCATGTGGGCCGCCATTGCCCTGGTGTATATCCAGCTCGGATACCCGGACGTTGCCGAGCAGGCCTTGAGTCACGACGTGCTCGAATACGCGGAATTGATGTTGTTTCTGCTCACGGCGATGACCTACATCAACGCCATGGATGAGCGCCTGGTGTTCGATGCGCTGCGTGCGCGGCTGCTGCGCAGCGGCCTGGGTTATCGCCATCTGTTCTGGATCACCGGCTGGCTGTCGTTCTTCATTTCCGCCATCGCCGACAACCTCACCACCGCCCTGCTGATGTGTGCCGTGGTATTGGCAGTCGGGCGCGGCAACCGGCGCTTCATCAGTCTGGCCTGCATCAACATCGTGGTCGCGGCCAACGCCGGCGGCGCTTTCAGCCCGTTCGGCGACATCACCACCCTCATGGTCTGGCAAAAGGGGGTGGTCGAATTCTGGACCTTCTTCCTGTTGTTCATCCCGTCAGTGGTGAACTTTTTGATCCCCGCGGCGCTGATGCACTTCGCCCTGCCCGACGGCGCTCCGGAAAGCAGCGGGGAGGTGGTCCGGATGAAGCGCGGCGCAGTGGTCATCATGCTCTTGTTTCTCGCCACCATCGCCACCGCCGTCAGCTTTCACAATGTTCTCAACCTGCCCGCGTTCCTCGGCATGATGGCCGGCCTCGCCTACCTGCAGTTCTTCGGCTACTACCTGAAGAAGACCCACCGCCCGGCGCTGGACATGAAGGATGCCAGCCAGGATCGTGGCGTGGTGGGCGACATCCAGCCTTTCGACGTGTTCAACCCCATCGCCCGGGCGGAGTGGGACACGCTGCTGTTCTTCTACGGCGTGATTCTGTGCGTAGGTGCGCTGGGCCAGATCGGCTACCTGGCGCTGATGTCGAACGTTATGTACGGCGACTGGGGGACGCTGATGGGCTTGGGCGAGGCCTGGAAGGCCACCCCGGCCAATGTCATGGTCGGCGTCCTGTCATCGGTGGTGGACAACATCCCGGTGATGTTCTCGGTACTCACCATGCACCCTGACATGTCCCAGGGACAGTGGCTGCTGGTCACGCTCACGGCGGGGATCGGCGGCAGCATGCTGTCCATCGGCTCCGCCGCCGGGGTGGCGCTGATGGGCCAGGCGCGCGGCATGTACACGTTCTTCAGCCACCTGCGCTGGGCGCCGGCCATTGCGCTCGGATACGTGGCCAGCATCGCCGCCCACCTGTGGGTCAACGCCGCGCATTTCTGACCCTGGTGCGCAGTTTGCTCAGGCACACGTGATGCCGGTACAGGGCGGCTTGGGCGGGCCGGCGGAAGTGGAATTCAATCCGCGCCGACTATACTCCTCGACGCCGGCAAACCACGCAGAGAACGCCGAGGCAGCAGAGATCGAATGGGATTATGCCCCGCCTGACGATGGCTCCGGTAGCGAGTAGCCAGGTGTGTGCCCCCACCACGTCGTCCGCAAGGGGGCAGCGGACCGAAGAGCGTGCCCAGCAGGTTGACTCGGCGCCCCGGAGCCTGGCGACGGCTGCAGCAGCAGGTGTTGCGTCCGGCCTGCGGCCTCGACGCAACCTACGGCCGCTGCCATCCTCGCCACGCGCGAGTCGCCCTGCGCACGCAGGGTGCGGCGCCACCGGCAGCGCGGAACCCGCCGCCGGCGCACGGTGGTTCGGGAGTCATTTACCCTCAAGCTGCGCCAAACGCTGCCTGAGGCTCTTCATCTCCTGCCAGCGCGCGGTGACGTCGCGCAACACCGCAGCAATGCCGGTGAGCGCTCCGTCGGCGTCCCGGGTCGGAAGCACCGTGAACTCCAGAGAAATCCGCTGCCCATCCTTGCGCAGCGCCGGGACCGAAAGCACGTCGCCGGCCGCGTAACGGCTCTCCCCGGTGGCCATGACCTGTTGATAGCCCCGCCAGTGACGTTGCCGCAGGTTTTCGGGGATGATGATATCCAGTGACTGCCCCAGCGCTTCGTCGCGACGGTAACCGAACAGGCGTTCGGCGCCGGCGTTCCAGAACCGGATCACGCCGTCGCGGTCGGCGTGAATCACAGCCTCGGCCGGACTGTCGATCACCAGCCGGCCAAGCGATTGGACGTCTGTTTCGGTCATGGAATCGCCCTCCGTTTCGCCGGGATGCGCCCGTGTCCGGAGCTCCGTTCTTGTCAACGCCCGCAAATGACGCAGAGAACGCGGAGACGCGAGGCGGCAGAGATTGAAATGGGGTTGTGCCCGGTTGCTGTAAGCGTCCCTTCGATCGGCACGGCCTGCGGCCGGCCTGAGAAATCGCAACGGTCATCTGACAGGCCGTGCGTAGCCGATGTCGCACGGATGACGCTACGCCAGACGCGGACCATGACGTGAACGCCGGGTTTCGTTTCACTTCATCCGGACTACTCGCCACTGTCAGCTGACGACTGACTACTGAACTCCAACAAACGCGGCCCGGCGTTGCACCGGGCCGCGCGCGAACCTCAGGCCGCGTGGGTGGGGGCTTCCGAGTCCCCGTGACGCATCTTCGTAACGAAGTTCTTCAGTGCCGGAAGAATCAACAGCAGAATCGTGCAGGCGATGAGCACGATCGAGATGGTGCTGGAGAAGAACACCGTGGGGTCACCCTGGGAGCCGATCAGCGCCTGGCGGAAATTCCGTTCCGTCAGCGGCCCCAGCACGATCGCCAATGCCGCAGGCGCCATCGGGTAGTCGAGCTTGCGCAGCAGGAAGCCGCCCAGGCCGAAGCCGACCATCAGCCAGACGTCGTGCATGGTGTTGGTCGGGGCGTAGCCGCCCGTGATACAGAGAATGTAAATGACCGGCGCGAGGATGGAGAACGGCAGGCGCAGGATCGCCAGGAACAGCGGAATACTCAGCACCATCAGGATCGCCGCCACCAGGTTGGACACGTAGAGACTGGAAATCAGGCCCCAGACAAAATCCGGCTGCTGGCTGAACAGCATCGGGCCCGGCGTCAGGCCCCAGATGAACATGCCGCCCAGCAGCACCGCGGTGGTAGGCGACCCGGGAATACCCAGCGTAAGCATGGGCAGCATGGACCCGGTACTGGCCGAGTTGTTGGCGGCCTCCGGCGCCGCCACGCCCTTGGGTTCACCCTGACCGTAGCGCTCGGGATGACGCGACATGGTCTTGGCGATGCCGTACGCCATCAGCGAACCCGGCGTTGCGCCGGCCGCGGGGAGAATGCCCACCACGAAACCGAGCAGCGAGCCCATGTTCATGTTCAGGAAACCTTCCTTGACGCATTTGACCCCGTCCTTGAACGCTGCCGCGTCGAACGTAGGTCGCGTCATCGTGACCTCGCCCCTGGCCAGCTGGATGGTCCACAGGATCTCACCGATGCCGTAGAGACCGATTGCCAGCACCAGGAAGCTGATGCCGTGGTAGAAGCCGGGCATGTTGAAGAAGATCAGCCGCGGCTGGCCGCTGATGGTATCCAGGCCCACGGTGGACGCCAGCAGGCCGATGGCGATGGAGATGATGGTCTTCCAGACATCGTCGCCGCCCAAGCCGATGAAGGTAGCGAATGCGAGCAGCATCAGGGCGAAGTTCTCGGCGGGCCCGAAGCGCAGGGCGAAGCTCGCCAGCGGCGGCGCCACCAGGGTGAAGATGATGACGCCGATGGTACCGCCCCAGAAAGAAGCCACCGCCGAGGTCATCAAGGCCCCGACGGCTCTCCCTTTCACGGCCATAGGTCGCCCGTCGAATGTTGTCGCCACGGCGGTCGATGCCCCTGGTATGCCCAACAGGATGGAGCTGATCGACCCGCCGAACATGGCGCCGTAGTAGATTGCCGCAAGGAAGATGATGGCCCCGGTCGGGCTCATGAGGAACGTCACCGGGAGGAGAATCGCCACGCCGTTGACCGAACCGAGGCCGGGCATGGCACCGACGAACAGCCCGACGGCGCACCCGATGATGATGATTATGAAATTGTAGTGATGCAGCGAAACATAGAAGCCGTGCATTAACGAAGGAAATACGTCCATACCGCCCTCTGCTTTTAGTTATGATCTTGTATTGGTGACTTCATGCCCAAACAAATGGCCCAAGAGTCCGCACCCGTGTCTGCTCAGGACGGAGTGGCATTGAACAACTCGAAGATCGGATTGAACAACGGCTCGGTAAGACCCTTGGGCATGATCTGCTGCATCAGGATCTCGAAGAACAGGAATACGCCCACCGGAATAAGAATGGTCAGCAGGATGGTGGACAACCAGGAATGACGACCGCGCCCCATCACGCGCATGTGGAACAGGATCAGGCCCATGATGGCGCCGTAGGTTCCGATGACGTAGATGGAAGCTATGGCAGCGATCAGGGAGCCCGCGTGCAGGGACACGCTCTTGAACTCGGCCTTGTCGAAATAGGGCTGGTCGACCCAGGCTTCGGGAATTTTTCCGCGCAGGGCACGAATGACAATGACGATGGAACACACCAGCATGATCATGGACAGGTAGAACGGGAACGTTCCGGCCCCCGGACCTCGCCCACGCACCCAGGTAATCGGTAGTTGCGCGCTCATCCAAGCCGCGTAGATGGAGAAAATGGCGATAACAACCCCACCCCATATCTCTGCACGCTTCATGACATCTATCCTCGCTCTGGTTGGCTCTCCGGGCCGTAGTGCTTGATCCCGGATAGTCTCGTCAATACGACGTTGTTTTATTTTCGGTTCATTTTTGCGTAACCAGTGCCGCGCTCTTCACGGGCGGAACACGATCTCGGGTACCGTTGTCAACGAGATACCCCGGCTCGAGGTTATTGATGTTCGTCGGTTGCCTGCGGATCGCCGGCTCCGCCGCATTGTGAACATGCGGCTCGAGCACCTGAGCGCCTCGCCTCGTGCCGCCGAAGCCGCGTTCCCATACCCGGCTGGATTCGACGTCGCCCGGAAGCCGGGCCGGCCGCGCCACGCGCCGCGCGTCAAGGCGATCCCCTGCAACTCTCGTGATTATCATGCGTTGGCACATGTCCGCCGGCGATCACCCCGCGAAACGTCACAACGGACATACTCCTACGGCTACGGTGTCATGACCAACAGACTCATCGCACCCACCGTCGCCGTGGCGCTCGCCTGCGTATTCCGTACCGGGCGTCCCGGCTTCCCGTTCCCATTGAATACGTCGGCAAGCACCCTATGCCTTGAGCGGCGACCGGTCAACGGAACCCACCGAGCCTTCCATCGATAGCCCGCGGCGTTGCCCTGCCGGGCGCCCGCGGGGAACCGCCTGAAATGGATCGCCGGGCTTCGCCTCCTCCAATGCAGTCGCTACCCAACCTGCACCACCCCCGCCGGCACCGGGATGGGGTGCCGGCGGGAACGATGACTCCTACAGATTACCCGGTGCGCATTTTTGGAAACGTTATTGTCCGCATGGGGCGGCCACGCCTCCCGCGCATCCGGATCTCACTTGTTGAACTTCTGCCACAGCGGCACCAGCTTCTCGTGCAGCTTGTAGCGCTTCACGAGATAGGAATGCATGGAATCGCCCTGCAGGTCCGAAGCCAGCAGCGAGTTCTTGCTCACGTAGTTCTTCCATTCCTTGGTTTCGCTGATCTTCTGGAACAGCTTCATGTAGAACTCCTGGGCGTCTTTCGGCATCCCCGGAGGACCGAGAACCATGCGGTCCATGTAGTACACGAGGCTGGGCTTGCCCAGCTCCTTGAAGGTGGGAACGTTCGGGAAACCGGGCAGACGCGTGTCGGTGAACTGCGCGATCGGGTGCGACTTGCCGGCCTGGTAGAAGCCCAACTGCTCGGACGGGTTGTTGACGGTCGAGTTGATATGGCCGCCGATCAGCTGCGCCGCCACCGTGCCGCCGCCCTTGTAGGGCACGTAGATCATGTGCAGGTTGTAGGCATCGGCCAGCATCGCCGTGACCAGCGAGTCCTCCTGGCCGCTACCCGTGCCACCCATCTTCCACTTGCCGCCGGCGGCATTGACCGCCTTGACATAGTCGTCGATGGTCTTGATCTTCGGATCGGTGACCCACAGCAGGAAGGTATCCTGAGCCATCAGGCGAATGGGGGTGAAAGTCGTCGGGTCGACGTTCAGACCCTTGATGATGATCGGCGTGGTGTAGAGGCTGTCGAGGGTCACCACGATGTCGTAGCGGCTGCCCTTGTTGTCCTCCATGTAGCGCAATGCCTCCGCGCCGGAACCGCCACCCTTGTTGATCGGGATCAGCGGCTGCGGGCTGAGCTTGTGCTTGGCGACAATGCTCTGCCACAGGCGGGCGAGCTTGTCCGCGCCGCCGCCCTTACCGGCCATGATAATGAGATTCACCGGGTGCTGGGGCTGCCACGCCTGGGCGATGCCCGGAGTAAGCGTCGTGGCGAGGCTCACCAGTAACAGGCTGGCGAGGCCCCACAGTGACAAGTGCCTGTATTTTTTCATTTTTCTGCTCCTCCAGTTGGCGGAGTGCCATGACTCCGCACTATCCGCGTGTGTGGACTGGATACGGTACGTTATTACCGCGCTCTGGAACGGATCTGTTGTATACCGTATACCACACAATGGAATGTAGATCCCGTGAGGCCGAATGTCCAGTCGTCTTTGACGTCAATCCCGACCCCACACCCGCTCCCCGTATAACATGAATCGCACTTCGGAATCATGGTCACGGGATCGGGTGAATCCCTGATATGGTTTGCGCCCCCGCCTTCAGGGCCGGCGTGACTGCCTTCAAATCACCCCGGTTGCCCGCGCAACCTCTGGAAACAGCGAGAACTTCTTTGCGCATGCCGAGCCGCTTGCGGCCCCGCCGAACCCGTCACGAATCCGCGCCCGGGACCCGATGCTCAGTCGCGGAGGGTGGCCACCAAGCGCATCGGCTCCAGCAGCAGATCAAGCGCGGCGCGCACGTCCGGTGCCACCACGTCCGCGGCGGCGACGGTCGCTCCCGCCGCGCCCTCGCCCTGAACCACCGCCACACCGAGCGCCGCCGCTTCCACCATCAGCCGGTCGTTGCGACCGTTGCCGACACACGCTGTAACCGAAGCGCCAAGGCTTTCCACGTAGGCGTACTTGGCCTGGGCCTGGCCTTCGCGTTTCAGGACCGCCAGTTCGCACGGCAGCCCTTCCAGTTCCTGCCCCGCGCGGCCGAAGGTGTCGGCGGTCACCACGTGGATACGCAGGTCCTGCGCCAGCCGCGACAAACGTTCGCGCACCCCTTCCAGAAGCGCGCCGTCAACCGCAAGCGTTCCGTTGAAATCGAGCACCAGGTGTTCCACCCGAAGAACACCCACACCGGGAATTGAAATCTGCAGCATTGGCGTCGCCTCCTCGGCCGGAACCCCGCGTCGCTACAGTGACCGGCACGCGCCGGATTCCTGGACTGCACCTGGTGCACGGACACCGCGGCGGGGTCGTGATCGTTGGGCGGCGGCTGCAGCGGCCCGGCCGCTCAAGGAGCGAGGTCCGGCACGGTCGCCCCGACGCCGGCCGCCACGCGTTGAGATCCCGGGCAGCGCCGCCCTCGCCACACCTATAGCAGAAATTCCGGCGCGCACACGCTGCGCTGCCGCGACGTCGCCGCGACTGCGGGCCTATTGATTGGGCCAAAAACCGGCCGGCAGGAAACCCAACCGTCATCAAAACGAGGAGTGAAAGAACGCTTGCGGATAGCGGCGTCGGTCCGTGGCCAGGTCGCTGGAAAGAGCCCCCGGATCAGCGTCCCGCGCCGGTGCTGCGATTGACCTGGGAGTGCATGATACCGAGCAGTCCCTTGAGCAGCGCCAGCGGCTCCGGCGGACAACCGGCTATCGTTGCGTCCACCGGGATCACGTTCGCCACCGCTCCGCAGCTTGCGTAGGAAACGCCGAACTCGCCGCCGTCGCAAGCACAGGTGCCTGCTGCAATCACCATCTTGGGCGCCGGCATGGCGCGCCAGGTACGGCGCAGCGCCGTCTCCATGTGCCGGGACACCGGCCCGGTGACCAACAGCGCGTCGGCGTGGCGCGGCGAAGCGACAAAGTGCACGCCAAACCGTTCCACGTCGTAGTAGGGATTGCTCAGGGCGTGAATCTCCAACTCACAGCCGTTGCACGAACCGGCGTCCACCTGACGGATCGCCAGACTCCGGCCGAAACGCCGATGGATATGCCGGCGCAGTTCCAGTCCCAACCGCTCGAGTTCGGCATCAGGCGGGGCGGGCTCCGTGACGACACCGGTACTTATGGCCTGCTTCAGTATGCGAAACATGACGGGGCCTGTTGCAGCTGAGAAAAGGGCAAAGAGAAAAGAGAACAGCAATGCAGCAGCCGTCGCCGCAATACCCGGGCGAGGCAATCCAGGCGAACAACGTTGCCCTTTTCCCTTTTCTCTTTGCTCTGCCGTTTCACAAATCACTACCCGAGTACGAAGCATTCACCGACTTGTTGCACACCGGGAAGTCGGGCACGATGTTGCCGTCGATCAACCGCTCCAGGGCCGGCCAGGTGAACCAGCTGGGATCGCGCGGGAAGAAGCGCGCCACGCGTCCCTGGTCGTCAAAGCGCACGAAAGTGAACACCTCACCGCGCCAGCTTTCCACGCTGCCGATGCCGGCGGCACCAGCAGGCGGCTGCGGCAACGGCACACGGTGCGGCCCCGGCGGCAGCTGCTCCAGCAGCCGATCCATCAACGCCAGGGTGGTTCTCACCTCCTCCATACGTACCGCCACCCGTGCGGCCACGTCGCCTTCGGTTTTCACAGGCACTTCCGGCGTCACATTGTCATAGGGTGCATAGGCGCAGTCGCGGCGCACATCGAAGGCCTGGCCGCTGGCCTTGCCGACGTAACCGGTGCAACCCAGCGCACGCGCATCATCGGCGCTCAAGCGGCCCGTGCCCAGCAACCGGTCATCCAGCGACGGATGGTCGCCGATGACGTCGAACAGCGGTACGATGGCGCGGCGTAATGCATCATGGTCGGCGCGCAGCTGCCCCGTCTGCTCCGCGGCCAGATCGAGCGACACGCCGCCGGGCACCACGACATCCATCATAAAGCGGTGCCCGAACAGCTCCCGGCTGCGCCGCTGCCATTGTTCCCGCAGCCGCGCGCACTGCACGTTGGCGAAGGCAAAGCCGACGTCGTTGCAGACCGCACCGATGTCGCCCAGGTGATTGGCCACCCGTTCCCGCTCGCATAACAATGCCCGCAGCATCACCGCCCGCGGCGGGACGGTGCACGCCACCGCCCTTTCCATGGCCTGGCAGGCGGCCCAGGTGTGGGCCACTGTGGCGTCGCCGGACACACGCCCGGCGAGCCGCGCGAGTGCGTCCGGACCGCGCCCTACGGCGATCTTCTCGACGCCCTTATGCACGTAACCGAGCCGCGTCTCCAGGCTCAGGACCTCTTCACCCACGGCCTGGATGCGGAAATGGCCCGGTTCGATGGTGCCCGCATGCACGGGACCCACGGGAATTTCCAGCACACCGCTGCCCTGGATGCGGCGAAACGGGTAGTCGACATCGGCCGGTGCCCGCCGCGGCGCATCGCCGGCGGCGGGAAAATCGTCCCGCAGCGGATAGCGGCCGGACGCCCAGGCCTGGTGCCGGGTCCAGCGGCGGGCGTCGGGCTGGTCCAGAAAGGTGATGCCCAGCAGATCCTGCAGGTGGCGTTCAAGCCGATTGGCGCCCGCAAAATTCGGCGTCAGCGAAGCGATCACCGGATGGCTCAATGCCACCTCCGTGGCGAGCACCAGATAGTCGCCCTGGTGCTCCACGCTCGCATAGACACTGACCTTGTCGCCGTCGGGATCGCCCCAGAGGCCGACGAAGCGGCAACCCAGCGCCTGCAGCGCGGCCCCGGCGCGTGCCCAGTCCTCCACATCCAAGCCCAGCAGGTACGCCGGCGCCAGGTCGACGGGAGTGTCCCGGCTCACCAGGATATGATCGTCCTCCAGGCGCCTGCCCAGTTCGTCCAGCCAGTGAAACCCGCTCATAACAGGTGTGCCCCCGTAATCAGTCCGGTGGCGCGGTCCAGCCATTGGGCGAGAAACGGCGGGATGGCGATGCCCAGCCACAACACCAGCCCCAGATGCACCACCACCGGCAGCATGTTCGCCTGGACCGGCCCCTGCCCTTCCGGCGCCGCACCGTAGACCATGGGATGCAAATGACGAAACAGGCCGGCGAAGGCGACCGCCAGCCCGGTGAGCAGTGCGACGGTGAGCCAGGGCTGCGCCTGCATGGTGGCGGTAAGCAGCAGAAATTCGCTGGTAAACACCCCGAACGGGGGAAAGCCGGCAATGGCGGCCACTGCGATCAACAACGACCAGCCCACCGCCGGCTGGGTGCGGATCAGTCCGCGAATCCGATCGATGCTCTGGGTACCGGCGATGTGCGTGGCATGCCCGACAGTGACGAAGATGGCCGACTTGGTGAACGAATGCACCAGCATGTGCAGCAGCGCACCGAAGGTGGCCAGCGGACCGCCCAGACCGAAGGCGAAGGTCATCAGTCCCATGTGCTCGATCGACGAGTAACTGAACATGCGCTTGATGTCGCGCTGTCGGTGCAGAAACAGCCCGGCGACCAGAAACGACACCATGCCGAAACCCATGAGCAGGTAGCCCGCCATGTGGGGCGTGGCCGTCGCCGCCAGGGACCCGTCGACCAGCATTTTCAAGCGCACCACCGCGTAAAGGGCGACGTTGAGCAACAGCCCCGAAAGCACGGCGGACATGGGCGTCGGACCCTCGGAGTGGGCGTCGGGCAGCCACTGGTGCATAGGCACCAGACCCACCTTGGTACCGTAGCCCACCAGCAGAAACACGAACGCCAGGCTCATCACCGCCGGCTGCAGGCCGCCGGCGTGCTGATACAGGACGCTCCAGGTGAGGCCGGCCGCCGGATCGGCAATCACCCGCTGGGCGGCGAAATAGGTCAGTACGGTGCCGAACAGCGCCAGCGCGATGCCGACGCCGCAGAGGATGAAATATTTCCACGCCGCTTCCACCGCCTCGGGGGTTCGGTACAGCGACACCAGCAGCACCGTCGCCAGGGTGGCGCCCTCCACCGCCACCCACAGCACGCCGAGGTTGTCGGTGGTCAGCGCCAGCAACATGGTGAACATGAACGCCTGGTACATGGCGTGGTAGACCCGCATGCCGCGCGCAGTGGTCATGCCGGTGCTGCACACATGACGCATGTAGGGACGCGAGAAAATCGAGGTAGTCAGTCCCACGAAGGCAGTCAGTGCCACCAGGAACACATTGAACGCGTCAACCCGGAAGCTCATTCCCGCGACTTCTCCGCCCAGCGCCACCAACCGGGCCAGCCACACGGCGGCGCCGAAACTGACGGCCGAGAAACCCACGTTCACCCAACCGGCCAGCGCCAGCGGACGCAGCAGGGCGAGCACGATGGAACCGAGCATTGGCGTGAGCACCGTGAGCAGCACCGCCGTCATTGGTCTGGGCTCCCGACGTCGTCAAGGCTCTCGGTCAGGCGGTTGAGGCGGTCGACGTCCAGCGATTCGATACTTTCTCGAATCTGGAAAAAGAACACGCCGAACAACACCATCGCCACCAGCACGTCGAACGCAACTCCCAGTTCCACGACCAGCGGCATGCCGGCGGTCGCCGACACGGCGGCCAGGAACAGGCCGTTCTCCATCGACATAAAACCCAGCACCTGCGCCACCGCCTGTTGCCGAAACACCATCATCAACAAACCGATGAGCACCACGGCGAGACTGATGGCGACGATGTTGCGCGTGAAGGTCAATTCCTGCTGCACCATGGGCAATACCAGCCAGTAGCTGAAAATGACCAGCGCCACCGCGGCCATGATCACCAACGACGGCCGGCGCAGCGATTCCACATGACGCTCCAGGTCGAGACGCCGTGCCTGGCGGTGCAGCATCCAGGGAATCACCAGGGCCTTGAGCACCAGGGTCAAGAGGGCTGAAAAGTACAGGTGATGCGAATACCCGGTCGCCGCTACCACGGTGGTCACCGCGGCCACCAATGCGCCCTGCCAGGCAAAGGCATGAATGGCCGATACCAGACGCGCCTGCGCCAGCAGCACGAACGATGTGAACAGCACCAGGGCGGCGAGCACCAACATGAACTGCTGCAACAGCGGAAGTGCGGTGAGACTCACGCGCCCACCTCCAGAATCACGTGACTGAGCAGACCCAGCAGGGCCAACAGCAAGGCCAGATTAAGAAACGCCGGCGCACGGAACAGCCGCATCTTGGCCAGCACCGTCTCGCCCACTGCCAACGCCGCACCCAGAAGGGCCAGCTTCACAACTACAGCCGCCAGCCCCGCGCCCATGGCCAACGGCCCGAAGCTTTGGCCGATGCCCCACGGAAAGAAGATGTTGACGATCAGCGTTCCATACAACAGCAGCTTGATCTGCGCGGCCCATTCCATCAGCGCCAGGTGCCGGCCCGAATACTCCAGCAGCATGGCCTCGTGGATCATGGTCAGCTCCAGGTGGGTGGCGGGGTTGTCCACCGGAATGCGTCCGGTCTCGGCGACGCCCACCAGGATCAGCCCGCCCAGGGCAAACAGCAGCGACGGACGCAACGCCAGGCCGCTGGCGAGCTGAAAATCGACCACACTGGCCAGGTTGGTGCTGTGCGCGGTCATGGCCAGGGTGAATACCGCCATCAGCATGGCCGGTTCGGCCAGCGCCGAAACCAGCATCTCCCGGGACGCGCCCATGCCGCCGAACGCGGTGCCCACGTCCATGCCGGCCAGGGCCAGGAAGAAGCGCGCCAGCGCCAGCAGGCCCGCCACCACGATGATGTCGGCGATCGCCGCCGTCGGCAGGTTGACCGCAATCAGGGGCACGGCCGCCGCCGCCAGCCAGGTGGCCACGAACACGATGTAGGGTGCGGCGCGGAACAGAGGTGAGGCTGTATGAGCGACCCGCGCCTCCTTCACCAGCAGCTTGCGCAAGTCGCGGTACGGCTGCAGCGGCGACGCCCCACGCCGGTTCTGCAGCACAGCCTTGACCTTGCGGATCCAGCCCACCAGCAGCGGTGCCAGCGCCGCCCACAACAGCGCCTGCAGCAGTGCCGCACTCCACGCCACAGTCAGGAAATGATCCACAGCAGCACCAACAGCGTGGCCAGCGTCCAGCCGAGATACACGCGCACGTTGCCCGATTGCAGGCGCACCACCCGGCGCGCCGCCGCCTCCACCAGCCGCGCCACCGGCACGTAGAACAGGCCCCAGGCACGGTCGCTGACCCGCAGGCCGTAGCGCAAGGCGCCGTCTTCCCGCGGCGCCACGGACTCATCGATCCGGAACAGCAGGCCGAACACCCGGCGCGCGGGCTGGGCGAACGCCGTGGCGGTGTACTGCATCCGGGGCGTCGGCGGCGCGAACCCGCAGTCCCAGGCGTCGCAACGGCGCACCCGCCGCACGGCGCTGCGCCGCAGCCCCCAGACCGCGAGCAGAGCAATGGCGGCGAGCAGCACCACCACCAGTGGCGCGCTGTAGCTGGCGGTGGCCGACGACACCGGAGTGAGCCACAGCCAGCCGTGAGCGGTGGCCTGGGGCAAAGTGCCGCCGAACAGCTGCCGGGGAATAGCCTCGATGACCTGTATTACGCCGGTCGGAAACACGCCCAGCAGCAGGCACAGCAGCGCCAGCAGACCCTGCCCGGCACGCATGCTGACCGGCACCCGGCGGGCACGGCGCACGTGGCGGGTGCGGGCCTGGCCCAGAAACGCCACTCCGTAGGCCTTGACGAAAGTAGCCGCCACCAGTGCGCCGGTGAGCGCCAGCACGGCGGCGGCGATGGGAATCACGGTGCGCAGCACCCCGCTGTCGAGCTGCCAGGCCTGCAGCGCCGCCTG
The DNA here is from genome assembly GCA_037385045.1 of Gammaproteobacteria bacterium. GTDB lineage: Bacteria > Pseudomonadota > Gammaproteobacteria > JASBUN01 > JASBUN01 > JARRNJ01. Next base: position 13,402 of record JARRNJ010000018.1, on the reverse strand, counting down.
GAAGGTCAGCCATTCCGAGACGAAGCCGTTGAACGGCGGCAGCGCCGAAATGGCGATGCAGCCGAGCAGGAAGAACAGGCCGGTCCAGGGCATGCGCCGCAGCAGCCCGCCCATATGTTCGAGGTCCCGTTCATGGGTGCTGTGCAGCACCGCCCCCGCGCCCAGAAACAACAGGCTCTTGAACAACGCGTGGTTGAGTACGTGATAAAGCGCGGCGACAAAGGCCAGGGTCGCCAGCAGCTGATGGCCGGTATTCAGGAATACCAGTGTCAGGCCCAGGCCGATGAAGATGATGCCCAGGTTCTCCACCGACGAGTATGCCAGCAGGCGTTTGAGTTCGCTCTGCATCAGTGCGGCCAATACACCGAGCAGCGCCGAGGCGCTGCCGATGACCAGTACGATCACTCCCCATTGCCAATAGCTCTGGCCGATGAGGTCGAACACGAAGCGGATGAAACCGTACACCGCAATCTTGAGCATGACTCCCGACATCAGCGCCGAGATATGCGACGGCGCCACCGGGTGAGCCTCGGGCAGCCACGCATGCAGGGGCACCAGGCCGGCCTTCATCCCGAACCCGACAAAGGCCAGCGCGAAGGCCACGCTGGCCCAACCCGGGGACAGGGCCGCGGCGCGCATGGCGTCGAATCCGAATCCGCCGCCGAACGAAGCCAGCACGCCGTAGCCGAGCAGGATGGCCAAGCCCCCTGCGTGGGCCATGAGCAGGTAGAGAAAGGCAGCGCGGCGGTTGGCCGCGCCCTCATGTTGAAACGCCACCAGGAAATAGGAAGCCAGGGACATCACCTCCCAGGCCACCATGAACAGAAACGCATCGTCGGCCAGCACCACCAGCAGCATGCCGGCAAGAAACAGGCCGGAAAACACGCCCAACCCGGCGAGGGAATCGCGGCCGCGCTCGAAGCCGCGGACGTAGGCCGGGGCGTAGATCCCCCCGGCCACCGTCACCAGGCCGATCACGGTGAGAAAGAAAGCCGACAGCACGTCGAGCCGTACATGCCAGGGCAGCCACGGCAGGCCGAACGGCAACGTGGCGGTGGCCACCCCGCCGGCAACCAGACCCGCCAATCCGGCGGCCAGCGCCGCCAGGCCAGCCAGGCCCAGCAGTGGCGTCGCCAGTATCCGCAGCAGGCGCGGCGACCGCGCCGCCAGGAGCGCGCTTGCTGACGAACACAACGCCAACGCGACGGCCGAGCCCGCCAACGGCAACGCCATCGGACCGATCACGGCGCGTCCTCGCCCGCAGGCGGAAGCCTGAGCCGCACGCCACGCCCGCCGCCGCTGCTGGTTGCACCTTCCCCGATCAGCTCCACACCGGCCCGCTCCAGGGCCTCGACGACTTTCACCAGGGAATCGACGTTGCCGCGCACCTGGGCGCCGGTACTCGACTCCATGCGCTGAATGGTGGGCAGGGACAGTCCCGCCGCCTCGGCCAAGCGGCGTTGATCGATGCTCAGCAACGCCCGGGCGGCACGGATTTGGGCGGCGGTTATCATGGCTCGTACGTCCTTTATCACGGGCAGCGCGTGATATTACATGTATAAAACATCATATTGCAAGTCTCAGACATGAGACGCCTGGCCGCCGGAACCGCCGCAGCGCACGCCACCCACCTGACCGGTCGACGGAGCGTGGATTCGAGGGCTTCACGGCAGTGACAACCGATCAGCATTGGGATGGGGATTGGAATAGCGCCGCCGGGGGTACCCCCCGGACCGCAAGCGCCGCGGGAACCACGGCAAGGCGACGCTCCAGGGCGCCGGTCAGTCCGCAGCCGGCGTCACACCGGGCGGCACTGACATGGGGCCGCCGCTCACCCGGTTGCGTCCGGCCGCTTTGGCGGCATAGAGCGCCTGGTCGGCTAGCGCAATGAGCACATCGGGACACGACGGCCGCGCGGCCGTCACGGCGGCACCGATGCTCACCGTCACGGTAACCGTCTCAGCGCCCGCGACGGCGATCGGCCGCGACGACACCGCTTGGCGCAGCCGCTCGGCCGTCAGTAACGCCTCCTCCAAAGACGTTTCGGGAAGAATGATGGCAAACTCCTCGCCGCCATAACGCGACACACTGTCCGCGTCACGGACCGTGCGACACAAGCGATGGCTCAGCTCGACCAGGACGCGGTCGCCCGCCGGGTGGCCGTAATGGTCATTGACTCGCTTGAAATGGTCGATATCGAGCATCAGCAATGCCGACGGATGACCATACCGCCGGCAACGTTCCAGCTCGACGGAAAGGAGAATACGAAACGTCTCGTGATTGTACAGGCCGGTCAACCCATCGTGCGCGGCGACTTCGCGCAGCTTGCGCTCGTTGTCCTCCAACCGGCGTGCCAACCGCCCGGACACCAGATAGAAAAAGGTAAACAGTCCCCCTCCCGCCACCAGCGTGGTCACCAGAGCGATGACGATCATCTCGTGGGCGGATTCCTGCTGCGCCGCCACCGTAACCAGCGCGACGAGGTCCGCCACCCGCCGCCCGGAGGTATCGGTGATGGGCACGAACAACGCCCGCTCGGGGTTTCCGCCCCGCGGTATGCTCACTACCGTGGTGTCCGCCGGCAGGCGCGCCCGCATCAGGAACGTTTCCAGCGCCGGGGGCAGTGGCCCATCGTCGCCTTTGGCGAGCAGCAGGTGGCGGAAACGGTTCCATTGCGGCAGCGCGCGCAGCTGTTGCACCTGTGCCGGCCCGGCGGCCTGAACCAACATAGCCTTGGGCATCACCACGACCAGACGCCCGTGCACCAGATTCGCCAATTGGCTGGTGATCCGGTCGATGTCCAGCGCCAGTTCCACATAACCCAGGAGGCGACCGGCCCGGTCACGCCACGGCGAAACCAGGCGCACTACCAGCGTACCCGTACCATCCAGTTCCACCCCGCCGGCGGCAGCGCGGACCGCGTGCGCCGTTACGCCGCTCGGGCGGTCCCCTTTGCGCAGCGGATGCTGCGCCCGCAGCAGCACGCGCCCATCGGGGGTAAGAAAATAAAGTCGGGATACACCAAAACGATAGCGGAGTTGCGCCAACAGCGGCCGCGCCCGCTGCTCCAGGGCGCTGCGGTCGCGCCGGGCCAGCGCTTCGGCCAATGCATCATCCTGCATCAATGCAACGGCCGTGGCGCCGAGCATCGTGATGTGATCGTCCACCGCGCGTCGGTAAAGGTTGGCGATGAGCGACTGTGTGCGCTGCACCGCGTGGGTAACCATATCCCGCTGGTGCATGCGCATCAGCCCTATGGCCACCACGCCGATGACCAGCAAGGCAGCAGCCAAGGGAATCAGCAGGATCAGGCGCAGGCGCTGAGCCGGCCGGATCGGCTCGCGTTCGGACCCAGCCTGCGGCGGAGGGGCCGCGCCCGGCGTCCCCGCCCCCGCCGCCAGCGCACTTGGGTGCGCCGCATCATGGACAGCCATCGCGGCGCTCGGGCGGCTGGTGAACGGACGTCGGACTCATTGCAGCGAAAACTGGTGCCTGTCCAGCACGCGCTGGCACGCGTCGACCGCCTCAGGCCAATAGAGGGTTCCGCGGTGGGCGCGGATCTCGTCCCTGGCGAGCTCTAGCCCCAGACCCGCGCGGTAGGGCCGATGGGAAGTGATTGCCTCGACCACGTCGGCCACGGCCATGATTTTCGCTTCCGGAAGGATGTCGCCCCCGTGCAGGCCACTGGGATAGCCACTGCCGTCGAGCCGTTCGTGGTGCTGCAGGATCATGTCGGCCACGGGCCAGGGAAAATGCACGTCCTTGACGATGTCGTATCCCACGGCCGGGTGGGTCTTGATCAACTCGAACTCGGGGTCCGACAGCCGGCCGGGACGATTGAGGATCTCCGACGGGATGTAGATCTTGCCGATATCGTGAATCAGCGCGCCCAGCCGTATGCCCTCGATCCTGTCGGGGTCGAAATTCAGCTCCGCAGCGATGGCGGCCGACAAGTCGGCCACCCGCTGTTGATGGCCGGCGGTGTAGGGGTCGCGCTTCTCCACGGTGAGGGCGATCGCCTGGATGGTGTCGACCAGCGACTGCCGGTACAGGCCTTCGACGCGATCGCGCTCGGCGTGGGAACGCAGGGAAGCGACCCCGTACGCCAGATCACTGGCAAGTTCGCCCAGCAGGTGCTGCTCCTGCTCGTCGAAAGCATCGGGTTCATCGGCGTAGATGGCCAGCACCCCGATCACCTCGCCCTGAACCGCCAACGGCAAGGCGATACACGAGGAAAAACCATGCTCCACGGCACGCTCGCGCCAGGATCCGGCCACGGATCCAGACTGCATGTCGCGGCTCATCGCTGCGCGGCCGGTGCGGATCGCCTCCGCAATCGGGTTCGAACCATTACCGTCGTCCGCGCATCTCATGTTGATGCCGTCGACATAGGTGGCGCCGGGACCCGCCGAGGCAACGGGCGTGATCGAATCCCCGGACTCCCCCCCACAGAACCCCACCCAGGCCAGGCGGTAGCCACCCTGTTCGGCAATATTGGCACATACGGCCCGCAGCAGAGAAGGTTCGTCCTGGGCGCGAATCATCGCCTCGTTGCCGCGACTGAGGGTCGTCAGCGCACGGTTCATCTTGTGCAACTGCAGCGCCGACTCGTGACGCTCGGTCACATCGAGCCCATAGAGGTAGATGTCATCCGTGTCATGTGCCGCGGAAAACGAGAACAGGAAATGGCGCCCGCCCAATTCAATTTCGAAACGCTCCGCGCTGCGGTCGCGCAATGCCCGCTCGATCCGCCGGCACCAGCTCGCCGGCATGGGACTGCCCACCGCACAGCCGAGCTGATGCAGCAGCGGTCCGCTGGCATCATTGGCATAGAGCAGTCGGCCCGCCCTGTTGGTGCGCAGCACCGGGTTGGGGTTCTCGGCAGCAAAGCGCGCCAACTGCTCCACTTCCTTCTCGGCCCGCCGCTGGGCGCTGACGTCCTGGCCGCTGGCGATCAGATGAGTGACGTCGTCGTCGGCGCCGGTGAGAATTGAAACCGACCAGGCAATGATATGGGGCGTGCCCTCGCGGTCGAGCCACACCCGTTCGCGCTGGAATGCTGCACCCTGATGCACCAGCCCGTCGAACTCGGTTTCCGCTTCCTGGACCAGGTCCTCGGGCAACAGCTCCCATACCGGCTGTCCCCGCACGTCGTCGACTGTCCGCCCGGTCAGGGTTTCGCAGGCGCGGTTCCAGTTCACCACCCGTCCGTCACGATCCAGCACCACGATCAGCGACGGGGCCGTATCGAGCACGGCGGTCACGAAGTTGCGCTGCGCCTCCAGGGCATGCTGCGCCTGCCGGCGCGGTGTGATATCGCTCAACGCCCCTACCAGGCGCTTCGGTTCACCCGCCTCGTCCCGTTCGATCACCGCCCGGCCTTCGAACCACCGCAGGGTGCGTCCGTCCTTATGCCATACCCGCAGGTCCAACGTGAATCCGTCGGCCTCGGCGAACGCCGCGCGCAGCTCGCCCAGCACCCGCTCGCGGTCATCGGCATGGATCTGGCGCTGCCATAAACGGGGCTGCCCGGTAAACTCCTCCGGCCGGAATCCGAGCAGTTCGGTAACCACCGGGCTGACCAGCTCCAGGCGCAGCGACTGCGGGCGCATGACGAACAGAATGTCGGGAACCGTGGCGAACACCTGCGCCAGACGCTCGGAAGAGTGGCGCAGGTCGTCGACCAGCTTCTGGCGCTGGATCGCCACGCCCAGTTGCCGGGCCAGCGCCTCAGCGAAGCGCGTCTGGTCGGGGGAAAAACGCTTGCCCCGGGCTACCGTCCACAATGACAGGATGCCCTGGGTGGACACCCCGCCACTGTTGAGCGGAATCGCCAGGACGCTGCCGATACCGGCATCCACGAAGTTGGGCAGGGCACTGGCGTAGCGGGGATAGTCCTCCACAACCTGGGTTTCGCCGGATTGCAGCGCCTGACCGGCGATTCCCTCGTCAGCGGGGAACGGCTCGCTCAACTGTTCCGCGACGCCGGCCCGGGGTTCACCGATGTGCCAGCGATAGTACAACCGGTCGCCTGCCTCGTAGGGCACCGCCACCGCTGCCCCGTCGGTGCCGCACACTCGCGCCGCCGCGGCCAGCACCTTGTGCACGGTGTCGTCCAGGTCCAGCTGCAGCGACACATCCTCGATGGCGGCGGCGAGCGTCTCCACCTGCTGGAGCGCCGCCTTGATCGAACGCAGGTCCAGCAGCGTGGCCACGTAGCCGCTCAGGTCGCCGGCTTCGTCATACACCGCCGCCGCGGTCAGGTGCACCGGCACCAAAGACCCATCGGCCGCCTGAATCTCCACTTCCGCGGCCCAGCCACCCTCGGTGTCGGCCTGGCGGGGGATGGCGTCGACCGCCGCACGCGCCTGCTGAGCCAGCAACCCGCCGAGCGGTTGCCCGACGACTTGCTCCGCTTCCATGCCGAGCAGGCGGCGCAGGGTCGGATTGGCGTACGTGACCACCAACCCGGCATCCGCCACCAGCATGCCTTCGGCCGCCTGCTCCATGGCGCTGCTGAGCGTACGCACCGTTTCCTCGGCGCGATAGCGCTCGGTAACGTCGTCCATGATGTGCAGCGCCTGCGCGTACTGGCCGTCGCCGTCCACGATCGGGAAGGTGCGTGACTCGAAAATGCGGCCGTCATCGAGATGCAGCATCTCGCTGCGGGACGCAAGCGATTCGCGGGACGCCCGGCAACCGAGCAGCGGGGTGCTGCGGCGGGGAAACAGCTCGTAATAGGGACGCCCCAGGACCGAGCGGATATCCTCACAGCCCGCTTGCCGCGCGTAGGCTTGGTTGGCCCGGGTGATGCGGCACTCGTTGTCGTGCATGAACAGCGGCAGATCGATGGCGTCGAACGCCTGGGTCCACTCGCGGCGGGCCTGCTCGATCCGGCGGCGGTTGGATTCCGCCTCGCGCACGTATCGCAACAGCGCCCGCTGGTCATCGAGCAGACTCAGCGCCCGGGTTTCGAATTCAGCCGCGTCCGCCGCGGGCCGCACCGGCGTCGAAGCGCCGTGCTCGCAGGAAAATTCCCTTTCCTGCCCGTCGGTTGCTGACTTGTCGTGCCCCACGGGGCGCCTCCCAGATTTCCCGCACGGCCGCCAGCGCCTCCGCTGGAAGCGCTGCCCGGCCGGCTCGATCGCATATCCCGCCGGTGCAACAGACACCGGGCTGCTGTGCATTGTTCCAATAGTATCGGCACCGGTCAATTCAAATTCAGTCGCGCCCATGCAAACTACGGCGCCGGGCGCGGAACCACGTCACGGAAACCGCAAAAGGTCCTGCACACATAGAGTTACGGCGCCACCATTGCCGCCGCGTCGTTGCGTCGCGAGCGCCTCCGGCCGCCCGGCAGGCCTGGCCGCCGGCCCATGATTGGGACACAATAGGCACCGGTCCGCGCCGCGCACCGGCGGAGCAACAACGGATGCCTATGAAACGTTCTGTCTTCTTCCTCTCCGACCGTACGGGTATTACCGCCGAGGCGTTGGGGCACAGCCTCCTCACCCAGTTCGAGGGCATCGAGTTCGACCAGGTCACACTGCCGTTCATCGACTCGCGGGATAAAGCCTACCAGGCCGTCGAGCGCATCAATGAGGCGGCCCGCGTGGACGGCGTCAAGCCGCTGCTGTTCAGCACCCTGATCAACTCGGAGCTGCGTGAGCTGGTCGCCGAGAACAGTGCCGGATTGATGTTCGACTTCTTCGATACGTTCATCAAACCGCTGGAAATGGAGCTGCGGCGCATGTCCAGCCACGCGGTCGGCCGCTCCCACGGCATGGGGACGTACGCGCAATACAAGGCGCGCATTGACGCCGTCAACTTCGCCCTGTCCAATGACGACGGCGTAAGCACGCGGGGATTTCCGCAAGCCGATATCATCCTGGTCGGCGTTTCCCGCTCCGGCAAAACGCCGACCTGTTTGTATCTGGCCCTGCAGTATGGCATCCGGGCGGCCAACTACCCGTTGACCGAAGAGGATCTGGATTCGCACCGCCTGCCGGCCGCATTGCACCCGTTTCGCGAGCATCTTTTCGGATTGACCATCGATCCCGTGCGGCTGCAGCAGATCCGCAGCGAGCGGCGCGCCAACAGCCGTTACTCCAGCCTGCAGCAATGCCAGACCGAGATCCGCGAGGTCGAGACCATCTACCGCAAGGAGAAGATTCCCTACCTGGACACCAGCACCGTGTCCATCGAGGAAATCGCCACCACTATCCTTCTCCACAGTGGCTTGCAGCGGCGCATCCCCCGCTGATCCACGGTCGCCGCCGAGCGCATGCACGGCGCCGGCCGCGACGCGAGTCCAGCCCTATGCAGATCGCCGATGAACTGATCGAGATGGCGCAACGGATTGCGCGGGAAATCGAGCTGCCGGAGATCGAAGAGATCATCCTGCCGGAGCCCGGCGTCGCGGGCATCAGCGACGCCGAATTCGCGGCCGTGTGCCTGCGCGATGGGAGCATGGGCTTCTTCTACACCCTGCTCGACGACACCGCGCAACGCCTGCGTGACGAGATCATGCCGGAGGCCTGGTGCGGCCGTCCGCCGCTGGACTTGGCGCTGCAGTACGCCGCGCGTGATGCGCTGGCGCGCAGCATGGGACTCGGCGCCATCAGCGCCATCACCCAGTCGTTGTTCAACCGCGCGGGCTACGCGCCGGACACGCGCACCAACTCCATGGCGAAGATGGCGTTTTCGCCGGATGACCATGTCGGCATGGTTGGCTTCTTCCCGCGCCTGGTGGAACGTCTGCGCACGCAGCGGGTGCACCTGACGGTGATCGAGAAGAACGCGGCGTTCCTGCAGCAGGGCGAGGCCTTCCGCGTGACCCTCGATGCGGCCGAACTGGTGGCCTGCAACAAGATCCTCTGCACCGCCGCCACCCTGCTCAACGACTCCCTGGACGAAATACTGGCCCATTGCGGCCACGCAACGCGGGTGGCGGTGATCGGCCCCACGGCCGGCTGCCTGCCCGACCCCCTGTTCGCTCGCGGCGTGGATGCGGTGGGCGGCAGCCGGGTCGCCGACGCCGCGCTGCTCAAAGGGCGGCTGCGCGAGCAGCGGGAGTGGGCCGAAGCGGTGCAGAAGTACACCATCGAGAAGGATGTCTATCCCGGCTTCGCGCGACTGCTGCGACGGGCTAGCCGGTCGTGACCTGGATCCCTTGCATACGCAGGGCCACGCAGACCGCCGCCAGCGTCTCCGGGGTCAGGCGCACCCGGTTGGCCGCCAGGAAGCAGCGGTGGACGTCAAGATAGACGGGCTCGATTTCGCACGTCTGCCGCAAGCCAGCGTGCACCGCTTCGATGGTGCCCCTGATCTCCCCCACGAGCGATTTGGAGAAATAGAGATAACCAGCCTGCGGGCTGTAGTGGACGCGACCCATGCCGAGGTTGTAGACGATCTGCACCTCGCCACTGCCGTCGGCCAGGTGGACCTGGCGCCGGCAGCGGAGAAAGGCGCGGCGGTTTTCGTCGTTGATTCTGGATACGGGCATGGTGGCCGCCCCGGGGTGAAGTCGTCGATTCCCAGTCTAGCGCAAGCCCGTGCCCGCTGTCCGCAACCGGGCCGGCCGGCCATGCGCGTGCGGCCGGACCGGCAGACCGCCGGGCGGCGGTCGCGTCCCCGGCCGGGCCCGGACCCTAGTTCCGCGCCACCGGCTGCCCGGAGTGTAACCAGGGTCCTGCGGCGTCGGCGGCCATCGGCGGGCTGAAGACGAAACCCTGGGCAGCGTCGCAGCCCAACTCCGCCAGCACCGCCAGCTGTTCCCAGGTTTCGACGCCTTCGGCGACGACGCGGATATCCAGGCTGCGGCCCATGGCGGCGACCGCCCGGCAAATGGCCAGGTCCTCGACGTCAACGCAGACATGTTGCACGAACTGGCGGTCCAACTTGATGCTGTCGATGGGGAAACGCTTGAGATACACGAGCGACGAGTAGCCGGTGCCGAAATCGTCCACCGACAGGTGCACGCCCATGTCTTTCAGTTCCTGCATCAACGTCACGCGGGTTTCGATTTCCCCCAACAGGACGCTTTCGGTGATCTCGATAACCAGATTCGACGCCGGCAACCCGGTTTCCGTCAATACGCGACGGACCAAGTCGGCGAAATCCCGGCGTTGGAACTGGCGCGCCGACACGTTGACCGCCAACTGCAACTCGTTCAACCCTTGCCGGCGCCAACGCTGACACTGTGAACATGCATTGCGCAACACCTGTTCGCCCAACGCGAATATCAGACCGGTCCTTTCCGCATGGGGGATGAACTCGCCCGGCAGCACCAGCCCCTTCTCCGGATGAGCCCAGCGCACCAACGCTTCGACGCCGACCACGCGGCCTCCGCGCAAGTCCATTTGCGGCTGGTAGTGCACCGGCAGTTCGCCGGCGGCGATCCCGCGGCGCAGCGCCCGTTCCAGCATCAGGCGCTCGGCCGCGCGCCGGTTCAGATCGGGGGTAAAAAATTCGTAGGTGCCACCGCCGTGGGACTTGGCGCGATACATGGCCGCGTCGGCATTCTTGAGCAACGTCTCCATATCGTTGCCGTCGGCGGGAAATACGGTGATGCCGATGCTGCCGGCGCTGTAGATTTCATGTCCGCGAACATCGAACGGCTGCGACAACTGTCCGAGAATCTGCTGGGCCACTCCCACGATGTCCTCCGGACGGCGCAGGCCTTCCAGTATCAGGGTGAACTCGTCGCCGCCCAACCGTGCCACCGTGTCGGTGTCGCGCACACAGTTCTTGAGCCGCTCGGCCGCCTCCCGCAGCATTGCGTCGCCGGCGGCGTGTCCCAGCGTGTCATTGACGACCTTGAAGTCGTCGAGGTCAAGAAACATGAGCGCAAGGGATTGGCCGCCGCGCCGCGCCTGGCCAAGGGCATGGTGCAGGCATTCCTGGAATAGATTGCGGTTGGGCAGCCCCGTCAACGGGTCATAGTTGGCCAAGGATAGGAGCCGCGCCTCGGTTTTCTTGCGTTCGGTGATATCGACGCCGGTGGGCACGACGTATTCGATGGCGCCGTCATCGGTCAGCAACGCCGTGTTGGACCAGGCGATCAAACGCCGATCGCCGTCCCTGGTCACCCAATGGTTCTCGAAGTCGCGCGGGAAATCACCCGCGGTCAGACGCGAGAACTGCGCCTTGACCTCGGCCTGCTCCTCCGGCAACAACAGGACATCCCAGATGTAGCGGCCCCGGAGTTCCTCGAAGCTATAGCCGGTAAGCGCCTCGCAGGCGCGGTTGAAGCGAACGATGCGTCCATCGGCGTCGAGCACCAACACCAGCGTATCCACGGTATCCAGCACCGCCGCGATAAAATCCCTTTCCTTGCGCAGTTCCGCCTGCGCGCGAATCCGTGCGGTGATGTCCTGGAAGGTGCCGAGGACGGCGGCTTCGCCCGCGTAGGTGATCAACTCGAGGGAGAACAGGCACTCCCTGACCTGGCCGCCGCGAACGGCGATGCGCGCGTCGAACCCGCGCAGGGAGCCATTGTCACGCAGCGTGTCGGTCAGCCACTGCCGCGAGCGGGTGTTTTCGTGCCACAACCCGAGTTCCAGGGAGCTGCGCCCGATGAGTTCTTCGCGCCCGTACCCGGTAAAGCGGCAGAAGGCCGGGTTGGCATCGAGAAAACACCCATCGGACAGCCGGGTGACGAACAGCGGGATGGGATTGCTGAAAAACGCCCTGTTTAGCAGTTCCTCGCTCACACCAGATCGTCCCTATGCAGGCAATACACCCAGTCTAACAATACCTCGCCGTCCGCGTCAGCAAAACACGGTTGCGGCAGCGCCGCCTCGGCGGGCGACGATTCCACGAACGCCCCCGCCGGCGGCAAAGACCGGCCTGTTCAGCGGTCAGGCGTCGCTGTCGCGGCGCAGCGCCATGCCCAACGCCAATCCCAGGACCATGGCCAGGGACGTGAACGCCGCGCCGAATTCCCACGAGTGGGCGTGAGCGGCGTCCACCACCCACCGTTCGAGACGCACCTGCTCCACGTGCAGTCGGCGGCTTTGCCGGCTGATCACCTTGCCGTCCTTCACCAGGTAGATATGCAGCTGGTAGACACCCAGCGGGAGTTTCGCCGGCAGATCGATGTTGGCGAAGAACAACCGGTTGTCGGACAACTTGACCGCGTGGCCGTCCTGGACGTAGTGGCCGTCGTCGCGTTTGATCCGCGTAAAAGCGGACTGCCAGTCCTTCGGCGCCGGGCTTCCCGGCCCCAGCCTGGCGCCGGCCAGCGCATCGCCCATATCGAGTCCGTAGCGCTTGCGCTCCTTGGCGCCCAGGATCTGCTCCAGCGGCCGCGACGACAACAGGTAGTACAGTCCCGGCGTACCGGTGACGTCGACTTTTTCACCGTCCAGCCAGAACGGCCCGGCGGCGACCTTGCGGGACAGCGCCACCGGCTGCTGCGGCGAAACCACCTTCACCACCACGTCGCCCTGGCGCGACATGGCGCCGAAGACGAGAATCTTCTCGCCGGTGAAATGAGTGGTGATGTCAACGCGCTCGGTCGCCAGCTGCGTCACCAGCCCCCCTCCGCCCGGGGCCGCCGCGCACTGCGCGCCCGCCGTCACCAGCACCAGCAGCGTCAGAACCCGCTTCATTGCACCGCCACCGATATGGAGTAGAGCTCATCGGGGGTGACAAGCAGTCCGGCAAGCATCTTCACGGCCACGCCGACAACCACCAGCGCCAACACCAGGCGCAGTTGCTCTCCCGGCAGCTTGGCCCCCAGCCGCGTACCCCATTGGGTACCGAACGCCGAACCGAAAATCAGTGTCAGCGCCAGGAACGGGTCCACGGCATGATTGACCCCGGCCTGCAGGGTGGCGACCAAAGCCGTGGTGAACAGGAGCTGGAACAGCGACGTGCCCACGACCACCTTCGTGGGCATGCGCAGCATGTAGATCATGATCGGCACCATGATGAAGCCGCCGCCGACGCCCATCAGCGAAGTCAACACCCCGACCGCCATGCCCAGCAGCAAAGGCACCAGCAATGAAATCCGCAGGTTGGATACCGGAAAGTCCATCTGACCGGGCAGCGCCGCGATCATGCGCCCCAGGCGCGCTCCCAACGACTGCTCCGAGCGTTCCCGGCGCGCTGGCGAGGCGCCGCGGCCAAGCACTGCCTTGACCGACTCAACCAGCATGCTGACGCCGATGAGCCCCAGCAACACCACATAAAGAAAGGCGACGATGTTGCCGAACTGCCCGCTTTCCTGCAGCACCCTGGCCACCACCACGCCGGCGGCGCCGCCGGTCCAACGGCCCAGCAGCAGCACAATACCCATCTTGAAGTCGATGGTGCCCAGCCGCCAGTGGGCATAGCTGCCCGAGGCCGAGGTGCCGACGATCTGCGCCGAGCCGGTGGCCACCGCCACCAGCGGCGG
>JARRNJ010000017.1:0-67276 GCA_037385045.1 Gammaproteobacteria bacterium | reverse complement strand
GTCGGCTTCATCATCGGCCAGGAAGGATTGATGTACAACCTGACCCTGGAAGGGTCCAAGATCACCAAGCTCGACAAGTAGTGTGATGCCCGGTGCCGCCGACAGCGGCACCGGGACCCGTCGCGCCTGAAAACGATTCCCATTTCGCGCCGTCATCGCGCACGCGGGCCGCGGCCGCCCGCCTTGTGCTACAGTGGTGACTGTCGCGCCTTCAAGACCCGGAGCACTGAACCATGCAACCGAGAGCCTGTCTTTGCGGAGCGCAGCCGGATGTGCGCCAGCGCCAACAAATCACCGCCGACGGCACTACGGAAACCCTCTATTGGGTCGGCTGCCCGGTGTGCGGCGCCATGGGGCCGCAAATCTCGGATCGCGGACGGGACGCGCAGACCGCCATCGCCGAAGCCATCGCCGGCTGGAACGCCAAAATCGCCGCCACCCGACCGTTGGAAGCCTGACTGACTCATTTGTCCGCAACCGGCTGCGCCGTCGTCGGTTACCCCAGCCGCATGAAAATGCCTCCGCCGGCTTGAGCGGCAGCCAAGCCGCATTGCTCGCCTGCGCCGGTTCGCCCGCCAGCGGCGCCGGGCGGCACATGCGCCCGCGATCCAACCAAGGGAGTCCTGCATGCCGCAGTGGTTATACCTGTTGGCGGGTGGCTCGCTGATCCTGGCTGCGGCCTGCGCGGTGATCATCGCCGCCGACCTGGTCCTGTTTCCCAGCCACCGCCAGCGGATGTGGATCATGAACCTGGTCTGGCCCATCACCGCCCTGTATGCAGGCCCCATCGGTCTGTGGGCCTATGTCCGGGTCGGACGCCGGTCGAGCAGAGGAAGTGCGCGCCGCGGCGCACAGCGCGATAGCGCAACGCCGTCCAGGAGCAAGCCCTTCTGGCAAAGCGTCGCCATCGGCTCCACTCATTGCGGCGGCGGCTGTACGCTGGGCGACCTGACTGCCGAATGGTGGCTCAGCAACTCATCGGTCACCCTGTTCGGCAAAGCGATCTTCGCGGCCTGGGCGCTGGATTTCCTGCTCGCGTACCTGTTCGGAATCGTATTTCAGTACTACAGCATCAAGCCCATGCGCGGACTGACCCCATTGCGGGGGCTGGCCGCGGCCGTCAAGGCCGACACCTTGTCCCTGGTTGCGTGGCAGGTGGGCATGTACGGCTGGATGGCCATCGCCACCTTCGTGCTCTTCGGCCACGAACTGGACAAGACCGGGCCGGTGTTCTGGTTCACGATGCAGCTGGCCATGATCGCCGGCTTCTGCACCAGTTACCCGGTCAACTGGTGGCTGATCCGCCGCGGCATCAAGGAGAAGATGTAACGGCCGGCACCGCACCTCCCCTTGCGGGCTACCGCCAGGCGAAAGCTGCTGGCCCTGCGCACGATCCCCGGGTTACATTATTGCCACAATAATATTCGCCAAGGGGGACGGGGGTGCTGAATTCCAACAATCGGCCGGCGCGCGCCGCAGCGCTGGTCTTGATCACGGTTGCGGCGTTGCTTGCCGGCTGCACGGCCACACCGATCAACGTCAAGGATCTTCAGGTCAAACCAACCCAGGCGGTTTCATTGCCCATCGATGCCCGGGCCGAGATCGCCGTGCCGGTCGGGGAAGGCCGCCGCAAGATCCAGGTCCGGGCATGGGCGCTGGACGACGGCGCCGCCATCAAGAAAACCGCAGTGGCGTTGTTCTCCAAGGTGTTCCGCAAGGTCGCCATGCGCGGCGAGATCCGCGATCCCCACTTCACCATCCGGGTACGCTCGCAGGCTTCGGTGGATACATACTGGGGCACTTACAAAGCTCACGTGAGCACCGATATCGTCTACGGAAACGGCCAGCCCTTCGGGCATTGGGAAGCCACCGGCAGCGCCAGCTCCGGCATGGTCAACGACCAGGTGGCCCTGGAGAATGCCTACAAGAAGGCGTTCCACGACATCGTCCAGCAGATTCTTTCCGACCCGCAGGCATTGGCCCTGCTGCGCCGGGGTGTGACCGACGCCCAGGTCCGGGTGACCGGCGAACTGAAGCCGGCGATGCGTTCGCGCTATTCCCGTTTCACCGACGCCGTGGTCACCATCATCTTCAAGGCCAAGAAACGCAGCCGCAATCCCTGGGTGGTCGGCAGCGGCGAGGCGCCCGGCGATGGGCACGGTTCAGGATTCTTCATCAGCGATGACGGACTGATTCTCACCAACGCCCACGTGGTGCGGGGCGCGGAATCCCTGAAAGTCAAACTGCCGGACGGCAAGGAATATACACCGACGGTGATCTACCGCGATGACTGGGCCGACCTGGCGTTGCTGCAGGTGCCGCTGAAACACGCGCCGCATCTGCAGATCGATCCCAAGTTCAGCGCCTACCAGGTGGGCGACGAAGTCATCGCCATCGGCTCGCCGTTGGCGGTGGGCCTGGAGGACTCGGTCTCCAAGGGCATCATCAGCTCCCTGCGCGACATGGACGGCACGCCGGTGATCCAGACCGATGCCGCGCTCAATCCCGGCAACAGCGGCGGGCCATTGATTCACCTGGCAAGCGGCAAGGTCATCGGCGTCAACAGCATGGGGTATGTCGGCGCCCAGGGGGTGAACTTCGCCCTGGCGCTGGGGCCGGTGAGCCAGTTCCTGCAGCGCGCGGAGCACCAGCGCCACCCGGCGGCCCAACCGACCGCGGCCGCGGCTCCACGCCGGGCGCGCTACTCGGTGGCCATCGCCGCCTGGGCCGAACCGGGATCCTACGATCTTGGCGACCCCGAATCGGATACGGTGGCGAGCTTTTCGGAAAACTTCGCCGGCCTGATGCGCCGCACGATCAAAGCGATTCCGGGCGCACGTATCCGCGCCGTGCGCTCAGGTGCATCGGTACGGGCGCTGGTCTACGACGGCAGCGACCATACCGCCGCCAAGGCCCTGTGCAAGGAAACCGGCGCCGAACGCGTCATCGTCGGCGGGGCGGCATCCAATCCGGGCGGCCAGCAATCCCGTTACGTGGATTACCAGTACTACGATTGCGCCAGCGGTGCCGCAGCCAATACGCACACCGGTATCAGCCGCGAGGACGGCGACCGGTTCGGCTATGAGCACGGGTTGCGGAAGCAATTCAAACGCTTTCTTGAGCGCTACCGGCCGCTGGAGTAACGCGCGGCGGCGCCATCGGCCAACCGCACCCGGGGCAGCCCCGCAGGAACGTCACAGTATG
The DNA here is from genome assembly GCA_037385045.1 of Gammaproteobacteria bacterium. GTDB lineage: Bacteria > Pseudomonadota > Gammaproteobacteria > JASBUN01 > JASBUN01 > JARRNJ01. The sequence goes on along the minus strand of JARRNJ010000017.1, from coordinate 64,072 downwards.
CCTGCCAGAGCCACCAGCCAGCGGGGTAATGGGATGCCGTTGACGCCCATGCCGATCATGACCGCCGATGCGATCACGGCGGCAACAAACACGGACAGACCGATGACCTGGTTGCGGGTCCAGCCTGTTGAAGTATCTGCCATGCCAGTCTCCTGAGTCGCTCCGGGTGCCGGCTCGGCCGGTCCCCGACCCTTCATTATGGCCGCTTCGCCCCCGCCGCGCACGGCCGGCCACCAACCCCGGAGCGGGTATGGGATCGTGCGCACCCGCTTGCCGCGTCGGGAGGCAATCATTTGCCGCCCCGCCCCGTCGGCGTCATGCCGACATTGCCGCCAGCAGCACGCAACGATTCAATTTCCGACCGTAATTCAATGCATTGGTTCGTCAACCCGGCGCACGTTGTAGCACGGGTACGAAACTTGCTGAGGTCAGGGTCATTAAGGAGGGCAGCCATGCACCGAATGACCGCGACGCGCAAATCGACCCTCATCGGCCTGCTGGGCGGGCTGATGATCCTGACTGTGACCGCCACGGTCTCCCACGAGCACCTGGCCACCCTGTTCAATCTCCCCGGGCTGCTCATGGTCCTGGGCGGGACCCTGGCTGCCACCCTGGTGAGCCGGCCGGCCGCCGACGTGCTGCGGGTGCTGAAATCCCTGCGCACGCTGCTTCACGACCACGACGTGAGCATCGACGATGAACTCAACCAGCTGTTGAACGTGGCCCATTGGCACCGCGCCGGCAATATCGCCGCCGCCGAACAGGCGCTCGACCAGGTCGGCGATCCGTTGCTGCGCACCGGCGCGCAGTTGGTCATCGACCGCGAACCGCTGGACGACATCGTCAAGGTCATGCAATGGCGCATCGCCGCAGTGCGCGCCAAGGAGCAGGGCGACGCGCATATACTGCGCACCCTCGCCACCTTTGCTCCGGCATTCGGCATGCTGGGCACGCTGTTCGGCCTCATCCAGATGCTTGGCAATCTGGGCCACGCCGCCCTGCCGGTGATCGGCCAGACCATGTCTTTTGCCCTGATCACCACCCTCTACGGCCTGGTGCTCGCCAACATGGTGTTCAAGCCCCTGGCCATGAAGATGGAGCGGCGGATACAGCACCGGGTGATGGTCATGAACATGATCGTCGAGGGCATCGTCCTGCTCTATCAACGCCGCCACCCGACCGTGATCAAGGAGGCGTTGACGACCTACGTCCTGCAGCAGCACGACGCCGCCCCGGCCGCGCCGTCCATGCTCAAGGCGGCCTGAACGGCGATGCGGCCCACCGGCCCCATTCCGGCGCCTGTCCACCCGGTACGCTACGACTTCGCCGCGGCGCCGGCGGATGTCGATCCGCCGCCCGAGAGCGACGGCTGGATGGTCAGTTTCGTCGACATCCTCATGCTGCTGTTGACCCTGTTCGTGGTGTTGCTGGTGGTGCAGCGAACACCTGATCCGACAAAACCCGACCCGGCGTCGGTCGTGGCCCATGTTTCCACACCATCCAGTAAAACCGAACCGACTGGCAGCCCGGTGGCGCCGCGGCATGCGCCGACGCCGGCCGCCGCCAATGCCCGCAAGCCCGTCGGCCACACGTCGAACAGCACCGCTACGGCCACGCCCAGGCGCCATGCCCCGGGCCCTTCCGCCGATTTCGGGCAACAGCTGCGCAACGCCCTGTTCAACCCGATCGACCTGACAGTGGCGGCCGCTGTACGCAGCGGGGCTTCGCCCGCGAAACCCGAAGCCAGGCCCACCGCGCAACCGGCGTCAGCTGCGCCGGCGGCCCACCTCGCCTCGCCGGCTACCGCGACAGCCTTCGTGGTCCCGGCGGATATCCGCGATCAGGTGGAGGTCGCCCGCACGGCAACCAAGGTCAACCTGGTGATCAAGGACGACGTATTGTTCGATGCGGGCAGTGCCGACCTCAAACCCGCCGGGCGGCAGGTCCTCGAGCGCGTGGCCGAACTGCTAAAGCAAAGCGCCTACCCAGTGTCGGTGGAGGGCCATACCGACAACCGGCCCATCCACACGGCCCGCTATCCGTCCAACTGGGAGCTTTCCGCCGCCCGCGCCACCAACGTCACGCGGTTCCTGATCCAGTGTGGTGTAAGCGCCGACCGGCTGCGCGCCATCGGCTACGCCGACACCCGGCCCCGGGCCGGCAATGACACCGCCGCGGGCCGGGCCCGCAATCGCCGCGTGTCGTTGGTCGTTCACCTGAACGAGCACAGCAGCGGCATTGCCGGAGCCGGGCGCGAACCGGCGCCGGTCAGCGGCGCAGACTCGCCAGTCGCAGCCGCCCCGTTGCCGCCAGCAGACGCAAGCCGCTGACCGCCCGGCGGTAGCGCGCGCCCAGCACCGCCAACCTGGCATCGCGCAGTTCCTGCTGGGCGTTGAGCAGGTCAACGACGGTCCTGGAACCGAGCGCCAACTCCGATTCCACCCCCGCCAACGCCACGGTCGCGGCCCGTTGTTGCGCCCGGGCCGCCGAGAGTTCGTCGGCGGCGGCCGCGCGTGCGGACCAGGCCCGGCGCACGCGCTCCTTCAGCCGACGGCGCACCGAGGTCAGCTGCGTCTCGGCTTCGCTCAACCGGCCTTGAGCGCGGCGGACGGCGGCCCGGTTCCAGCCTTGGGCGTACAACGGCACCCGCAGTTGCAAACGCGCCTGCCAGTAGCCGGTCGCCGTGTCCGAAAAGCGCGTCTGCTCGTCGCGCCCCACGGCGGCAATCAGGTCAATTCGAGGCCGCAGTTGCGCGCGGGCCCGGGCCAGCGACTGCCGCGCGGCCAAAAGCGATTGCCTGGCCGCGGTCACCGCCGGGTGGGAATCCAGGTCCGCCAGCGCCTCACCCAGCGTATCCGGAACCCGGATCGCCGGCTGCCGCGCAAGCCTGACGTCGACCGGCGACCCGGTGAGGCGCTGCAGCCGCGCTCGCGCCTGCAAGACGGCCGCAGATGCCCGCCGGCGGCGGGCCCGGGCGTGCGCATAACGGGCGCGGGCCTGGGCCACATCGGTGCCGGTGAAGTCGCCGGCCTTGAACTTGGCCCGGGTGTACGCCAACCGCCGCCCCAGCACGCGAAGGTTGTGCGTTTCCGTGGCCAGCCGGCGGTGCGCCAGGTCCACGCCCAGGGCGTCAATGGCCGCGTCGCGGATGACGTCGATGACGGCAGCGGAGCGGCCCGCACCAGCGGCCAGTACGTCCGCTTCCGCGGCCCGCACGTCGGCCGAGGTGCGGCCGAAGTCATACACCGGCTGATCGACGCTCAACTCCAGCATCTTCGGCGCACGGGCCGGGTCGTCATAACGATTGGCGTCGTAGCGGGCCCGTCCGGCGGAGGCGACCAGCGACACGTCGGGCCGGTAACCTGAAAGCGCCTGATCGCGCCCGGCGCGCTGCTGCTGCAAGCGCGCCCCGGCGCGGGCGATCCGCGGGTCGTGCCGCAGCGCGATTGCGGCGGCCGCGGCCAGATTGTGCATGGGCCCGGCAGCGGCGGCCAAAGGCGTCAGTAGACAAAGCGAAATCACCAGCAAGCGTTTCATGGGATGCTCCTGTTGCAAAGGCGGTCAGACCGTCGGGTCGTGCAAGGATCGGATCAATGCGCAGCCACGGCCGCACCGGCGGGTTTGCGCATCCACAACATCAGCGGCACCGCCGCCAGATAGGCGGCGCCCAGCCACAGAAAAATGTCGTTGAACGCCAGCGTCTGCGCCTGAACCGCGACCCGTTGGCCCAGCACCTTGACCGCGGCCGCGGCCGGGTCGGGCACCGCACCGGCAAGCAGCGCCTGGATGTGGTGAAGCTGGTGGGCCACCACCGGGCGGGCGGTATCGACCGACGGGATCAACTGCGACCAGTGGTAGTCGAAGCGCGCGTCCCGAAAAGTGTCCATCATCGCCAGGCCGAACGCCCCGCCCAGGTTGCGCAACACATTGAACAGGCCGCTGGCGTTGCTGAGCTCGTCGGCCGGCAGGGTCCCCAGCGCAATGCGGGTGATGGGAATCATGCACAACACCAGGCCGGCGCCGCGCACCACCTGGGGCCAGAAGAATTGCCAGTAGCCCGACTGTGCCGTCAGGTTGGCGTTGAGCAGCGAACCGGCCCCGACCAGTGTCAGGCCGATGGTCAGCAGGATGCGCGGGTCGACCTTGTCCGACGCCCGTCCGGCGACGGGCGCGGTGAGGAACATGGCGGCGCCGGTGACGAACATGACCTCGCCGATCTGCAGGCTGTTGAAGTGGCGCACCTCGCCGAAATACAGCGGCATCAGGTAGACGAGCCCATACAACGCCACACCCACGAGCATGCCGAGCGCCGACCCGAGGGCGAAGTTCCGGTTCCGGAACGCATACAGGTCCACGATCGGGTGTTTCGCCCGCAGGGTGCGCACCAGGAACAGGACTGCGGCCAAGACACTGGCGGCGGCGGTGAGGGTGATCGTGCGGCTGCTGAACCAGTCGTCGCGCGGCCCTTCCTCCAGCGCATACTCGAGCGCCCCGAGGAAAATCCCCATTAACGCCAGGCCAACGAAGTCGATGCGGCGCAAAGCTTTCCGGTCGGCCCTGTCGAGATCGAGAAAGAACCACACGCCGGCGGCCGCCACCAGACCGGGTAGCAGGTTCACGAGGAACAACCAGTGCCAGCTGGCATGTTCGGTGATGTAGCCGCCGAGCGTGGGGCCGATCGACGGGGCGACCGTGGCGGTCAGACCCATCACCGCCTGCACGATGCCCATCACCCGCTTGGGGAAAATGCCGAAGCTGACCGCGTAGGCGATCGGGATCATGGCCCCGCCGATGAACCCCTGCACTGCCCGCAGTGCCACCAGCGTGCCCAGAGAATGGGCCAGGGCGCAGCCGAGACTGGCCAGGGTGAAACCGAGGCACGACACGACGAAGGCGCCGCGGGTGGACAACACCCGTGTCAACATGCCCGACAGCGGGATCATGATTACTTCGGCGATCAGGTAAGCGGTCTGAATCCAGGAAATCTCGTCCGGGGTCGCCGATACCCCGGCCTGAATTTCGTTCAGTGAACTGGCGACGATCTGAATGTCGAGAATCGCCATGAACATGCCGATCAGGGCCGCGACAAAACCAATGCGCTGGCGGATCGGCGGCAGAGTGTCAGTGTGCGGCATGGTCGGTGTCTCCGCCGGGTCGGACTCAATGGCGCGCGGCTGCGCGGCTGCGCTCCGCGACCGACTGAGAGTCGGCGAGGTACGACAGCTGCGTGTGGAACCGCCGCGTGTCCACCGCGGGCACCACCGACAGCCCGGGGCGCAGGCGCGCCAGGCTGGCCTTGGGCCCGGTCACCCGGATCCGCACCGGCACCCGCTGCACGATCTTGTTGAAATTGCCGGTGGCGTTGTCCGTCGGCAGCAGGCTGAACTGCGTCCCGGTGGCCGGCGCCAGGGACTCGACCACGCCGTGGAAGGTGACATCCGGGAGGGCGTCCACGTGCAGGGTCACCGGCTGACCGATGGACATGCGGGCAATCTGCGTTTCCTTGTAATTGGCCGTGACATAAACATTGTGAATGGGGACCAGGCGCAACAGCGTCACCTGCGGCTGTGCCATCGCCCCCCGGCGTGCCCCCAGATCCCCGACCACGCCGTCGCTCGGCGCACGAATGGTAGTCTTGGTCAGCTGGCGCTTGGCGTAGGCCAGGGCCGCCTTGTCAGACTCGACACCGGCTTTGGCCCGCGAGCGTTGAGCGCGCAGCACGGCCCGCATCTGCCGGGCGGCGGCGAGTTCCGCCTGGGCCTTGCGCAGTCCGGCCTTGGCGACTTGGTACGCGGCGCGGGCGTTCTGCAGCCGCTGCTTGGAGCCGTAGGATTTGCGCTCCAGGGCCCTCGCCCGGCGCAATTCCAGGGTCGCGCGCCGCAGCTCGGCGCGGGCGCCTTCGACGCCGGCCCGCGCCTGGTCCACCTTCTTCTGCTGCAATCCGATCTGCTCGGAGACGTCCGCCAGCGACGCCCAGGCGACGTCCAGGCGGGCCTGCTGCTGGCGGTACCGGGCGCGGAAATCTCCCGGATCGATCTTCACCAGCGGCTGCCCCTTGTGCACGATCTGATTCTCCCGCACCGATACGGCAACGATCCGCCCGGACACCTCCGGCCGCACGTCCACCGTGTCGGCCCGCACGTAGGCGTCATCAGTGGTCTCGAGGTAGCGATTGGCGGCATACCACTGCCAGGCGAACCAGCCGCCGCCACTGACGACGGTCGCGACCAGGGCCAAAATCGCCGCACGCTTGTTGATGGCCTTCATGGCTCCCTCCGTAGTGTAATTAACATTACGCTTGAGAATGTAACGAATCTTACACTACAATTTCTCCATGTCAAGGGCCGGGCGAGCCCGGCACAGCAGGCACACCCGAACTGAGGAGCAGCGCGTACCGATGAGCGATGAGCACAACAGACCATTCAAGGCGGCGGACCCGGACTACGAGCCGCGTGAACGCGGCCTGAAGCGCCGCGACCGATTCCTGGATGTCGCCACCGAGGTGTTTCTGCAGCACGGCTTCGAGGCGGCCAGCCTGCAGGAAATCGTTGCCCGCGCCGGCGGTTCGCTGGCGACCCTCTACCGGCTGTTCGGCAACAAGGACGGCCTGTTCCGGGCGGTCATCGAACGCAAGGCCGCCACCGCGTTCGGCGAGGTGAGCGTGCCCGCGCTGGCGGGACGTGAACCCGGGGATGTTCTGTTCGACCTGGGGACCCGCCTGCTGGATCTGATCCTGTCCAGGGACGCATTCGGAGTGCACCGGCTGCTGATCGCAGAGGGTGCCCGCAACCCACAGCTGCGGGAGATCTTCCTGGCCACAGCGCCGCTGCGGATCTACGGCGCGCTAGCCGACTATCTGAGGGAGCAGACCGAGGCCGGCCGGCTGGCGGTGGACGACTGTCACTTGGCGGCGGTGCAGTTTCTGGAAATGGTCAAAGGCAACTACTACATGCGTGGACTCCTGGGCGAGGAGTTGCGCATTCCGGCCAAGGAACGGCGGCGGGTGGTGCGCCATGCGGTGGAGATCTTTTTGCACGGCGTGGCGCCGCCTTGAGAAGCCCGGCCACAGAGCCACGATGAACACCGCAGCCCCGTGACCGAGTGAGTTACGGCTTGATGTACGAGTAGCCCTTCTGCTCCAGTTCGCCGATGCGCACGACCCCGCCGGGAACGACCTTGGCCGCCCGATTCATGGCCGGCATATGACCGAGCTTTTTGGCCATGTGCTTCATGGTGTTGTGGCAGGCATCGAACTCCACGCCGCCCATGGACAGGCTCTCCACCCGCTTGGCGGTCTTGGCCTTTTTCAGCAACATCTTGAGGCCCGGGCCGTAGGCAACGATAACCACTTCCACCTTGTCCGGGCCGTAGGCGTTTTGCAGGTTCTGGGCATTGTTCATGGCCAGGTTCCAGCGCGCCGGGTCCGCCTCGCTCACCTGGATCACGTAGTGGGCGGTGGCAAAGGGATGGGAATCTCCGGCCTGGGCCGGACCGGCCAGCACGGTGCCCAGCAGCACGGCCGCAAGGCCGAGGGCATTACTAATGGATAAACGCATGGGTGCCTTCCTCCTCAGGGGGTTTGCAAAATTGTGATCTGTTCCTGGATAGGACGCCGCCGCCGCCGCGTTTATTCCACCCGGGGCGGCGCGGCCGGGCGCTGGCCAATTGTCCGCCAACAGCGGGAATGCTAGAACTTGGCTTCTGGTGCAACCCGTCCTCGGAGCCGCTGAAATGACCGCCAAAGACCGCAAGGGATTCTTTTCCTACACCCAGCGCTATCTCATTGCCGGCGTATTGACGGCCGTGCCCCTGTGGATCACCTGGCTGGTGTTCAAACTGCTGCTGTCGCAGTTGTCGCAGGTGGGCATGCCCTGGGTCCGCGCCCTGGCGGAGGCCCTCCGTGATCATGTGCCCGCGGTGGCCGGATGGCTGTTGGAGCCGTGGTTTCAGCCGGCCCTGGCGGTACTGCTGACCTTGCTGCTGATGTATCTGCTGGGCTGGGCCGCCACCCGCGTCATCGGCCGCAAGCTGCTGCAGGCGTTCGAAAGCCTCATCGAGCGCATTCCACTGGTGCAGACCATTTACGGCGGCACCCGCAAGCTGGTGGCCGCTTTGCAGCAAAAGCCGGAGAAACTGCAGCGGGTGGTGTTGATCGAGTTCCCGTCCCCGGAAATGAAGGCGGTCGGATTCGTGACCCGCGTAGTGAAGGACCACGAGACCGGGCGCGAGCTGGCGGCGGTCTACGTGCCCACCACCCCCAACCCCACCTCCGGCTATCTGGAACTGGTGCCAGTGGAGCGGCTGGCGTCCACCGACTGGACCATCGACGAGGCCATGACCTTCATTATCTCCGGCGGCGCGGTGGCGCCCGAGCACATCCACTTCGCCCGCGGCCCCGCGCCGACCGGCACCGCCAACAGCGATCCCGACTGAGGCGACGCCAGCTACGGCACCCAAGGACAGCGCGCGCCCGCGTGGCCCCGTGCTGCAATTCCAGCGCCAACGATTAAGCCTCAATTCAGTTTGGCTTGCTAACGTGCGCCCCGTGGTGGCGCGGTGCCGCAGCCGTTCCACCGTCGTTGGCCGAGGTCCGTATGCAGCCGTCACACCATCGTCGAACGATCCCCCGAGCCCGTATCTGGGATGCTCCCGTGCGGATGTTCCATTGGCTGTTCGTGCTTGCATTCGCCGGCGCCTGGCTGAGCACCGGCGACGCCTATCTCCATATTCACGTCTTCGCCGGCTACGGCTTCGGGGGCCTGCTGCTGTTCCGTCTGGCATGGGGGCTCGTCGGCGGCGGCCATGCCCGTTTCACCCGCTTCGCCTACGGCCCGGCACAGGCCTGGCACTACCTTCGATCGCTGCCGGGCCGCCGCGCAGCCCATTACAACGGACACAACCCGGCCGGGGCCTGGGCCGTGTTCGCCATGCTGGCGCTGGCGGCGGGGGTGACGGCCACGGGCCTGTTGACCCTCGCCGGCCAGGAGCAGGCCGGGCCGCTGGCCGGCTGGCTCGGATTCGCGGCCGGCGATCGGTTCCACGGCGTACACGAAACCCTGGCGTGGGCGTTGACCGCGGTGGTAGGGCTGCACCTGTTGGGCGTCGTCGTCAGCAGTCTCGCCCACCGGGAAAACCTGGCGGGCGGCATGGTCACCGGCCGCAAACGGACCGTCGGGGAAGCCGACGTGCCAGCGCGCATCGGCGTCGCCGCCATGGTGATCGGCGCCATCGGACTGGGCGCACTGATCTATTTTCGCAGCGCACTCACCGCGCCTGCAGGCACACCCTACCGTCCCTACCAGGGGCCCCAGCTGGCCCGCAACACCACCTGGAGCGAAGAATGCGGCGCCTGTCACCTGGCCTACCACCCAAACCTGCTGCCCGCCCGTTCATGGCGACGCCTGCTGGATAGCCAGCACGACCACTTCGGCGAGGATCTGGCACTGGATCGCGCCACCCTGCGTGCGCTGGCGGCGTTCGCCACCGCCAACGCCGCCGACCACCAGGCTACCGAGGCGGCCTGGAATATCGTCCACACCATACCGCCGTCGGCGGCGCCGATGCGCATCACCGATACCGTCTATTGGCGCCGCAAGCATGCGGCCCTGGGCACGGCCGTGTGGTCCCAAGCCAATGTTCACGGCAGGAGCGATTGCGCCGCCTGCCACCGTGACGCGGGCCCCGGGACATTCCGCGACGGCGCCATGCGCGTACCCGCGGCGTCACCGCCGGGCAGGCACGCGGCGGCCAACCCACCATCACCACCGTTAGCGAAGGAGACTGGATCATGAAAACCGTCGCGCTCGTATGCGCCGCCGCACTGGCATGGGCCGTTCCCGCGGTCCAGGCCGCCGATACCGTCACCCAACTGCAGGCGCGCTACCGCGCTGCCGGCGCAGGGCCGTTCGACGCCGCCGCCGGCAAGACGTTGTGGACCAGCCAACATGACGGCCGCGGCCGGCCCCGCAGTTGCACCACCTGTCACAGCGCCGACCTCAAGCAACCGGGCAAGCACGTACGCACCGGCAAGGCCATCAAGCCCATGGCGCCGTCGGTCAACCCCAAGCGCCTCACGGACCCGGCCAAGGTGGAAAAGTGGTTCACCCGCAACTGCAAATGGACACTGGGGCGCCCGTGCACCGCGCAGGAAAAAGGCGATGTGCTGAGTTTCATCAACAGCCAGTAGTGCGCTGGCCGGAGGTCAATCATGAAATCAAAAATTATGTTCGTGCTACTGGTACTGGGGATACCCGCGACCGCGCTGCTCATGGCCAGTCTGAGCGAGGGCGAGGAAGAGCGGGAACATACCGTCATGGCCGCCGCGCCAACCTCGGCGCCCGTCTCCGCGTCGGCCGGGAAATACCAGGCCGAGTGCGGGTCATGCCACATGGCCTACCCGCCGCGCCTGCTGCCGGCCGCCACCTGGCGCGCGCTCATGAACCGGCTGGATGACCATTTCGGCGACAATGCCGAGCTGGCGCCGGCGGTACGCGACGAACTCACCCGCTATCTGCTCGCACACGCGCGCCCACGCGCACGGGATTTCGCCACCCGCTACGACGGCTCGGACGCGGGCCCCCTGCGCATCAGCGAACGGCGCTGGTTCCGGCGCGAGCACCGCGAGATCTCCGACCGGATGGTCAGCGGCAATGACCAGGTGCGTTCATTCAGCAACTGCGCAGCCTGCCATACCGATGCGGCACGGGGACGTTTCAGCGAGCACGGCGTCCGAATCCCGGGCTACGGCCGCTGGGACGATTAGCCCGCCTGGCAGGCCGGGCGTGCGACGGGAGACAGCCGGCTACCCGTCGCGCCCCTCCCTGCCCCCGTGCACCCGTTCGCCGCCGGGAACAACCGCCGAGTCGCCCTGTCCCCCAGCCGGCAGCCAGCGAGCGCCGCTCCGTTCGCCGTGACGGCCCTGATCACAACCCCACGCCACTGCCGGGCGGCAACGTCCGGCGAGCGCAGTGCGGGCTTTGCATCGGACACGGTTCACGAGTACTGTTGGAGGTTCCGAATGGGGCTTTCCCGCCCGCCCGGCCGGCGGCTGGGAAGCGCCCGGGTTGTGCCGAGGCCTGGCCGAAGAGCGGACCGCCCGGAGCATGGATGACCAGCGGCGGCGGCGAACGGCGGCTTCGGCGCCGTAGATGACGTCCATAGCAACCGATCACCATGGTCACCCTCAAACAGCACCCCAGCAAACAGCTTCTCACCCGCTTCGCGCCACTGAATGAATTGCCGCCGGAGGCGCTCGAACGCCTGGCGGCCAACAGCACCGTGGAAGAGATTCCCCCGGGCCGGCTGATCTTCAAGCCCGGGCTGCGGGAACACGAGTCCCTCTACCTGCTTGACGGCCAGGTGGCGTTGTTATCCGACAATCGCATTGTCGCCACGGTCGCCGCCGGGTCGGCAGCGTCACGTTCGGCCCTGGCCCCGGAGCAGCCGCGCCAGCTGTGGGGCTGGGCACGGACCAAGGTGCGGTTGCTGCGCATCGACGCACCGCTGATTGAAATGCTGCTGGCCGAACACGCGCCACAACCGCCCACACTGACGTCCGACGTACCGCACGCGAGCCCGACCGGCGCGCCTGGGTCCGCCGCGCTGCACGAGGACATCCAGCGGCTGCGCCAGCGTCTGACCGCCGCGGAAGAAAGCCGGGTGGCGGCGGAGACGGAGTTGGAACGGGCGCACACCGCAGCCGCGGAGCTGGAGCGCGAACTCGAGGACGTTCGCGGTCAGCTGCGGGATACTGAAGCCGCACTTGCCACGGCCCTTTCCAGCGCTCAACGGCCGGGCGAAGGGCAACCGGAGGGCGCGGCACTTGAGGCCGAGCTCGAACAATTGCGCACCGCCAACGACCGGCTGCACGGCGAACTCGAGCAGGCCCGCGAGCGTCTCCGGGGCGCGGAATCGGCATTGGCGGCGGCACGCAGCGGCGAGCAGGACTTGCACGACGCACAACGCGGACGGACCCGCGCCGAACAGGAACTGGAACAGCTGCAGGCCAGCGCCCGCAACCTGCGGGGTGAGCTGGCCGAAGCACGCAACCGGCTGCGCGAAACCGAGACGGCGCTGGCCGGCGAACGCGACGCCCGACAGCAACTGGCCGAGGCGGCGAATAATGAAACGGAGACGCGCGCGCAACTGGAAGAACTGCGCGCGGCAACGCGCCACCTGCAAAACGAATTGGCACAAACCCGTGCCCGGTTGCACGACGCTGAAACCGCGCTGGTCGAGGAACGGACGGCCCGGCAGCAGCTGGCCGATGGTGAACAGCGCCACGCCGACATGCAGGCGCAGATGCAGGCCACCGTGGCGCGACTCGAGGATGAACTGGAGCAGGCCCACGGCCAGGTGAGCGATCTGGAGCGCGCCCTGGCCGACGCCCGCAGCGGGGCGAAGGAGCCGCCCGCGGCGGCGGGCGACCCAGCCTCGGGCCAGGCGCAGACAGCGCCCTTGCACGCCGAACCCGGGGATACGCAGGCCGTGGTGCTCGACCGGCAACCACCGCCGGCGGCGGAGCACCACGCGCCGGCCGCGCCGGGCGGTGACGATGAGGTGCCGGTAATCGATGAGATCGCCGCGGCGGACGAACCGTGGCCGGTCGACGCCAAAGACGACACCGACGTAGCGCTGGCCGAACTGGGTGTGCTGGTGGCCACCCGGCCGGCGGACGATAACGATGATGCCGCATTGTCCCTGCAGCTGCGCCCTGACGAAGACGCCACCACCACCGGGCCGGAAGCGGGCGACGAACCCCAACCGTCGACTCCCCAACCGAAGCGTGGCAAGCGCGGCCGCCGCGTGCGCAGTCTCGGTATCAGCCTCGCGGCGCTGCTACTTGCGGCGGCCGCGGCCGGTGCCCTGCGCGAGCGGGCGGTGAGCTGGGTGCAGGCGGCGCTGGGCGCGCATCACCGCGTCGTGAATCCGGCACCGACCGATCACCCGGCCCGGCCACCGGTGCCGGAGCGTCGACGCAGCTGACGCAGTCCGCGCGACCATCGGCTGCGCCAGCCGGTCAGCTTCAGTGTCCCGCCAGGCCAGCACTGGCAATAAACCCTGGCGTCTCTATCCTTACTTTTCCTGGCGGTAATGCAGGGGATGACCTCATCCTCTGATCGTCCATCCACCCGACCAACGGGACAGCGGCCTCCAGGCGGCGGCCACCGCCGTGGGGCGTTTCCGGGTGTGGGAACGGCCGCTCAATCCTGCAGGGGAGTAAGCAGCAATGAAACGCGTGATAATCAACGCAATCGCCGTGGCGCTGTCGTTGAGCGCCACCAATACGGCGCAGGCGGAGTTCAGCGCCAACGTCGCCCTGACCTCGGATTATGTGTTCCGCGGCATCTCGCAGACCGACGAGCAGCCGGCGATCCAGGGCGGATTCGATTACAGCCACGCGAGCGGCTTGTACGCGGGCGTCTGGGGATCCAATGTGGATTTCGGCGAAGACACCAGCGACGGGCTCGGCCGCCGGGCACAAATGGAACTGGACCTGTATGCGGGCTTCGCCAACAAGCTGGTCAACCGGCTCGGTTACGATGTCGGCGTCATTTACTACAGCTATCCCGGCGCCGGCAGCGGACGCAACTACAACTTCACCGAGGTGTACGGCAAGCTCAGCTATGACTTCGGGCCCGCGGCGGCGACCGTGGGCATGAATTACTCCAACGACTTTTTCGCCTCCAGCGGCAATGCCGCCTACTATTACGGCGAGGTCGAGGTGCCCGTCGGCAAACAGTTCAAGGTCGGCGCCCACATCGGCCGCCAGAACATCGACGACAACAACGCCTACGGCACGCCCGACTACACGGACTATCGTATCGGTGTGTCGGCCGACTATGCCGGATTCGGCTTCGGGCTGCACTACACCGATACCAATCTGAACAAGAGCGATTGCTTCGGCGGTTCGGACCTGTGTGACGGGCGGCTGGTTTTCAGCGTGTCGAAGAGCCTGTGAGCGCAGCTTGCCGGCGACGCCGGAGCGTCGCCGGCACACGCCACAGCGGAGTGATCGGACTCAGATCGGCCAAGCGCCCGCGAGCAGCCGCTCCAGCAGCGGGGACAGCATACGGTAGCTGGCCCCCCACAGACGCTCGTCCCCGACGCGGAAAAATTCGATCCGCCGGGGAGTGGCTTCCTCGGGAAACATGACCCAATCGTGGCCGCGTGCGGCCACCAGATCCGCAATCTTCGGCTCCAGCACGCCGGCGATCTCGCCTTTGCGATAGCGCCACACCGCTGGCGCCACTACGCGCCCCAGGAACGGCTGGATACGAAAGCCGGTCCTGACGATATCCACCACCGGCAGGTGCTCAAGGATCTCGATGTCCTCAGGTGCGAGGCCGACCTCCTCGCGGGTCTCGCGCAAGGCGGTCTCCAACAGCGACGTGTCCCCGGGCTCGGCCTTGCCGCCCGGAAATCCCAGCTGCCCGCCATGCATGCCGCGGCTGCCGCGCCGCACCACCACGACCCGCAAGTCGCCGTCCTCGCGCCGACACACCGGAACCAGCACCGCAGCCTGCTGCAGGGTGCTCGATGCGTATTCGTTACTGACGTGATCCACTGTCTGAGCCGCCGATACCTGCCCCGACCGATGCCCTCGTCCCTGCCCGCTCAGCCGCCGACCGGTTTCCAAAGCCGGTGCGGATAATCCCGCGCCGCGTCGTCCACGGGCAACGCCACGAACCCGTTGGCAATGAAAAAGCTTTCCGCGCCGCGCTGGGCTTTGACCACCAGTCCATCCAGGGACGCGTGGCGCGCCGCCTGCTCCGCGGTCTGGAGCAGCCGCGTGCCGATGCCGCGGCGCTGTTGCGCCGGATCCACGTACAGGCCGTGCAGCAGCAGCGCCCGCTGCCCGGTTGGCGCGTCGCCCGCTGCCGCCGGCTCCCACCCTGCCGCACCCACGATACCGTACGGCGCCTGCTCGGCCACCACCACCTGCAGATGATCGAGATCCAAGGGACTGTAGCGGTAGCTGGGCAGCGACAGGCGCTTGACCCGCTCCGGCAGGTCCCAGGTCATGACCGCCCGTTCGATGACGCCGTTGAGCGCATCGAGATCGCCCGCCGTTGCCGGGCGCAACGCTGTCCCGCTCGCGTTCATGCCGACTCCCGCCACGCATTCGCCGACCGCCCTCCGAACAACCGGGCGCGCGCCCGGAGCGCGGCCATATACGCCGCCGCGGACAGCCGGTAGTCGAATTCTAACAGGATCCGGTCGGCGGTTGGCCGAATCGCGATGGGCGTTCAAACGCCTGCGCCCGGCCACCTGCGGCTGCGCCCCGAGGCTGCCGGTTACGAGAGCTGCACCAAGATGAATTTGGCGAACGTGCGTACGTCGATGATTTCCCGGATACCGAACCCCGCCTGCGCAAACAGCCCCCGCCACTCGTCGACGGTACGTTCGCGCCCTTCGGTGTTGACCAGCATCTGCATGTCGAACGCCGCCACGGTGGGGTCGATTCCCGTGTCCGCGGCCACCGTATCGACCACCAAAACCGAAGGTTTGTGTTCGCCGAATGCCCGCCTCAGGTTGGCAAGTACGCGTTGCGCGTCGTCGTCTCCCAGGCCGTGGAACACTGCAACGAACAGGAACAGGTCACGGTCCGAAAGCGCGCCGGGGACGGACTCGAACATGTCGCCGCCGACGAACTCCAGACGCTGGAGAATTTCCGGCTCGACATTCCCCTGCCAGCGGGCGGCGGCGTCACCAATGACCTGGGGCCGGTCGAATACGACAGCGCGAAGGTGAGGACAGGACCGCAGGATCGACAGCGACTTGCCCCCCTGGGAACCGCCGACATCGATGATGCGATCGAACCGGCTCCAGTCGAAATCGCGGAGATAATCGGCCCCGGTCAGCGCCTCCACTTCGTCCATGGCCTGGGAGAACAGGCGGTCGAACGCGGGATGGGCGTCCAGGTAATCGTACAGTCCGGACCCGTTGGCCTGCTCGAACGCGATCGATCCGTTGCGAATGCACGCAGGGAGGAACTCGGTCCAGGGCCTGGTCATCACTTCGCCGTTGTGCATCAGGATCATGGCGCGCACGCTGTGTGGGTCGTCCTTGCGCAGGGGCATGGACAACTTCGAATTGCGGAACATGCGGTGGCCGGTTTCGATGAACACGCCGATGGAGGCGAGCATCCGCAGCAGGCGGTACAGGTGGTCCTCGTGCACTTGCAGGCGGGCGGCGAGCGCGCTGGTGCTCATCTCGCCGTCACCCAGTTCGTCCGCCACGCCCAGCTCCGCCGCCGTATACAACGCCCGCGACTGCCAGAACGCCGAGCCGATCTGTATCAACCGAAACGGCGGCGGAGTGAGGCGATTGGGAAGCGCCGCCAACCGATTGGCCAGCCTCAGCAGACCCTGGTAGAGCGCGACTCTGAACTTGTTTCGTTGCAGGCCTGCCATGACCCATGACCCTCATGCTTTGGCGTACGCGCGGGCTGCCGATGCCGGCGGCCCACCGTTGCGCCTAACCATCACGTGACGGCGACGGCGCCAGGCCGGCGGCAAACAGGCGGCCGCTCAGGCCCGCCAGCTCATCGAGAAAGTCGACGTCCATCTCACGCCCCAGCTGCTGCTCGAACACGTCCTTCAGCAGCATGGGCATCATGGCCAGACTGACGAAGGCGATACGGACCATGTCGGGGTCGAGATGTTCGTCCACCAGACGCTGCCGCTTGAGCGCATCAACCTTGTCGCGGGCTTTGCTACGCCCCCGTTCGAGCAACTGATGAATGAAACGCTTGCCCGGCCCCTGGTTCAGAGCCAGCACTTTCAGGATCAGCGCCGGGAATCGCGGGTTGGCCTGCATGGTCCGGTAGTAGAGCCGGAAATAGTCGCCGAAACCGGCGGTGGAGGCGAGCAAGGGGCCATCGAGCACATCCAGCAGCGGCTGCAGCGTCTGGCGGATCATCTCTTCGTACAGACCTTCCTTGCTGCCGAAATAGTAGCGGATCATGGATATATTCGCGTCCGCCGCGGCGGCCAGCTGGCGCGTCGTGACTTCGTGGTAGTCGTCGTCGAGGAAACACGCCAGGGCGGCTTGGACGAGCCGCTCCTGTACCGGCGCTCCAGCATTGTCGGATGACTCGTGCATACGCCCTTCGTCTGTCACCCACGCATACTAACACCGGCGAGTGACGTCGCTGAATCGGTTTCGTCAATCAAATTCCCGGCCTTGATTGAACACCGGCAACGACCGGCGCGGAGATGACGCAAAACGCGGCCGCACCCCGGAGCCGCGCCGCGCTCCGACATGGAGCTTAGCCGAGGTCCCTCACGAGCTCCAACACGTGGGCGGCATGGCCGTCGGCCTTCACCCCGTACAGCGCATGACGGATCGTGCCAGTCTTGTCGATGATGAACGTGGAACGCACGATACCCATGCGTTTCTCGCCGCCTTTGTCCCGCTCCTGCCATACACCATACTGGTTGCTGACCCGGCCGTCGTCGTCCGCCAGCAGCCGCACGTTCAACCCGTACTTGTCACGAAACGCCGCATGACTGGCGCAGTCGTCGCGGCTCACCCCCAGCACCACGGTATCCGCGGCGTCGAAGCGATCCCTCAGCGCGGTGAAATTCTTGGCTTCGATGGTGCAACCGGGCGTGTCGTCCTTTGGATAGAAATACACCACCACGTTCTTGTCGCCCCTGAAGGCCGACAGTGTCACATCGGTACCGTCGGTGTCGGATATGACGAAATCCGGTGCTGCCTGTCCGGCTTGTAGCATGGGTCGTCCTCCTATAACTGGTCGATTCGATCGGTTCGGCACGCGATCCGAAGAACGCGCTTCAGACAGCGTCAATGCGCGGAGCCGTAGGTGCGTACGCAAGTCGCCCAGCCCTCCCGAAACCAACGCCCAACGACGGTTTCGTGTGGGTCACCGCTCCACGCTTCAAATGCTCGCTGGCACCCGAACCAGCCCTGTTCGAACAGCGCGGTTACTGAGCGGGCGGATATTCCGCAAACACCGGCAAATCATCTCCGCTGCACGACCAGGACACGCGCGAGTCCCAGAAGATACGCGCCTGGGGCGCCAGCGGCAAGCGCTCGGCCTCCGGCACTTTGTAGCCGCCGATCAACTCTTCGCCGGCCGTCCAGCGAACCGCGCCCAACTCCACGATCAGATTCGATGCGTGCCCGGTGCCGCTGGCCTTCCGGCAGCGCGAACAGTGGCAATGGTAGAAGCGTTTGGGCTCGCCGGTGATCTCGTATTGAACCGAACCGCAAAGGCAACTGCCGGTCAATTTTGCTTGTGTCATTAGCTGACCCTCTCAACGGATTTGCGGGAGGCCGTCGTTCCCCGGTCCCCGTGAGAACCGAGACGCCTGAACCGGAGACATCAAATGATCGCCGTTCAGCGCAGCTCGATGCAACCGGTGCGCAGCAGTGCCGATTGTGCGGCCGTCGGCCAAGCAGCTAGTCGATAGGGCGAACTTTCGCGTTCGCATCGGGCGCGTCGCCGTCAGCGCGGATCACGTGGAGAAATTCCGCCCCGTAGGCCGCCAGCTTGCGCTCGCCGACGCCGGAGACCTGCGCCAACTCGGCGAGGCTCTGGGGACGGCGCTCGACCATTTCCATCAGCGTGGCGTCGTGAAACACCACGTAGGGCGGCACGCCCTGCTCGGTAGCCAGTTCACGGCGGCGCGCACGCAGCGCCTCCCACAGCTGGCGGTCCGGTTCACGGCTGAGCGCGGGCGGTGCGGCTTTGGCCTTTCTGGTCCGCTGCGGCTTGCTCTCGCGCCGCAGCATCAGCGGCTGCTCCCCGCGCAGCACGGCGCGGCAGCGCTCGGTCAGACGCAGGCCGCCGTGCCCCTCCAGGTCGACCGACAGCAGTCCGCGGGCAATGAGCTGCCGGAACAGGCCGCGCCACTCCCGGGCATTGAGTTCAGCGCCGATACCGAAGGTGCTGAGCCGGTCATGGCCGAAGCGGCGCAGGCGCTCACCGTCCTTTCCCAGCAACACGTCGATGAGATAGTTGACGCCGAAGCGCTGGCCGGTGCGGTGCACGCAGGACAGCGCCTTCTGTGCCGGCACGGTGGCATCCCACGTTTGCGGCGGCTCGAGGCAGGTATCGCAATTGCCGCACGGTTCCGGCATCACGTCGCCGAAGTAGGCCAGCAGCGCCTGGCGGCGGCAGGTGGTGAGCTCGCACAGACCCAGCATCGCGTCCAGCTTGTGGCGCTCGACGCGCTTGTGCTCGTCGTCGGCGTCCGAGGACTCGAGCATCTGGCGCAGCAGGATCACGTCCTGCAGGCCGTAGTGCATCCAGGCGTCGGCGGGCAAACCGTCGCGCCCGGCGCGGCCGGTTTCCTGGTAGTAGGCCTCGATGCTCCTGGGCAGGTTCAGGTGCGCGACGAAACGCACGTTCGGTTTGTCGATCCCCATGCCGAAGGCGATGGTCGCCACCATGACCACGCCTTCTTCATTGAGGAACCGAGCCTGGTTGCGGGCGCGCTCCTCGGCGCCGAGGCCGGCGTGATAAGGCAATGCGGCGAGGCCGCGCGCCGCCAGCCATTGCGCCACTTCGTCAACCCGGCGCCTCGACAGGCAGTAAACGATGCCGGCCTCGCCCGGGTGTTCGGCGTTGATGAAGCGCAGTAGTTGCTCCCTTGCCCCGGCACCGCCCTGGCTGATGCGGTAGCGGATATTGGGCCGGTCGAATCCGCTGACGAACGTCCGCGCCTTCTCCAGCGCCAGGCGGGTGATGATGTCGCGACGTGTGGGCGCGTCCGCGGTGGCGGTAAGCGCCACCCGCGGCACCTCGGGAAACTGCTGGCGCAACACATCGAGCCGTAGGTACTCGGGCCGGAAATCGTGCCCCCATTGGGAAACACAGTGGGCCTCGTCAATGGCGAACAGCGCCAGGCGCGCAGACTGCAGCAGGGACAGGGTGCGCTCCAGGACCAGACGCTCCGGCGCCACATAGAGCAAATCGAGCTCGCCGCCGGCAAGCTGCGATTCCACCGCACGCGCCTCGTGGGGCGCCAGAGTGGAATTGAGGCAGGCCGCCCGCACGCCCGCCTGACGCAGCGCGGCCACCTGGTCGTGCATCAGGGCGATCAGCGGCGAGACAACGACACCGACGCCGGGGCGCACGATGGCCGGAATCTGGTAACAAAGCGACTTGCCGCCGCCGGTGGGCATCACCACCAGGGCATCTCCGCCCGCCAGCAACGTGTCGATGACTTCGTCCTGGGGCGAACGGAACTGCTGGTAGCCGAAGACGGTACGCAGAATGTGGAGGGCTCGGTCGTCCATGCGGTGGTGATTACTCAGCTCGCCCTATGTTACTTGAAGCGCGCATAACCACGAAATCGGGGTGCTGTTTCGCGCCGCCGTTATCCGAAATGCCGGGGCACGTGGTTCAATTGTTGCGATGCGCGCCGACTCGCTGCCGGCAACCGCGCGGCGACAGGTCGGTGTATCGCCTGAACAGCCCGCGGAAGGCGTTCGCGTCCTGATAGCCGATGCGCCGGGAGTGGTCCTGGGCCACCGGGAGGTGGAGGTCACCGGTCGGGACGGCCGCCGGCACTTTGGACCAATTTTCAAAGCCTTACCGCCGCAACACGGGACACTTTCCCGCCTCCCGGCGCAGCCGGCCCGGTATGCGGCCACACCGCACGGTCCCGTTTGGTGCCACCCGGCCGTCGCCCCCATCTCCATCGCGGCAGCGGAAGCCCGTGGAATCGCTAAAGTTTTCAATCGATCATGCCGATACCCGAGAAAGGATGCCTGACGGGGTAATCCACCGACAAACGGCCAGGAGCCGCAATGTACCCGGTGCCCGACACGACCACATGCAGAACGCCGCCGAACGGCAGCGATTTCGACGGCCAGTTCATCGATGGGCTGCGCCGGGATATCGAGGCAAATCGCCTGGTGCTGCCGTCTCTGCCCGATGTGGCGCAGAAGGTGCGGCACGTCGTCGAGGACGCCGACGCGACCACGCGCCAACAGCCCGCTGTATCGGCGGACCGGGGCGGCGATAGAGGACGTGGGCACCGCAGTGACCCGGCTGGGTCTGTCATTGGTGCGCACCCTGATCGTCAATCTGTCCATCGTCCAGGTGATGCGCCCGACCCAGGGGTTAGGGGCAAAATACCTGCAACAGGTCTTTGCCCACTCACTGGCCGTTGCCATCTGGTCATACGCCCTGGCGGCGCGCTATACGCGGCTCAGTCCGGACGAGGCCATGCTCGCCGGCATGATCCACGACATCGGCTATCTGCCGATTCTGCAACATGCGGCGAAACAGAAGCACCTCATGGACGACGCGGCGGCGCTGCAATCGCTGCTGCGCAGACACCATACCGACATTGGCGCCACGGTGCTCAAGGCCTGGAACTTCGGCAGCCAATTCATCGATGTGGCCAATGAACACGAAGATGTCTACCGTACCGGAGACGCACAACCCACTCTGGTCGACCTGGTTATTGCGGCGGAACTCTACGCGGGTCACGAGTTGGGACCGGCGCCCATGGGCGTCGACCACAGCCGGGTGCCCGCGCTGCGCAAGCTTGGCCTCGCGCGGCATGGCAGTATCCCCGATGATCCGGAGTTGCTCGATTTCCTGGAACAGGCGCAGCACATCCTGAACGCCTAGGCCGCTTTTTTGCCGCCAGGCGGTCGCGGGAAAGAACCCACCACGTCAGCAGGGGCGAGCCGTGCCGCAGGAGTGCACGACAGAGGGCCCCGCCCGGCCGCACGGGGCGAGGCGGCCAACATTCGTCAAATGCTTTCATTCGAATTTGACTGGACTTTGCGCCTGGGTATTGACGTGCAACTGGAACAGGTCGGGACGCGCGTAATGCCCGACAACGTCGAGCGTGCGGCGTGCAAGGCCAACCCGGCGCGGGTCCACCTCGCAGTACAGAATGGCGAGCTCGTTGCGCAGGGGACCGGCAACGATTTCGCCGCCGGGAGCAACGACCACGGAATCCCCCGGATTGACCCACTCACCCGGGTCCGGGTATAGGGACGATTTGTCGGGAAAGTCCTCGGGTATGTCGCCGGCCTTCAGCGCATTGCCGCTGCCCACGACCCAGCACCCGCCCTCGCGCGCAATATGCTGCAAGGTGCCGATCCAGCCGTCGCCGCTGTCGTAGGTGGGCGCGATATAGATTTCCACCCCTTGGGCGTAAAGCGCGTAGCGCGCCAAGGGCATATAATTCTCCCAGCAGATGAGGGTGCCGACTCTGCCGGCCGGGGTGTCGATAACCTTGAGGCCGGACGCGTCGCCGAAACCCCACACCATCCGTTCTGGATTGGTGGGCATCACCTTGCGGTGCCGATTCATCAGTCTGCCGTCGGCACCGATAACCACCACGGTATTGTAGAGAGTCGCCTGGCTGAGCCGGCCTTCGCGCTCGTCCATGCCGCATACGATGGTTACTCGATGATTCCTCGCAGCACTGTAAAGTGGCGCGAGATCATCGCTGTCGAGGTTGACCGCGTTCTCCAGAAGGCGCGCATGGATCGTCTCGACCAGCGCCCAGTCACCGCCCGGGCGCAGGCGCCAGATCCACGCAGGGTAACCGGGGATGAATGCTTCCGGAAACACAATCAAATCCGCACCGGCCGCGGCCGCCTCGGCGACCAGGGCCTCGGCCCGCTCCAACGTGCGTTGCTTGTCCAGGAATACGGGCGGTTGTTGCACAACGGCAACTTGGGTCATAACAGGGTGCCCCTCATGGTTGGGTCTTCTGCCCCGGGCGCCACGCACCCGCGGGGCTCACTCAAACGCCTCCCGCTCGACCTGCAGATATACAAAGCTGATGACCCGGCCCAACTGGTCGAAGTTCTGCCAGTCCTTGAACTCGGCGAGATCGGCCGCCACGTACTTCCTCATCTCATAATCGGCGAGGCCCTGCTGATAGTACTTGCGCACCGAGGAATACAGCGTCTTCAGGAACCGCAACGACGCTTGTGGCACTTCGCGCCCGCCGCTGCGGCCATGTCCGGGAATAAACACCTCGTCCGAGGTCGCCAACAACATCTCGATCGCGTGTATCTGCCCTTTGAAGTCGGCATCCTGGGGCACGTCGGACGAGGGCACGCGGTGGTTGGTGACCACGTCGCCGGTGAACATGCTCTTGTCCTGAATGACCTCGATCATCAGGTCGTGATCGGTATGTGCCTTGCCCGTGTGCAGAATGCGCAGGCGCGTATCGCCGAAATCGAGCTCCTCGCCGCCCTTCAGCCCGACAGTGGGAACCACTGCAACCGTTCCGTCCAGGGCGCCGTCGGTCATTTTCTGGAACAGCCCGATCCAATACTCGCCCTCGCCGTTCCGGGCCCGCTCGATCATACGTTCGTGGGCATAGATCACCGCTTTGGGAAAGCGCTCGTGCACCGCCTGGTTGCCCAGCCAATGGTCACCGTGGACATGCGTATTGAACACCGCCACCACAGGCTGATGAGTGATTTCGGCGATCTTGTCCAGCACCCCCTGACCGACCCGGAGGCTGCTGCCCGGGTCGATCACCACCACCCCTTTGGAGGTCACGACGAATCCCGGGTTGTTCATGAAGGCATGGGTTGCTGGCGACGGCAGCGCCTGGGGACCATGGATGACGTAGATGCGTTTGGTGAGATGCTCCGCCGGCAGCTCGCCGATAACGGCGGGCACGACGACATCGTGCGCGACGGCGCCGGTCGCGGCCCCGAGCAGAGCCACACCCGCAAGAATGGTGCGCGGCATGTCGGATTTCCTTCGAATGGCGGCCCCGGAAGCGCTGCCCGGGAGCCCGTCTTGAGACTATAGTTCAAAAACCATGAATAAAAAGCTCAAATGAGATCGCAGTCGGATGAGAAATGTTCGCAGACAGGCGCGCGCCATGGCGCTCGTTAACGCGCCGGCGGCAGGCCCTGCATGACGTTGCCCTTGACCGGAGCCGACAGGAAGGTACGCCAGATCAGGTCCAACGACGTCGCCTCGGTACGGTTCCCGGGCAGCAGCGACAGGTAGCGGGCGGCACGGCAGTGCCTATGGTCGCCGGCCAGAACAAGACGTTCAGCGCCAGCCAAGGAAGCAGAGCGAGCATTGACGTATATGTCATCCGCATCTACCCGGGGAAAGCGGCAAGGCTGCCCCTCGAAGGCGGAAGTGAATAGCCTCGATGACGCTCAATACGACGGCAGCGCAGAAGGCCTCGAACCCGTTGGCAAGGCCGACGCCGGGCAACACCACCACTGCCCGATACCACCGCCTCAGTCCACGGTACATGATGATGGTCGAGTCCTTCCGCACTGCTCATCAAAAGCTCAAGGTGGCCGCTCCATCCTTGATCAGCTCGTGCGTCACGCTGGCGCTGGCGATTACGAGGCCGTTAATCTGCCGGTCCTCGACATAACGCCTGCTCTTCACACAGGGCGTACAGGCCCACAAATTCCCGCTCCGGCACATGACGCCGGCGAGTCTATCGGCCAGGGGTTCCAGGGGCTGGCCAGGGGTTCGAGGGGCTGGACACGGGTGGTGGCGGCAGCAGCGCGCCGACCTCCTGGCGGTGGACTTTGTGGAGCGCAGGCGCGAACTCCCAGCGTGGAGCGTGTTTCACTTTGGCGGTCAGCGCCTGAGCTTCAACGCCATCGCCGAAACGCTGCGCACGGTCAGCGGCCAGCCTGTCAAAGTAAAACAATTTCCCTGGTGGGCCGTACGCCTCATGGCACCGTTCTCGGTGCTGTTCCGCGGCCTGCTCGAAATGCGCTATCTCTGGTACCGGGAGGTCAGCCTTGATGACCGGAAACTGCGGCAAACGCTCGGCAATGCAGTGCCTCACACACCTCTGGAACAAGCGTTGACGGAAATGGGACTGGTGGGCAACGCCCGCGTCGGCTACGACCTGCACCAACCCGGTTCGTTGTGACGCCAGTCACGGACCCGGCGTTGCAAAGCGGGTTTCCTAGGCTTTCGGGGGATGCGGCATCATCGCACCGTGAACGGAAGTCACTGGGCAAGCGCGCAAAAATCACAAGAACCATGAATGGCGAGCAGGACATCGAACATATTTTACTGGCTTCCGACGACGAGCCCGGCACGGCGCCGCGCACCACCGAGCGCAGGTTTGCCCAGGCCAGCGAATTCAAGGGCCACCGCGCGGCTTACGAAATTTTCAACGGCCATTACATGGAAATCCGGTCCCGAAGCTGGCGTTCGCAATCCCGCCGCTACGTGCTCGATCTTGCCTTCCTGGATCCGGATCCGCTCCGCCGCCGGGTCATCGCCTGGCGCTGGGTCGGTGTAGCGCTTGCGTTGTTGATTGCCGCCACGTTGCCGGTCGTCTATGTCCATTTTGCGCCCAACACCGAGCTGACCGCCCCGTGGATCGCCTTGGTGATCCTGAGCGGGGCCGGTTCCGCAGTGGTTATGTTGTGGGCTTTGCACCGCTCTTGCGACAAGCTGCTGTTTCACAGCCAACACGGCCGCGCCCCGCTGGTGGAATTCCTGAACGACAAGCCGGCAAGACACGAATTCCGCGAGTTCGTCCAGGATCTGATACACCGTATCCGCCAGGCCAGAGAACAACGCTACCCAAGCAGCCGGGCACTGCTGGCCGCCGAACTGCGCGAACACCGGAGATTGAAAGACGAAGGGGTGCTCGGCGCCGACGAATACGAAGCCGTCAAGGCGCGCATTCTGCAATACCACGGCGTCGACTAGCCGCAATTTCTCGGAAGGTTGTTCGCCGGGCAATTCACCGGACACAGGCAAGTGTGAGCGGCCCCGGAAGTCGGCGTTTGGCATGAAACAGATGGCCCTACGGGCGCAATTGAGTTGCGGTGCGGCGCGCCAAACGCACCAGGCCGCTGGCGAGTCTGAAAAACGTAGGGTGGATAAGCGCAGCGCATCCGCCGTTTTCACTACCCTCCTGTGAACAACCTGGTGGGATTGCCCACCTGGCCGGCTCGGGCGCGGTTCACTGTTCCGCGCCTGCATCGCTCCCGGTGATCAACATGGAGGTCACCCAATAGACGGATCAGCGCGGCAAAAACACGCCTTGACTCGGACCGGTAAGGGGCGTCGATGGAGGTGCGTATTCGTTCGCTTTCGTCCATGTCCATCGGATTTTCAATGGGAACCCGGCACACGACCCGATGGATATCGGAATTACATGACAATCGTAGGCGGGCAGCTCTGATCCGACCCGGGCACGTCACGTCCGCGCCGCTTTATGGGTGACCGTCAACACCGGCGGACAGGCGAGCGTCTGGTAGACGACGCAGTAACGCTCGGTCAGGCGCAGCAGTGTGGAGAGCTGCTCCTCGTCGGCGTCCGTGTCGAGATCAAGCCGCAGGCGGATATTCTGAAACCCCACCGGAACATCCTTGGCCACTCCGAGCGTACCGCGGAAATCGAGATCGCCCTCTGCGTACAACGTTGCATCGCGAAGCTGGATGCCCAACGCAGTGGCCACCGCGTTCAGGGTAACACCGGCGCATGCAACCAGGGCTTCCAACAGCATGTCGCCGGAACAGGCGTGCAAACCACTGCCGCCGGTTGCGGGGTGCAGGCCGGCCACCTCCAGCGCCCTGCCCGTTTCGACGCTGCAGGTCACGCCTTCGCCGAGACGGCCACGCGCATGAAGGGTGACCAAGGCGTCCTCCGGCGTCTGGCGATAACGCTCCTTGAGAGGGGCCTGCATACCCCGCAGCCCGTTGGTATTCATGATGGTGTCTCCTCGCGGTCAGTCTACCGGAAGCACACGCACTCCCTGCGGCACACGGCGCCAGCGCGTGTCATATGTTCACGCAAACGGGCCCGCGGCACCGCAACACGACCGCGGTCGGTCACGAGCCGCCACACAGGGCGCGGCCATCGACGCCCGGTCAGCCGTCGTCGCGCTCTATGCGTTCCACGCGCACCTGTTGATCCGTCGGATAGACTGCCGGCCCGAATTGGTTGTAGACCGCCACGTCGGCTGCGTCCCGCCCATAGCCGATCGCGACGTAGCCACCCGTCAGCTCCGGCTGAGTCGCGTCGAACGTGTACCAGCATCCCCCGACGTAGGCCTCGAACCATGCATGCAGGTCCATGGGCTCGAGGCCGTACAGATAACCCACGACCAGCCGCGCAGGAATGCTCAGGCCGCGGCACAAGGAAATTCCCAGGTGCGCCAGGTCCCGGCAGACACCCACGCGCCGGGCATTGACCTCCACTGCAGACAAGGGAATTTCGCTGCTGCCGGGTTGATAGCGGACGCTGTCGCGCACCCAGGCCGCAATGGCGGCCACCTGATCGTACCCGGGCGCGCTGGCCGCGGCAATTTCGGCCGCCATTTGACCAAAACGGTCCGACTCACAATAGCGGCTGGGCAACAGGTAAGCGAGCACACCATCCGGCAGGTTCTGAACCTCGATGAACGGCGCTCCCGGCGCTTCATCCATGCGATCGACGACCGTAACCTCAGCGGCCGTCCGGATCGTGAACGGCCCGGGCGGCCCGATCAAACGCTGGCACAGGTTGCCGTAGGAATCCGTGAACTCGAACACCGGCACGCTGGGATCCAGCCTGTATTCCTCGCGTGCGATCCACTGGTGGACGCCACTGCGCGGCCTCAGCATCAGCACAAAGGGCGTCGGCACGGAGATTTCGAACGCCAGGTCACAACTGGTTTGTAGCCACATGAGAAGATCTATCCGGCGATAATCCCTCAAGCATAGCCCAGTCGGACGCGAGGCATCAGCCCGGAAACGGAACCCGGACAGAAACGGCCCGGAGTTGCGGGACAGCCGGATGGCAATACCTCGGAGGCCCATTTGAAAAGCGCAGTCATCTCATTTTCGACCGCAGCTCGATGTTCCCGCCCGCCACCATGAACGCTCCGTACCCGCGGTGATGCAGGGTGCGCGGATCCTTGACCGTCCGATCCATCCAGGCCTGGAGCACTTGCAGCACGAACAGGTTGTATCGGCGGACCATGCGTGTGTCGGTCACCCGACACTCCAGGTTCGCGTAGCATTCGGCGATCAATGGGGCACTGACCTTGGAAGCCGCGACGGGGGTGAGTCCGAACTGCGCGAACTTGTCGATGCCGCGATCGCTCACCACGCAAGCGAGGAGCGGCGGCTCGAAGTCCAGCATGGTCTGCCACGACAGGGTCATGACGTTGCGCCGGCCGTTGTCGGCCGTGGTGACCAGCACCACCGGTCCCGGCTCCAGCAGACCGCAAACCTTGGACAGGGGAAACGTTCTTCTGGCCATGGTGACGCTCTAGCCCATCGCCGCCAGCGGCGAAACGCCGAACAACCAGACATGGACCCGGAAAACAAACGCCAGATAGACAACCAGGCCGGCCACCACCGCTATCACATCATTCAGAACGCCGGGCGGAAGACCGGGGATCGCACGCGGCGTACGGCAGGCCATGGAGATGCGGTCTGCCACCGCCCAGACCAGAAATACTCCGAACAACAGCACGTCCGCCACGGTTCCGTTGGCGGCCAGGTGACCCGCAGACCAGAAAATGACCGCCAACAGCATTGGGTGCCGCGTCAACGCGCGGATGCGGCCCGGCAAATAGGCGGCGATCAGCAGCGGAAATACCGGCAACATGAACAGGAACGTGATGTGGTGCGCCCAGGAGGGCGGCTGGTAGACGATCGCCGCGGATTCACGCGCGGCGCCGTAACCCTGCACAATGAGCACAAAGCCGGCGGCCGCCACCAGCGAATACAGACCCTGCCAGCGCGTCGCGCCGAGGCGCGCAACCATACGGTCGCGCCACGGCCCGGCAACGATGGACACCGAGTGCGCGGCGAAAAACAGGGTCAGTCCGACGACGAACAAGGCCATCGACGCGCCTCCGCCAAGTGGATTCCATGTGACTCTAGCAGTTACGGCGAAATTTGCGCGTTGCGGGCCGGAATGCTGCCTGGCGGACGATCGGCTTCGGCCACGGGGCTCTCCGCACGGGGACCGGGGCTGCGACGACCGCTTGTCGGTGCGTCGATTCCGGTGGCGCGGGATCGTCTCACCGCGCCGAGCGGGAGAAGCCCTCTGCGCGGCGCTGCCACCCACCCGGCGTCGGCGGCTCAGCCCAACGCGTAACCCTTCACCAATAGGAAAAACGCCACCAGCGCCATGGCCGCGTGCATGCCGACCACCACCATCGGTGGCGGCTTGCGCCCTTCGCGCACCGCCAGCAGAACGATACCGCCCGCCAGCGCAAGGAAAAACAACAGCGCCGCGTCGTTGTACAGCAGGCGCGTGTGGTCGCGGAAGATCTGTATCACCAGCAGGGACAACGCCAGCGAGGCAATCCCGGCGTGGCTCAACCCCAGCGCCGGGGAACCGCGGTGATAGCGCACGCCCAGGACGATCAGCGACAGGCCGAAGGCAACGGCCAACCCGAACAGCAGTATGGCGGAAAGAATCATCGCTTGTTTCCGGTTGCGGTGTTGTGGAAAGCCCCTGGCCCGGGAGCTGGCACGGCTTTTGGGCCTGCTAACGCTACCGAGGCACCTACCGCCGGCGCTTCGGCAGCGCTAGCAGGCCCCAGTATACGAAGTGCGGGCAATGACAAAAATTGCACATGAAGCAGGGTTGAACAGGGGCACGCGCATACCGGGGCGGGGTACGACTGGTGATATGATTTGGCCTGCCGCGTCAAGCGCCCGGCCGGTGGATTTCGCCGCCCCACGACGTTCGTTGCCGCTCGCTGCGGCCGCCGGGCGAAATCACCAAGCGCCTGCCAGGCGGAAGACAGCCGATGCCGGATGGCCTCTCCGGTCCGGTTGTGCTCCCGCGCCCGTGTACAATATTTCCGGCCCGGAAACGTCTTCATCCACATGCACACCACACTGACACACGCGGCGACGATGACTGATCGTGACCAGAGGATTACCGAGGCCGTCGTCCGCGAACGCGGCCGTTTGCTCACCTTCATCCGCCGGCGGGTACCGACGCCTGCGGATGCCGAGGACGTGCTCCAGGACGTGTTTTTCGACCTGCTCGAGGCGTATCGACTGCCGGAGCCCATCGAACAGATCGGGGCATGGCTGTTCCGAGTGGCGCGCAACCGCATTGTTGACCGATTCCGGCGCCGCAGACCTGAGCAGGCCCTGGCCGAAGCCGTAACGCAGGAGCACGAACGGTCCGCGCCCCGGCTGGAGGCGCTGCTGCCGGCAGCGGACGCCGGGCCGGAGGCGGCGTATGCGCGGGCCGTGATGCTGGAGCAGTTGGAGTCAGCTTTGGCTGAACTCCCGCGGGAGCAGCGGCGGGTATTCGTGGCCCACGAACTGGAAGGAAGAAGTTTCAAAGAACTGGCTGCGGAAAGCGGCGTTGGAGTAAACACGCTGCTGGCGCGCAAGCGCTACGCCGTGCTGCACCTGCGCCGGCGCCTGCAGGCGATCCGCGACGAATTCACCGACAGATGAGGTCACCCGACATGCCCACTCACTGCGCAAAACACTGGTTCAGGTTCGTGCTCCTGGCATTGGCGGGCATCGCTGCCGCCGGGCTGATCGTGATGCTGCTATGGAACTGGCTGGCGCCGGCGCTGTTCGGCTGGCCCGAAATTCACTTCCTCCAGGCCCTGGGCCTCCTGGTGCTGACGCGCCTGCTCTTCGGCGGGTTGCGTGGCCGCCACCGCCCCGACTCGCATTGGCGCCGGCGCATGGAGGCGCGCTGCAATGCGATGACGCCGGAGGAACGGGAACAGTTTCGAACCGGAATGCATTGTGGCTGGAAGCGAGACCGGTCCGGGGAGCAGGCGGCCGGCGATTGACCCACCCGATGCCGGCCCCTGCCGCACCCTTTGCTCCGAACCACAACTGGTGACATGTTCGCCGGCCACGGCCGCAGCCCGGATGCTCAGCGCGGGCATCAGCGCGCCGCGCGACCAGCCCCCGCCGACGAACCGTCCGTGGCAATGGTGGAAGCGGCGGAGCGGCCGTTCCGGAACGCCGGGCCGAGCGGATCGAACGCCGGCCGGCACGCCCGACGTGGGCCGCCGGTAACGGCTCGGATACGCCGAACCGCCGTCACCGGCGCACAGCAGGCCGAACTCCGACACCCGACCCGGGGCCGTTCCGCGATTTGCCTAACTGATCACGCGATATATCAAGAAGCCGCGCGGCCGCGGTCCGGCGACCGGAATTAGCGTAGTATAAGCCAATCCACTCTTGCCGGACCTCGCGGAAACACAAGACCAACGGACCCCGGAAACGGCACACGGAGGGCTTGCGGAGCATGCCGCTGGACATTCCCACGTTACTGGTGGCGGTCGCGCTGGCGAGCGCATTTTGCACGGCCGCGCGCGTTCTGCTTTGGCGGATGCATCCTACCACCCCCGGACTCGCCCGTTGGGCATGGGCCGGAGCCTGCGGCACCGTCGCGCTGGCATTTATTCTCCCCCATGGCGCTATTCCGTGGTTGGTGTCATTGTCGTTCGCCGAGGCATTGATCGTGGCGGGTCTGGTCCTTGCCTGGGACGGGTTCCGGCGGTTCATCGGCCGGCCGCCGCTGCCCACTCGCGCACTGGCGGCGATCGCCGTGGTAGTGTTGGGCTGGCTGGTGGCGTCACGCGCCGACGCGTCGTTGGAGGTACTGGTGGGCGGCAACGCCGTCCTGGTCGCGATCCTCTCGGCACTGATCGCACGCGAGTTGCTTGCCGCGCCCGAGCCCGACCTGCTGGCCATGCGAGCCACGGGATGGGCCTACGCCGCCAACGCGGGCGTTTTTCTGGTACGCCTGATCACCGCCGCCGATCACGGCGTCCACGCGGTGTCGCCGGCGAACCTTGAAGGAATCGCCCCCTTCGTGCCGCTCTGGTGGCTCGGCATGACCATTGCCGTGACATTGGGTATGGCGTTGATGACTGCCGAACGACTCCAGGCCGACCTCGACAGTCAGGCCAATCGCGACCCGCTGACCGGCGCCCTCAACCGCCGCTCGTTTTCGTTGATCGCGGAACAGGCTATGCAGCGTTCGCGACGTCACGGCAGGCCTTTGTCGGTATTGGTCATGGACCTCGACCGCTTCAAGCAAGTCAATGACCGCCTTGGCCATGATGCCGGCGACGCACTGCTATGCCAGTTTGTCGCTGTCGCCGGAAAAGTGTTGCGGCGCGAGGACGTGTTCTGCCGCTTCGGCGGCGAGGAATTCGTTGCTCTGCTGCCGGACGCTTCGGCCGAACACGGGCTGATGGCGGCCGAGCGCGTACGCGCCGGATTTGCCCGGGAATCGCTCGGACAATCCGCCGCCGACGCGCCGTTCGCCGTCACCGTCAGCATCGGCGTCGGCGAACTCGAGCCGGATGAAGATATCGAAAGCCTGCTGCGCCGCGCGGACGCAGCGCTCTACCGCGCCAAGCACGCCGGGCGCGACCGTTGCGAGCTTGCCGAGGACGCCCGCAATAACGGCGACGACGACGGTCTGAAAACGGCATCGGAGGCTTAAGACTGAAATCGGCGGGCGGTGGAGATCCGTGGATCCTCACCGCTTGCATGGGACTGAACCCGTTTCGCTTTTGCCGCGGCCGCGGTGCGGCGGCGCCGGCCAACCTGGCCGGACGCATGTCCCCGGTAGGAACGGGCGGTCTTCAGGAAGGCGGCGGACGGGCCGTTAACCCGGTTATCGGCATCTCTTGATGTGCGCGCCGGCACTATTCTATACCATGCGGTAACGCGGCAATGAACGCCGCATGTCATCGCTCACGAATAACCAAAGCATGCATGCACCGCTTCAATCTGGCTCCCCCGCCCCGGCCCGGCCCGCCGTCGTGCGGCGGATTGCCGTGATGAACCCCAAGGGCGGCTGCGGCAAGACCACCGTGGCGACCAATCTGGCCAGCCGCTACGCGGTCGCCGGCCTGACTCCTGCATTGTTCGACTACGATCCGCTGGGTGCCAGCATGCGCTGGCTGCGATTCCGCGGCGCCGGCCTGCCGCCTGTACACGGCGTTGCCGCACACGCCGGCCCGCAAAGCGGTGTTACCCGCAGCTGGCAGCTGCGGATGCCGGTCGGGACCCAACGCATCATCGACGATACTCCCGCCGGCCTGGAGCGCATGCAGATCCAGCAACGCATCGAAGGCGTGGACGTCATTCTCGTACCGGTGCTTCCATCGCCCATGGATATCGGCGCCACGGCCGACTTCATCCGCGACCTGCTGCTGATCGGCAAGCTCCGTGCCCGCAATATCCGCATCGGTATCATTTCCAATCGCGTCAAGAGCAACACCCGCGCATTCGAGACCCTCGGACGCTTCATCGCCACCTTGGACATACCCCTGGTAGGCCAGGTTCGGGAAACCCAGAATTACGTGGCGGCGGCCCAGACCGGACTTGGTGTACACGAGTTGGCGCGCCAACGGGATGAACGGGATGTCGACTGCTGGCAGGGAATCCTGGACTGGCTGGAGGCGGACTGGCGCACACCATTTCCGGGCCGGTAATAGGCAACTGTAGCAGCGCCCCGAGCCGCAACGGGCGATTGGACCGGTGAGCGCCTGCACGTGGACCCATTGTTTCGGCGCACCGATCCTGGCCGCGTCCGCCGGGGACAAAGCGCCGCGCGCGGTCGATTGCACCTCAGCGCAGCTCATCACCAGTATTTTTGCGATTTTGTCTGCGCGCACGCTTTTGGCATACTTGCATCAGGCGGTTGGTTGCGCGGCATGACGGGAGAGGGGGCGGGAGATGCTGCACGGCGAAATCCTCGAAGCGATCTTCCACATCAATCCCGAACCGATGACGCTGTCGCGATTAGCGGACGGCCGCTACGTGGACGTAAACGCGGCCTTTCTGAGGGTGTTCGGTTACACGCGCGAAGAGGTCATCGGGCACACCGCGCGGGAACTGGAGATCTGGACGAACATGGAACGAGACCGCGGGCGGCTCGTCGAACAGATCAACGAGCGCGGATATATACGGGATTGGGAAGTGACGTTCCTCACCAAGGCGGGCGACGCGGTCGACTTTCTGTTGGGTGGGGCGAAGATCGAAGCCGCCGGCGGGCCGTACCTACTGCTGGTGGGCAACAATGTCACCGCCCTGCGGCGCTCGGAGGCAGCCCTGCGCAAGTCCGAAGCTGAGCACCGGGGTTTCCTGGAAAATCTTCCGCTGGGCGTGGTGATCGCCCAGGACGGTGTCGTCCGCTACGCCAATGCCGCCTGCCTGGAGATGATCAGCTACGACCGTGACGAAGTGATCGGCCGCTCGTTTTTGCCCATGGTCGATGAGGCCGACCGGGACATGCTGGCCGAACTCCATCGCCAGCGCATGGCGGGTGACGATGCGCCCGCCTGTTACGACCTGCGCATGACCCGCAAGGACGGCTCTCCCGTCGTCTGGCGGGTGCACGCCTCGACCGTGACCTGGGAAGGACGCCCTGCGGGCCTTATCGCATTCTCCGAGGTTACCTCTCAGGTGCAGGCCCAACAGCGCGTCACCGAACTGGCCCTGCACGACAACGTCACGGGTCTGCCCAATCGATTGTTATTGTCCGACCGTGCCCGCCAGGCAATAGCGGCGGCAAGGCGTCAACAGGGCGGCTTTGCCCTGATCTACCTGGACCTGGACGGCTTCAAATCGATCAACGACACGCTGGGACACAATGCGGGGGACCGTGCATTGAAGACGATCGCCCGCCGCCTGCTTGACTGCATGCGCGATTCGGACACGGCAGCGAGGGTGGGCGGGGACGAATTCGTGGTGCTGCTGCCGGGTATTGCCGATCGCGAGACCGCGGTGCCGTTGGCCGAGAAGCTGCTGCACGCCATCAACCAGCCGATCAACGTCGCCGGCGGCGGCCAGAGGCTGGGCGCGAGTCTCGGCATCGGCATTTTTCCCGCCGACGGCGCCGACCTCGACCGCTTGATGCACAACGCGGACAAAGCCATGTATCGAGCCAAGTCCGCCGGGGGCAATTGCATCCGCTGCGCCGATGCCGGCTGATCCGTTCGGGGTGAAGGCCTGGCTGTGACCCCTCCGTAGGATGTGCCGGCCGCATTCGAAACAGCCCGGATGAAGCGACGCGGAATCCGGGAAGCGGCGCTCGCTTCATGCGTGGGCCGATAACGAGGAGGACGCGGAGACGCAAAGGTCGCAGAGAAGATTGATTTGTTTTGGGCGTGCGCGCGCGCTTCGCTGGCCCACCACCCGTAATCGCAGCAGCCGGGATAGAGCAACGCAGAATCCGGAAGCCGCCCCGGGGTTCCGGATCAGGTTTCACTCCATCCGGCCTGTCCGGGTTACCGCCCCCTACGGGTGCCTCAACGGCCGGGAGGCGCACGGAGAACGCGAGCCCGGCGGTCACGTTCGGCATGCTCGTCGGGCTGGCCGGCGCCTGATGAACAACGTGCCGGGGCTGGACGGCCAGTTGCACCTTCTCGCAAGGTTGTTCACCGGGCGATGCATCGGACACAGGCAAGCGTGAGCGGCCCCGGCAGTCGGCGTTTGGCATGAAGCAGATGGCCTTATGGGCGCAATTGAGTTGCGGTGCGGCGTGCCAAATGCACCCGGCCGCTGGGGCGATTCGCCCCTGAGGCGCTGCGGGTCGGGTCGAGGCCGCTGGCGGGCAGCGACGCCGGTCGTGTTGTTGCGCGGTGGATGCGCTGCGCTTATCCACCCTACGATAATCCTCGCGCCCGAAAAACGTAGGGTGGATAAGGGCAGCGCATCCACCGTTCCTGCGACCATTGTGCGAACAACCTGGTGGGATTACACAGCTAGCGGTACTTGCGCAGGTAGTTCCACTCAAAGGCGCGCTTGGTCCAGTGCAATGCGGACAGCGGACGGATCATGCGGTTCGTGCGCTCGGTCCGGGTAACCAGCATGCCCTTGTCCAGACTGTCGACGATACACATGAGTTCGACATTGTAGGTATGCTCGGGCTCGCGCCCGGCGAGTTCGGCCAGCAGATTGCGCGCCGCCGCTTCGGCCTGCAGGTCCGCCATGTGCGCCTGCTTCGGCATCCAGCCGGGCCCGGGAAAGCTGCCGGAATCGCCCGCCACATAGACGCGCTCGGCTCCGCCCACCCTGCACATCGCATCGGCCTTGAGCATACCGCCCTCGGAACGGGCGAGGCTGGTGTTGTCAAACCAGGCGTTGCCCGTCAACCCCGGCATGAACAGGATCAACTCGGCGGGTATCTCGCCGCCCTCGGTGATAACCGTGCCCGGCGCAAAACCACTGATCTTGTGGCCCAGGTGAGTCTCGATGCCGCGGGCGGCCATGGCACCCAGCAGCCCCTTCACCGCCTTTTCGCCGAGGCGTTTGCCCGGCTCCGCAGCCGCGTTGAAGAACACCAGCTTGAAGCGTTCGCGCCGGCGCTGTCGGCGCAGGAGGGTATCGATGCCGAACAGGAACTCGAACATCGGGCCGCCGCGCATGGCTGCCGGCTCATTAGGGTTGGTGCCGAAGCCCACGGCAATGGTGCCGCCTTCCATGGCCTGCAGCCGGTCGCGAATGGCCACCGCCGCATCGATGCCTTCGCACGGAGTGATCGCGTGCTCGATGCCGGGTAGCTTCTTGATGAAGCGTCCGCCGGAGGCGATTACCAGACCGTCGTTGACCAACTCGCCCGCAGTAGTGAACAGCGTCCGGCTGTCGCCGGACAGGCCGGTGGCCTCACCCGCGTGGAATTGCACCTTTGTGCGCCGGAAGAACGCCTCGAGAGGAATCCGCAGCTCTTCGGGTTGCCGCAACCCGGACGGAATCCAGATCAGGCTCGGGAGATAGACCAATTCCGCCTTGGGTGCGACGACGGTGATCTCTACGTTCCGGTTGCCGGCGCGCAGGGTGCGCACGGCGGTAAGGGCGGCAAAGCCGGCGCCGACTACGGTGATGCGTCTGGACATGGGAAACCAATCTCCGATTCACTGCACGGAGACGCCATTCTAAACCATCTCGGCGGGCACCGGGGCGCCCCCGTGCCAACGGCCGAGCAGGTGGTTTCGACCCGGAGATTTGATCGATGTCATCGCTGGCTCCCCAGCGCCCGTGGATACTGGACCGCGCAGGTTTCCGGATTAGGGTCTTTGGGCGCTACCCAAGCGCCTGTTGCAGGCACCCGCAAAGGAGTCGTCGTGACGGAAACAACCACCTGGAGCGCCGCGAGCCGGCTGCTGCACTGGGCTATTGTGCTGACCATCACCTTTCAGCAGGCCACCGGTCTGTTCATGTCCGACCCGGGTACCCAGTTTCTTTTCCCGCCCCACCGCTACATCGGCCTGGTGACTGGTTTGGTACTGCTGCTGTTCTGGTTATACAGTTACGCGGCCTACGACCTGGCACTGCTGTTTCCCTGGAATCGCGCCGCTTTTCGCGCAATCGCCAGCGAGGTGCTTGGACTGTGGCGCCGCCGGCTGCCGCCCCCCGGGCGGCGGGCCGGATTGTCGAGCTTCGTGCACGGCCTGGGCATCCTGGCCGTCAGCGGCTGCGCCGTCACCGGCGTGGTCATCCACGCCATGATTCCCTCGGGCCCGCCGGCGCCGCCACAGGACCCGGCTGCCTTCACCCGCTACGTACTGGCGCACAAATTCTTCGCCGACGCACTTTGGGTTTACTGGGCTGGTCATGTCGGATTTGCGTTGTTACACCAGCTGACCGGCAGCAACGTGTTCGGTTCGATCTTCGGCCGCGCCGGGCTGACAAATGACACGTCGGCCGGACGGGATCGGCGGCCCTGACTGTTGCATCTATCGGCTGGCCGCCTGGGACAACGTCCGCCGCGGCACCGCCCCCCCTGGAGCCCGGACCGTACGCACGTAAATACCGCGACAGTCGTTGGCGCCGCAGCGCCAGGCGGAAACCGACGGAGGGATTGAGCCGAGACGCGCTGCAAAACAGGCAGCCGCGCGCACTGGACCCCGTTGCGGCGTACCGCACCGGCGGGCGGAACGGCCGGTCCGCGAACCTTCGTTCGCCAGGCGGGGAGGAAATTCCGGTAATCCGCAGGCGCGTCGGAATGCGCTGGCGTATCGTGCCGGCGCACCAATTTCGGATCTACGCTACCTCGGCCGGGGGGTAGCCGCGCGCCTTCCCTGGCGGTTCAGCATGCCGTACCGGGCGGGCCGCGCCCCTGTCAGACGCTGTTCAAGCGGTGGCTGACGTCTTCCATACGGCGGGCCAGTTCTTCCTCGTCGAACAGGCCGCGCCGAATCATAGAGTGGGCCAGCGCCAGCAGCGTCCGCTCCGGGAAAGGAACGTCGGCGTAGATCGTCTCGGACAGGTCATCCTCCTCCGCCCGCCGTTCGAGCACCGGCACAACGCACGCCTGCGCGTCGCGCTCCTCATGGGGCTTGACGCACGAATCCGCCGCAAGCATATCGCAGGTCGCATCCAATGTGATACGCCACGGCGG
This sequence comes from Gammaproteobacteria bacterium, assembly GCA_037385045.1. Taxonomy (GTDB): domain Bacteria; phylum Pseudomonadota; class Gammaproteobacteria; order JASBUN01; family JASBUN01; genus JARRNJ01. The sequence goes on along the minus strand of JARRNJ010000017.1, from coordinate 25,755 downwards.
ATCGGGATTGGTGACGCCGTACTGCGTAGCCAACTCCTCCCACGTCCGTCCGCGAGTGCGTACATCCTCAAGCACGCCAATCGGCCTCACGTCCGCCGGCTGCCAATCGTCGTCGACGTTGTTGTCCAGTATCTTCGATTTGCTCATGGCTTACTCCTCGCAAGCTGACATGCTCAATGACCGTGGCCGTGCTGCACCGGAGGAATCGCTTTACGCACCGGCCGCCGGGTGTTGGACGTAACACCGGGCTTGGGCACCGCGACCCCGATCAGGCAGCCGCCGGTTGCGATTACCGCCAGTTGGTCCTCGGTCTACTCTTCCGTACCTTCGGGACGCACCGGCGTCGCCATGTAGCGGGTCTTCTGGTTGGAGTCCGCAACCCGTATCCCCACCTCCGCAGGGAGCTGCAAACCGAACTCCGGATCCAGCCTGGCCTTCGCCACAAAGCGCACCGCCATCTCCCGAACTTCAAGGTCACTGACCTCACCCACCATCGGCGCCCGCTCATGCCGGTTTTCTGACATCGCGATTTCCTCTCGCGTGCCACGACGCCGGTCAGCGGCATTACATCTCTTCGAGATAGCGCTCTGGAAGCTCGGTCTCCAGGGTGTCATCCCTGCCCGTGTCGCCATCATCTGGCCAAAGATCCCTTTGTTTGAATATCACGCTGTAGTACCACTCCACTTGTGCGTCGCCCCGCGCCGCCGCGGCGGCTCCCGCGGCGGATTCTCGCTTCACATCCGCCACCGTACCGACGGTGCCTGGTTTGTAGGCCAACGCCCGCGAATGGAAGACATCGCGCAAATCCCTGATTCGGACGTGATCACCCTGCTTGAACCTCGCCTCGCCGATCTGCCCGTGCGGGTGGTTCACACGACCCGTGTTCATCGCCATTTTTGCGTCTTGTATGACATCGTCTTGATGGTTAGTCATCGCAATCTGTACCTCATCAATTGCGTTCACAAGCCCGATAGGTGCGGCGTACCGCTGGGCGACCACGATACGGGCTCCGATCACCGTGCAGCCGTTGCGCGAAGTACCGAACTATGTTTGGAGCCGGGCCGCGGCAATTTGCACTTCAGCGCCACCGGCTCTGGCCAGTCCGGGCGCTGTGTCACGCTCGGTGCTGCCCCACTGCGGTGTCGCCGGCGGCCTTGTTGTTTGAACGCCCATGCCGCAGGATCGGGACCAGGGAAACCGCACGTGGGACGTGTCACCAATCTAGGCAAAATTCCCCTGATTATCCAAGATGTAATTCCAATGGCCGCCATAGGCGGCGATTATCGCTCACGGCGTCACGCAAACGGGTCCGGCACCCGTCAGCGTCTGCGCCGCCGGATGCGCCGAAACGCCTTAGCGCGGACATGACAGGTACGTATAGTAGTTACACGCGGCGAAAAACGTCCCGTCCTCCATGGCCTGCAGCTGTTCTTTCAGCCAAACGTCGACCGCCTGCGCCGGCAGGAGGCCCGCTCTCTTAACGTATGGGGCGTAGGTTTCAGCAAATGACTTGAAATAGCTGCTCGCACCAATCTCCACAACGGCGTCGCCCCACGCTTGCTCGGGACGCAGCCCAAACTGTGGCAACAGCCGGGGCAGGTCGCGCATAATTCGCGGATTGTTGAAGCTGGCGGTCGCGAGGGCGGCGTCCATTTGGTGACCAAAGCTGTGGTCGGGAAAGGCGTAGGTCAACGAAGCATAGTCGCCATCCAGGATAACAACGGTGCCGCCGGGCCGCACGACCCGCGCCATTTCGCTCAGCATCGTCATCGGGTCGGTGACATGACTGATCACGGTATGGGCGATGACCACGTCGAAACTCCCGCCGGGAAAATCCAGGTTGTGGGCATCACCGACAAGGAAAGTAATCCGGTCGTCGATATTCTCGGCTTGCGCAAACGCGTTGGCTGCGTTTATGAACGGAAGACACTGGTCCACCCCCACCGCCTTGCCGACGAAGTCATTCCGGCGCGCCAGGGCGCGCAGGGTCGCGCCGGTTCCGCAGCCAACCTCCAGCACCTGCGCCGAGCGGTCCAATGGCAACTGACCCGCATATCGTTCCAACAGCCTCGCAAACACGGCATCCTGGGCACGGCCCTCCAGCCGGCCTATCAACCCTTCCAGGGCCGCCTGGTCAAGTTGATTAACGAAACGATGAGGATCCGAAGCCACCATGCTTCACCTTACATGTCACGTTTGAAAATAGGGTTTGGGCTTCGCGGTCGACGAGCCGACTGACCATCCGTCGCAGTTGGTTGACGCATGAAAAGACAGGTCGATCGACATCGCGTTGCTCTCACCGCCAAACCCGCCCCAAGCCTGCGATGGGCCCAACCGCGCCGCGCATCAATCGCGCTACCACGACCTGTAGGGCAGGAACTTGCCGCTCATGGTTACCACGACCCGATCGCCCTTCGGGTCTTCCTGCTTGGCGACGGCCATGCTGAAATCAATGGCGCTCATGATGCCGTCGCCGAACTTCTCATGAATCAGCGCCTTGATGGTCTCGCCATAGACGCCCATGATTTCGTACAAACGGTAAATCACAGGGTCGGTTGGAACCGTCTGGCTCCACGTCTTATGCGGAAATTGCTGCAGCGCAGTCGCTACTTCACCGCCCAGGCCCAACACTTTGGCGAGCGCATCGGCGTGCCGCTGCTCAAGATGATTCATTCCAAAACAAGCCGAACACAGGTATTCCGGCGCCACACCCGCAACTTCCGCCAGCGCCTCCCAGCTCAGATTCTTTTCAGATTTGGCCTGAAGAATGGCTTCTTTCATGTCCGCTTTATTCATCGGGCACGCTCCTTGCGTGTTGATCAAGTCAAAATACGACCGTGTGCGTTCAGGTCCGCTCTACAGCCCGCAGGACCCGAAAAAAAGAGAGCCGGGTGGGCTTCTCTCAGCAACAGAGAAGCCTCCGGCTCACACTCGGAGAAAGCCCCGTCACCGACAAGGCCGTCGGTAGACAGAAGCGCGCACGAAATACTCTCCTGCCCTGGACGCGTCGCAGCCGTTCCCCCGCGCCACGGGCAAACCCGCAAGTCAGCAGCGCGGTCACCGCAATGAAGATCCGGGACGGCGCAACGCGCGGTGCCACACGCCGTCCCGCACCCTTGCGTGCGGCAACAGCGCGCCACCAGCCCGAGCTGGTCACCGCTCGAAGTAAATTCGAATATTCATACATACTTGATTTCTGTTGTTCTCGTTCTGGCCGGGACTATGTATTTACGTTTGCCAATACCGTCATGAGTTTCTATTGCGGACGACTATGGACTATGCAAATATCGTTTTCCAAGACTAATTACCGATGCGCGCTATAGGAGTTGTCTATGGAACCGAAAGCGCTCTTCCCCCGCTCGATCCGTTACTTGCTTGCGGTCGCGGAACGCCATAGCTTTACGCGCGCAGCGGAAGCGCTTTACGTATCTCAGCCAACGCTCTCGCAGCAAATAAAACAATTGGAAGAGCTGCTGGACGTACAGTTGCTCGACCGGTCCGGACGCACGGTGCGACTGACGGCAGCGGGTGAGGTCTACCTGTACCACGCGCGTCGCGCCCTGGGCGAATTGGATGCCGCAAAACGCGCCGTGCACGAACTCAACGACCTGAGCCGCGGTTCCATCCGGCTTGCGATGACACCGATCACCGACTATCTGACGATGTCTTTGCTGGACAGATTCAACTCGCGGTATCCCGGTATTACCGTGACAACGTTGGAAATGCCCCAGGACGGCATCAGGAGCGCACTGGTTGAGGACCGAATCGATCTGGGCATCGCCTTCAGCAGCACGGTCTCAACGGAGAGCAGTTCCGAAGAAGTGGAAAGCGAAATCCTGTTCATTGAACCGCTCAGCTTTACCGTCGGCGCCGAGCATCCACTCGCCGACCACCAGGGTCCGTTGAACAAACACGCCTTGGAGGAGGAACCGTTGGTGCTGTTCAACACCGACTACGCACTGCGGCGCCACATCGATCTTTATTGCCTCGACCATGACATCAAGCCCACAGTTGCGATTGACGCCACCTCACTCAGCGTGATTGTCGAAATTGTTCGCCTCGGGCGCCTCGCCACTATACTGCCGAGCACCATTGCCCGCACGCAGCACGGTCTGCGCTCGATTGCCTTGCTGCCGAACCTGCCGCACCACGCGGTGAGCCTGATCTGCCGCAAGACCGCCTACAAGAGCCCCGCCTGCCAGGCGTTCGCGGCGATGGCAGCCGAATGGACCACGGACAGATCCACGCAACAGACCATGAACTACGTCGTCTGAATTGGTTTGCCGCTCTCACACCGCGAAGCACGAGGTGACTATCTTTCGGAAACCGGATCCTGCGTCGGCAGGTGCTCACCCCGGCTCCAACCCGAAAGCCGAACCGGCTGTGGTCCACGAGCGAGAATGGCTGTCGGCACAGTGTTGGCTGGATCCTGCCGGAGTTAGGCGTGTGAGCCGCCGGGCGCCGTCACCTGCCGGCGGCGGCGAAGGCTTCGTCGACCAGCTCGATCCAATGATGGACGGGCACGGGAGCAACTTGCGCGAGATGAACGAGGCAGCCGATATTGGCCGTGGCGATGATCCGCGGCCGGCCGTGAAGCAATGTCTCCAGCTTGCGCGCACGCAACCCGGAGGACAGTTCCCGCTGCAGGATTGAATATGTGCCGGCCGCGCCGCAGCACATGAACGGATAGGCAACCGGCATCAATTTGAATCCGGCACGTTCCAGCAGCCTCTCCACCACGCCGTTCAATTTCTCGCCGTGCTGCAGGCTGCACGAGGATTGAAAGGCAATCCGGTGCGGCCGCCGCGGCGCGGGGAGTTCACCAACGACGCCGTCGCGCCATTCCTCGGCGACCACTTCGGCAATGTCCTTGGTCAACGCGGAAATGCGTCGCGCCTTCGCACTGTAGCGCGGGTCGTCAGCCAACAGTTGGCCGTAATCGCGCAAATGCATGCCGCACCCGCTCGCCGTGACTACAATCGCTTCGACACCGCCCTCCACCGCGGGCCAGAGCGCGTCAATCGTCTTGCGCATAATGGCGTGCGCCTCCTGGTCCGCCGCCATATGCTGGCTGATGGCGCCACAGCAGCCGCCTGCCGCCGGCGTGAGCCGAATCGCGAAGCGATCGAGCACTCGCGCCGCCGCAGCATTGATATCGGGCGCCAGAGCCGGCTGGACGCACCCCTGCCATACGAGCATGGTCCTGGTATGAGCGCCGTCGGGCCATGCTCCCGCCCCGCGCCGGACGGGAATCCTGGCGCGCAACTCACCGGGCAGGAGGTTGCGCAGCAATTGGCCGGTCCGCAACAGGGCCGTGAACCTGCGTCTGTGCGAAACAACGGATCGCACTACACGGCGCGCAATCCGTTCCTTGAGCGGACGGTGCACCACTTTTTCCACCAGCTCCCGGCCGATGTCGAGCAGGCGGCCGTAACGCACCCCTTCCGGACAACTGGTTTCGCAGGACCGGCACGTCAGGCAGCGGTCGAGATGAAGCTGGAGATTGGCACTTAGCGACCGACCCTGCAATGTCTTCAACGTATACGCGGGTGGCAGCAAATGCAGGGTCGGCTCCCTGCCCTCGAGAAACTGCTTGATCAGAAATATTCGGCCTCGCGGTCCGTCCCACTCGTCATCAAGAAGACGGAAGGTGGGACATCTGAATGTGCACTGGCCGCATTGAACGCAGGGCGACAGAAGTTCCTGCGCCATTCGACCGCGCTCCGTATCCCGATAAGCTTCAGCCAACTCGACTTTCATTTCAGTACTCCGACCGAGAGCACCCGCACATCGATCACCAGCCGAAACCGTCACTGCCCGGCGACTCCGATTGGCGCGACCCCCACCGAACGCGACTGTTACATTAGTCGAGGACAATTGGTATTACAAATAGCTATCACCATATACCACCTATTGGCACAACCTATGGAAGCTGACCGCGCGGAGGGGCCCAGGTCCACGCGACACGCGTGCCGGATTGGCGCGAAGGAATTCATCACCATATAACGAAACCGTTATGCTGATTCCGCGGCGATAACCCGCACCACGCCAAACCCCGGGTGCATCGCGGTCAACCGCTATCGCTACGGCCTACCAGGCCCCGATCAAAGGACGTGCGTACGGATGCCGTGCAACACCAAGCACATGACGCGACCGGGCACCTGCCCGGTCCTGTGGCAGAAGTGGATTTCGTAGCGTCAACACGGAAGAAAATCCGCTGCGGCGGCGTGCGGAAAGTTGTCGCGCCACGACCAGAGCGTCAACCGACACTGAGACACGGCGATGCTTTGCAATGATGACGACCGGATCTGACGTCCGGACCCGGAGCCACGAGTGCCAGGCGAAGTCCCAAGGTCCGCGCGCGGGCTGCCGTTTCGGCACAGCCGTCAGAGGCGAATAGTGATAAGCGGCCGTCGCGCCTCAGGTGGGCCCGCTGTACACCGTGGTACGGTTACGGCCGCCCTCTTTTGAACGATACAAGGCCTGGTCGACCGCTTTCAGCCAATGGCTGTACGTCGCTCCTTCGACATGGACGATGCCGGCGACGCCAAGGCTGATGGTGAAGCTGATTTCCTTGCCATCAGTTCTGACGGTGGCCGCCGCTATGGCCTTGCGCAGACGTTCAGCGAAGCGCATTGCACCTTGGTCGTCGGTATCCAGCAGGATAATGGCAAACTCTTCACCGCCGTAACGCCCGGCGATGTCCGTTTCACGTTTTGTATCGCGCACCACTTCCGCCACCCGCTGCAACACGGCGTCGCCGGCGGGATGCCCATAGGTGTCGTTAATATGTTTGAAGTGATCGATATCAAACATCACCAACGCGCCCGGCTGGTGGCTGCGTTGGTGGCGGCGAAATTCGCTTCGCAGCATGTCTTCCCAGGTGCGGCGGTTATAGAGCCCCGTGAGACCATCGGTGCGGCTGAGGCGCTCCAGCTCCTGGTTGGTACGCAGCAGTTCCTGCTCGTCGAGGGCCATGTCGGTCACGTCGTACAGCATCATGCACACGTGTTCGACCTGGCCCTGTGGCGACGTCAGCGGAAATAGCGTGACGTTCTGGTACATCCATTGTGAACGACCTGTCACCGGCCGATAACTATGGAACTTGAGCAGATAGGGGCGCTGCTGCCAGGTGGAGTAGGCGCTGGTCTCGAGCAGCGACACCGACGCCATTTTGCGCTGCAGCCAGTCGCGTGGGAGCTCCGGCACCAACTCGAACACATCCCGTTCCATAGCGTGGCCGGCAGACACGCCGCTGTGGTTCTCCATAAATCCATTCCACAGCTTGATCCGGCAATTGCGGTCGAGGACGACAAGCCCTACGTCGACGTTCTGCAGGATGCCGAGCAGCCAGTGCAGTTGTGCGACTTCAGAGCCGGGCTCGTTCACGGCGCCTCCATGGCAATTGCGGCACGTTCCCGCAGCGACGCGATCGACTGCTCGGTAATCATCAGCAGCTGATCGCAGCGGATACGTCCAGGCCCGAGCGTATAGCCGATTTCAATGGTGAGCACCTTGCGCGCGGCGTCCCCCTCGCCGTTGACCATCGCCGGCCAGCGGCCGTCGTGCGTCCACAGCCGCGGTTGACCGAGACTGAATTTCACGTCGAGCAACGTCGACAGACTCTTGAGAAAAGCACCGACCAGCAGGTTGTTCATGTCCATGAGCAACTCGCCCATCTCCGGCCGCTCACTGGCTTGCCCATATTTGAGCAGCCGGGCCAGCGCCACCGCGTCCGCGTCGTAGAACACGATCACCGTCTCGCCCGAAATACCGGCACCGATGAACCCCTGGGACACGTAGGAGTAGCTACCCTCGGCAGCGAGCCCGGATGCCAGCATGCGCAGCTCGGCGAGCGACAGCAGGTGCGCCTTCGGCACGGACAACTCCGCCGTCTCGGAGGTGACCTTGCCCAACAGATTCACCGCTCGGCCCATGGCCACGTTGGCAATCTCCTGGCACCAGTCGACGAACTCGAAGCGTGAGTCGGCCGCGACGGGCGCCGCGGTCAACGCACCGAGGACACCATACTCGTCGAGCACTTGCCGCAATTCCTGCGGGTCCACCGGTTTTTTCAGGAACGCCACGGCGCCTAGCTGGGCCACGCGCGCGCGGCTCCCGGATTGAATGTCGCCCGAAACCACAATCGCAAGCGCCGGCAGGTCGTCGCGCCGGATCACCTCCAGCACGTCGAAGCCGTCCATATCCGGCATCGTGAGATCGAGAAACAGGATATCGCCCTTGCCGGCGCGGATGGCGTCCAGCGCTTCCGGCCCCGAGGCAGCGAAGGTTACGCTGACGTCCCAGCCACGCGGCAGGGAGCGCGCAATCTGTTGCCGCGCAAAGCTCGAATCATCGCAGATCACCACAGGAATTGGCATGAGGCCGGCCCGGTACCGTCAAATTCCGGTAGTGTAATGCAGCTCGGCCGCCCACACCACGCACTGCCGGCCGCTTTCCGCCCATGAGGTGCGCGGCGTTGCCGACCGGTTCCATAGCGGCGCCCGCGCGTGCGGCGGGGCCGGGCCGTTGCGCGGGTTGAGCCGCCAGTCGGCGCGAAAGCCGTTGCGGCCCCGCGGCCGTCAGTTCCAGCGGAAATGCTGGTCGTGAATCACGCGCATGCATACATCGACCACCTCCGGATCGTACAATGTCTCCTTGCCGCGGGCCATTTCGTCGACCGCCGCTTTGAAACCGAGGGCGGCGCGGTAGGGCCGGTGGGCGCTGATCGACTCGACCGCATCAGCCACCGCCAGAATGCGTGCCTCAAGCATGATTTCGTCGCCCTTGAGTCCGCGCGGATAGCCGCTGCCATCCATGCGCTCATGGTGCTGCAGGATCATCTCCGCCACCGGCCACGGGAAATCCACATCCTTCATGATCTCGTAACCCACCTCGGAATGACTGCGGACAATGGCGAACTCGGTTTCGGTGAGCGCACCCGGCCGGTTGAGGATCTCGGCGGGAATGTAGATCTTGCCGATGTCGTGGATCAGGCCTCCCAAGCGAACCCCCTCGACCCGCTCGGGCGACATGCCCATCGCCGTGGCGATGGCGGCGGCCAGGCGCGATACTCGTTCCTGGTGGCCGGCGGTATACGGGTCGCGCTTTTCGACCGTGGTCGACAACGCCTTGACGGTCTGTAGCAGTGCGTTCGAGAGCGCACCGCGTATCTGGTCGCGCTCATCACGGGTGCGCAGCATGTTGATGCCGTAGCCGAGATCATTGGCCAGCTCGCCCAGCAGAGCCGTTTCCTCGGCATCGAATGCCTCCGGTTCGGCGGCGTACACAGCCACCACGCCGATGGTGTTTTCGGCGACGCGCAAGGGCAGAAACGCCATGGCGAATGCGTCGACGTCCTCAATCACCTCGCGCCAACAGGTGCACACCTGCGCACCGTTGCAGGAGTGGGCCAGCACCGGCCGCCCGGCGGTCACGGCCTTGGCCACCTCCTCGCAACCCAGCAGGGCCTCGGACGACTCGTTCTTCATCCGACTCGCGATCGCGGGATCAGGCGCATAGGCCTCGGCAACACGCAGCTCATGCTGGTCGCCGAAAGCCACCCAGGCGGCCGCGTATCCGCCCGTGGCCACCAGGGAACGGGTGATACCCTCGAGCAGGTCAGCCTCGCTGACGGCGTGAATCATCGCTTCGTTGCAGTGGCTCAGCGTATGCAGCGCGCGATTGCTGCGCTGCACCAATGCATAGGCGTGTTGCTGGGCGGTGATGTCGGTGAGGATGCCGTGGTTCTGACCCCGTTTTGCGCCACCGCGTCGTTCCGAACGCCCGGCATAGGAAACGATCAATTGCCGACCGCCGATCGGCCGCGTCGTGAGCAACACGTGTTTTACGGAACCCGTGCGCTGCTGGGTGTCGAAGGCCTCGCGGAAACGCGCGCGTGACGTCGGTGCCAGGAATTCGTCGAACGGCCGCCCGATGGCCTGCTCCCGGGTGACACTGAACAGATCCAGCCACGCCTGGTTGACTTCCGCCAGTAGCGCACCGTCGCCGAGGGATTGGTAACCGATCGGCACCCCTTCGTAGAGATGACGGAAACGCTGCTCGCTCTCCACCAACCGCGCCTCGGTGCGGCGCCGCTCCGTAATGTCGTGAACGATGGAATAGAGAATGGTTTGTTTGCCGATGGTGACCGGGCCGGAATGCACCTCGACGTCCCGGACCTCACCGTTTGCCAGGCGGTGACGAAAGTAGAAATGGTCGCGATGCTCCTCGGCTGCGCGCCGCATCTCCGCATTGACCTCATCCCGCGACAGGGTGTTGATTTGGTAGATGGTCATCTCGCGCAGCTGGTCGCCGCTGTAGCCGTAATAGCGTTCTGCGGCGCGGTTGGCGTCGACGATATGGCCGTCTTCCGCGTCGATAAGCAGCTCCACCGCCTTGTTGTGCTCGAACAGCTGACGGAAGCGACGTTCGCTGTCCACCAGTGCCTGCTCCGCCTGCTTGGATTCGGTGATATCGGACACCACTGCAATGAAACCGGTCAGGCGCCCGTCACCATCACGTTTGTAGGCCCAGTCAAGCCGCACCTCGATGGTACTGCCGTCGGGGCGCCGCACCCGTTCGTAGAATGGAGTGGGCTGCGGCTGTTCTTCGCGCAGCTGCGGGAAGTGCTCGTCGCGCAGCCAGTCGCGCCTCACCGGGTCGTTAACCAGCTCCCACACCGGCATGCCCAACAATCGCCGGCACGGGACACCGGCCATCCGGGCATACGCCTCATTGACGTAGACAATGCGGCCGTCCGGGGACAATTCGTGCACACCGTTGGGCAGCGCGTCGAACAGCGAGTCCAACTCGGTCTTCGCATCGTCGCGCTTGGCGCTGCGCAGCGCACGGGCCAGCACCGGCTCGGTCACCTTGTAGAGGAGCACCGCGGTAACGGCGACGAATACCGAACCGTTGAGCCAGCTCCAGGAGTCGCCAACGGCGGACGTAGGCGCCAGGTAATGGGCGAGTGCTTCGGAAACTGCAATCCAGAGGATACCGAACAGAAGGTACAACCCGGCTATATGCAGGGCTTTCTTGCGCGTTTTCATTACAATCCCGGCAGGTCGAGCATGGGCATCTGCAACACCCCGGCATAGGGCACTGTGACGTCCATTTCGAAGTCCGGCGGCCATGCCTCGCCAGCCAGACCCAGGGCATGGGGAGGGTACCACAATTGCGGGCGCGCTGTCCCTGCCAGGACAGGCGGCGGTGCGGCGTTTGCCGTGCCGAACTGCGCCAAATGCCGCAATCCACCCCGCCCATCCGGAAGAACTTCCTCCTTCATTCATACGTTTACCTATTGGCACACTCTCTGCACGGTTTATTGCCCGATGACGTTTACAGCTTCGGCTCGATGACAATAACGCAGAAATTGGGGGTAGTCTTTGATGTCCCAATCCGGCCCCAGGCTGCTGTTCGCCGCCTGCCTTGTCTGCCTGTACCTTCCGCCCGCCCCTGCCGAGGATCTCGGCGTGATCCACGTCGAGTCGAGCACCATCGCTGATCGCTTTGACAACAAGCGCAGCGAACCTTCGAGCATCGCCGTGATCCGCGGTCGCCAGGTGGACGCGAGTCACGCCGAGAATCTGCAGCTGCTGCTGCAGAGCATCCCCGGCATCACCACGGAGGTGCAGAGTGGAGATTCCATAAAGATCCACATCCGTGGCGTGGAAAACCAAACGTTCATGGGCGAAAATCCCGGCGTCGCCGTGGTGATCGACGGCGTGCCCGTATTCGAACGCACCGGCCGCGTCAATATCGATCTCGACAACATCGAGTCGGTGAAAGTGATCAAGGGTGGGGCGTCGTTTCTGTTCGGCAACGACGCCCTGGCCGGCGCCGTGATCATCACAACGAAGAAGGGCGCACGCCACAAGGGCGTAAAGGCGGATGCGGAACTCGGCAGCTTCGGATACAAGAAGGGAGTCGCGCAGCTGGGCCGGGCGACCGACAATTACAACGCCCACGTTCAGATTTCACGCCGCGAGGCCGACGGCTACTACCAGGACTCCGGCTACCGCGCTGACTATCTCAACGGCAAACTGCAGTACTACATCGATGACCATAGCGACCTGACCTTCGGCTTCGAGGCGGCCAGGCGAAAAAAGGACAGTCACGGCACCGTCGACGGCGTCACCGCCGCGAGAGACGACCCAACGAGTACCAACCCCGCGTACAACGATTACGCCCGCAAGTTCGACGTCAAACTGGGCAAATACTTCCTGTCGTATTCGCGCGACATCGGGCAAAGCAACCTGCTTGCCAACGTTTACCAGTTCACCGACCACACCACTTTCATTTCGGCGCCGACCGACGCGGACCCGAATATCTATCAATACCACAACGACTACGACCAGGTGCAGCGCGGCATGAAAATGGAATGGCGCCGCGGCGGCAAGTCGCTGGCCTGGCTCGGAGGCCTGGATCTGCGCGCCAACCGCTACAACAACGGCAGCACCGCGCTGGTGCCCATCGCCTGGAAGCATGTCAACGCCGGGGATGTGGTCAGCGATAACCGCACTGACGAAGACGTACGGGCCGTCTACGGCGAGGTCAAATACCGGCCAGTCACGCCGCTCACTTTCACCGCCAATGCCCGTTTCGACCACATCGCACTGGACTACAGCGACTACGCCACCCCATCGGACAGCAACTCGCGCACCTTCCGCGTCCCCTCCTACCGCCTGGGTTTCAACTATGCGCTGACCGCCAACGCCGACCTGTACGGCAACGCCTCCACCGGATTCCGCGCGCCCAGCGTCCAGGAACTGTTCACCGGGCGCTACAGCCCACTGGGCGACACCGCCGGCAACCCCGACCTCAAGGCCGAACGCGCCCTTAACATGGAACTGGGACTTCGGCTGAAACTGCGGCTGTTCGGCGTAGCCCACGACGCCGATCTGTCTCTGTTCCAGATCAACCGCCGCGACTACATCGACGCCAGCAACGGACTCTACGTGGGGCAGGGACAATTCGAGAACATCGGGGGAGTCCGCAACCGCGGCCTGGAACTGTCGCTGCGCAGCGACCCGGCGCGTCGGGTCGTGTGGGACCTGGCCTACACCTACATCGACGCCCGCTACACGCAGTACCCCAATTATCAGCTGATGACAGCCAATCCTGCCTACAATCCGGCCTGCCATGGCCCGAGTTGTCCGCCCGAATATCTGACAACCACCTACGACAACACCGGCAACCGGGTGCCGCGGGTGCCGCGGCATCACCTCAACATCAAGGTCTACGTAAAACCTGCGGACGGTTGGATGGTAACCACGGAGGCCGATTACAGCACCGACTACTACGCCGATGAACTCAACCGCCTGAAGGTGGGCGGCCACACGGTTGTCAATCTTCTGGCCAGCTACGCGCGCAAAACCCACGGCGCCAACTGGGCCGTGTTCGGCCGCGTCGATAACCTGTTCGACGAGTTCTACTACAACACCGCGCGCGCGTTTTACGACTCCAACGGCGACAGCCGCTACAACGCGGAAGATATGTCCATCGTCGTCAACCAGGGGCGCACCTACACCGCGGGCGTCAGCGCGCGTTTTTGAATCGGGAGGGGAGATGGTGGGAAGGACGATCTGGGCGGCGCTCCTGTGCACCGCGGTCACGCCGGCACAGGCCCTGCTGGTCTGGGCCCCCGCGACGCCACAAGGCACCAGCCATCGAGGCACACAGCCGCTGCAACTGCGCGACGGCAGCGGCGGCCGCGTCGAGTATTGGCTGCCGAGCCTGCAGCGCAGGCCGCTGGCCCTGAAAGCCGGGCGCGTCACCCCGCGCCCGAGCGGCGCGAACAACTACCACGCGCTGGTAGCCCGGCGCCGCACTGGCAACGTGCATGAGAGCGCGGTGCGCTACCTGTTCGCCTTCGGCAAGCCCTCCGGGCATTCACCCTCGGAATTGACCGCCGCTGTGAAAACGGCGCTGGAGCTGGCGCCGGATCCGCTGCCGCGCGAGCACTGGCACTACGAGACCGGCCAGCGTGCGCGTTTCGTGCTCCGCTACCGAGGCCGCCCGCAGGCGGGCGTCGCCGTGCGTCTGACCAGCAGCCACGGAAGCCGGCTCGAGCAGCGCACCGACGCCCGGGGCCGGGTCCGGTTCCAGCTGCCGGATGATTTCCCCTCGGTGGCGCCCGGGCGCCGCAAAAACCCGCCGGCCGAGCTGGTGCTCGCTGCCACGTACCGCGACGGCCGCCAGGTGTACCGCACCACGCTGAGCGCCCCCTACTACGTCAACCCCCGGCATTGGCAGTCGAACGCCGCGGCGGCGGCCGTGCTGGCGGCAGGCTTCTTCACCGGCCTGGGCGTGCTTCGCGCGGCCGGCCGGCGGCGCGCGGGAGGTGCGGCATGAACCTGTCGGTGACGCGCAAGCTGGTGCAATTGGCGGCCTTCATGTTTCTGGTCTACGGCTCCACGGTGGTCGGCTTCTACGCCGCCGACAAGCTTTCCGGGGCGCTGCCGGCCCTGGCGTGCGCCTACGACGGACACACCGCCGACTACTGCGCGCTGATCCCGTTCCAGCACCAGATGGATCACCGCGCCGGCGGCGTCCTCACCGCCGGCGGCAGCCTCCTCGCGGCTTTCCTTCCCAGCCTGATCACCCTGGCAACCTTCCTGCTGCTGTTCGTGCTGCTGAGCAAGGCGTTCTGCGGCTGGGTCTGTCCGCTCGGATTCTTCCAGGAAGTGTTGCACATGGCGGGCCAGAAGCTGGGAGTGCGGCGCTACGAAACGTTGTCGGCGGCCCTGGTTGACCGGGTGCGCCCGCTCAAGTGGGTGATACTGCTGGCGTTGGTATTCGGCCTGCCGCTGCTTACCGGGCTGGGCGTCACGTCCCACGCGCTGGGCAGCCCCTACTGCAGCATCTGTCCCAGCCGTCTGCTCACCACCCTGGCCGGCGGCGATACCTCGCAGCTGGTGGTGGACGGCTCCAGCGCCGGCTATTTCATTCTTTCGACCATTGCCGTATTCCTGTTCGGCCTGATGACCGCCTTCGGATTGTTCGTACGCCAGCCCTTCTGCCGCATCTGCCCGATGCTGGCGCTGCATGCGGTCTTTCGCAAGCTGGGACTGGTGCGGTTGGTCAAGCGGGCAAAACCGCGCTGTGAAAAGTGCGGACTGTGCGCCAAGGCCTGTCCGATGGACATCCGCGAAATTCACACCGAAATGCAAAAAAGCGATGTGGTGTTTGCCGACTGCACGCTATGCGGGCGCTGCGTCGAATTCTGTCCCGACAAGGACGCGCTCAAGCTCCAGTACGCGACGCTCCCCCTGTTCGCCTCGGACCCCGTCTACTTCAAGCGGCGCAAACAGAAACAGGGGCGCTGGGAGCAGGCCAACCTGCTCGCCTGGTGGCGGCAGCGCCGTCAACAGGAGCCATGAACGTGGAGCCCGTCGCCCTCACCTTCTCCAGCGCGCTGTTGATGGGGCTCGTGTTCGGCGCCGGACCGTGCAACGTCACTTGCCTGCCTTACCTCGGACCTGTGTTCCTCGGCAGCCACCCCGGCGCCTGGCGAACCATCGCGGCCTTCTCGCTCGGACGGCTGGCCGCCTACGCGGGACTCGGTGCCGTGGCGGGCGCCGCCGGGCGCGCGGCGACGTCCTGGCTGGACCCGGCCGCGGCCTCCATCGCGCTGGGCGGCGCGACGCTCGTCGTCGGCGTGTTGCTGTGGCGGCGGGCCGGTGCCTCGCGGCGCTGCGCCGCGCAGCCGCGCGGCGGCGAGGTCACCGCCACGATCTACCCGCGCCGCCCGGCAGCGATGCCTCTGGGTCTGTTCGCCATGGGCGCTTCGATGGGACTCAACCCCTGTGTGCCGCTCGCCACGGTCCTGGTGGCGGCCGCCGCCAGCGCCGCCTGGCAGTCCGGGCTGTGGCTGGGCCTCGGCTTCGGTGTCGGGGCGGTGCTCATGCCCGCCCTGGTGTTCGGTGCGGTGATGGCACACTTCGGCCTCCAGGTGCGCGCCGCACTGCAACGGTGGGGCGGCGTCGTGGAAAGAGCCGCCGGCGTGGGGTTGATGGTTTTGGGCGGCGCAACGGCAATGGGTTGGATTCGGCCATGACGGTATACGACATCTTCGACAAAGGCGGACCGGTGGTGTGGGTGCTGACCGGGTACTCGGTGGTGGCGCTGGCGATCGTCATCGAACGGCTGCTGCGGTTTCTGCTGCTGCCACGACCGCCCGGCGCCTTCGAGACACAGCTGCGCCGGGCGCTGCGCGCCGGCACCGCCGGCGAGTTGCTGGGGCCGCTGCAGGGCCCGGAGGTAACCCTGGTGCGCGCCCTGGTGGAAGCGGCGGCCCAGAATGTCCGGGCCCTCGGCCGGGTCGCCACCCGCGTCGGATCGCAGCAACTGCAGTCGATGGAACGCGGCTTCCGCACCCTCGAAGTGCTCGGCAACACCGCACCGCTGCTCGGCCTGTTCGGCACCATCATAGGTATGATCAAAGCCTTTATGGTCATCGAACAGGCCGGCGGCCGGGTCGACGCCCAGGCCCTGGCGGGTGGTATCTGGGAGGCAATGATCACCACCGGCGTCGGGCTGGCCGTCTCGATTCCCGTCCTGTTGACGCTCCACTTCCTCGAGGGCGTCGCCGATCGCCGCGCCCAGGCGATGCGCACCTACGCCTCGGTGGCGCTGGAACTGCTCCCCCACGACGAGGAAGCGCCACCGCGGGAAGACGACGGGTCGACGGTGACGCACCGTCGCGCAGGGGAAGGACATGCATTTTGAGGGCCGCCGTCGCGGCCGCGGCACTCCGAACCTGACGCCGCTGATCGACGTGGTGTTCCTGCTGCTGGTGTTCTTCATGCTCACCTCGCACTTCGTGCGCGAGGAGGCAATCAACGTTGACCTTCCGACAGCGGAGTCGGGCGAAGCGGTGGAAGCCGACGCGCGGCTGGAACTGATCCTCGACGCCCGGGGGCGGGTGCTGATGCACGACCGGATTGTCACCCTCGAATCGCTGGAGCCTGCACTGCGCACTGAACTCGCCGCGCGCAAGGACAAGGTGGTGCGCATCCGCGGCGATCGCGCGGCAAGCCTGGGCGGCGCCGTTGCGGTGCTGGACGCGGCGCGCAAGGCCGGGGCGTCGGGTATCGATCTGGTCACCGAGCACAAATGAACCGGCGCGACGCGGCCATCTGGGCGCTGGCCGGCGGCGGCTCACTGCTGCTGCATCTGGCTTTGTTCGTTCACACCGGCAGCCGTTTCGGCGCCGACGCACCGCCCGCGCGGCCACGGCCGTCGGTGACCCGTCTCAGTTTCCTCCCGGTCAGCACCCCGCAACCGAAGAGCACGCCCGCACCGCAAACGGTCTCCAAGCCGAACCCCACGGGAAAACCCCCGCCGCCCGGGCCCCGGCCCGAACTGAAGCCGCGGCCGGCGCGCCCGGCCAAGCCGAAGCCGTCCCCGGCACCGCAGCCCACACCCGAACCGGCGCCTCCGCCACAACCGAACGCAGCCTCGGCACCGCAACTGAGCCCCGCCGCCGCGCCGCCGGGGCCGGCAGCCGGCGCCGCCCCCAAGCAGGACCCGCAGCTGGTGCAGAAAGCGCGCCAAGCCTACCTGGTCCGGCTGCTGGCCCACATCGAGGCCCACAAGCGCTATCCCCGCGCGGCACGGCGGCGCGGCATCGAAGGGCGGGTCCATGTGGCTTTTCGCCTGCTGGACGGAGGAAACGTGGCGCAGCTGCAGGCGACCGGGGCCCGGCACCTGTTGCGCAAGGAAGCCGCAAAGGCGGTACGCGACGCCGTGCCACTGCCCCCGCCACCACCCGGGATCAGCCTGCCGATGCCGGTTTCCTTCGACATGGTATTCGCGCTTCGTTGAGCGGGTGCGGAGGGGGCGGCGGCACGCGCCCTCCTGGAGAGCGGCCGCGCCGCCACGACGTGTTGTCCCGCAATGGCGCCAACCGGGGCCCGCCCCCGCCCGCGACGCCCACGTGATCGGGCCCGCAAAGCCGTCGACCGGCGCCGGCCAGGTCTGGACCTACTGCTGGGCCTTGGTGCGGAAGCTGAAGTGACAACCAATACAGCTGCTGGTGACCTTCTCCAGCGCCACGTATGCCTGCTTCGCGTCCCCCTCGCGGGCGACCTTGGCGAAATCGCTGGCGGCCTTGTGCATGGTCGAGCCCATATTGCGCATGCCCGCCGGCATGAAACGGCCCGGCGCGTACGGGCTGCCTCGGTATTTGCCCATGGTAGAGACGCCCAGTTGCTGTTCGGCAACATCGGCAGCCGACTTCAGGTCGTTTTTCCCCAGATCGGCGACGATCTGGTTGATTGCCGTGAGATGATCCAGCATATCCTGGCGGATGAATGCGCGGGTTTGGGGCGGCATTTCCACCAGTTGGCGGTGGTCGGGGGGAGGCTGCGGTACGGCAGGAGTTTGGGCCCCGGCGACGGGCACAAAACCGGCGACGATCACGACGCCGATGAGGGGGCTCGGACGGTGGCGCATAACGTTCTCCTCGGTAAAAGGAACGACAGCGGATTTACAGATTATGAGCCCGGTGACAACGGCGAAATGATCTGCATCAACGACGACGTCGATACCACTGCAGTTCACCGCGCAGACAAGGACGGCGGCCTGGGGCGGAAAGCCCTGGCACGGTGCCGCGGGATGCCCCAGGTTGCCTTGGAGCGAGCGTAGGAACGGGAGCAAAACGGACGATGAGGGTGTTCCGGCGCGCGAAGAAGTCACCGCCGCGCGGGGTGTCTGCCCTCGTCGCGCGCAGTGCGACACGAAACCGCGGGGCAGTGATACTTTTCGCGCGCCGGTGCGGTTTGGCCGCGCCGCACCGGCGCAGCGGACCGGGGTGACAAACCCGTCAGGTTCAGCCTGTCATTTTACGCCGGCTTTAACCAGCTCCTGCCCCATCTTCTTGTCGGTCTTCATGATGTGGCCGGTGAGCCAGTTGCGCAGAAAGTTCATGATCTCGACCGACACCACCGCGTTCCCGGCGTCGAACTTCTTTTTGAACTCGCCGACGGTCTGGACGAACTTGATATGCTCGGCCTTGTGCGCCGGGGTGTCTGAATACTTGTGCTCTCCCATCAGCTTCTCTTCGTAGCCGAAGTGGAACACAGTATAGTTGACCAGCTCCGAGAGCACTTTACCCAGGACGCCCGCGCTCTTGCCGGCCTGCATTGCATCGTTGAGTTCGTTGATGAGGTCGATGAGTTTCTTGTGCTGGTTGTCCTGTTCGCCGATCCCGGTGGACAGCATATTGGACCATGTGATTAAGGGCATTGCAGTCTCCTATCTTCCGAATGTGTCAATTCGTCTTCGCGGGCTCGGCCCGTTCGTCCGGTGTACCGTCTGCGGTGTCGTTTTCGTCTTCTGTTTGCTCTTCCGCCACCCGTGTATCGTTCAGCAGCTCCATGGCGGTGTTCGACAGGGTGACCGAAGTCTGGAGTGTGCGTTCGGCCACCTTGTCGGTGCTCGACGACATATCCAGAATCTGGCCCACGCTGTCCACGACGTTGGACACCATCTGCGACTGCTCATCCATTTCGCCGGCCAGCTGGCTGATCTTGTCCAGCGTGTTCTGAGACTCCTGGCGAATGTCTCTCAATACCTCTGAGGCACGGCCTGCCTTCTCCACGCCCTGCTGCATCAAGGGCATCGCGTGGCCAATGCCATCCACCGCCTCCATGGTCTGATTCTGCATAACCTGGATAGTGCTGGTGATTTCCTGTGTCGATTGCGCGGTGCGCACGGCCAGCTTCTTCACCTCGTCCGCTACCACGGCGAAGCCGCGCCCCTGCTCGCCCGCGCGCGCCGCTTCGATGGCGGCATTCAATGCCAGCAGGTTGGTCTGGTCGGCGATGTCGCGGATGACGATAGCGACCTTGTCGATATCGTGCGCATGATTGGTCAGGGCGTTGATTTGCTCGGCGGCCAGCGTCATGGCGCTGGATATCTGCTCCATGACGCGGACGGCATCCTGCACCACGGATTCGCCATCGGCGGACAGACTGGTGGCTTTGTTCGAGATCGCTTCGGTGTCACGCGCCAGGCTGGAAACGGCCTGGATACGCTCCGACATGTCGTTCATCACCTGCTTCGTTTCGTTCGCGGCCGCCGCCTGCATCTGCGTGGTGAACAGGATCTCGTTGCTGCCGGCGGAAAGCTGTTCGACCTCGGAGTTGATCCTTTCAACGTGCGCCTTGATGCTGGTCGACATTTTTTCGACCTGGGCCGCCAGGGACGCGAGCGAACCGGCGATGGATCCAGCACTGCTCACCTCGGGTGCGTCGTGACGCTCGCCGGCCACCGCTGACTTGGCGTAGGCCGCAATCGCGCCGAGGTTGGACCCGAGGATTCGGGCCAGCAGACGCTGGCCGATGAAATAGCTGATAACCGGGATCAGAACGACGGCGACGACAAACATCACCAGGCCACCCTCTGAACCGGATGGCAGCAGACTGTGAACGGCAAACAACAGCACGCCCAACACCGTAGTCGCGACCAGCGGCGCAAGCGCCAGGGCTCGCGTTTCGGCGGGGATCATGAGTTTCGACCGCACAGCCTTTTCTCCTCATTGCTTCGATGGGGTGTCACCCCCTTCAACGCAGTTCATTCGGCGGCTGCGCAAAATACTTTAACGTCCGCTGATTTTCCATCCGCCAACCGTTGCCCGGCGAACCAACGGAGGGCCCCTGGCCGCGCGCTGCGCACCGATGAAATCAGCTGTGAGCCCGAAGAACGAGTGAATGGCCTTGGCACTCGGAACGGGCGGCCTTTGCCCCGGAAATGCAGTCCGTAGTTTCCGTAGTTTCCCTAGTTTCGTTTGATCAGAACGGCACGGCGGGGTCTTCACGGCCGCGCCGGATTCGAACGCGGGCGAGTCACGTTGTCGGCTGGACCGGACGCCCGGTTTGCACTTTCCTCGACCATGGTTGAATACCCACAATGCGCCTACGGATTCAGTATGTGGCGCAGAGGTTCTGCAATCGCCGATACCAGGGAGGGCACGATATGCCAGTCGACCCGGGCAAACCGCGCAAGGTGCTGGTGGTTCATGGTGTCCAGTCCGGCACCGACGTCGACCTTGACCAGGACCGCCTGGTCGCCGCCCGGATCGAGGCACGTCTGGGCGGACTGCCCCTGCAGTACGAAGTCGACCTCTGCCGTTATGAGAACATCAACGACCGGGCGTTGGCGAAATTCAAACGTCTCATCGGTTTGATTGCCGCTACACCTTTGAACGCCGCCGTAGCCGGCGCGGTGCTTGATCTGGTCGGCGACGTGGTCGTCGCCCTGGCCGACGACAGCACGGCAAACACCATTCGCGCCGGGCTGCGAAAGCCCATTTTCGAAACCTACGAGCTCGGCCAACCGTGCTATGTCGTGGCGCACAGTCTTGGATCCATCTACGCCTTCGACGTCATCAATGAACTGATGAAGACGTCCGCTTACTTCGACCGTGGCAGCGGCAAGAGCTGGCCGGTACAAGGTGATGCGATTGTCTTCCGCGGAACGCCGGGGCAGGACCGGCTGGCGGGACAAAGCGAAAGCGTGGACCGGAATCAGGAATGCGGCCGCTTCCTGCACTACCACCGGTTTGTGGCAATCGACCCGGGAAGCATACAGCTCACTATCCATTGCGAACCGCTGACCAACGCATTCAGTATCGGACGCGCAAACCTGCAGGCGCGTCCTGAGCGGTATACGTTTCCCATCGAAGTAACTCGACACTGGAGCCTGTTCGGAGGCATGCCCGATATACCGGCACCACCGGCGTGCCGGTAGCATGCGCCCATTCCCCGCTCGTCTGCCCACGCCGGAAACAGGTGTTGCGCCGCACGGGACGGACGGCCCCATTGACGGCCGGCAGCGCCACCATGTCGGCTTTCTCCCGCGCCGAAACCACCTGGAAGCCGCTATACTGTGCCCAGCACTTGCAGGAGGCCCGGCATGGACAAGGAACTGGCACAGCGGCGCGCCGACCGGATCCGCGCGTTCCAGGAAGAGTTGAACACGCTGCGCGATGAAGACGTGCTCGTGCTCTCGGATGAAACCCGGGCGCGCATCGACGACTATCACGCGCACCTCCTGCAGGCGATCTCCAGCCAGTTCGACGTCGACACCAGCCACGGCCAGAAACGTCTGTCGTGGGGCATGCGTATCGCCTCGTTTCTCGGTGCGCTGTCGATTTCCGCCGCCGTCTTTTTCTTCTTTTACCGCTTCTGGGGCTATCTCAACGCCGCCGCCCAGGTCTCCATCCTGGTTGCCGCACCGCTGTCGATGACCGTGGCCGTGGAGTGGATCGCCCGGCGCGAAGGCAGGAGCCTGTATTTCACGTCGCTGGCGGCGCTGGTCGCCTTCGCCTGCTTCGTGCTCAACCTGAGCGTGCTCGGCAACATTTTCAACATTGCCCCCAGTGAGAACGCGTTCCTGGCGTGGGCGGCCTACGGCTTGATCCTCGCCTACGGCTATGAGCTGAAGCTGGTCCTGGTGGCGGGACTCACCAGCCTCATGGGTTATTTGGCCGCCGCTGTTGGCACTTGGAGCGGCGTCTACTGGCTGTCTTTCGGCCAGCGGCCCGAGAACTTCATACTGGCGGGCCTGCTGCTGTTCGCTATCGGGCTGGTCGAGCGCTGGCAGCGCCCGGCGTTCCCCGGCATCTATCGGGTCTACGGCCTGCTGGTGGTGTTCATCGCCATTCTGATTCTGTCCAACTGGGGCGCCATCAGTTATCTGCCGTTCTCCAACCATGCCATCGAGAGCGGCTACCAGACTGCGGGATTCATCGGCAGCGGCCTCACCATCTGGCTTGGGATCCGCCGCCACTGGCCGGCGCTGGCCAATCTCGGCAGCGCCTTCTTCGTCATCTATCTGTATACGAAGTTGTTTGACTGGTGGTGGGAATGGATGCCCAAGTACCTGTTCTTCCTGCTGCTCGGATTGATCGCCGTCGGTGTGCTCCTGATCCTCAAACGCCTGCGGGCCGTCACCACGGAGCAACCGGCATGAAACACAAGCGGTATCTGCTCGGCATCGCCCTGGTGCTGGCCACCAATCTCGTCGTGCTCGGCGGCGTTGCCTACAATCGCAGCGGCAGCCCCCATGCGCGGCTGACACTGACGGCGCGGGAACTGCCCATTGCCTGGCACCACGGCTTTGGCAGCGAAAATACCGGCCTGTCCCTGCGTATCCGCTGGAGCCAGCGTGCGGACGGCGCTCGCGCGATCCTTGATCGGACGAAGCTGGAATCCGTGGGCTTCGACATTTCCCGGGCGCTGCAGGACACGGATCCCGCGCATCGCAAGACGCTGCTGCCGCGCCAGGCCTACGCCGTGCTGGAATACGACGGCGGCGCCTGGAAGCGGCTGTTGAGAGCCCGACAGGAAAAACTGGCCACGGAACTTGCCAAGGCCGGCAGTGACACGCAGCGCAAGCGCCTGAATCGCTCCTTCGCGCGGTTTGAAAAGACCGCGTCGCGCCTGGTGCTGGTGGACGTGGGACCGGATCAGGCCGTCCTGCGGACGCGCTACCCGGACGGCAGCCGCTACATCATCGCCAAAGCCAGGGTGTCGGCTTACGTATATGGGGCGGGCACCGGGGGCGGTCCCGGCTACAGGATCTTCGGCGTCGTTTCCGAACTGCTGCCCGGCGCCGTGTACGTTCCGCGGCAATTTCACGGCGTACTGCGAAAGTCCGACCCCGAGCTGTTTCGGCTGCGCTGGGCGTACCGCCCGGGGCGCATAAAGCTGCCCGCCTACCAGGTCACCGTTGCCTATGGACGCAGCGATGAGCCATGGATCGAGAGCGTGGCCGCGATAGCGGCTGGCGACCAATGAATGCGAACGCCAGCGGGAGCGGCGCACTGACGGAAACCGGCTGACCGGCCGCCGCAGGCACGCCGGGTGCAGCGACACACCGAGCGGAAGTCATGTGGATTACCGCCTGGGGCGTCAAACACGCCCTACGGCACTTGCGAAAACACGGAACCCTGCCGGGCGGAGGGAGATACACCACATCCGCGTTCCCCGATGTGGCTTCCCGGTTGGTTCTGAGCCCCGGGCGCGCGATGGTTCCGCCCACAATTGCCGGGCCACGCCCCGGGGAATGACCTGCCTAGAGCCGGAATTGGCTGACCAGGCGCTCCAGTTCGGTTGCCAGCTGCACCAGTTCATCACTGATCTGCGCGGTTTGCTGCGCACCCGCGGACGTTTCGTCGGCGATGTCGGCGATGTTGGTGACGTTGCGGTTGATCTCCTCGGTCACCGCACTTTGCTCCTCGGCCGCGGTGGCGATCTGGATGTTCATGTCGTTGATGTTGCGCACCTCGTCGGCGATCGCGGCCAGGTTCTCCGCCGCCTTCTCCACGTGGTCGAAGCCGGTCTGAGCCCGCTCGCGGGCGCCGTCCATCGTCTGCACCGCCGCCCGCACGCCGACTTGCAGCTGTTCGATCATCGAGTGGATTTCCTCGGTCGACTGTTGGGTGCGCAAAGCCAGCGTACGCACCTCGTCGGCCACCACGGCGAACCCGCGCCCCTGTTCGCCGGCACGCGCCGCCTCGATCGCGGCGTTGAGGGCCAGCAGGTTGGTCTGCGTGGTAACGTCCTTGATCACGTCGACCACCATGCCAATGTTGGCACTGTCGCTCTCCACCTTGTGGACCCCCTGCGCCGCGTTTTCAATTTCGCGTATCAGGTCCCCGATGCCGCCCGAGGCCTCGCTCGCCACCGTTGCGCCGGTGCGCGCGGAGTCGTCGGCCTCGCGCGAAGCGCTGGCGGTCTGGGCGGCGTTGCGTGCCACCTCCTGCACCGTCGTATTCATTTCGTTGATGGACTGGGCCACCATGTCGGTCTCGTTGCGCTGTTCGGTTACCGCCTTGAGCGTCTGGTCAGCGACGTTGGAAACGCGGCCGGATTTCTGGGTGAGCTGGCCCGTGACGCCGGCCACGGCCTGCAAGCTGTCACGGAACCTGGCAATCATGCGGTTGAAGGCCTGGGCCATCGCGCCGATCTCATCATCCGCCTCGATGACGGCAGTCCGGCTCAGGTTCTTTTCACGTTCCATGACATCCATGGTGGAGCGCAGCGCGTTGATGCGTTTGATCACCACGCGCCGCACCGTGTAGCCCATCAAGACCACCCCGAGCACCAGCAACCCCAGTTGAATGCCGCCGGCAAACCAGACGTTGCGGGCGACCTCGCTGTCCAGTGCCTTCAACGAATAGGAGATCCGCACGGCACCCATGATGGTGTTGTTTTTCACCGGGTGACAGGTCAGGCAGTTGGTACCGCGATAGTCTTTGCTTGCCCGGATCGGGTTGACGACCGTGAGCACCCGTCCCTTGTCGGGTGTGGAGGTGACCTTGACGATTGCCTCGCCGGCAAGGGCGCGCTTGTCCAGGGCGTCCACGGGCGCTTCATCCGAATTGCCGGGGCCGAACTGCTTGGCAACCGGGTCACCGCGGATGATACGGGCGTCGATGACGTCCGGGCGGTCCAGCACCTTCTGGCGCAGGACCTCACGTTGGGACATGGTGCCGGTGAGCATCATCGTATTGATGCTGTCGAAATAGGAATCGGCGGCGTCCTTGGTACGGTGCTCGACCACACTGAGCACCAGCGACTTCTCACGGATGGCGGAAAACACCAAGGAGGCCGTCATGACAAGCGCAAAGACAGCCAGCAGCGCCAAATTGATCTTCACTTGCACCGACAGGTGCTTGTTCGCGGATTTTTGCTTCATTCCGTTGCCCCGGTCACATCAAACGACGACCGCTGCCCGGCG